>DATIXQ010000128.1:0-21991 GCA_035518375.1 Allostellaceae bacterium | reverse complement strand
GAAGCGCTACATGGAACAGATCAAGAAGCCGCCCACCATGGTGCAGGCCGGCGTCTATGGCTCGATCATGCACTATCTCAAGGCGATCAAGGAGGCCGGCACCGACGACGGCCCTAAGGTCGTGGCCGAGATGCGCAAGCTGCCGATCAACGACTTCATGACCAAGAATGGGCATTTGCGCGAGGACGGCCGCGTCCTGCGCGACATGTATCTCTTCCAGGTCAAGTCGCCGGCCGAGTCGAAGTACCAGTTCGACTACTTCAAGCTCCTCGCCACCATCCCGGCTGATCAGGCCTTCCGCCCGCTGAGCGAGAGCGAATGCCCGCTCGTGAAGAAGGGCTGAGGATGGGCCTCCGCGCTGTCGCGCTTTGCCTCTCCCCTCGGGGAGAGGCCGGCGCGCAGCGCCGGGTGAGGGGAAGCCGACGACCGAAGCCCCTCACCCCTGGCCCTCTCCCCGGACGGGAGAGGGAGTAAGCGCGTGCTGAGCGTCCTCCACATCGCGCTGCCGCCGCTCCCGGCGCTGATGGCGCAGCTTCTGATCGGGCTCATCAACGGCGCCTTCTACGCCATGCTGAGCCTCGGTCTCGCCGTCATCTTCGGCATGCTCGGCATCATCAATTTCACGCACGGCTCGCAATACATGATCGGCGCCTTCTGCGCCTATCTGCTGCTGAAGTTCCTCGGCATCAACTATTGGATGGCGCTCATCGTCGCGCCTCTCGTGGTGGGCGCCTTCGGCATCGTTTTGGAGCGCCTCTTCATCCGCTACCTCTACCAGCTCGACCATCTTTACGGGCTGCTCCTCACCTTCGGCCTCGCCCTCATCCTCGAGGGCCTGTTCCGCCAGGAATGGGGATCGAGCGGGCTGCCCTACTCGATCCCGCCGACGCTCACCGGCGCCTACAATCTCGGCTTCATGTTCTTGCCGATCTATCGCGGCTGGGTGATCGTCGCCTCGCTCATCATCTGCTTCGGCACCTGGTTCGTGATCGAGCGCACGCGGCTCGGCTCCTATCTCCGCGCCGCGACCGAGAACCCGGCGCTGGTCCAGTCCTTCGGCGTCAACGTGCCGCGCATGATTACGCTCACCTATGGCTTCGGCGTCGCTCTTGCCGCGCTCGCGGGTGTCCTGGCCGCGCCCATCTATCAGGTGAGCCCGCTCATGGGCGAGAACGTCATCATCGTTGTGTTCGCGGTCGTGGTGATCGGCGGCATGGGCTCGATCTTGGGCTCGATCCTGAGCGGCTTCGTCTTGGGGCTCATCGAGGGGCTGACCAAGGTGTTCTGGCCCGAGGCGAGCTCGACCGCCATCTTCGTCATCATGGCGGTGGTGCTGCTGGTGAAGCCGGCCGGGTTCTTCGGCCGCGAGTTCCGATGAGAAGCGCGCTCGCCGCAACGAGTGAGGTGCGCTTCGCCGCGCGCCGCGCGGCCGGTTTGGTGCTCCTCGCCGCGGCTTTGGGTGCGCCCTTCGTGTTCTATCCCGTCTTCGTCATGAAGGCGCTCTGCTTTGCGCTCTTCGCCTCGGCCTTCAATCTCTTGATCGGCTATGTCGGGCTCGCCTCGTTCGGCCACGCCGCCTTCTTCGGCTGGGCCGCCTATGCGACCGCCTTTGCCGTAAAATCGTGGGGCCTGCCGCCGTTACCCGGCATCCTTCTCGGCACCGCGCTCGCGGCGGCGATGGGGCTCGTCTTCGGCTGGCTCGCGATCCGCCGCCAGGGCATCTACTTCGCCATGATTACGCTCGCGCTGGCGCAGATGATGTATTTCGTCGCCGTCGAGGCGAAGTTCACGGGCGGCGAGGACGGCATCCAGGCGGTGCCGCGCGGCCGGCTTCTGGGCCTCGTCGATCTCAACGATCCGCTCGCCATGTACTATTTCGTCCTCGCGATCTTCCTCGTGGGCTTCGCGATCCTGTGGCGCACCGTCAACTCGCCCTTCGGCGAGGTGCTGAAGGCGATTCGCGAAAACGAGGGGCGTGCGGTCTCGTTGGGCTACCGCACCGAGCATTACAAGCTCCTGGCCTTCACCCTCTCGGCCGCGATCTCAGGGCTCGCGGGGGCCACGAAGGCGCTCGTCTTCCAGCTCGCCTCGTTGACCGACGTCTATTTCTCGACTTCAGGCGACGTCCTGCTCATGGCGCTCCTCGGCGGGATCGGCACGCTCTTCGGCCCAACGGCCGGCGCCATTGTCATGGTGGGGATGGAGAATTATCTCGCGCAGTTCGGCTCGTGGGTGACGGTGATCGAGGGCGTGATCTTCGTCGTCTGCGTCCTGACGTTCCGCCGCGGCATCGTCGGCGAGCTCGCGCGCCTCCTGCCGCGCTGGTTCGCCGACGGCCACGCGCGGTAGCTTAGGAACGCACGCGCGCGCCTAAATGCTGCCGCCTTCGTGCTTGCGCATCTGGAGGCGCCAGCGCTTGATGCCGTCCTCGAGGAAGTCGGCGCCGGCGCCGTCCACCTGCCACGCCTTCGAGAACTCGGCGCTCCTCGAGCGCGGCCGCTCGGCCGGTGCGAGATCATCAAAGCGCACCCGCATCGGCAGCGGCACACCTTCGCCCACGACGATCGCCTCCTGCGGCCGCATCGAGGGGAGCGCGCCGACCATGCCGTGCGCGGTCTCGGGCAGCGTATTGGCGACGAAGCGCTGGTCGAGCTCGTTCCCCATGCGCAGCGCGAAGATCGTGCCGCATTGCGACAAGGCGCTCACCGCGAGCTCCGACGGGCGCTGCGTCACGAGCCCCAAGGACACGCCGTACTTCCGGCCCTCCTTGGCGATACGCGAGATGGCGCGCGTCGTCGCCGCGAAGCCCACGCGTTCGTCAGCCGGGACGTAGCGGTGCGCCTCCTCGCACACGAGGAGAAGCGGCGGCATCTTGTCGTGGTCGGCCCAGAGCGCGAAGTCGAACGCGACGCGGCAGAGCAGCGACACGACGACGTTGACGATCTCCGACGGCACACCCGACAAATCGATGATGGTAACCGGGCGGTTCTAGACCGGAATGCGCAGGAGGCGCCCGATCACCGTGCCGAGAATGTCGCGCGTGACGACGCGCGAGAACATGAAGGCGAAGCGCCGGTCGTTGTTCATCGACTCGATGCGCGACTTCAAACGCATGTAGGGCGCCGAGGAATCGGGCTTGTCGAGCCGGCCCATCGCTTCGTCGAGGATGTGGACGAGGTCGCCGGTGCGATAGGGGACGGGCGTGTCGACCGTGATCCATTGCGCGTTCAAATCGCCGGCATAGCGCCGCCGCGCGAGCGTGATCGCTTCCTTGAGGATGGTGGCCTGCGACTGCTGCTCGAGCAGCGAGCCGCCGGAGATGAGCGTCGCCACCGCCTCCTCGTTATCGAGAAGCCAGAACGGCAGCTGCAGATTGTCGATGTTGACGACCTCGGCCACGGCGCCAAACGCCTGCTCGTATTCGTCGTGCGGGTCGAGCAGCACGATGTGCGCGTTGGCGTGTTGCGCCAGCACGGCGCGCAGGATCAGTGTCACGGCACAGGATTTGCCCGAGCCTGTGGTGCCGAGCACCGCGAAGTGCTTGGCGAGAAGCTCGTCGGTCAAGAGATAGGCTGGTCGCGCCGGATCGTGGTGGAGGGCGCCCACGCGCACGTGGAAGGAATTGGGCCGGTCATAGACGGCGTCGAGGTCGGCCTCGCTCGCGGCGCTCACCTCGGCGCCCGGCAGCGGGAAGTGCGCGACGCCGCGCGCGAAGATTCCCTCGGCCGAAATCTCCCCGAGCAGATCGGCAACGAGGCTGTATTTCGGGTTCGCGCCATCGCCCTGCTCGACCGCGCTCACGGTCGCAACAACGGTGCTGCCCGGCGCCGCGATCTTGACGAGCGCGCCGATACGAATGGCCGCGCCGAACTCGGCCGCCGGGCGCGCGAGACTCGCCGTCACCTGCGCGCCGCGCACGGTCTCGACCTGCCCGAGCGTCTGCTCCATGTACCGATCCTCCAACGGCACGCGACTCTAGGGGCGCAGCGTTAACGAAGCGTTCAGCAGTCGGGCCGATTGACGCCGCCGATGCCGGCGCTTCTGCCCGAACCAGACGTTTTCACCGATCGCGCGCGCTTCCCGTCGTGATCGGAAGTCCGGCCGCGCGCCATTCGGGCAGACCATCCTCCAAGCGCCGGGCCTTGAAACCTCGGGCGCGCAACTGCGCGACCGCCTCGAAGGACAGGACGCAATAGTGGCCGCGGCAGTAGGCGATGATTTCCCGGTCGGGATTGATCTCCGCGAGCCGCGTTCTCAGCGACGCGAGCGGTATGTTCACCGCGCCCGGAACATGGCCCAAGGCAAACTCGTCTGGCGGGCGGACGTCCAGGACGGTGACCGCACCCGCGCGGATCAGCTTCAGGAGCTGCTTGCGGGTGACCGGCTCCAGGTCGTCGAGTTTGTTGAAGTAGCTGCGGACGACTTGCTCGACCTCGGCAACATTGCGTTCGGCGATCCGCCGCAGCGCCGTGAGCACCTCGAGAATGCCGTCGTCCGCCAGCATGTAATAAACAAACTTGCCCTGTCGCCGCGAATTGAGCAGCCCCGCCCGCTTCAAGTGCTGCAGATGCTGGGATGCGTTCGCAACCGAAAGGCCCGTGCGCTCGGCCAAGATCTCGACGCTACGTTCGCCCTGCGCGACTTGCTCGAGCAATTCCAGGCGGTGGCCGTTGCTCAAAGTCTTTGCGATCGCGGCAAACTGGGCGAAGAGCGCTTGTTTCGGGCCGAGCGTTGACATTCCATCCCCGCATTATATCATTCAACTGAGTAATTGAATGATATTGAGCCGTTTCGGACGTGGAGAATAGCAATGATTCTCCGCCGGTTCCTCGCCACCGATCCGGTCGCCGCCCTTATGGCTTCGGAATGACCATCGGCGACGTTGCGCCGGGGATCAGGCTGGGCCTGCGCGCGAACTGGTCGCAGTTTTCGCTGCTCCTCCTCGTCAATGCATTCGTCGGCGGCATGGTCGGTCTCGAACGGACCGTCGTCCCGCTCATCGGTTCCGAGGAATTCAAGGTCGCCTCCACGACGCTGGTGGTCTCATTCATCGTCAGCTTCGGGATCATCAAGGCGCTTTCCAATCTCGTTTCCGGCCACCTTGCGGACAGTTGGGGTCGCAAGCGGGTGCTCGTTGTCGGATGGCTCTTTGGATTGCCGGTGCCATTCATCATCATGTGGGCCCCAAGCTGGGGCTGGGTGATCGTCGCCAACGCGCTGCTCGGCATCAACCAAGGCTTCGCGTGGTCGATGACCGTCATCATGAAGGTCGATCTGGTCGGACCGAAATCGCGCGGCCTCGCCGTCGGACTCAATGAATGCTCGGGCTACCTTGCGGTCGGAGCGACCGCTTTTCTCACCGGCTACATCGCCCAGTACGACGGACTACGGCCTTCACCCTTCTATCTCGGCGTCGCCTATGCGGCGCTCGGTCTCGGACTCTCGATCCTGCTTGTGCGCGACACGCGCGCGCACGTCCAACTGGAAGCAAGAGGCAGGGAGCAACCAAGCGCGCAGCTCGATTTCTGGAGAATTTTTTCGCTCACCTCGTTTCGCGACCGCAACCTGTTCGCGGCGTGCCAAGCCGGCCTCGTCAACAACCTCAATGACGGAATGAGTTGGGGCATCTTCCCGTTGCTGTTCGTGTCGTTCGGTCTCGGCGTCGAGCGCATCGGCATTTTGAAGGCCGTCTATCCGGCGACGTGGGGCATTCTGCAAACCGCCACCGGCCCGCTGAGCGACCGGTGGGGACGCAAGGGCTTGATCGTCGCGGGCATGTGGGTGCAGTCGGCCGGTCTGTTCCTGACCGCGCTCATGCGTTCGTTCGAGTGGTGGCTGCTCGGGAGCCTGTTGCTCGGACTTGGGACGGCAATGGTCTACCCGACCCTGATCGCCGCCGTATCAGACGCATCGCATCCGACGTGGCGCGCTCGCTCGCTGAGCGTCTATCGCTTCTGGCGTGACCTTGGCTATGCGTTGGGCGCGCTTTCCGCCGGCCTGATCGCGGATTGGTTCGGCCTTGTCGCCGCGATCAACGCCATCGCCGCGCTCACGTTCATATCGGGCGCGGTGGCAGGCGTGCTGATGCGCAAGCGCTAGGAGATCGCTCAGCTGCGCCAGCGCAGCACGCGTTCCTTCACGGGATTGACGAAGGGCCGCCCTTCCTCCTGCGCGCGGCGGTATTCGTTCTTCAGGCGGTGGTACCATCTCGCCTGCTGATCGGCGTCGCCCATGAGCATGAGGATGGGATCGTGACGGAGGCCCTCGGCCTGCATCGTCATGATGTCGCGGTCCTGGCCGAGGAACGCGCGCACGAACGAGCGCAGGAGCGGCTTCAAGAGCCCCAGCCGCGGCAAGGTCCAGTAGATCGCGTGGTTGACCTCGCTCTCGCCCGGCGTGAGCGGCGTCACCGCCGTGAGATTGACGAGGCGATGGCGCCCGACCTTCACGTCCTCGATCCTGATGCCCGGCAGGCGAAAGGCGATCTCGGTCTCGGGCGTGCCGCCCAGGATGCGATAGGCGTTGCTGTTTCGCGACGGTGCGTGGCGCAGCATGGTGAAGCCGAAGGGGCTGGGCGCGAACGCCTTCTCCTTCTCGTGGATCGAGCGGCGCGAGCGCCACCACCATGCGCGATGGACGAAGGCGCCGTGCGAGGGATCCATCAACCCGATCACGGCGTGATCGATGCCGCACGGCATGCGCACGCTCTCATAAAGATCGGGGCCCCGCTCGCCGAATTCCGGCAGCACGGGGATCTCGGGGGCTTCCTCGGGCTTCGTGCCGAAGAACACCCACACATTTCCTTGCACCTCGCGCGCCGGATAGGACCGCGCGCGGATGCGCCCGACCTCGACATCCTCGCCCGTGGCGAGCGAGGGAATGGCAACGCAGCGCCCCGAGGGCGCGAAGCGCCAGCCGTGATAGCAGCATTCGAGCTCGTGCCCGTCGAACCGGGCGTGCCGCAGCGGGATACCGCGATGGGGGCAAAGGTCCTTGAGCGCGAAGACTTGTCCCTCGGCGTCGCGGCCGAGGAGCACGGGCTCGCCAAGGAGGGTTTTCGCCACCGTCCGCCCGCGCCCGAGTCGCGCGCCGGGGAGCGCGAAATACCACATCTCCCGCAACGGCGCGGCGGTGTCCTCCACTATTGGCTCCGGGATTGGCCAGGGTTGGCGGAGCCTAACCCGCCGCGGCCGCCGGCAAAAGGGTGCCTCGCCGGCACAGAATTTGTGCCGGTGCGAACGATCGGCTCCGCCGAATGTTGGCAATGCGTGCAAGCAGTAGCATTTCCTTGCTCCCCGCCCAACGTGCAGTTAAGGTGCGGCGCACAAATTGCGCGTATTTCGTGATTTGGCCGAGTGTAAAATCAAGGGCTTAGAGGTGGTCCATGGATGATGTTCTGCGCCGCGACGTGCGGCGCGCCTATGCGCTCGAGGACCTCACGGTCGGTATGACCGCCTCCTACCGCCACACCATCACAGACGCCGATGTCAGGACATTCGCCGACCTCACCGGCGACCACAACCCGCTCCATCTCGACGAAGAGTTCGCCCGCACCACGCGCTTCAAGGGGCGCGTCGCGCACGGGATGCTGACGGCGAGCTATTTCTCGACCGCGCTCGCGATCATGCCGGGGCCGGGCACGGTCTATTTGTCGCAAAGCCTCGCCTTCAAGGCGCCGGTCCGGATCGGCGACACGGTCGAGGCGCGTGTCACGGTCGCCGAGATCATCCGCGAGCGCGGCCGCGTCGTTCTGAAAACGCAGTGCCTCGTCGGCGACACCGTCGTCGTCGATGGCGAGGCGATGGCGCTCGTCCCCGCGCGCGGCTGAGCGCCGGCACTGATATCGCACAATTTGAATTGTAACAGCCGACTAGTCGGAGTCGCGTTGGATGGTTGATTTGAGCCACTGGACACGCCCGCGCGCCTCTCGTTCCGCGATTTCTTCAGAGCCGCACAAAGCTTCGATCCGATCCGGCCAGTAAGGAGACATGGCATACCAACCCGCACCAAGCGGATCGTCGGCGATGTATTCCTCCTCGATGTAGCCGTAGACGCCATCTGTCCGCCGCACAATGACAAGGCGGCGTTCGTAGCTCGGATGGTAGATGGTTTTGAGCCTAGCTTCGATCACGGCTCACCAGACTACCAGGGAACCATCTTCCAACGGTTTCTGCGCTTCGATCAAGGTGCGATCTCCTCCGCCTCGCCATTCTGGCGGGATCGCACCGCAGCTTCTATCTTCCGGTCGGTATGCGCATTCTCCGCTATGGGCGGGCCGCGGGCGCCGATCGCGGCGCGGTCCTCGCCATCGGCAATTTCGACGGGCTGCATCTCGGCCATCAGACCGTGCTGGCCGAGGCTCGCGCGCGGGCGCGCGCCGCCGGCGCCCGCTTCGGTGTCCTCACTTTCGAGCCCCATCCGCGGAGCGTGTTCCAGCCTGGCACCGCGCCCTTTCGCCTTACGCCCTTTCGCGACAAAGTGCGGCTCATGGCCGCGCTCGGAGTCGAGCTCCTGGTCGCGCGCCCCTTCAGCATCGGCTTCGCCAAGAAGACGGCCGAGGACTTCGTGCGCGAGCTCCTGGTCGGCGCGCTCGGCGTGCGCCAGGTCGTGGTCGGCTACGATTTCGTGTTCGGCAATGCGCGGCGCGGCAACCCCGCGCTCCTACGCGAACTCGGCACCGAGCACGGCTTCGGCGTCAACGTCGTCGATCCGGTCGCGAACGCGAGTGGTGCCGCCTATTCCTCGACCCTGATCCGCAAGCATCTCTCCGAAGGCCGCCCGCGCGAGGCGGCGGCGCTGCTTGGGCGCTGGTGGGAGATGGGCGGACACGTGCAGACCGGCGAGCGGCTCGGCCGCACTATTGGTTTTCCGACCGCCAATCTCGGCCTCGCCGACTATCTGCGCCCGCTCCCCGGCGTCTACGCCGTGCGTGCCGCGGTCGGCGAGGGCGGTGCCGCGCGCTGGCATGACGGCGTCGCCAATCTCGGCTGGCGTCCGACGGTGGGCGGCCGCGACCTCAGGCTCGAGGCGCATCTCTTCGACTTCTCAGGCGATCTCTACGGCAAGCCTCTGCGCGTCGCCTTCATCGGGCATCTGCGCCCCGAGCAGCGCTTCGCCGGGCTCGACGCCTTGAAGGCGCAGATCGCCGCCGACTGCGAGAAGGCGCGCGAGATGTTGCGCGGCGGCCAAAAACTCCCGCTCGAAGACGATGCGTAGAAACCTCGCCGTACTTTATGCCGTGCTCGGCGCCGGCAATCTCGCCGCCTGGATCGCGGCGCTTGCCGTCTTCCGCGATCGCCCGGTGCTTCTTGGCACGGCCTTCCTCGCTTACAGCTTTGGCCTCCGCCATGCCGTCGACGCCGATCACATCGCCGCCATCGACAACATCACGCGGAAGCTGATGCAGGAGGGACGGCGGCCGCTCGCGGCCGGACTCTATTTCTCGCTCGGCCACGCAACCGTCGTTGCGCTCGCCTCGGCGGCGCTCGCGCTCGCGACGACGCGCTTTGCCGCGCATGTCGAGGCGCTCCGCGATGCCGGCGCACTCGTCGGCACGCTCCTCTCCGCGCTCGTGCTGTTCATCGTCGCCGCGCTCAACTGCGCCGTGCTCGGCGCGCTGTGGCGGCGCCTCGGCGCGGCGCGCGGCGCCGGCGCGCGCGAGGATGCCGCGCTCGATTCACTCTTGGCGCAACGGGGATTGTGGGCGCGCCTCTTCCGCCCGCTCTTCCGACTCGTCACGCGCTCGTGGCACATGTATCCGCTGGGCTTCCTCTTCGGGCTCGGCTTCGACACCGCGACCGAGGTGGCCGTCCTCGCGATCGCCGCCGCCGAGAGCGCCAAGGGGTTGAGCTTCGGCGCGGTGATGATCTTCCCCGCGCTCTTCGCCGCCGGGATGGCGCTTGTCGATGCCACCGACAGCGTGCTCATGGTGGGCGCCTATGGCTGGGCGTTCGTCGATCCCGCGCGCAAGCTCTTCTACAATTTCACCATTACGCTCGCTTCGGTGATGGTGGCGGTGGCGGTGGGCGGGATCGAGACGCTGGGCCTCGCGGTCGACCGCTGGGGCCTCGACGGCCCGTTCTGGCGTCTCGTCGCGGCGCTCAATGCGAATTTCGCCGGAGTCGGCTATGCCGTGATCGGCTTTTTCCTCGCCGCCTGGGCCGGCTCGGCGCTCTACTGGCGTCTCAGATATGCCGGCAAGGCGGCAGGGCCCGGTTGATCTAAGCCCCTCTACCCTATATCCATTCGCCCGAGAGCGAAGGATGGCAACCGACTACCGTTCGACGGTCTTTCTGCCGCAGACCGATTTTCCCATGCGCGGCGATCTGCCGAAGCGCGAGCCTGGCCTGCTCGCGCGCTGGGCGGCGCTCGACCTCTACGCGCGGCAGCGCCAGGCCGCCGCCGGACGTCCGAAGTTCGTGCTCCATGACGGGCCGCCCTACGCCAACGGCAACCTCCATATCGGCCACGCGCTCAACAAGATCCTGAAGGATGTGATCAACCGCGCGCAGCAGATGGCGGGCTTCGACGCCAACTACGTGCCCGGCTGGGACTGCCACGGGCTTCCGATCGAATGGAAGATCGAGGAGGAATACCGCGCTAAGAATCGCTCCAAGGACGATGTACCCGTGCTCGAGTTCCGGCGCGAGTGCCGCGAGTTCGCAGCGCATTGGGTCAAGGTGCAGAGCGCCGAGTTCCAGCGTCTGGGTGTCGTCGGCGACTGGCGCAATCCCTACACCACCATGAGCAACGCCGCCGAGGCGCAGATCGCGCGCGAGATCGGCAAGTTCCTGATGAATGGCGGGCTCTACAAGGGTGCGAAGCCGGTGATGTGGTCGATCGTCGAGAAGACGGCCCTGGCCGAGGCCGAGATCGAATATCACGACCACACTTCGGACCAGGTGTGGGTGAAGTTCCCGGTCGTCCAGTTCCGCCCCGGCCTGCCCAAATCGTTCGGTACCGCGTCGATCGTGATCTGGACGACGACGCCGTGGACGCTTCCCGGCAACCGCGCCATCGCCTATGGCGAGGACATCGAATATCTCTTGCTCGAGGTGGGCGCGGCGGGCCCTACGAGTCTTGCTACGCGCGGCGAGCGCATCGTCGTGGCGCAATCGCGCCGCACCGCGCTCGAGGAAGAGTTGAGCTTCATCGGCCAGACGCTCACCGTCTTCAAGGGGAGCGCGCTTGCCGGCGCCCTGTGCCGCCATCCGCTCAAAGGTCAGGGCTACGATTTCGACGTGCCGCTCCTGCCCGGCGATTTCGTCACGGACGAGGATGGCACCGGCTTCGTGCATGAGGCGCCAGGCCACGGCGATGTCGATTTCGAGCTCTGCCGCAAATATCACATCGACGCGCCGCAAACGGTGGCCGAGGACGGAACCTATTACCCGCATGTGCCGCTCTTCGCCGGCAAGCACGTCTACATGCCGGACGGCACCGCCGGCGACGCCAACCGCGCTGTGATCGATGCGATCAAGGCTGCGGGCTGTCTCTTGGGCGAAGGCCGGCTCGTTCATTCCTATCCGCATTCGTGGCGCTCGAAGGCGCCGCTCATCTTCCGCAACACGCCGCAATGGTTCATCGCCATGGCGGCCAACGGTTTGCGCGATAAGGCGCTTGCCGCCATCGCTGCGACAGAGTGGTTCCCGCCGCAGGGCGAGAACCGCATCCGCGCCATGATCGAGACGCGGCCCGACTGGTGCATCTCGCGCCAGCGCGCCTGGGGCGTGCCAATCGCCGTGTTCGTCAACAAGAGGAACGGCGAGCCGCTGCGCGACCAGGCCGTGATCGACCGCATCGCCGCTGCGTTCGAGCAGAGGGGCGCCGATGCCTGGTACGACACCGATCCGCGCGAGTTCCTGGGGGCGGGCCGCGATCCTGCCGACTTCGAGCAGGTCACCGACATCGTCGACGTGTGGTTCGACAGTGGCTCGACCCATGCCTTCGTGCTGGAGCGCCGTCCCGATCTCGCCTGGCCCGCCTCGCTCTATCTCGAAGGCTCCGATCAGCATCGCGGCTGGTTCCACAGCTCGCTCCTCGAATCCTGCGGCACGCGCGGCCGCGCGCCCTACGACAAGGTGCTGACGCACGGGTTCCTCCTCGACGAGGGCGGATTCAAACTGTCGAAATCGGCCGGCAACGCCTTCTGGCTCGCCGACACGCTCAAGGATCACGGCGCCGACATCCTGCGGCTTTGGGTCGTGGGCTCCGACTACACCGAGGATGTGGGCTTCGGTCCCGACATCCTGAAGCATCACACCGAGGCCTATCGTCGTCTGCGCAACACGCTGCGGTATCTCTTGGGCGCCTTGAAGGGCTTCAAGGCGGACGAGCGCGTCGCCGACCGCGAGATGCCCGAGCTTGAGCGCTACGTGCTCCATCGCTTGTCGGAGCTGGACGCGCTCGTGCGCGCGACCTCGTCGTCGTTCGACTTCCACACGCTCTTCACCGCGCTCCACACGTTCTGCGCGGTCGATCTCTCGGCCTTCTATTTCGACGTGCGCAAGGATGCGCTCTATTGCGACCTGCCAGACGCGCCGCGCCGGCGCGCCGCGCGCACCGTGCTCGATCGCGTGTTCGACTGCCTCGCGCGCTGGCTCGCGCCCGTCCTTTGCTTCACTGCCGAGGAGGCGTGGCTTGCGCGGCACGGAACGGGCGATGGCACGAGCGTCCATCTCGAGCTCTTCCCCGACCTGCCGGCGACCTGGCGCGATCCCGCGCTTGCGGCAAAATGGAGCCGCATCCGCGACCTGCGCCGCGTCGTCACCGGCGCCATCGAGATCGCGCGCGCGGAAAAGCGCTTGGGCTCGAGCCTTCAGGCCGGGATCGTGCTCCACGCCCCCGACGATGCGGCCACATTCGGCGGCCTCGATCTCGCCGAACTCTGCATCACCTCGGCGGCGCAGCTCAGCACCGATGCGCCGCCCGCCGGCGCCTTCGCGCTCGCCGGTGTGGCCGGGGTCGGCGCCGTGGTGACGCTCGCCCCCGGCGACAAGTGCCAGCGCTGCTGGCGCGTGCTGCCCGAGGTCGGCACGATCAAGGAAGCGCCCGATCTCTGCCACCGCTGCGCCGACGCCGTCGCCGCGATCGGCCTGCCCGCTGCCGAATGAAGACATGCGCCTCGGCTTAGCGGTGGCGGTGCTCGCGGCGCTCGTCGATCAGGCGGCGAAGCTCGGCGTGCTGCGTCTCTTCACGGCCGACGGCCCGCATATCATGCCGGTACTGCCGGTCTTGAATTTCGCGCTGACGCTCAATCGCGGCATGAGCTTTGGCCTCTTCAACACAGGCTCGGCGATGAACGCGCTCGTCTTCACGCTGATCGCCGCGGTGATCGTCGCGGCGCTCCTCGTCTGGCTCGCGCGCGCGCAGGACGCATTGCTCCGGATCGCGATCGGCCTCGTCGTCGGCGGCGCCATCGGTAACGTCATCGACCGGCTCGCGCGCGGCGCCGTCATCGACTTCCTCGATTTCCACGTTGGGCCCTATCATTGGTTCGTGTTCAATCTCGCCGACGCGGCGATCTCGGTGGGGGTCGGGCTCATGATCATCGACGGCTTGCGCGGCCGGCGCGAACCGCGTAATTAGGGGACTTTCGTGGGGGCGGTGGCTTTGTCTTTCCGGGTCTCGTTAATCATTTGCGCTCTACTTGCGGTTACAGCCGTCTCCGGCTGTGACAGCTTCAATCGCGCGATTGGGCGCGAGAAGGTGATCCCCGACGAGTTCGCCGTCGTGTCGCGCGCGCCCCTCGCGGTGCCGCCGGACTACTCGCTGCGCCCGCCGCGCATCGGCGAGCAGCGGCCACAGGAGCAGCCGACCGCCGAACAGGCACGCCAGACGGTGTTCCGTGTCGGCGACGATCAGAAGGCGAACCTGCCGCCTGCGGCGGATCAGAGGAGCGCCGGCGAGTCGGAGCTTCTAAAGCAGGCGGGAGCGGCCGACGCGCCCAAGGACATCCGCCGGCTTGTCGAGACCGACGCCAGCGGTCAGGTCAGCGACAGCTTCGTCGACAAGCTCGCCTTCTGGCGCAAGGATCAGAAGCTCGGGCCCACCGACGCTGTGATCGATCCCGTGGCCGAGCAAGACCGGCTCGACGCCAACCGCGGCGCCGCGTCGACGGCAGCACCGGCACCGGAGCTGACCGGCAAGCCGGTGATCGAGCGCACCAAGAGCTCCTCGGGCGGCGGTTTCTTCTCCTGGCTTTTCTGAGGCGCTGGCGGCCCTAGGGCCAAGCGGGCACAATGGTGCCGATGTTGCGCCAGCTTCCGCCGGTCGTCGTCAATCGCATCGCCGCGGGCGAGGTGATCGAGCGCCCGGCCTCGGCCGTCAAAGAACTCGTCGAGAACGCCATCGACGCCGAGGCACGCCGCATCGAGGTGACGCTCTTGGCCGGCGGGCAAAGCCTGATATCCGTGCGCGACGACGGCATCGGCATGACGCGCGACGAGCTTTCGCTCGCGGTCGAGCGCCACTGCACCTCGAAGCTGCCCGACGACGATCTTCTGCGCATTCGCACGCTCGGGTTCCGCGGCGAGGCGCTCCCCTCGATCGGCGCCGTGAGTCGCCTCACCGTCACGAGTCGCCGCCGCGGCGAGTCCCACTCTTGGTCGCTCGCGGTCGAAGGCGGCGCCAAGGGCGAGGCCGCGCCCGCGGCGCTTGCCGCCGGCACGCTCGTCGAGGTGCGTGATTTATTCTTCGCCACGCCCGCGCGCCTCAAGTTCCTGAAATCGCCGCGGACCGAGCGCGAGCAGGCGGTCGACGCGGTATCGCGCCTCGCGATGGCTTATCCCGCGATCGGCTTCAGCGTCACGGGCGACGACAACCGCGTGCACCTTCGCCTTCAGGCGCAGCGCGGCACAGCCGAAGAAGCGCGCCGCGCGCGGCTTGCCGCGATCCTGGGCGAGGATTTTGCGGAGAACGCGCTTGAGATCTCGGCCGCGCGCGACGGCTTCGTCGTGACCGGGCTCGCAGGATTGCCGACGCTCAATCGCGCGACGGCGCGCGATCAGTATCTCTTCGTCAACGCGCGGCCGGTGCGCGACAAGCTTCTCGCCGGCGCGGTACGCGGCGCCTACCAGGATTTCCTCGCGCATGACCGCCATCCGATGGTGGTGCTGTTCCTCACCGCGCCCGAGGACGCGGTCGACGTCAACGTCCATCCGGCGAAGGCGGAGGTGCGCTTCCGCGACGCCGCTCTCGTGCGCGGGCTCATCGTCGGCGCCTTGCGCCACGCGCTGCAAGGGGCCGCGCATCGCGCCTCGACCACGGTCGCGGACGCGGCGCTCGCCTCGTTCGCGCCGCACGGCTGGGCGCCGGCGCGCGCTCCGGCATGGATGCCTGCCGCGGGTCTCGCCGAGGATCGCGCCGCTTACGTGTCGCAGGCTCCCCTCGGCGAGCTCGCCCCTGCCGCGCGCGCGGCTGCGGCCGCCGACGCCGGTGCCGCTTTATTTCCCTTGGGCGCCGCGCTCGCGCAACTGCACGAGACCTATGTCGTCGCCGAGACCGCCGACGGACTCGTCATCGTCGATCAGCACGCGGCGCACGAGCGTCTCGTCTACGAGCGCATGAAGACGGCGCTCGATCACGCCGGCGTGCCGCGCCAGATCCTACTGCTGCCCGACGTGGTCGAACTCGAAGAAGCGGCCGCGACGCGTCTTCTCGCGCGCGCGGAGGAGCTTGCTGAGCTGGGCTTCGTCATCGAGCGCTTCGGCAGCGGCGCCGTGCTGGTGCGCGAGGTGCCGGCGCTCGTGCCGGGCCTCGACGCGAAGGCGCTCGTGCGCGATCTCGCCGATGAGTTATCGGAATGGGGCGGCGCGCTCTCGCTCAAGGAACGGCTCGAAAGCGTCTGCGGCACGATCGCGTGCCACTGCAGCGTCCGCGCCGGCCGGCGCTTGAGCCAGGCCGAGATGAATGCGCTGCTGCGCCAGATGGAGGCGACGCCGCATTCGGGCCAATGCAACCATGGCCGCCCGACTTATGTCGAGCTGAAGCGCGCCGACATCGAGCGCCTGTTCGGACGGCGCTGACTATTTCCCCGTCGAGCTGTAGGGATACTGCAGCGTCCCTGTCTTGAAGGCGGGCGGATCGAGGATCGGCGTCTCGCCCGGCTTCTGGAACTGCTCGAGGTCGTGGCCTTTGACGCCCTGGTACTGCACCGTAAGGATGCGCGGCTGCCGCCATTCGCCGTCCTCGCCGAAGGCGATGTCGCCATAGACCGTCTTGAACGTCGTCGCGTGGATGTATTTGGCGAGCTTGTCCTGGTCCAAGGACTTCGTCCCATCGACCGCCTGCTCCAGCACCTGGAAGGTCGCGTAAACGAGCGGCGGCACGTAGAAGCCCAAAGGATCGGTGCCGGCCTCCTTGGCCTTCGCGCGGTATTTCGCGATGAACTCGTCAATGCCGGGGAACTCCATCGTCTTCTCATGGACGAAGAGCTCGTAATCGACGAGCCCGTTCAAATGCTCGCCCATCTGCGCCTTGATGGTGCCGAGCTGCGGCCCGACGATCGCGCCACCGAACATCTTGGCGGTGAGCCCCTGCTCCTCGACCGCGCGCAGGAACCCTGCGCTGTCGGCCGGATATGACGCGAGATAGACGAGATCTGCGCCGGCCGCCTTGATCGATTGGATGACCGGGCTGAAATCGACCTGGTTCGGCGGATAGACGCGGTCGTAGACGATCTTGAGCCCGTCCTGCTGGATCCAGTGCTTCGCGCCTTCGATCGCGTTCTTGGAGAATTCCGCGTCCGCCCCGGTCAGGGCCACCGTCTGCGGCTTCGGATTCATGGCCATGGCGGCGGCGAAATAGCCTTGCGAGATCGCCTCCTTGCCGTGTGGGCCATAGGGCATGGTCTGGAAGAAGCGCGGATAGTGGAATTCGTCATTGACCGCCAACGCGAGCGTGTCGAGCAGCATGGCGTTGTGCTGGATGATGATCGGCATCGCGGCCGAGCTGTAATTCGTGCCCGAGCCGGTGATGAGGTCGACCTTGTCGACGTCGAGAAGCTTCGTGTAGATGCCGGGATCGAGCGCCGGGTTGCTCTGGTCGTCGTAATGGACGATCTCGACCTTGCGGCCCAGGAGCCCGCCCTTGGCGTTGACGTCGTCGGCCCAGATCTGCGCCGTCACCGTATATTGCTTGCCGACGCCGGCGCTGCCACCGGTCTCGGAGATGGCGAAGCCGACCTTGATCGGCGCTTGCCCCTGCGCAGTGGCATTGCCCGCGCTCATTCCCGCGCCCACAAGCATCGCAGCTGCCGCTACCCCCCAGACCCGCATCGCTCCCTCCCAGAGATTTGCGCCGATCTTGGCGGATGAACGTCGACGCGTCACCAATCGAATTTCAATGCAGAGGCCCGCTGAGGTCGCGCAGAAGGCGCGGAGTGCGACCATTGCTCCAGCGCCCTTCGCGAGCCCGCGGCGTCCTCGGCGTCAAAACTTCACGTGCCGTATCTCAGAAAGAGAATCCGCGCGGCGCCGTAGTGGCGCTCGTCGAGCAGCGTGAAGCCCTCGGGCGGCGTGAAATCCGCGCGCGCGGCAAGCTCGAGCACGACGAGCGCGCCGGGCGCGAGCCAGCCGGCGGCGGCCAGGGCGGCGAGCGCCGATGCTTCGAGCTCCTCGCCATAGGGCGGATCGACGAAGGCGAGCGCGCACGGCGTTCCGCGCGGCGGCTTCACCGCGTCGGCGGCGATGACCTTGGCCCGCGCAGTCTCGCCGAATTTGGCGATGGTGCGCGAAAGCGCCGCGCGCGCGGCGGCATCGCGCTCGATGAAGGTCGCAAAGCGCGCGCCGCGCGATAGCGCCTCGAGCCCCATGGCGCCGGTGCCGGCGAAGAGATCAATGACGCGCGCGTCCTCGTAGACCGGACCTTCGCCGAAACGCCCGTGCGCGAGGATGTCGAACACCGCCTCGCGCGCGCGCTCGGACGTCGGCCGCACGGTGGCGCCCTTCGGCGCCTCAAGCGCTCTGCCGCGATGGCGCCCGGCGATGATCCGCATCTTTGCCCAACTGCTCGGAGAGCACCTTCTTCGGCACTTCTGCCGTTTCGCCGCGCGCGAGATTGCCCAACTGGAACGGGCCATAGGCGACGCGGATGAGCCGCGTGACCGCGAGGCCGAGATGCTCCATGACGCGGCGCACCTCGCGGTTCTTGCCCTCGGCAAGGCCCACGCTCAGCCATGCGTTCGAGCCCTGCACCTTTTCGAGCGCCGCGAGTATCGCGCCGTAGCGCACGCCGCCGACGGTCACGCCTTTGCCGAGCGCCGCGAGCGCCGCCGGATCAGGCGCGCCGTGGACGCGCACGCGGTAGCGCCGCACCCACCCGCGCTCCGGCAGTTCAAGCGCGCGCGCCAAGGCGCCGTCATTGGTGAGGAGAAGAAGCCCCTCGGAATTGAGGTCGAGCCGCCCGACCGAGACGACGCGCGGCATGTCCTTCGGCAGATGCGCGAAGACGGTGTCGCGGCCACGCTCGTCCTTGTGCGTCGTGACGAGCCCGCGCGGCTTGTGATAGCGCCAGAGCCGCGCGCGCTCGGGCTGGGGCAGCGGCGCGCCGTCGACGCGGATGTCGTCCTCGGCTTCGGCATTGACGGCCGGGCTTTCGAGCACGCGCCCGCCGATGCTGACGCGGCCCGCGCCGATGAGCCGCTCGGCCTCGCGTCGCGAGCACAGCCCGGCGCGCGCGATGAGCTTGGCGACGCGCTCAGCCACAGGCGGCGATGAAGGACTGGAAGATGCGCCGGTCGCCGTCGGAAAGGAGATATTCGGGATGCCATTGCACGCCGAGGCAGAAGCGGCGGCCGGGCGCCTCGATCCCTTCGATGATGCCGTCCTCGGCCACGGCGTCGACGATGAGGCCCTGGCCCGGCGCCTTCACCGCCTGATGGTGGGCGCTGTTGACCGGAAGCTCGTCCGTGCCGGCGACACGATGGAGCAGCGTGCCGGGCGTGATGCGAACCCGATGGCCGGGTTCGGTGCGCGGGTTGGGCTGCTCGTGCGCCAATGCGTTCGGCACCTCGTCGGGGATGTGCTGGACGAGCGTGCCGCCCAGCGCGACGTTCAAAAGCTGCTGCCCGCCGCAGATGCCGAGCACCGGCATATCGCGCGCGACCGCCTCGCGCGTGATCGCAAGCTCGAAATCGGTGCGGCGCTCCTTCAGCTTCACCGTGTCGTGGCGGGTCACCGCGCCGAAGAGCGCGGGATCGACGTCGAACGCGCCGCCCGTCACCACGAGCCCTTTTACGAGTGCCAGATAAGCGGCGACCGCCGCGCCCTCGTGCGGCAGCAAAATTGGTACGCCGCCCACTGCGGCGATCGCGTCGCAGTAATTCTCGCGGAGCGCGTACCACGGGTGGGTCTTGGAATAGCCGCCCTTGTCCTCGCGGTCGAGCGTCAGGCCGATGATGGGCTGTGCCATGGCGCGCATATTACACCCTCCTTCCTTTACACCCCTCCCCCTTGCTCTTTTTTCCCTCCCCCTTCGAAGAGGAGGGTAGGGGTGGGGGGTGACCAGGCCTAAACTCGCCTCCGCATGACTCGTTCGCCCATGTCCCTCGCCGTGGCGGAAGCCGAAGCCGCGTTCGCGCGCGACGACGTGCCGGTCGGCGCCGTCGTGGTCGATTGGCGGACGGGAGAGGTCGTCGCGCGCGGCGGCAACCGGGTCGAAGTGCTGCACGATGTCACGGCGCATGCCGAGATCCTGGCGTTGCGCGCCGCGTCTGCGGCCCTTGGGGTGGCGCGGCTCGAGGGCTGCGACCTCTATGTCACGCTCGAGCCGTGCGCCATGTGCGCTGCCGCGATCTCGTTCGCCCGCATCCGCCGCCTCTATTACGGCGCGAGCGATCCCAAGGGCGGCGCGGTCGAGCACGGCCCGCGGTTCTTCGCGCAACCGACGTGCCACCACCGCCCCGACGTGTTCGGCGGCATCGACGAGGCGCGCTCGGCCGAGCTCCTGCGCCAATTCTTCGCGGCACGACGTTGAGCTTCTGGACGGCCGAAAATCAGCGGCCCGCCTTTTCCGCCGCGAGCGCGCGCCAGCCGATGTCGCGGCGCCAGAACCCGCCTGGCCAGCGGATCTTGCTGACCGCCTCGTAGGCGCGCGCCTGTGCCTCGGCGATCGTGCGTCCGAGCCCGACCACGTCGAGGACGCGCCCGCCGTCGCTGACGATGCGGCCGCCGTCCTTCCGTGTGCCGGCATGGAACAGGAGCACGTTGGCATCGCCCTCAAACGCGTCGAGCCCCTCGATCAAGCTCCCTTTCTCGTAGGCGCCGGGATACCCCTTCGCCGCCAGAACGACGCAGAGCGTCGCCTCCTCGTGCCAGCGCAGGTCGAAATTCTTGAGCACGCCGTCACGCGCCGCGATGAGCGCCGGCAGCACGTCGCTTCTGAGCCGCGGCAGCAGCACCTGCGCCTCGGGATCGCCGAAGCGGCAGTTGTATTCGATGAGCTTCGGGCCGGCGTCTGTCAGCATCAATCCGGCATAGAGCACGCCTTTGTAGGGCCGCCCTTCGGCTGCCATCGCCGCGACGGTGGGGGTGATGATCCGCGCCATCACCTCGGCCTCGAGTGCGGGCGTGAGGCACGGCGCCGGCGAATAGGCACCCATGCCGCCGGTGTTGGGGCCGGTGTCGCCGTCGAAGGCGCGCTTGTGGTCCTGCGCCGAGCCCAACGGCAGCGCATGAGCGCCATCGACGAGCGCGAAGAAGCTTGCCTCCTCGCCGGCGAGAAACTCCTCGATCACGATCTCGGCGCCGGCGGGCCCGAATTTCGCGCCCGTGAGTGCCTCGTCGATCGCGGCCTCGGCCTCGGCGAGGCTCGTTGCCACGGTGACGCCCTTGCCGGCGGCGAGCCCGTCAGCTTTGACGACGATCGGCGCGCCTTGCGCCTGTGCATAGGCCTTGGCCGCGCCCGCGTCGGAAAAGCGCCGATACTCCGCCGTCGGGATGCCATGGCGCGCGCACAGATCCTTGGTAAAGCCCTTCGAGGCTTCGAGCTGCGCCGCCGCGGCGGTAGGGCCAAAGGCAGCGATGCCCGCTTCCTCGAGCCGGTCGACCAAGCCGAGCGCCAAGGGCGCTTCCGGCCCGACCACGACGAAGTCGATGCTCTCGCGCTCCGCGAACGCGACGAGTCCCGCCACATCGCTTGCCTCGACCGGCACGCAGATCGCGTCGCGCGCGATGCCGGGATTGCCAGGCGCGCAATAGAGCCGGTCCGCGAGCGGCGAGGCCGCGATCGCCCAGGCGAGCGCATGCTCCCGCCCGCCCGATCCGACGATGAGAATCCGCATGCCGTCCCTCGTGCCGCCCCGCGTCGTTCGCTCTATCATAGCGGGCGATGAGCGAATCCCCCACGGCTGCCGCCGCGGTTCCGCGCGCATCGCTCCCCGCCTACTCGGTGAGCGAGATCGCCGCGCTCTTGAAGCGCACGATCGAGCAGAACTTTGCCTATGTGCGCGTGCGCGGCGAGATCACGGGCTGGAAGCGCGTTGCCTCGGGCCATTGCTACTTCGCCCTGAAGGACGAGGACGCGGTGCTCGACAGCGTGTGCTGGCGCTCGACCCGTCTCACCTTCAAGCCCGAGGACGGGATGGAGGTGATCTGTACCGGGCGCATCACGACATTTCCCGGCCGTTCGCGCTACCAGCTCGTGGTGGAGGCGATCGAGCTCGCCGGCGTCGGCGCACTCTTGAAGCTCCTCGCCGAGCGCAAGGCGAAGCTCGCGGCCGAAGGCCTCTTTGCCGAGGAGCGCAAGAAACGCCTGCCCTATCTCCCGGCGGTGATCGGCGTCGTCACCTCGCCCACGGGCGCCGTCATCCGCGACATCCTCCATCGCCTCAGGGAACGCTTCCCGCGCACCGTGCTGTTGTGGCCAGTGCCGGTGCAAGGCGAGGGCGCGGCCGAACAGGTGGCGGCGGCGATCGCGGGCTTCAACCGCCTCGCCGCCGGCGGCGCGCCGCCGCGCCCCGATCTCCTCATCGTCGCGCGCGGCGGCGGCAGCC
>DATIXQ010000127.1:0-8633 GCA_035518375.1 Allostellaceae bacterium | reverse complement strand
GCCCGCGGGCGCGGCCGAGGCCGGCAGCACAACGAGGCCCGCCGCCTTCAGCCGCTCGAGCGCCGCATAAGTTGCGGCCGGAAGCCGCGCGCCATCGGTTAGCGTGTCGTCGACGTCGGTGACGATCGCGCGCACGCGGCGCGCGGCGGCGGCAGGAAACTCGGCGATGGGCCGCATCATTTCTCCGCGAGCACCAGCTCCGCGCCCATCTCGCCGCGATAAAGCCGCTCGAGATACATGGCAACGCAGCGGTCGTCGGGATTTTCCTGGTTCAACGCGGCGAAGAGCGAGAGCGCCTCCGGCGCCTCGCTCGCGAGCTTCGTCCACGCCTCGCGATAGCGCGCAAGATAGGGCGTCTCCTCGCGCAAGGGCTCGAACACGCCCGTTCCGCTCGAACGGCCCTTCACGGTGACTGTGCCGAGCGGACGGAACAGGATGCCGTGGCAGAGCGCGCGCGTCGCCTCGCTGACGCAGATGCGCGTGCCGAACTGCTTGTTGACGCCTTCGAGCCGCGCGGCCGTGTTCACGGCATCGCCATGCGCGCTGTAATCGAAACGCCGGCGCGAGCCGAAATTGCCGACGACCGCCGGGCCGGTGTGGACGCCGATGCGGGTATGGCCGAAGGGCACGCCCACCGCCCTTTGCTCGACGCTCCACGCTTCGGCGACGCGGTCGATCGCCAAGGCACAGCGCACCGCGCGCTCGGCATGATCGTGCTGGTCCATCGGCGCGTTGAAGATGACGAAAAGCGCATCGCCCTGGAACTTGCCGATCGTGCCGTCGGCCTCCATCACCACGTCGGTCATCACGTCGAAATAGCCGTTCAGGACGCGCGCGAGATCGTGCGAATCAAGCGCTTCCGACATGGTCGTGAAGGCGGCGATGTCGGTGAAGAGATAGGTCATCACGCGCCGCTCGCCTTCGAGCGAGAGGCGCGAGGGATCGCGGATCAGTGCGTCGACCACGTTGGCCGAGACGTAGCACGACATGGCGTTCGTGATGAACTCGCGCTGGCGGCGCGCCTTGCGCCCGGACAGCGCCTCCGTTCCCCACATCGCGAGCGCGAAGCCGATCGTGGGCGCGATGAGGCCGGCCATGACGCCGAGATAGTGGAAGGCCGCGCCGCCGCCGACCCACATGAGAAGGACGAGTGCCGCGCCGCCACTCAGCCGCGTCCAGAGCGGCCACCCGACGAGCCCCAAGGCCGCGCCCAACGCCGCGGCGGCGAGCGCCACCGCGAAATTGGGCAAGGGTGCGAGCCCATAGGGCTCGGCGCGGTGCAGAAGCTGCGCCACGCCATGCGCATGGATGACGACGGCAGGCTGGATGCCGCGGCCGCGGTCGAGCAGCGTCGAGAACGGCGTGCGGTGGCGATCCTGGAGCGTGCCGATCAGCACGACCTTGCCGGCGAACCACTGCGCCGGAAGCGTGGCGACGAGATTGGCCGGATACTGGCGGAAGGGCGGCGTCGTGCGCGCCGGGCTTCCGTGCCAGACGATGCGCGTCAATTCGGGCGCGGACGCGACGCCCGCGGCGGCGGCGAGCGCGCGGTCGAAGCTCGGAACGAACTGGCCGTCGCGTCCCTCGTGCCCGGGATAGATCCAGCGCACGGTGTCGAACTGGTCGGTGCCCAGGGCGGAGAGCCCGCGCGTCGCCGGCGGCAGGAAGCGGTCGAGAAATTCGCGCTGGGCCGGCGTGACGATGCCGTCCTCGTCGGCATAGCTCGCGACGAGCGGCACCGGCAGATCGGCGAGCACGCGGCGCAGGCGCTCGTCCTTCGCCGGCTCGGTCGGCTGCGCCAGGAGGACGTCGAGGCCGATGGCACGCGGATGGCGCGCGGCGATCGTGGTGACGAGATCGGCAAGGAAGCCGCGATCGATGGGCGCGGTGTACGGGAAATTCTGCAGCGTCTCGTCGGTGATGGTGACGATAATGACGTCGGGATCCTGCGGCTCCTGCGGCAGGAGCGCCGCCGTCTCCCAGTCGCCGACGAAGCGATCGACGAATTTGAGAAAGGCGAGCTGGTCGACCGCGACATCAGCGAGCGCGGCGCAGACGAGCGTGACGAGGACCGGCGCCGCCGCCGACAGCACAATCTGTCGCGCGCGGAGGAGCCAGCCCCGGCTCATGGCGGCAAGGTTTTGTAGAGCGCCTGTGCCTGGGGGTCGCAGCCCACGTCGGCGAGCCAGGCCGCCTGCATCTCGGGAGTAACGAGCCTGTTCGGCACAAGCTTCACTGTGATGTTCGCGTTGTTATTGTCAAGCCGTACGCGATAGGTGATGCCGCCATGGAACGGCACTGTCTGGGGCAGCGCCATCCGGTCGGCGCCAGCGGTCCAGGTCGCCTCGGCGCGCCAGGTGCGGTCGCCGGCGAAGATCGTGAGCTTCGCCGGCCGCCCCGCGTTCTCGCGCCACAGCATCGGCGTTTCGCCGGAGCGCAGGCATACGACGCCGGTTCGGCTCACATCGAGGATCCACGGCTCGGGCAGGGTGAGCGGCGTAAGCCCGTCGCGCACGACGCCCGCCTCGGCCCGCGTCGCGCTCTGCGTCACGAGCGCGCGCAGCGCCGTGCCGAAGCCGCCGTCGTCGGCGCCGCCGCCGCCCGTCGGCGCGCGATCGTAAGGGCCGTCGATCTTGAGCGTCGCGCCTTGTGCGTTGATGAGCGTGAGGTGCTGGCCTTCCTTCAGATCGAGCGTCGCCTGATCGTCGATCACGTCGCCGGAATTGAGCGCGATGCCGCGCGCCTCGACGACGATGAGCTCGGCCGCGGAGGACACATGAAGCGGCAGCGCCACCATCGCCGCGGCGAGCGCCGCAAGGACGGGGCGCGCGCGGCTCACGTGCGCCGCCCTGCCGGCTCGGCCTCGGCCGGCGCCGGCCGCGCCTCGCCCGCGCCCGCGCCGATGATGGTGAAGGCGGCCCAGTTGAAGGGATGCGCCGTCGCCGGATCGCGCAGCATCGTGAGCTGCGCCTGGCGCAACGCCTCGGCGAGACCCGCGTGGCGGTCGGCCGCGTAGGTCGCGAAGAGGCCGGTCATGAGCTTCACGGTCGCGAGCGAAGGGACGGGCCAGTGGCTTGCGATCACGGCGCGCGCGCCGGCGGTGAAGAAGGCGTCCGCCAATCCGGCGAGCGCTTCGCCGCCGAACGTGCCGCCGCTCGCCGCGGTGTTGCAGGCAGACAGCACGACGAGATCGGCGTTGAGCTTCAGCTGCGCGATCTCGCTTGCGTCAAGGAGCCCGTCCGCGGCGGGGCTCGTGGCCGCGCTCGCCGGTGGCGAGAGCGCGAGGGCCGGCTCCGACTGGCAGTGCAGCTCGCCCGGCAGGATGCCGTGTGTCGCGAAATAGAGGACACCGAAATCGGCGAGCGGCTCCGCGCGCAGATTGGCCTCGGTCGCGTTGGTGCCGGTCAACACGTCGTTGTCGCCTGCGCCAAGAAGATGCGCCACCGTCTTCGCCTCGGTCGCGGTCTCGTGCAGCGGCGGCAGCGCGCGCAACAGCTCGGGCGCGATCGGCCCGTTGTCGCGGCAGCGCGCGGCCAGTGCGTCGAGCGCGTTGCCGCCCGCCGTGCCCGCGCCCGCGAATGCCGGATCGGCCACGGCGAGGAACGGCTTCGGCGCCGGCGCGCGCCGCTCGCCAAGCGCGCGCAACGCGAGGAACGCGCGCGGCGAAGGCACGTCGGTCACGGCCATGCGGCGCACTAGCCAGGCGGCTTCGCCGTAGCCCGCGCCCTGGCGCGGCCGCTCGGTCACGAGAAGGTCGAGCGGCAGGCTCGCGAGCGCGCCCGAGGACGCGACGACGAGCCGGTCGACGCCGGCAAGCGCGCCGGCGAGGGGCCCGAGCAGGCGTCCGTAAAGCTCGTAGGAGGCCTCGAGATCGAAGGCGGGGAGACCGCCCAAACGCGGCACGAAGGCCTGGCGCAGCTCGCCGACATCGGCCGCGAGCGCCGCCTCGTCCTCCTTGACCGGCGCGACGGTCAGCGCATCGTGCGTGACGAGAAGGGCGTAGGAGCCCTTGACGCCGATGACGAAGGACAGGAACGCCTCGCGCGCGCCGAGGCTGCGCTCGACCGCCGCAAGCGCGGCCGGGCCCGGATCGGCGAGCTTCGTGTAATCGGGAAAATCGGCGGCGATCTTCCGCGCGAGCTTGTCCGCATCGGCGCCGGCCGCGGCCATTTCGGCCGCGAGCTTCTTCTCGCGCGTGGCATCGCGCTCGGCATTGGGCTTCGCGGTCTCGGCGGCAAGCTCGATGCGCGCCGCATCGCGCCGGCGCTGTGCCTCCGCGGCCGCGCGCGTCGCATCGGCGAGCGCGGGATTGGCCGAGGCAACCGCCGCGGCCGCGCGCGCGATGGTGCGGCCGGTCACGTCGGAGCTGACGAGCTGGATCGCCCGGAACATCTGCGCGTCAAGATCGGCGCGCGCGTTCGGATTCTTGGCGGCGACGTCGGAAGCGGCGGCAAGGAACGGCACGATTTGGTCGGGCAGGATCGCGGCGCGCGCGACTTCGTCGCGGGCGAGCCCGTCGAGGGCGCGGCGGAACACCGTGACTGCGGCAGGATAGAGCTGCTGCTCGCTGTAGAAGCGGCCAAGGCGCAATTCGGCATAGATGGTGGGCGCCGTGTCGCCGAACAGCTTCTCGTCGAGCGCGAGCGCCTCGCGGAACTGGCGCTCGGCCTCGACCACGCGGCCGTTCTCGCTGTTGATCTCGGCCATCATCGCGACCGCGTCGGGGCGCCACCAGAGCGGCAGGCCGGGCTCGTCGCCGATGATGGCGAGCACCTCCTCGGCGGCCGCGAGCGCATCGGGCAAGTCGCCGAGCTTCAGCGCCATCGTCGCCTCGATGCGCAGGCTGTGCGCAAGCTCGCCACGGCTCGCCGGCGCCTGAGCCTCGCCATTGGCGCCGCCTGCCTGCTGATCGAGCTCGGCACGGCGCAGCGCTGTCGCCGCGCGCGCGAATTTGAGCGCGTCGCCGTAATGGCGCTGATTGGCGGCGTTGAGCGCGAGATAGGATTGGAGCCGCGCCCGCGCCGAGACGCTGCCCGAAGCCTCGACGATCGGCTGCGCACGGCGGAAGAGCCCGTCCGCCTCGTCGAAGCGGCCCTGGTTGCTGACCTCGAGCGCAAGCTCCATGAGCGTCTCGCCGACCGCGGCCGACTCCGCGCCGAAGAGCCGCGTCTCGATCTCGAGCGCGCGGCGGTTGGCAGCTTCGGCGGCGGCGAAGTTGCGCTGCGCGCCGTCGAGGCGCGCCAGCTCCACGAGCGAGTGCTCACTCGCCGCATCGGCGCTGCCGGCGTGGGCGAGCGCCGCCGGGAAATGCTGCTCGAGAAGATGAAGCGCGGCTTCGGTCTCCGCCGGCGAGAGGGCCTGGCCCGAGCGCGCCGCGACCGCCGCCTCGAGCACCGGCAGCAGCGCCGGCATGCCGTCGGCCTGATAGAGCGCGCCACCTGCCGGCACGACAAGCACGACGCGCGGCCACGCGCCGCTGCGCTCGGTGCATGCGAAGAAGAGCCAAGCGCTGCCCTGCGTCAGCGGGCTGCCGCCGTCGCATGCGATATCGTCGCCGCGGCCGAGCCCACCCGGCATGGTCTTTGCCGCCGCAACGATCGCCGCGCGCCGCGCCGCGGCCGCATCGGGCAGACGTGGCAGGTGCGGCAGGACGTAGAGCGCACCGGCCGAGGCGGCATTGCCGCATGCGATCGCAACGCCGCTCGCGTCGCCGGCAGCGCCCGCGGGAGAACCGAAAGCGCAGGCCTCGCCGGCGAGGTCTGTACCGAGCCCCGCACCCTTGTCGGCCGCGCGCGCGGCGCCCGGAAGAAGCGCAAGCGCCGCCGCGGCGAGGATGAGGGCGGAACGCGTCATTGCCAGAACGCCTCGTTGCCCCAGCTCGAATATTCCTGATCGGCCGGCGGCACGCTGTGCGGCTTGCAGGCCGCGGCGGTCGAGGTGCCGCCGGAACAGGCATTGCCCGGTGCCGCCGGTGTCTGCGACAGCACGCCGTTGACGAGCGTCACCGGCTTGCCGGACTGGCTCGCGCCGGGCGCGGCAGGCGCGCCGGGCGTGCCGCCGAGCGAATTGGCGATCGAGTCGGCAGCACTGTCGGTCTCGGCCCCAGGCGCCGTTTGCTGCGAGAGGCTCGCCGCCGTCGCCGCGGCCGCCTCGCCGGTACCGGTCGTGGTGACCGTGAAGGCGTTCGCCGTCACGACGACGACGCTCGCGGTCGTGCCGCCGCCCGCGCCAACACTCGTGTCGGTCGAGGTCGAGCTGTCGGTCAGGATCTCGAGCGGACCCGCGCCCGACGGCGCCGCCGTCGGGCCCGCGGCCGGCGCCAGCGCGTTGAGGAGCGTCGCCGTCTCGTCCGAGATCACATCGCCCGTAGCGCCGCCGGTCGGGGCCGGCGTGCCCGTGCTCGCCGTCGTCGTGCCGGACGTTGTCGTTCCGCTTGTGTCGCTCGTGCCGCTGTCGCTTGTCGAGGTCGTACCTGTCTCGCTCGTCCCGGTCGTGCCCGTGCTTGCGCCGGATGCGGTGCTGCTGCCCGAGTCGACCGCGTCTACGTCGCTTGCCGGCGGCGCGGTGCTCGTGCTCGGCGGCGGCACGTTGATGACCGTGACGCCGACGGGCATCTCGGCATAACTGACGGCGCCGGTGCCCGGCTCGATCGAGAGCGTTGTGCCCGAGCCCATCAGCGTGCTGGTGAAGGTGATCGGCGCGCCGGGGCTCGTGATGGTCGAGGGGCCGATAACCGTGGCCGGGCCGAAACTCGTCGCCTCGCCGAAGCTCAAGCTGCCGTCGAGGTCGACGGCGCCGAACGTATAGGCGCCGCCGGCGATGGTGTAGCTGCCGCTGTCGAGCGTGACGAGCGCCGGAGCCGACGGCATGAAGACGAGCCCGCCGACACTGACGCCGGAGAGCGTGACGTCGCCGACGCCAGGCTCGAGCGTGAGGGTGTAGGCGCTGCCGCTCACCGGGCCCATCAGGTCGATGTCGGCGCCGGCGCCGTCGGTGTCGATCATCGTGTTCTGGGTCAGAGTCACGTTGCTCCGGAGCATGACGATGCCGGACGAGGTCCAGATGCCGGCGCCGAGCACGGTGGTGCCGGCCGTGACGGTAAGGCCGCCGAGCGGCACCACGTCGCCGACCGGGCCGCCGAGCGTCACCGTGCCGGGACCGTTGATGGCGAGCGTACCTGGCCCTTCGATGGCGCTGGTAAACGTGACGTTGGACCCGGCCAGCGTCACGCCCGGGCCGGGCACGGTGACACTGCCGCTGTAGGTCTGCGCGCCCGTCGTCGTGACATTGTCGGCGAGCGTGATGCCGCCCGCCGTCACCGCGAACGAGGCGGCGCTGACGGTCTCGTCGATGGTGAAGGGCGCGGGCCCGGCGAGCTCGAAATTGCTGCCGCCGAGGCCGATCGCGCCGCCGCCGCCCAGGGTGAAGAGGAAGCGGGCGGGGTTGCTTATGGAGCCGAGCGTCGCGGCGAGCGCGGTGCCGGTCTGCATCAGCGACGGCGGCGCATTCAGAACGCGGAAAACGTTGCCGTAGATGTCGAGGCCCGTGAGCGAGCTGGTCGCCGCGTTGTAGAAACTGTTGCCGGTGACCGGGCCGCTCGCGATGAAGACGAAGAGGCCGGTGCCGGAGGGCGAAATCGTTCCGGCCGGCAGCACGAACTCGTACGCGCCGCCCGCGCCCGAGGTGACCGTGCCCTCATTGGTGCCGCCGAGGACGAGGCCGATGCTCGCGCCCGTGAGCGCCGAAACGCCATGGTCGGAGAAGACGTCGCCCGTGACCGTCTGGCTCCCGCCGAGCGTGAGCGCAGTGGCGTTGGCGGCTGCCTGCACGAACACGTAGTTGCCGAAATTCGCGCTGAGGCCCGAGCCGTTGATCGCATAGCTGCCGGCACCGCTCGCGGGCGTGGCCATGGTGGTGAAGACGAGCGTGCCGGTGGTGGCGCTCGCCAGGGTGTCGGAGCCCTTGAACTCCGTAGCTGGCACCGTGCCGGAGAGCGGCGGGATCGGCGCGCCGGAGAGCCCGCTTGCGGGATTCGCGGTGTAGGTGAGGGTCGCCGGCGTGATAGAGACGGCGCTGCCGTTCGTGGTGATGCCGCTGGTCGTGTAGTTGCTGGCCGCGCTGCCGCCGAGCAGGAGGGTCCCCAACGCGGCGAAGTGCTCCGATCCGGCGTTCGCGCTCGCGAGCGTGCCGGTGCCGGAGAGGGTCAGGTTCGTGCCGTCGAGGTCGTTGGTGATGGCGAGGGCGCTAGACGCGGTATCCGCCGCCGTCGTCGCGTCGTAGACGCGCATGCCGGTGAGCACGACGGGCAGCTTACCCACCGTGACCGCGCTGCCGTTGGTGGTGATGCTGCTGAGCGTGTAGTTGCCGGCGGCGCTGCCGCCCAAGGCGAACGTGCCGGCGCCGGCGAAGCTCTCCGATCCGGCGTTGGCGCTCGCGAGCGTGCCGCTGCCGGAGAGCGTGAGGTTGGCGCCGCTCAGGTTGTTAGTGATGGTGAGGCCGGCCGCCGGTGCGCCGGTGGTGGCGTCGTAAGTCTTCGCGCCCGAAAGAATCACGGGCATCTGGCCCACCGTGACCGAGCTGCCGTTGGTGGTGATGCCGACGAGCGTGTAGTTGCCGGCGGCGCTGCCGCCCAA
>DATIXQ010000126.1:0-5349 GCA_035518375.1 Allostellaceae bacterium | reverse complement strand
CGGAACGAGGCATCAGGCGCGAGGATGTCGCGCGCGAAAGCCTGCCACGGCGCAAATCCGAACGCGGCGATGCTTGCGGCGGCAAGCACCAGCGCGGCGACGCAGGTGGCGGCAAGCGCACGCCAGTTCCGCGCGGCGACGAGCGCCACCGGCACCATGAGGAAGAACTGTGGCTTGTAGGTGAGGGCGCCCAGGAGCGCGCCCGCAAGCATGGGCCGGCTCGCCGCGAGCGACGCGCCGCCGAGAATGAGCGCTGCCGTGAGGCCGGCGTTCTGCCCGGTCACCGCGGTGATCGACGCCGCCGGCGCGAGGAGCAGCGCCGCTGACGCGAGCGCGAGCCTTCGTCCGCGATAGATCGTGCCGAGCGCGGCCACGAGCGCGAGAAAGCTAAGCGCGAGGAAGAGGGCGCAGGCGGCTGCGAACGGCAGCAGCCCGAACGGCAACAGCAGCAGCAGGAAATGAGGCGGGTAGACCCACGGATGGAACGGCAACTCGCCGCGCAAGAAGGGCGCGAAGCGCAGGTTCAGATACTGCGTGAACCGGTCGCCGTCGAAGAGAAGCGGCAGATGGCCTTCGAGCACGGCGCGCGCGGCGCCGTAATAGACCATGAAGTCGGTACCCGGGACGTTGTAGCGCGGGCCGATGACGCCATCATGCCGGAAGGCGAAGGCGAATACCGCCCAGCCATAAAGGCCGAAGGCGAGTGCGACCGACGCAAGCGGCACCAGAAAACGGGATTGCGCCACCGCCCCTCCCGATGAGCGACGGTGGCGATCCTACCATGGGCGCAGAAGGCGCCCCGCGTAAAAGCGTGCTTCGCCTTGCCTCAGTAGGTCGGTGGGCATCTGGCGTCGCGCGGGCCCTCATAGTCTGAGCCGCCCGGCAGGTTCTGATGGAACACGTCGGCGCATTGTTGCGGTGTTGGCGCGACCGAGCTGCCGCTGACAGCGACCGGCGGGCCATCGCAGGTATAGGTCGCGACATTGCCGGTCGGCGTCGTCTGCGAGCCGCGATAGACGGGCCCGGTGCCGTAGCGCTGGCAATAAGCGGCTGCGCTCGCGTTCGCTTGAGTGACGTCGGTACCGACGACTCGATACGACACCGAGGGCGGCGTCGGCGGCGTGGCGCTCACCTGGTTTTGCTCGGCCGTGGGGGTGCACGCGGCGAGAGCGCCGAGCCCGGCCAGGACAAGAAGGGCGGATCGCATGAGGTTACTCCCCGGGGAATCGCTTGCCTCGGCAACACGGAATGCCGCTTTTTTGTTCCGTTCGCGGCGCCTCCCGATCGTGGAAATATCGGGGCAGGAGGGGAGGGGAATCGCGCCTAAGTTGGCGCCGAGGCTGCCGGGCGGAGCATCGCCGTCATAAGCAGCGCGATCGTCGCGAACAGCACGAGCGCGGCCGCGGCAAGCGAGACGTGAATCCCAAGGAACGAGCCGCCGACACCGACGGTCGCGCCGCTGAAAGCCCTGAGGCCGATGGCGCTCATGCCGTAGAGGCCGATGACGCGGCCGCGCACCGCGGACGGCGCATGAATCTGCACCAGCGCCTGCGCCATCGAATTGAACGACAGCTCGAGGAAGCCTGCGGCGAACAATAGGACGAGCGCCAGCGGATAGAACGGCACGACCGCGAACGTGCCGATCACGACGCTCCACAGCAGCGCCAGGACGAACAATGTGCGCGTGTTCGGCTGCAAGCGGCCGGTGCCTTCGAGCACGATGCCGGCGAGGAATGCGCCCGAGGCGTCGGCGCCAAGCAGCATGCTGTAGAGGATGCCGGGATCGCCGTGGCCGAAGTCGCGCGCGAATTCCGGCATCTGCGCCTGATAGGCGTTGCCGACGAGAAGCGAATAGGCGCCGGTCAGGAGTGTCACCGCGGCGATGACGCGGATGCGCGCGACCGTCGCGATCGTTGCGGTGAGATCGGCGAGGCCGCGAATGCGCGCCGCGACGCGCAGCTCCTTGCGGTAGCGCGGGCCATAGGGCGCGGCGACGAGCCACAGCGTCAGCGGCAGATAGATGAGGATGTTGACGAAGATGCCGGGGCCGGGGCCGAACACAAGGAGGAACGCGGCGCCGACCGCGGGCCCGCCCAGGAGCCCCAGATAGCGCGAGGTGGCGGCAAGGCGCACCGCGCTCGGCAGCTGGTCGACCTCGACGATGTCGTGGATCAGCACCTGGCTCGCCGGTCCCCAGAACAGGCTCGCGAGGCCATGCACGATGAGGATGGCGACGGCATGCCACATCCTGAGCCAGCCGGTGAGAAACAGGATGCCCCACGTCGCCGAGCAGCTCATGAATAGCACCATGCCGAGCTGGATGATGCGCCGCGGGTCGTAGCGGTCGGCCAATGCGCCCGACCACACGCCCAGCAGGAGATAAGGAACCCAGTGCGAGATGACCGCGAAGCCCGCCAACGCCGGCGAGTGGAATTTCTGGAACATCACCCAGTAGCTGATGACGTGCTCGACACTGTCGGCGAGCATGGCGAGCGCGGTGCCGACGAAGTAGGCGCGATAGCCTTTGTGGCGCAGCGCGCCAAAGGAATGGCTACGGCCTCGACGGGCTGCCGCGGCGGCAGGTGCCTCATTCAAGACGAGAACTTCCCCACGTATGACGGGCCAGCATAGGCCGCGGCGTATCCGGCGTGTGATGCAGGGATGGCATTGCAGCCCTGCCGCCCGCCGCCGCCGCGATGGCGTCCGGCGCGGCGCTTTCCTATAAGCGCGCGATGGCTGATGTGCCGGTTGGCTCATGCCCGCTCTGCCAGGCGCGCGACGTGCGATTCGCTCTTGCCAAGAACGGCTATGACATTTTTCGTTGCGGGGCCTGCAATTTTCTCTTCGTGGCACCCTATCCCCGCGCCGACGAAGTGCGTCACTACTATAATGCCAACTACCGCGCCGCCTCGGCCGCGTGGTATCCGAAAGCGGGCTCGCGCGCGCGCCGCGCCTTCGTCAAAAGCTTTCGCTTCCTGCGCCACGCGCGCGGCCGCCGCGTGCTCGACATCGGCTGCGGCGGCGGCTTCATGGTGCGGGCGCTCGCCCGCCTCGGCGCCGAGGCGAGCGGGCTCGACATCAATGCTGGCGGCATCGCTTATGCGCGCGCCCATTTTCCGATGTGCAATTTCTATTGCGAAAGTCTCGCCGAGTTCGGCCGGCGCGGGCTTGTCTTCGATCTCGTGCTGACGACGGACCTCCTCGAGCATCTGCCGGGCGTCGACGAGTTCATGACCGCGCTTGTCGCCATCACGAAGCCCGGCAGTCTCGTCTATATCGCAACGCCCGACAGCGGCCATCCGGCCGTGCCGCCCGATCTTGCCGCCTGGGTCGACGTGGCGCCGCCCGAGCATCTGCAATGGTTCGACCGGCGCAATATCGAACTCCTGTTCCAGCGCCACGGCTTCGCGCTCGCACGCGCCGACAAGAAACGTACACCCGCGCATTCGCTCTTCTTCGTCCGGCGCGGAGCGGTCATTGGTTAACTGGTAACGGCTGTTGGTTGAGTGGTGATATTGTAACGGCCCGCCGCCGCGGTAACCTATGGGCGCCTCCACGGAGCAAACGGCCAAGCTCATGCTCTACAGCTCGTCTGGTCTCAGGATTCGCCTTGCCGGCGCAGGCGTCTTCACGTTGCTTGGTGCGCTTGGCGCTCTTTTCCTGCAGACGCTCGGCGTCAACGCGGAATTCCAGGGCTTCGTGCCGTGCGTCGTGCTGTCCTGTCTCATGTTCGGTTTCCTTGCCGGCGCAGTTACTGCGGCCGGAAGCACCGTCGTCCTGTGGTACTATTTCGTGCCGCCGCCCGGGTTTGCGCTGCCGACCTTTCCCGACGTGGCGCACCTCGTCGTTTTTCTTGCCGTCGCGATCTTCGTTTGCAGCGTCGTCGCGGGGCAGCGGCGCATGAATGCGGAGCTCGAGAAGGAGAATTTCGAGCTCGGCTATCGCAATTTCCTGCTGCGCGAGCTGCGCGCCCGGCTGCGCGCGCCGCGCGCCTGAGGCCTCCTACACTCCGCCTCCCCGCGGTGGCATGATGGGCGCCGCGACCCCCAGGAGCGCGCCTCATGTCCCATCCGATCAGCCGCTTTTCCGTTCCGCGCCTTGAGGATCTGCCTGCCGACATTCGCGCGCGCATCGAGGCGGTGCAGGAGAAATCAGGTTTCGTGCCCAATGTCTTCCTCGCGCTCGCGCACCGTCCCGATGAGTTCCGCGCCTTCTTCGCCTACCACGACGCGCTGATGGACAAACCCGGCGGGCTCGGCAAGGACGAGCGCGAGATGATCGTGGTGGCGACCTCGAGCGCGAATTCCTGCCAGTATTGCATCGTCGCGCACGGCGCGATCCTGCGCATCCGCGCCAAGAACCCGCTCATCGCCGACCAGATCGCGGCGAACTATAGGAAGGCCGATCTGACGCCGCGCCAGCGCGCCATGCTCGACTTCGCGCTCAAGGTGGCGCTTGCCGCGCACGAGGTGGGCGAGCGCGATTACGAAGGGCTTGCCGCGCACGGCTTTACATCGGAGGACTGCTGGGACATCGCAGCAATCGCGTCGTTCTTCGCGCTCTCCAACCGTCTCGCCAACGCGATGGCGCTGCGCCCCAACGACGAGTTCTACGCCATGGGCCGGGAGCCGCGGCGGAACTAGCCACCCCCTATTTGAACTTGGCCGGCACCGAAAACGGTTTGGTGGCGTCCACCACAAACATGATGAGGGCGGTCAGATCGGTTGTGCCGGCGTTGAAGACCTCCATCGTCATACCGGCTGCATGGCCGTTCATGACGTGGCCGGCCTCGACGTAGCTGGTGCCCTGCGGCGTCCGCTGGCCCAATTTCCCGGTGAGGACATAGAAGGCCTCGGACCCAAAATGCGAATGGACGGGCGTCTCGGCCCCCGGCGGCCCGCTGCCGTAGTTGACGCGGAGGAGGTACTCGGGTGCTGATATGGGCGGTACAGGTCCGATTTCGGCGACCTTCGTTCCGCCGGGCGTCGCCGCGCCTTTCGGCCCGAGCGTGAACAGCCATGCTTTGCCCGCGACTTCCGCCGTCAGCGACGGCGATCCGTCGTAGCTCACAGTATTCGGGTTCCAATGGTAACCGCCGGCGGCGGCCTTCGCCTGATCCAGAGTGGGGAAATTCTCGACCCGCCAGTAAAGTGGGCCGTTCGGAAGTTGCGTGACCTTCATTTCGGCAATCGGCTTGACGACATATTGGACGTCGGCCGCCCAAGCCGATGGCGATCGCAGCAGCCCCGCAAGACAGATAACGAAGATCGCAACCCGGGCAGCATTTCGGAGCAGAGTCATGTCCGCCTCCTGGCGCCGTTCAGCTGTCCTCTATGTCAGAGTTGGGCG
>DATIXQ010000125.1:0-9546 GCA_035518375.1 Allostellaceae bacterium | reverse complement strand
GCAAATAGAACAGATGCGTTTTTTCCGGCATCCGCGTGGTGTCGGAGTTCCAGAACAGGAGATCAAACGGCGCGGGCGTCTTGCCAAGCAGATAGTTGCTCACCACAAAAGACCAGATCAGATCGTTGGCGCGCAGCATGTTGAAGGTTGTCGCCATATCGGCGCCTTCGAGATAGCCGTGCTGGCGCATACGCTCTTCGAGCGAAGCGAGCTGTTCCTCGTCGATGAATACCGAAAGCTCGCCGGCCTCCTTGAAATCAACCATCGAGGCGAAGAAGGTGGCGCTCGCGATGCGCTTGTCGCCCTTGGCCGCCATGTAGGCGAGCGTCGCGGCCAGAAGCGTTCCACCAAGGCAGTAGCCGATGACATTGGCGTCCTTCTCGCCGGTCGCGCGCTCCATCGCGTCGAGCGACGCAATTGGGCCTTCGATCATGTAATCATCAAAGCGCTTCTGCGCCAATTGCTCATTGGGATTGACCCATGAGACGACGAACACCGTATGGCCCTGGTCCACGGCCCAACGCACGAAGGAGTTCGCTGGCCGGAGATCGAGGATGTAATACTTGTTGATCCAAGGCGGCATGATGAGGAGCGGCCGGCGCTTCACTTCGCTCGTTGTCGGCTCATACTGAATCAGCTGGAGCAGATCGTTCTGAAAGATCACCTTGCCGGGTGTCACGGCGATGTTGCGACCAACCTCGAATGCCTCGAGATCGGTCATCTTGATCATGAGGCGGCCCTTGCCGCGCTCGAGATCCTCGAGCATGTGCTTGAGGCCGTTCACCAGATTTTCGCCGCCGCTTTCGATCGTGGTGCGGAGCACCTCGGGATTGGTCAGCACGAAATTGGACGGCGCCATCGCGTCGACGAATTGTCGCGTGTAGAAATCGACCTTGCGCGCGGTCTTGGGATCGAGTCCCTCGACGTGCTGCACGATCGATTGCATCCAGCGCGCCGTGAGCAGATAGCTCTGCTTGATGTAGTCGAAGATCGCATTCTCGCTCCATGCCGCGTCGGCGAAACGGCGATCGCCAGGGGCCGGCTGCGCTACCGGATCGGCGGGGCCGCCAGTGAGGAAGCGGTGCGCCGTCGTCTGCCAGAGGCGCAGGTAGTCCTGCCATAGCGTGAGCTGCGCCTGCACGAGACTCGCGGGGTCGCTCATCAACCGCTGCGTCATTTCGAAGAATGCGCCGGCGATGTTGAGCGGATCGATGAATCCGGTTCCGTCCGTCTGCCGCGATAGGAATTCTTGCACGATGCGCTGGCTGCGCTCGGCGAGTTCGGCCATATTGCGCGACCAGACGACGGGGTCCGGGACCTTGATTTCGTGAGAGTGAGGTTCTTTCATGATCCCGCCTGACGGGTCGAACAGGGGCGGCCGCGCCCTGCGCCATAATATGGTCAAATCCGGCGCGCGGAGTAAGTGGGACATGAGGGTATTTCGACCGCAGTCGAGCGCGGCGCCCGCGCGCGTATCTGCTCTTGTCTTGGCGATGTTGCTGGGCGGTTGCTCATCCGTCCCTGATGCGATCAATCCGGTTGCCTGGTACCGCGATGTTTCGGGCGCATCCAAGAACGACGCGCTCGATAAAGACCAGTCGAACGCTCAGAACCTCGCTGCTGGCGGCAACGAGCCGTACCCCAATCTGGGCGACGTGCCCAATCCGCCTGATACGGCGACGAGCACGATCGACCGCGAGCGCTTGCAGAAGGGGCTGATCGCCGACCGCGCCAATGCGCACTACAGCGATGAGCAGTTGCGCGCCGATGCACCTGCTCCGTCGCTTGTTGCTCCGCCTCCGCCGCCGGCCGCAACCACGGCCGTTGCTGCCCCGACTCCGACCGCGTCCCCGCCAGTTGCGCAGCAACCGACGGAGACCGCGGCGGCCGCGCCAGCGGCGCCGCCTGCGCCCGCGCCGCGACCGGCGGTCACTTCTTCCACGCTCGCGGGTTCCACCCCAGCGCCTGCACCAGCGCCGCCTCCACCCGCATCGGCAGCGGTGGTGCCGGCGCCGGCGTCTGCACCGGCACCCGCGGTCGCCGCCGCAAGTCCACCGCCATCTCCACCTTCACCGCCACAATCAACTGCGGCCCCTGCGAATCCGCCGGCTGCCGCCGCGTCCAAGGCAGCAGCGCCAGCGCAGGGGGAGCAGACCGCGAGCAACGAATCGTCGCTCACGAGCCCGACAATCCCGAATGTGCCGGTGGGCGAGGCGCCGGAAGCGGTCCCGCCGCGGCCCACGATTCCACCTGCGCCGGCGCAGGTGGCTGCGCTCGCTCCGGCGCATCCGGCGGGCGCGGGCAGCGCGCCCGAGCCGGCACAGCCGGCGTTCTCAGGCAAGACCCGCGCCGCCGCCTCGTCGCTCAACGTTGCCGCGATCGCGTTCGCCGACGGCTCCGCAGCGCTGACGACGGCGGAGCGCGATCGCCTGAGCGAGCTCGCTGCGATGCAGCACGACCAAGGCGGCGCGTTCCTGGTCGTCGGTCACGCCGCCTCCGCGCGCGGCGAAGAGAATGCACAGCAGCGGCTCGAAGGCTTCACGCTCGCGCTCAATCGGGCGAAGGCGGTGGCCCAGATCCTGAGCAGCGAAGGCGTACCGTCGAAGCAGATAGCGATCGAGGCAGCGCCCGGGCGCGCCGGGGATGCGTCGGTCGCGGACATCTATCTCGAGCACTAAAACTGTCGCACCGGGCTTCTCGCTGGGCTAGAACGAGGCCGCCGCTCCGAGGAAGGGACGGGCTTCGCTGACGTGATGCCGCCGCTCAAGATCGCCATTGCCGGACTCGGCACCGTCGGCGCGGGCACTGTGCGCCTGCTGTGCCAAAATGCGGAGCTGCTGGAGCGCCGCGCTGGGCGTCCGCTCGTGCTTACGGCGGTCGCCGCGCGCGACCGGCGGCTCGACCGCGGCGTCGATCTCGCAGGGGTGCGGTGGGAAAGCGATGTCGCGGCGCTCGCGATGGCGCCCGATGTCGACGTCGTGATCGAGCTCATCGGCGGCAGCGATGGGCCGGCACGCGAACTCGTGGGCGCCGCGCTCGCCAATCGTAAACACGTCGTCACCGCCAACAAGGCCCTCATCGCCCATCATGGCGCGGAACTCGCCAGGCTCGCCGAAGAGCAGGGTGTCGCGCTTGTCTTCGAAGCCGCAGTAGCAGGCGGCATCCCGATCCTCAAAGTGCTGCGCGAAGGCCTTTCGGCCAATAACGTGCGCTCGATCCACGGCATCCTCAACGGCACCTGCAACTACCTGCTGACGACGATGCGCGCAACGGGGCGCGACTTCGCCGATGTACTCGCCGAGGCGCAGCGCCTTGGCTACGCCGAGGCCGATCCGAGCTTCGACATCGACGGCATCGATTCCGCGCATAAGCTCGCGCTGCTCGCCGCAGTGGCGTTCGGCACCGAGGTTGATTTCGCGTCCGTCTATGTTGAAGGCATCCGCCATGTGTCGGCGCTCGACATCGCGTTTGCCGAAGATCTGGGCTACCGCATTAAGCTCCTCGGTATCGCGCGCCCAACCGAGCATGGGCTTGAGCAGCGCGTTCACGCCGCGATGGTGCCGCGAAGCGCGCCCATCGCGCTTGTCGAGGGCGTCTACAACGCCGTCGTCGTTGAAGGCGATTTCGTCGGCCGCATCATGCTCGAAGGGCGCGGCGCCGGAGCCGAGCCCACTGCGTCCGCGGTCGTCGCCGATCTGATCGACGTGGCGTCGGGCCGCGCGCTCACGAGCTTTGCAGGCTCGGCGTCGCAGCTCCGCCGTCTGCCCGCCGCGGCGATGGAGCGCCATCGCGGCGCCTATTACGTACGGCTCATGGTGCTTGATCGGCCCGGCGTCATCGCCGACGTGGCGGCGGCGCTGCGCGACGAGCTCGTTTCGATGGAGCAGATGATCCAGCGCGGCCGCGCCCCGGGCGAGGCGGTGCCCGTGGTTTTGACTACACATGAGACAGAAGAGGCGGCCATGCGCCGGGCGCTCGAGCGGATCGCGCGCCTCGGCACAGTCACGGAACCGCCACGCATGATCCGGGTGGAGAATTTCTAGGAGACCAAGATGGCCGAAGCAGCAGCGATGGACCGCAATCTTGCGCTCGAAGCCGTGCGCGTCACGGAGGCTGCGGCGCTGTCGGCCTCGCGCCTGATGGGGCGGGGCGACGAGAAAGCGGCCGACCAAGCGGCAGTCGATGCGATGCGCCAGGCCTTGAACAGCCTCGCCATCGACGGCACGGTCGTGATCGGCGAGGGCGAGCGCGATGAGGCGCCGATGCTCTTCATCGGCGAGAAAGTCGGGACCGGGCAGGGACCACGCATCGATATCGCGCTCGATCCGCTTGAAGGCACGACCATCACAGCCAAAGGTGGATCAAACGCGCTCTCGGTGATCGCTATGGCGGAAGCCGGCGGTTTCCTCAATGCGCCCGACGTTTATATGGACAAGATCGCGATCGGCAGCGGCTGGGGTGATGTGGTTGATCTCGACGAGACGCCCAAGGCCAATCTCGTCAATCTCGCCAAGGCCAAGAAGGCGGAGCTCTCCGATCTCGTCGTCTGCATCCTCGATCGCCCGCGCCATTCCGAGCTGATCGCGCGCGTGCGCGAAGCCGGCGCCCGCATCATGCTCATTTCCGATGGCGACGTCTCGGGAGTGATCGCGACCTCCCGCCCCGACAGCGGGGTCGACATTTATATGGGGTCGGGCGGCGCGCCCGAGGGCGTGCTGGCCGCTGCCGCGCTCAATTGCATCGGCGGCTTCATGCAGGGTCGACTGTTGTTTCGCAACGATGACGAGCGCGGACGCGCGCGGCGCTTTGGCATCTCCGACTTCGACCGCAAATATTCGCTTTACGATCTGGCGCACGGCGAGGTGATGTTCGCGGCGACCGGCGTCACCAACGGCACGATGTTGCAGGGCGTGCGGCGCTTTGCCGGCGGCGCCGTCACTCACTCGATGGTGATGCGTTCGAAGAGCGGGACCGTGCGCATCATCGAGGCGCAGCACAATTTCCAGCGCAAGCCCATCTTCGTTGGCATGGACCGCTGACCGTGGGCGGGTTCGAGGGAGCACACTTCGTCGAGCTCTTCACGAGCCCTTTCATGTCCTATCAGTGGCCGGACTGTGACAAGCTCAACAAGGAACTGCGCGAGAAGATCCTGAGCTACGAGCATGCGAACCCGGGCAAATCCGAAAGCAAAAGCAACGTGGGCGGCTGGCACTCTGCGGCAGGGCTGCTCCAATTCTGCGGCGAGGCAGGAAAGAGTCTGATTGAGCGCATGATCGCCCTCGTCAACGAAGCGACGCAGCGCACGCTTGCGGGCCGCAACGTACCGCCTTTCGGCTGGACGATCGAGGCCTGGGCGAACGTCAATCGTGCCGGAGACTTCAACCGCATGCATCTCCACGGCATGTCGACCTGGTCCGGCACCTATTATGTCGATGACGGCGATCCGCCCCGCGAGGCCGAATTCGGCACCTCGCTCGAGATCACCGACCCGAACGCGCAGCGTACGGCGAGCTTCTTTCACGGCATCCTGCCGCCCGGCATCTTCATCAAGCCGCAGCCGGGGCTGATGGTGCTCTTTCCGAGTTATGTCCCGCACATGGTGATGCCGCATCGCGGAAAGCGGCCGCGCATTTCGATCGCCTTCAATTTCCGCAAGAACCCGTACCCGTGACCGGCGCGCCGGTGCTGGGGGTTGAGCGCTCGCTGACTGGGCGCCGGTGGCGCGAACGCGCGGGCGACGAACGCGCGGGTCTCGCCATCGCACAGCGCCTGTCGTGTCCCGAGCTAATCGGCCGGCTTCTCGCGCGCCGCGGCGTGGCACCCGACACGGCCGAGCGCTTCCTCGAGCCGCGGCTCAAGGACGAACTGCCCGATCCTTCGAGCTTTCTCGACATGGACAAGGCGGTTGCCCGGATCGTCAATGCGATCGAGCGCGGCGAAACGATCGCCGTCTTCGGCGACTACGATGTCGATGGCGCCACGTCGGCGGCGTTGCTCCGCCGGTTCCTTGAGGGCGCCGGCGCGCGCATCATTGTTTATGTGCCCGATCGGCAGCGCGAGGGCTATGGACCGAATGCGGCGGCGCTCCTGCGCCTGAGGGACGAGGGCGCGCGCGTCGTCATCACCGTCGATTGCGGCATCACGGCCTTCGCTGCGCTTGAGGCGGCGACCGCAGCCGGGCTCGACGTCATCGTCGTCGATCATCACATCAGCGAGCCCTCCTTGCCGAAGGCGCACGCAATCGTCAATCCGAACCGGCTCGATGGGACGGGCGCGCACGGAGTGCTTGCAGCCGTGGGCGTCGCATTCCTGCTCGCGGTGGCCATCAACCGCATCTTGCGCCGCAGCGGCTGGTACGAGAGCCGCGCCGAGCCCGACCTCATCACGTGGCTTGATCTCGTAGCGCTTGGCACCGTCGCCGACGTCGTGCCCTTGACGGGCCTTAACCGGGCGCTGGTGGCGCAGGGCCTCAAAGTGATGAGGAAGCGCGGTAATCCCGGTATCGCGGCCTTGGCCGATGTGGCGAGCGTGTCGGAGCCGCTTGGCGCCTATCACGCAGGCTTCGTGCTGGGTCCTCGCGTCAATGCTGGCGGCCGTGTCGGCGCGTCGGATTTGGGCGCACGCCTCCTCGCTACTGACGACCCTGGTGAAGCGCGCGCTCTAGCCGTGCGTCTCGACGCCTTGAACGGCGAGCGCCGCGAGATTGAGGCACGGGTACTTGCGCAGGCGATTGAGCAGGTCGAGAGCGGATCCAAGGCAGCGCTTTTATTCGCGGCCGGCGAAGGCTGGCATCAGGGTGTCGTCGGCATCGTCGCGAGCCGGCTGAAGGATCGCTACAACCGGCCCGCCTGCGTCGTCGCGCTCGATGATGGCATTGGACGCGGCTCGGGCCGATCGGTGCGCGGACTGGCGCTCGGGCCCGCGATCATCGCCGCGCGCCAGGCCGGGCTCCTCGTCAATGGCGGAGGACACGCGATGGCGGCAGGATTCACCGTCGAAGCGGCGCGCCTCGTCGAGCTCAAGACCTTCCTCGAAGACCGCGCACGCGAGGCGCTGGGCGACGACGAGCCGGTGCCCGAGCTCACGATCGATGGAGCCGTGACTGCAGCAGCTGCAACGCCCGAGCTCACTTCGCTCATTGAACGCATCGGCCCGTTCGGCACCGGCAATCCCGAGCCGCGCTTCGTCTTGCCGCAAATGCGCGTACTCCGCGCCGAAATCGTGGGGAGCGCACATCTGCGCCTCATCCTGGCTGACGGTGCGGGGGCTGGGCGTGTGAAGGCAATCGCATTCCGCGCCGTCGACGGTCCGCTCGCGCCGGCGTTGCTGCAGAGCGGCGGGGCCGCGTTCCACATGGCTGGACATCTGCGCGCTGATCGCTGGCAGGGGCGGGACGACGTGCAGCTATTGCTCGACGATGCTGCGCCTGCGCACTGACTACGCCATCCAGCGCTCTTTCCACGCCTCGAACATGAGGATCGGCCAGAGCGATTGCTCCCAGTCGTGCGTTCCCTCGCGATGCTCGCGCCAGCGCGTGACGATCGGTTCGGGCTGGAAGATACCTTCACGTTCCAGGCGGCGCGCGTCGAGTAGCGTCGAGGCCCAGTCCTGAAGTGGCCCGCGCAGCCACTGCCCGACCGGCATCGCGAAGCCGCGCTTTGGCCGCTCGACCAACTCGCGCGGCACGTAGCGATGGAGCACTTTGCGTAGAATGCGCTTACCTATGCCGCCGTCCGACTTCATCGAGGGCGGCAGCGTCCACGCGAAGGCGACAACGCGATGGTCGAGCATCGGAACGCGCGCTTCGAGCGACACCGCCATCGAGGCGCGATCGACCTTGGTCAGGATGTCGTCGGGCAGATAAGTGAGTGTGTCGATATATTGCATGCGCTCGACAAAATCGGGCACAAGGTCGCGGATGCTTGCATCCTCGAGCAGCCCCTTGGGTTCCGTGCCGCCGATGAGCACGCGTGCGGGGTCGAGCCACAGGCTTATCACCTGCCGGTAGAACGAGCTCGCCTCGCTCTCTCCAGCGAGCACGTTCGCGAGCTTATGCATCTTGTCGCCGAATTGCGCCGGTCGCCGCGCCTCGGGAATGACGGTTGCGAGCGCAGACCAAGCCGACGGCGATATCGAGCGCACGCCGGCCGCGGCGAGATCGCGCGCCCGCTGCGGCAAGACGTCGATCGCGCGCCAGATCGTCTCGCCCCGGAAATAGCGGGTATAGCCGGCAAAAAGCTCGTCGCCGCCGTCGCCCGACAGCGCCACCGTGACATGCCGCCGCGTCATTTCCGAGACGAGGAAGGTGGGAATCTGCGAACTGTCGGCGAAGGGTTCGTCGTACATGGTCGGTAGCTTCGGCACGACGTCGAGCGCCTGCTGCGGCGAGAGGTACAGCTCAGTATGGTCGGTGCCGAGATGGCGCGCGACAGCGGCCGCATGCTGCGCCTCGTCGTAGTCGCGCTCGCGAAAGCCGATTGTGAAGCTACGAACGGCGCGTGCGCTCTGCGCCTGCATCAGCGCAACCACGGTCGAGGAATCGATGCCGCCTGACAGGAAGGCGCCGAGCGGCACGTCGGCCACCATGCGTCGTCCGACGGCGTCGCGCAAAAGCGCATCAAGCTCGTCGGCGGCTTCGTCCTCACTCCCGCCGAACCGATTTGTCTGTCCTTGCTGCGCGATCGTGGCGAGCGACCAGTAAGGCTCGCTGCGCGGTTCACCATCGGCGCGTACGGTGAGGATCATGCCGGGGGCGAGCTTCTGCACGCCGCGATAGATCGTGCGCGGCGCCGGGATGTAGCCGTACCGCAGATATGCCCCGATCGCGTCGCGGTCGAGTTCCCATGGGTCGGGGAGCCCCGCACGCAGCGCCTTGAGCTCGGAGCCGAAGGCGAGGCGGCGGTCCGCGATCGTCCAGTAGAGCGGCTTGATGCCGAGGCGGTCGCGTACGAGGAAAAGCGTGCGCTCTTGCCGATCCCACAGCGCCAGGGCGAACATGCCGATGCATTTCTCGATCGTCGCACGCACGCCCCATACTGCCGCGCCCTCGACGATCGCCTCGGTGTCGCAGTGTCCGCGGAAGTGCCGCCCGGCGGCCTCGAGCGGCGCGCGCAGCTCGGCCGCGTTGTAGACTTCGCCGTTGTAGGAGATGACGAACCGGCCGCACGACGATTCCATTGGCTGCGCCCCGTTGGGCGACAGGTCGACGATCGAAAGCCGCCGATGACCCAGGACGAGTCCCGCCGGGTCGTCGCGCCACAGCGAGCCGGCGTCGGGCCCGCGATGGACGAGACGGTCTGTCATTGCGCCGACGCGGGCAGCCAATGCATCCGCCGCCTCGCGCCGCTTCATGTCCCACATGCCGGTGATGCCGCACATGGCGTGCCGGGTCCTTAACGCATTCTACGGCCGCACCATCGCGCGGCGCGCAGAGGGGTAGCACGCGAGGCGTAAGGGCGCGAGGATTTCCAGCGCTTGATTTAGGGCGGTGCGGCCATTAGACCCGCGCCTTGGTCCCCGTCGTCTAGAGGCCCAGGACACCGCCCT
>DATIXQ010000124.1:0-33447 GCA_035518375.1 Allostellaceae bacterium | reverse complement strand
TAACGGCCGGAGGTCATCTTCTGGATCGTGTAGGAGACTTCGGTCGGCGGTGCGTTCTCGGTCGCCGGCACGCCGCCATGCGCATCGAGCCCCTCGGCCTCGTAGGCGTCGTAGCCGAAGCCCAGCGTCCAGAGCGCCTCGGCGCGCAGGAGCGGAAGAAAGTCGCCAGGCTGCGGCGCGTGCGTGCGCGCCATGAGCGAGGCGCGCGCCTCTGCGAGCGATGGCACACCCGGATGGAGGAGCGCCCACGGATAGAGCCGCGGATGCGAGACGCGCATCGATGCAAGCGCCACCCGGTCGTTGGCGCCGCGGTACGTGAAACCCTTGAGCGAAACCTCGTCGGCCACCGGCAGCGCGAAACCCGGCGCGATCTTGGCAGGATCGGCCGCGGCCTTCGCCCAGGACGCGCCGATATCGGTTGCGGGGTGGACGAGCGTCACCTGCTCGATCGCGACGTCGAAGGCGTTCGGCTCCGGCCTGTGGACGCTGACCCCGGTGAGGATTGCGGTGCTGGAAAAAAGCGAATAGCTGGCGCCTGTGTAGGAGGCCGAATATCCGGCCGGAAGCGCCGCGATCGTTGCATCCACCGAGGCGCGGAAGAGCCGCGTTGGATAGATCGCCAAACCCCAATAAAGCCCGCCGCCCGCCACGATGAGCACGGCGACGATGCCGAGCAACAGTTTTCTCACAACTCCGGCCCCCCGGTTCGCGGGCGCCGATCCTATCAGGTTGGCGGGCCGTGCGGCAGCTTATAGGATTTGCCGCAAATACGAGGGGCGCACGATGACCGGAACCGAGACGATCGTCCAAGGCCATTACGGCCGCGGCGGAATCCTGCAGCGCCTCGAGGCGGCCCTCAAGGCCACCGGGAAGGATCCGCAAAAGCCATCCATCGAGGATCTGCAACCTTACGATCAGCTTCATGGCCGCGGCATCGTGGCAACGAGGGAGCTTGCGAGACACGCGTCGCTTCGCTCCGGCACGCGTGTCCTCGATCTCGGCTTCGGCATCGGCGGTGCGTCGCGCTATCTGACGCACGAGCACCAATGCGTCGTCAGCGGGCTCGACCTCACGCCGGAATTCGTCGAGGTCGCGCGAACGCTCAGCGAGCGCTGCGGCCTTGGCGGGCGGATCGAATTCCGCGAAGGGAACGCGTTGTCGCTGCCATACAAGGATGCGAGCTTTGATTGCGTCTGGTGCCACAATGTCACCATGAACATTCCCGACAAGCCGCGTCTCGCCGCCGAGGTGGCGCGCGTCCTCGTGCGCGGCGGGCGCTTTGTCTGCGCCGAGGCCGAGCTCGGGCCCAAGGGAGAGCCGATCTTTCCGCTGCCGTGGGCGCGCGATCCGTCCTCGAGTTTCCTTGTCACGCCCGCGGAGATGCGCGCCGCCCTCGAAGGTGCGGGTTTGCGCATCCTCGAGACGATCGACGAGACGCCGGCGATCCTCGCCTTCCGCAACGAGATGGCGGCCCGCACCGCACGCGGCGAGCCGCCGCTCATGCGCAACGACGTCGCCATGGGCGAGACCGATTTCGCGGAGCGCGCGCGCAACATGCAGAAGGCGACTGGCGAGGGAAGGATCGTCGAACACATCATCGTCGCGGAGAAGATCTGATGGGACAGTTCGCGCTCGGCCAAGGTGTGCCCCGGTTCGAGGATCCGCGCCTTCTGCGCGGCGGCGGCCGCTATGTCGACGACATGGTGTTTCCGCGCATGGCGTTCGGCTATGTGCTGCGCGCGGCCCATGCGCACGCGCGCATTCGCCGGCTCGACACCACGCGCGCCAAGGCGGCACCGGGTGTGCTCGCTGTGCTCACCGGCGCCGACTGGGAAGCCTCGGGCTGGGGCGATCTCCCGGTGCCGACCGGGCCGAAGCGGCGCGACGGCTCGCCGCTCTATCGGCCCCGCTTTCCGGCGCTGGTGAAGGACCGCGTCCGATGGGTCGGCGACTACGTGGCCTTCGTCGTCGCCGATACCTATGCCCAGGCGGCGGACGCTGCCGAGCTGATCGATATCGAGTACGAGCCGCTGCCGGCGATCGTCTCGGCCAAGGAGGCGATCGGGCCGGGCGCGCCGCGCGTGTGGGACGACTGCCCCGACAATATCTGCTTCGTCCATCTCGAAGGCAGCAAGGAGAAAACCGACGCCGCGTTTGCGCGCGCAGACCATGTCGTGCGCGCCGATCTCGTCATCAACCGCGTCACCGGCGCCACCATGGAGCCGCGCGGTTCGATCGGCGAATACGACCCGATCGAGGACCGCTACACCATCTACACGACGCTCCAGCGCACGCATAATTTCCGAGCCGAGCTTGCGCACGCCGTGCTCAAGGTTCCGGAGAGCCGCGTCCGCGTCGTCGCCGGCGACATCGGCGGCAGCTTCGGCATGAAGTCCGCCGTCTACAACGAGGTCGGGCTCGTGCTGCTCGCGGCGAAGGCGGTCGGGCGTCCGGTGAAGTGGAACAGCACGCGCGCGGAAGCCTTTCTTGGTGACGCGCAGGCGCGCGACAATCACACGACGGCGGAATTGGCGCTCGATCGCGACGGCACGTTTCTCGGTTTCCGCGTCCACGTCATCGCCAATCTCGGCGCCTATCTCCAGACCGGCGGCAACGTGTTCGTCGGCAATCTCGGCACGCTCGCCGGCGTCTACCGGACGCCCGCGATCCATGCCGACGTGACCGGCGTCTTCACCAACACGAATCCGATGCGCGCCTATCGCGGCAACGGACGGCCCGAATATGCCTACGTGATCGAGCGCACGATCGATATCGCCGCGGCGCAGCTCAAGATCGACCCGGTCGAGCTGCGGCGGCGCAATCTCATCCCGCCCGAGGCGATGCCGTTCAAAACCGGCCTCACCTTCACTTTCGATTGCGGTGAGTTCCGGCGCGGCATGGACATGGCGTTGGGATTCGCCGACCGCGCCGGCTTCCCCGCGCGCCGCGAGGAGGCGCGCGCGCGCGGCAAGCTGCGCGGGCTCGGCGTCTCGAACAGCATCGAGCGTGCGGCCGCGCCGGGATTCGAGGGCGCGGAGATCCGCTTCGACCGCGGCGGCGGCGTGACGCTGCTCTCGGGCTCGATCACGCAGGGGCAGGGGCACGAGACGATCTACAAGCAGCTCGTCTGCGACCGGCTTGGGCTCGATCCCAAGGATGTGCGCTACATCCAGGGCGACACCGACAAGGTGTCGTTCGGCGAAGGGACGGGCGGCTCGCGCACGGCGACGATCGGCAGTTCGGCCTTCCTCATGGCGACCGACAAGATCATCGCCAAGGGCCGCCGCATCGCCGCCAAGATGATGCAGGCCGCGGACGAGGAGGTGACGTTTGCCGAGGGCGTGTTCGCGTCGCCGAAATCGAACCGCACGCTCAGCATGGCCGAGGTCGCGCGCGCATCGCTCGATCCGCGCAACCTGCCGCAGGGGATGGAAGTGGGCCTCGTCGAGAGCGCTGTCTACAGCGCGCCCATAGACAATTTCCCGAACGGCACGCATGTGTGCGAGCTCGAGATCGATCCCGACACCGGCAAGGTCGAGATCCTGCGCTATACCGTCGTCGACGATGTGGGCACCGTGCTCAATCCGCTGCTGCTCGAGGGGCAGATTTGCGGCGGCATCGTGCAGGGGGTGGGCCAGGCGCTCCTCGAGGACATTCGCTTCGACAAGGACGGCCAGCTCGTGAGCGGCTCGTTCATGGATTACGCCATGCCGCGCGCCGATGATCTTTGCGCGATCCGGCTCGAGGGCAATCCGGTGCCGACCAAGACCAATCCGCTGGGCGTCAAGGGCGCGGGCGAGGCGGGCTGCGTCGGCGCGCTGCCGGCGGTGTCGAACGCGCTCGCCGATGCGCTGGCGCCGCTCGGCATTCATCATGTGGCGATGCCAGCGACGCCGGAGGTCCTGTGGCGCGCGATCCGCGGCGCGCGCTGAGCGCCGCGCTTTGAGTCCACCGGGACGAGTTACGAATCTTTACGCCGTCAGCCAGCCCATTCCGCCACGCCCAGCCGTTCCCGCACGCGCGGATCCGGCGTTGGCTCGCGGCCACTGAGCGCATCCGTGACTGCCGACAGCACGTCTTTCCGCGCAATTCCGTCGGCCCGCATGAGGCTCAGCACGATCGGATCCGCTAGCGTCTCCCACAAGGACGGTTCGTAGCCCGCCCGCATCCATCTTTCTTTCACCATATTCCCTTGCTCCCAACAGGGGAGTCGACCGCGCGATCCTGCGCGCCGCGCCGAGGCGTGACAACCCGGACTTTGGTGTTAGGCTCCGTTGCGTGAGCACAACCATGCGATATTCGCTCTTCTCCGTGATGGATCACCATCCGTCCGGCGCGCGCTCGGTAGCGGAGTACTACGCCCAGCTTTTCCGCGCGGCGGCGGCGGCGGAAGCGCTTGGTTACGATGCGCTCTTCGTCGCCGAGCATCATTTTCATGAATATGGCGTCGTGCCCAATCCCGCGGTGATGCTTGCCGCGCTCGCACAAAAGACACAGCGCCTGCGCCTCGGCCCTGCGATCTCGACTTTGACGTTCCACAATCCGCTGATCGTTGCCGAGAGCTATGCGATGTTGGACGTGCTGTCCGCGGGCCGGCTCGTTCTCGGCTTCGGGTCGGGCTACTTGAAGCACGAATTCGCCGGCTTCGGCGTTTCAGCGGAGGATAAGCGCGCGCGCTTCGACGAGACATTGCTGCTGGTGCGGCGCCTCCTCGCGGGCGAGCGTGTCAGCCATCGCGGCGCCTTCCACACGATCGAGGACGTGGCGCTCAACGTTCGCCCGCTGCAGCAGCCGACGCCGCCGATCTATGTCGCGGCGCTCGCGCGCGAGGCGTCGTACCATATCGGCCGGCAAGGGAACCGCGTGATGGCGATCCCTTATGCCACGGCGGCGAGTTTCGCCGATGTCGGCGAGCTGCAAAATGCCTATCGCCGCGGCCAGGCCGAGGCCGGGCACGCGGCCGATGCCGATGACGCGATTTACACCTTTCACTGTTACGTCGCCGAGAGCGACGAGGCGGCGCGGCGCGACGCCGCCGGACCCTTCGATCTTTACGTCGCGACCCGCCTTTACGCGCGGCGCCAGACCTATGACGACGTGCTCGCGAGCGGGCTCGCGCTCTTCGGCTCGGCCGAGACGGTCGCCGGCAAGATCCGCGAGCTCGCCCGCATGGGGATCGGCCATGTGGCGCTTCTCATGGATTTCGGGCTCATGCCCGAGGAGAAGGTGCGGCGCTCGATGCGCGCCTTCGCCGAGAATGTGATGCCGCGCGTTGCAACTGTCGGCGCGAGCTAACATTTTGCCTTGCGCGATTGACCCCAAAGTATGAAAACCGCAGCACTTTCGCCAAGGAGGCGAGGAAGATCGGCGCGCGTGAGGCTTCCCTGCGAGCCCGGTGCGGTGGGATGAAGCGCCTGATCGTGACCGCGGACGATTTCGGCCTCGCCGTGCCGGTCAACGAAGCGGTCGAGGAAGGCCACGTAAGAGGCATCCTCTCGGCCGCGAGCCTGATGGTAACCGCCGATGCCGTGGACGACGCGGTCCTGCGCGCGCGCCGCCTGCCGAAGCTCGCCGTGGGCCTCCATCTCGTGCTCGTCGACGGCAAGCCGTGCTTGCCGCCCGAGCAGGTTCCCGATCTCGTCGGCAGCGACGGGCGCTTCGGCAGCGATGTGATCCGCGCCGGCATTTCGATCTTCTGCCGCGCCGCGGCGCGGCGCCAAGTGGAGGCCGAAATCCGCGCCCAACTCGACGCCTTCCGCCGCACCGGCCTCGCGCTTGACCATGTCGACGCGCACCATCATTTCCACATGCATCCGGTCGTGCGGGATGCGCTGCTGCGGCTCGCGCCCGAGTACGGCATCCGCGCGATCCGCATCCCGCGTGAGCCGCCGCTTCTCGCCTGGCGCGCGACCGGCGACCGGCTTGGCGCACGGCTTCTCGCCTGGCTCGTCCAGGCGCACCGCGCGCGGCGCATGAAAAGCCTCTTCGGCGCGGCCGGCATCTGCTGCAACGATTGGCTCCTCGGCCTCTCTGATAGCGGCGCAATGAGCGCACGCCGCGTCGCGGGATATCTCGCGCGCCTGCCCGAAGGCGTGTCCGAGCTTTATGTCCACGCCGCGACCCGGCGCTTTTCCGGCAGCGGCGCGTGGCCCGATGCTTACGATGGCCGACGCGAGCTCGACGCGCTCACCGATCCCGGCGTGCGCTCGGCCATGGCGCAGGCGGGCCTCGAAGCGACGTCGTTCGCGGCGCTTACGGGCGCGCGATGAAAGCCTGCCTCGCAATCCTCGCGGGCCTGGCACGCCGTCGAGGGAACGGCGCTGTGGCGCCGCCTGTCGTGACGACTTAATCTTCCGGCACCTTCGCAGTTCGACAGGACCCTGCCATGGCCAAGCTTCGTCACATCGCCATCCTCGTCCCCGATCCGGAAGCGGCGGCGCAGTTCTTCGAGCAGGCCTTCGACATGAAGCGCGCCGGCACGGCGCGGCGCGGTGTCTATGTGTCGGACGGCACGGTGAATGTGGCGCTCCTCAGGGTCGAGGAGGGCGAACGGCCCGGCATCTACCATTTCGGCATGTGGGTCGACGATCTCGCCGAGGCCGAGGAGAAGGCGCAGGCGGCCGGCGCCACATATCTCGCTGGCCGGCCGACCTCGCCCAACTCGTTCTACGAATGCAAGTATCGCGATCCGCTCGGCAATGTGTTCGACCTCACGCACACCGGCTGGGCCGGCGCCGTGAAGGAGGTCGTGCCGAAGGCTTGACGTGGCGCCGCCCGCTCCTGTCGTCATCATCGGCGCGGGGCCCGTCGGGCTCTGCCTCGCGCTCGCGCTCGCGAAGGAGGGGATCGCAAGCGTTGTCGTCGAAGAGCTGGGTCCCGGCAATTTCCTCGAGCAGGTGCCGCGCGCCGGCACCAACCATCCGGCGACGCTCGAGCTTTATGACCGCATCGGCCTCTACGAGCGGCTCGAGCCGCGCGGCATCGTGGCGCCGGTGTTCCACTACTGGGACCGGCGCGAGGGACTGATCGCCGCGTTCGACCATGCCGTGCTGAAAGACGACACGCGCTTTCCCTATGTCCTGCAATGCGAGCGCATCAAGGTGGTCGAGGAGGCGCTCGCGCTCGCGCAGGAGAACGCGCTCATCGATCTCCGGCTCGAGACGCGGTTCCAAGGGTTTTCGCAAAGCGCCGGCGGCATCGTCGCCCAATGCGTCGGCGCCGATGGCGTGGAGCTGCGTCTTGCGGGCTCGTTCCTCGTCAGCGCCGAAGGCGCGCGCAGCATCGTAAGGAAGGAGCTCGGCATCGAGTTCGAGGGCTTCACCTATCCCGACCGCACGCTCAACATCGAGGTCGCCTACGATTTCGCGCGCCACGGCTACGCGCACCGGAACTACATCTCCGATCCTGACGAGTGGTCCAACCTCTTTCACTGGAAAGGGCCGCCCGAGCGCTGGCGCGTCCATTTCCCGACCTCGCCCGAGGACGATCCCGACGCGCTCCTCGCCCCCGCCACGCTCCAGGAACGGCTAGCGCGCTTCCTCGATGCCGGCGCGCCCTACGAGATCGTCGGCACCAATCTCTACGCCGTGCATCAGCGCGTGGCGACGAGCTTCCGCATGGGCCGCGCCATCCTTGCGGGCGATGCCGCGCACGTGAACAGCCCGATCGGCGCCATGGGCATGAACAGCGGCGTGCACGACGCATTCAACCTCGCGGAAAAGCTCGTCGCTATCCTGCGCGGCGACGCCGCGCTCGACGTGCTCGACCGCTACGAGCGTCAGCGCCGCCATGTCGCGTTGGCGCACACCCAGGCCGAGACGATCCGCAACCGCCGCCGCCTCGAGGAGCGCGACCCGGCGGTGCGGCAGCGCAATCACGACGAATTGCGGCGAACCGCGGAGGATCCTGTGCGCGCCCGCGCCTTCCTCTTGCGCACCTCGCTCATCGAGAGCCTGCGCGAAGCCGCGGCGATCGAGTAGGCGGCGCTACGCTACGCTGCGCGGGCGAATGCGTCCTGCACTTCTTTCTCGTAAGCGAGAAGCTTCTGGACCGATGGCCGCTGCTTCATCCGCTCGAAATGGCCCGCGCAGTTCTTGAACTGCGACTGGTCGAGCGGGAACAGCGTGCCACGCCGGAAACACCAGAAGAAATGTGCGTCCGCCGCAGTGAAATGGTCGAAGAACCATTCCCGGCCGGCCAGCAGCCCTTCCGCCACCTCGAACTTCTCGAACAGCTGTTTTTGCGCGAGCCGCTTCACGACCGGCTCGGCGTCCGGCAGGTCGCAGACGAGCTGCGGAGAGTTGATGCGGAACAGGAACGGATGGATGCCCGACGCGCAGAAGGACAGGATCGAGATCGCCTGCACGTACTGCATCGGGTCATCAGGGAGCAGCTTCGCTTTCGGGAAGTTGCGCGCGATCCAGACCTGAATCGCGGGATTTTCCGTCAGCGGCGCGCCGTCGATCATCAGGGTCGGAACCTGATGCTTTGGATTGAGCTTCAGGTATTCGAGCGTGCGGTGCTCGCCCTTGCGCAGATTGACGGGACGAACCTCGAACTCCGCGCCTGCTTCGGTGAGCGTGATATAAGGCGCGAGCGCGCAGGTGACGGGCGCGTAGTAGAGCGTGAGCTTCATCTGGTCCTCCTTGGGCCGTGCGCACCTATGGGGGCTGCGCTGGGAAGTTTCTGACGACGGTCAATAGCCTAGGGCAAAAGCCTCGCGGCGATGATCGCCGGCGCCGGCGAGCGTGCCAGGCTCCAAAAATTCGATCGCCTTGGCCGAGCCATAGAAATAGGGATCGGGCGACCGGCTTACCTCGTGCCCCATCGCGGCGAGGGCGGGTAGCACCGATTCCGGGAATTCGCTGTCGATGAGGAACCGCCCCTCTTGCGCGTTGCACCAGCGCGGCGCCTCGACCGCGGCCGCGACATCGCGCCCGCCATCGACGAGATGCGTCAGCACCTGCGCCGCCGTGAGCGTCTGGCTCACCCCGCCCGGGCTCGCGAGCACGAAGCGCGGGGTGCCGTCGCGCAGCACCATGATGGGGCAAAGCGTGTGTGCCGGGCGCTTGCCCGGGCCCACGCTGTTGGGCTGCCCCGCGCGATGGGTGAAACCCTGCATGCGGTTGTTGAAGAGAAGCCCGGTTGAGGGCTCGAGGAAGGCGCTGCCGAACACGTTGAAGACGCTCTGCACGACGCAGACGGCGTTGCCCGCAGTGTCGGCAAGCATGAGGCACGACGTGCCGCCGCGCTCGGGCACGAGCGTCTTGGGCGCGGTCGCGAGCACGGCCGCGCGCATCTTCGCCGCGAGTGCAGGATCGAGCGCGCGCGCAACCGCGTCGGGAATATCGCGCGGATCGGCGATGAGTGGACGCCCGTGCTCGAACGCGGCCTTCATCGCGCTCATCTGCCAGCCGACGCGCCGGACCGGATCGGCGACGAGCTCGGCGCTCGGCACAGCCTCGAGCCCCTCGAGCTGGAGGAGCAGCAGCACGCCATAGGAATTGGGCGGCATCACCATGACGCGGTGGCCGCGATAGGATGCGCTCGCCGGCTCGACCCACATCGGCTCCATCGCCGCGAGGTCCGCCTCGCGCATGAGCCCGCCGCGTGCCTCGAAATAGGCGCCGATCCGGCGCGCCGTCTCGCCGCGATAGAAGCTGTCGGCACCCTGCTCGGCCACGCCGCGGAGCGTCTTCGCGAGCGCCGGCTGGCGGAACAGATCGCCCGCCTGCACCGGACGCCCGCCCGGCAGGTAGAGCGCGGCGCAGCCGGGATCCGATTCGAGGAGAGCGCGGTCGTCAGGCAGGCGGTCGGCGAGCACGCGGCTCACCGGATGCCCGTTCTCGGCCAGGTCGAGCGCGTCTTCGAACAGCTCGCGCCAGGAGAGCTTGCCGAAGCGGCGGTGCATCGCCTCCCACGCGCGCACGAGGCCGGGCACGACCGGCGCCAAGGGCCCGCGCGTCTTCATGCCCTGGGCGAAGTGCTCGGGCGTCGCGAGCGCGGGCGCGATGCCGGAGGCGTTTAGGCCCAAGGTGCGACGGGACGCCGCATCATAATAAAGTATGAAGCAGTCGCCGCCCATCGAGGTCGCGTGCGTCAGCACCACGGCGAGCGCCGCCGAGGCGGCAATCATGGCATCGGCCAGCGAGCCGCCGCGCTTCAGCGCGGCGATTCCCGCGAGCGTCGCGGCGGAATGGCCGGATACGACCATGGCGCGGCGTCCGAAGACCGGTGCGCGCGGGGTACGAGCCTCGAATTCGCCCATTTTTTTCTCCTTATCCCCCGGAAATGGCGAGCAAATAAAGTGCGTGTCCGCCGGTTGGTTGCAATGGATCGTTGTTCTCGGCCGTTCTGTTAGGGTAGAATCGTATAGTGATGGGGATTCGTGACGTGACCAAGTGGCAGGGGACGGCGCTTGCCGCCGCGCTGACATTGTTTGCGCCCGCGGCCATGGCGTCGCAGGTCGTCTATGAGTACCACATCGAGCATCCGCGCTACGGCACCATCGGGACCTACACCAATACCGTCGACAACGAGGGCGCCGCCGCCGAGGTGCATAGCGACCTCCGCGTGGCGGTGAAAGTCCTCGGCATCGTCATGTACCGCGAGGAGGGGACCCGCACCGAGCAATGGCGCGACGACCGGCTCGTCGGCTTCGACGCCGTCACCGTCACCAACGGCGACAGCATCAAGGTTCATGGCGAAGCCAAGGGTGACACGTTCGAGCTGACGACGCCAACAGGCAAGATCGACGCGCCACCCCAGGTCCATCCCTCCAATCCTTGGGCGCAGCACGTGCTCGAGACCGACTGCATGATGTCGACCAAGACCGGCCACATCGAGCCGGTCAATGTGAGCGGTGGCAATGTTCAGCCGGTGACGCTCGACGGCAAGGAACTGCAGCTGCACCATTACGACGTCGTCGGCTCGAAGCATTGGCAGGTCTGGCTCGACGACCGCGGCGTGGTCGTCGCCTTCCGCACCGAGGAGGACGGCTCGCCGGTCGATTTCATCCTGAGCCACCCGCCTGTCGTCAAGCCGGGCAACCAGGCGCAGAACCAGTAGCGGGCCCAGCCCGCGCGCTCTACTTCCCGTCCGTGAGGAGATGGCCCCATTTCGCGCGTGTCTTGGCGCGCAGCTCGGGGCTTGATTCGGCGACCGGCGGAAAATCCTTCAGCATCTCGTAGGGCCGGCACGCATCGACGATCGCGCGCGTATTGTGCAACTCGCCCTTGCGCTTCCGCGGGTCGAGCGCGCCCGACCAGGCGCGCCGGATTGTATCGATGTCCTCCGCCGGGTCGCATCGCGTCGCGATTGCCCAGATCACGTCGAAGCTGTTGGTCGGGTCGATGTCGTCGTCGACGACCACGACGAAGCGGCCGAGATAATTGCCCGCATGCGCGCCGGAGGCGAGAAGCCCCGCCTGCTTCGCGTGGCCGGGATAGGCCTGCTTCACCGCGATGATGTTGAAGAGCCGCCCGCCGCCCGCCTCGTGGCACCACACGCCGGCGACGCCCGGAAGCCCCGCCTTCTCGACCTGGTCCCAGATCATCGCCGACTTGATGACGCACTTGCTCAGCGAATAGTCGGATGGCGGCCGCCCCGGCCGCGCCATGGTGAGGATCGGGTTGGTGCGGTGATAGACGCGGCGGATGCGCACGACCGGGTCCTCGCGCACCGAGCTTGCGTAATAGCCGGTCCATTCGCCGAACGGCCCTTCGCCCTTGAGCTCGTCGGGCACGATTTCGCCTTCGAGCACGATCTCGGCCGCGGCCGGCATCGGCAGGCCGTGAAGCTCGCTCCTCAGCGTGTCGAACGGCACGCCGCGGTGGCCGCCCGCGTGCGCGAACTCCGAGACGCCGAACGACACCTCGTTGCCCGACGACAGGAACAGGAGCGGATCCTGGCCGCAGCAGATCACGACCGGGCAGGGCTTGCCCTCGCGGAAATATTTCTCGCGGATCTGGCGGCCATGCTTGCCGGGCGACATCCACAATCCCACCGTGTTGCGGTCGTGGATCATCACGCGATATGTGCCGACATTGACCCAGTCGGTCTCGGGATCGCGCATGACGACGAGGTCGCCGGTGCCGATATAGCGCCCGCCGTCGAGCTCGTGCAGGAACGGAACCGGGAATTTGAAAAGATCGACGTCGTCGTCGCGATCGACGTGGTCGAGCACCGGGCCGCCATTGACGAAGACGTTGGGCATGAGCTCGAACCGCTTCATCCGGTCGCGATAAGCCCGTACCACGTCCAAGGGATGGTTCGGCATCGGCAAGCCGAGCGTGAGCGCGAGCCGGCGCGGCGAGTTGGTCATGCCCGACAGCACCGTCATCTCGGGCGGATAGTCCTTGATCTTGTCGAACAGGATGGCGGGCGGGTTCTCGGGGCTCGCCTGGTAGATCATTTCCGCGACGGCGCCCATCTCGAGCTTCCAGTCGCAGCCCGAGACGCGTTTCAGCTCGCCGATCGACTCGACGCGCGCGATCCATTCGCGCAGGTCCGCATGGGGCTTTGCGAATTCGCCGATGCGGATCGGGTTGTCGGCCATGGGCTCCTCCCGTTGCGCCGAGGTTATGATGCGATTGCCCCATGCGATGCAAGCCGATAGGTTGCGCGGCAAGCGACGGAGGATGTGCGATGGCGCGTCAGGCAACGGCGAGAAAACCCGCGCGGGCGGCGGCGAGCGACGTGGTGGCGCGGCTCGACCGCGTCGTCGACGATTACGCGCGCCGCGTGCGCTTCTTCCGCGAGCCGATGACCAAGGGCCGCGCTCGGATGTTCGTGCTGCAACACCGGCAGAACACGCGTCAGCGCAACTCGGTGCTGAAGCTGCGCGTCGCCACCAACTGCCCCGACTGGGACACGAAGCTGCGCATCATCGGCGCGTGCAGCGAAGAGATCATCGCCGACCATGAGCACGGGCATGGGCGGCCGCATTGGGCCATCCTCGAGGATCTCGGCGTGCGCATCGGGCTCGCGCGCAAGGACATCCGCAACGCGCGCCTCCTCGTCTCGACGCAGCTCTGCTGGCTCGCCTGGGAAGCGCTGATGTCGAACCGGCATTGGCTCGAGGGGTTGATCGCCAACACCTGCGCCGAGCGCGCCAACATCCCGGGCTATGGCGCTGGCGAGTTTAGGAAGCGCGGCTGGTTCGGCATGGAACGGCCACGCTGGGCCAAGCTCTTCGGGCTCAAGAACTCGGAACTCGATTTCTTCGAGCTGCACGAGGCCGCCGACATCGCGCACTCCAATCTTGGCTGGCATACGGTCGCGGCCGAAGCCGGACGGCTCGGCGTCGCCGACCAGGTCGTCAACGCCTGCCGCATCAATCTCATGGTGTGGGAACGGTATCTCGACGGCATCGTCGCGGGCGGCGATGCCTTGGACCGCGGCCGGGAGCCGGAATACGTCTAGGAAGGCTCGTCCTTAGCCGCGCTTGCCTTCATATCCCGGCGCGTTCTCGAGCTGATCGAGCCAGTCGAAGCCCATCGCGCGCACGATGCGGTTCGAGATGACGACGAGCCGCGCTTCGGCATTGGGGTCGAGGTTGAAGTGCTGGTGGATCGAGAAGGGCGGGATGTAGATGAAATCGCCGCGCGACCATTCGCAGGTCTTGGGCTCCTCCTCCCAGTCCCAGGCGAAGGCGTCGAGGCACTCGAACTTCAGGTCCCAGTGCAGGTCGTAGCCGCGTCCCTCGGCGACGAAGACCACTTCCTCCCACATGTGGCGATGCTTGCCCGTGCGCCCGCCGCCGGGGATGAACTGCATATAGGCCTCGATGCAGCATTCCTTGGTCAGAAGCCGCTCGTGCATCAGATGCTTCAGGAGCCCGTCGGGCGACTGCTCGAACGGCATCTCCTCGGCGTGCACGATGTTCTTGAGGTCGTCGTAGCCCTTCCGGAATTTTGCGGAATCGGCGATCTGGTCCTTGCGGAAATCGCACGTACCCTTGCCGACATGGGCGAAGTCGCTCTCATGGAGAATCTTCATGGCGCTCACCAATCGATCGGGGGCTGATAGTCCTCGTGTCCTTCGGGCGGCGTGTTGGGCGGGTAGGACACGATCTTCTGGAACAGGAGGTGCATGAACAGGAAAAGCGGCTTCGCCTTCATCACCAGCACGATCGCCTCGTTGTCGGGATCGTCGTTGAAATGCTGATGGACGCAGCCGTTCTCGACGATCATGGCGTCGCCCGCCTTCCAGTCGATGCGGCGCCCGTCGTGGACGTCGTGCCCGCGCCCCTTGAGGATGTAGAAGACGGCGCTGTTCATATGGCCGTGCTTCTGGCCATAGGCGCCGGGCGCCAGCACTTCGACATGCGTCTCGATCGACTGCGCCACCTCGGTCTGCTGCGGATTGATGACCTGCTTGCCGTAGAGCTGCGGCCCGCCCTTCCACTTGAAGTCCTTGAAGTGATAGACGCGCGGCTGCGCCAGAAGCTGGCGGTAGACCTCGCCGTAAGTGCCTTCGAGCGCGCGCACGAAGGTGCGCTTCTTCTGCCAGCGCTCCCACACCACCGGCTCGGGCTCGTTGCGCCCGTCGGCCTGCGGCCGGTCGTAGAGATCGGTCATGGCGTTCTCCTCATGCGATCACAGGCAGCTGCAGGAAGGAATCGTACTTGCCGCCGGCGTGGATCGTGTGCGTGCCGGAAAAGCTCGAAGGCGGCCGGTCGCGCGCATCGTCGTGCGTGAACCAGCCGGTGTCGGTGTCGCGCGACATGCCGGGGCGGGCGAAATCCTGCCCCTGCACGGTGAGCGCGAGGCGATAGCCCTTGGGCAGCGCGAGGCTCGTCGGCCAGATCTCGACATCGACGGCATAGATCTCGCCGGGCGTCAGCTTCTGTACCTCGTCGTGTGTGTGATAAGGGCGCCACTCGGTCGTGCGCGCGGGGTCGAGCTTGCGCTGCGACACGCGTAGCCACCCTTGCGAGACGGGTGCGCGCGGCGCCGTCGAGCTGAAGAACACGACTTCCTTGTCCGAAGGATCGAAGGCGCGAAGCGTCGCGAAGATGTCGGCGTCGTCGAGGCTTGAGGACAGATGAAGCCGCAACTTCACCGGCCCCGCGAGCTCCATCTCTTTCTCGAGCGGCGCCGTGGTGAAGGTCACGCCTTCGCTCAATGCCGGATAAGCCGCGCTCGCCGCGGCGGCGGGCGCGTTCGGCCCGAGCGTCTTGGCGTTCGCATCGAGGAAGAGCTTGGTCCAGTTCGTTCCCGGCAGCGGCCAGTCCTTCGCCGCGATCTTGCGCTTCACCTTGTCGTCGGCCGAGCGCACCTCGACCTCGATCCGCGGCTCGTTCTCCCAGCCGTTGTCGAGGCCTTTGAGATAGCGATCGAAGAACCGGCGCTGCATCGCCACCGTCTCGGGCATGAGGAAGGTGATGAAGTAAGGGCCCGACTGCACCTTCAGCCATTTTTCGCGCGAGGAAATGCCGATCCATCCGGCAATGGTGCCGCGCAGGTGGAGCGCAAGCCCGCCCCAGTTGGCGACCGCGAGCGTCGGGATCTCGATGTTCGCGATGTCGGGGCTGCGCTCGCGGTACCACGCATCGAGCGTCGGGTGCGCAAGCACGTTGTTGATATAGTCCTCGCGGTTCGCCTTGAGCTCGGCCGGCGAAAGGCTCGCGGGGCCGGTGCTGCGCTCGCCCGTCACGATGTCGAGATAGGGCGTGTCGGGATTGCCGTATTGGCTCCGGAGCACCGTGCGGTTCCACCAGCGATCGAGGAACCCGGCGGAGAAGATGCCGTCGCTCCGCGTGCGGTCGCGGAAGAAATCGTACGTGCCTTGCCACGGCAGCAGCGCCGAAAGATAAGGTGGGCGTTGCGCCGCGATCGCCCATTGGCCGGCGGCGTAGTAGGAGATGCCCAAAAGCCCGATCTTGCCGTTGGACCATGGCTGCACGCCGGCCCATTGGATCGCGTCGTAGAAATCGCGGAACTCGGCCGGCGCGTTGATGTCGAGCTTGCCCAGCGACTTGCCGGCGCCGCGCGAATCGACCTTCATCACGACATAGCCGTGCGGGACCCACACTTCGGGATCGGGCGTCTCGAACACCAGATGCTTGCACGAGGAATGCTCGAGGATCTGCGGATACCGCTTCTGCACGACCTCCCAGGCGGGCGGCATGCTCTGGCTGATATGGACGTCCTTGCCGTAGGGCCCGAATGTCATGAGCACGGGGTATTTCCCCGGTGCCTCGGGCCGGAACACGTTGGCGCTGATGCGCGCGCCGTCGCGCATCGGGACGGCCACGTCCTTGTCGAGCGTCATCGTGTGCGCCATCGCCCTTCTCCCGCCGCCGCCCGCCCGCATTCGTACAAGAGCGCCCAACGCGCGTCCAGACGGCCGCCGCAGCACTCACGCCTGATGCGAGAACATGGGCTTGCCCGCGAACGGCGCCTCGCAGCGCAGGATCGTGCCGGTGTCGGATTCGGTGATGAAAAGCTGGCGGTTGCCGGGGCCGCCGAAGGCGAGGTTCGTCATGTGATGGCCGACGCACGGCTCGATCAGGTGCGTCGGCTGGCCGTTCGCATCGAAGCGCCAGATGCCGACGCCGAGATGGCAGACATAGATGCCGTCCTCGCTGTCGAGCGCCAAGCCGTCGGGTCCCGCCTGGCCGCCCGAAAGCTGCAGGAATGTCCCCACCTTCGACACCGATCCGTCGCGCATCAAGGGCGCGCGCCACACCGCGTTTTGCCGCGTCACCGCGACGAAGAGCCGGTTCTCGGCCATGTTGAGGACGATGCCGTTGGGGCTCGGGATCGTGCTCATCAAGAGGTCGAGCCGGCCGTCCGCGCCCAGGCGATAGACCCGGCCCGTCGGATCGTGCATCCCGGTCTGGCCCTGGTCGGTGAAATAGCAGGCGCCGTCCTTGGCGAAGACGAGATCGTTCAAGCCTTTGAAGCCTTCGCTATGGCGGCTGCCCAGAAGCGTCTTCGCCGTGCCGGCCTTGGGATCGATGAGAACGAGCCCGTTCTTGTAGTCGGCGACGAAGATGCGCCCGTCCTTGTGGATCTTGAGCCCGTTGGGCCAGCCGTCATACTGCACCACGAGATCGCATTGACCGGCGGGCGAAAGGCGGAAGATGCGGCCGAACGGGATGTCGACGAAATAGAGATTGCCGTCGCGATCGAAGCTCGGCCCCTCGATGAAGCAGTCGACCTCTTGGCCGAGCCGGTTGGCCTCCGACCAATCGGTGCGCGCCTTCGTGCGGAAGCGGTCGGGAAGCCGGCAATGCACTTCCGTCTTGAGGCGCGTCGGCGGCGCGAAGATGAACATCGATCCTCCTTGCGGCTAGCGAGAAAGCGGCGGAAGCCAGAGCACGTCGCCGCCGCGCGGCGACGCGATCGGCGTTTGCTCGGGCGTCGGTTCGACCGGGCGATAGCCGAGCGCCACGAGCGCCTGCCACAGCGCCTCCATCGAATCTCCCGCGCGGAGAAGGCGTCCGGGATCGATCTCGATCAGGAGGGCCGGCTTCAGCCGCGCGAGCGTGCGTTGCGCGCCGAGCACGAGCTGCAGCTCATAGCCCTCGATATCGGCCTTGACGAAGTCGAGCCGCGTCAGGCCAAGCGCGTCCACCGCTTCGTCGAGCGTCGTCATCGCCACCGCCTCGCGCTCGCCCGGCCGGTCCGGAGCGCCGATATGCGATAGCCCGAAACCGTAAGACCCCGAAGCCTTGACCGGGATGCTCAGCATCGCAACGCCGCTCTGCGCACCCAAGGCGAACGGCAGGATCGCGACATTGCGCAAGCCGTTGGCGCGGATGGCGACACGCAAGATCCTGCGCGCGTAAGTCCCCGGCTCGAGGGCATAGACGAAGCCCTTGGGCGCAAGCTTGGCGAAGAGCTTGGCGAACTGGCCGGCATGCGCCCCCACGTCGAGCACGACCCCATCCTCGGGGATCACGCGCCGCAGCATCGGCGCGAGCGGCAAGTGATGCTGTTTGCACACCGCCTTGAACAGGTGCGCGAAGAAACCGGGAGTGAGGCGAAAGCGAAAATATGGCTCGGCATCGCCGCTTCGCATGGCGGCACTTTATCAGATTGTCGAAAGGTCGCGAAATCGGCTGCGGTGCCAAGGCGGAGGGTGGCGAAAGGCGCGCCCGATCTGGCATCATCGCGGGTGGCCGGAGGAGTTTCGATGGGGCGTTGGCAAAATTGGCTGTGGGGATTTGGGCTGAGCCTGCTCGCGGCGTGCGCGGGGGCCGCGCCCGATCCGGCGCCGCCGGCGGCGGCAGGCGACGCGCCCGATCCGCCGTCCGCGCTCACCACCGTAGCCGCGCCGACGCCCGCGAAGCCCGCCGCGGGCCAGCCTGCAGGCTGGAAGGCGATCCTCATCGCCGGCGACAACCAGGAGCCCGCCTTCGACAACGCCGTCGACGCCATGGCCCAGAAGCTCGAGAGGTTCGGCGTCGCGAGCTCCCACATCACCGTCCTCAAGGCCTCGAGCTACGGCCCCGACGGCGCGGTGCGCGCCAACATCCGCGCCGCCTTCGATCATCTCGCGCCGGGTCCGAAGGACGGCTGCTTCTTCTACATGACCTCGCACGGCATGGCGGGTCGCGGCCTTATCCTCCGGCGCGAGCAGCTTGTGATGTCGCCGCAGGTGCTTGCCTCTGCGCTCGACGCGGCGTGCGGTGCACGGCCGACGGTGGTGATCGCGTCGGGCTGCTTCTCCGGCATCTATGCCACATCGCCGCAACTCGCGCGGCCCAATCGCGTCATCCTCACGGCGGCGCGGCCGGACCGGCCGTCCTTCGGCTGCAACGCGAGCCTGCGTTACACGGTGTTCGACCGCTGCGTGCTCGACAATCTCGTCAACGGCATCGCGTGGGACGCGGTGATGGACCACACCCGCGCCTGCGTCTCGGGCAACGAGTTTGACATGCACGTCAAGGCGCCGTCCGAGCCGCAGATCGCCGTGGGCGCGGCCGAGGGAAAGCTTCTCACGTTTGCGCGCTGAAGCTCGGTGCGGCAGTAAAAAAACGGCCCGAGCTTGCGCCCGGGCCGCTTTCGGCGATCAATCGGTTATGGGCTGACCAGGATCTCAACGCGGCGATTCTGCGGTTCCCTCACGCCGTTCGGCGTCTGGACGCGCAAATTCTCCTCGCCGTACCCCATGCTTTGGATGCGATTTGCCGCAATGCCGCCGCCAACGAGTGCCGCGGTCACGGTATCGGCCCGCCGCTTCGAAAGTCCGAGATTGTACTTTTTCGTGCCGGACGTGTCGGTGTAGCCGTTCACCTGGATGCGCACTGTCGCGCCTTGCTTGGCAGCCGCGATGGCGGCGTTGACGACGCCGCGCCCTGCGGGTGTCAGGGTCGCCTTATCGAAGTCGAAGAAGACGATGAGCGTCTGCCCGGGCGGGACCGCTGCGGCCGGCGCGGGCGCCGGGGCTGGCGATGGCGCCATCATCGGCGGCGCGGGCGAGGCGACCGGCGTGACATAGGCGATTTGCAGATAGCTGATGCCGCCGGTGAAGCCGACGCCGACCTGGCCACCGAGGCCGAGCGGAACGAGCTCGAAGCCACTGCCCACGCCGGCGAGACCGCCTTGCACGGCCGGGCCGAGACCCAAAGTGACTGACGCCTTGGCGCCGCCATAAGAGCCGGCCAACCCGCCGGGGCTTACGCCGGTGCCGCCGATGACGGCGTAGATCATTCCGGCCTGGTTCTCGTACTCGAGATCGAGGCCAAAAAGGATGCCAGCGGTGCCGCTATAGGACTGCGGACCGCCGACGCCGTCATATTCGCAACTGACCGGAATGCGGGAGAACACGACATAGGTGTTTCCCGGCCCGGTCTTGCTGCACGTGAGAAACCCCAGGATGACGCTTCCGTCCGCCCTGGCTTCGCCGCTGGCGGCGAGAAGCGCCATGGGAGCGGCAAGGAACACCGCGAGAATGAGAGAAAAGACGCGATTCATCTTCATCATTTGCTCCCCAAAAGTTGATTCAAAGCGACGCGCGATGCGAAGACGAAAAGGTTTGAGCGCGCGCGCGAACGGTTGGCAAGAGAGCCAGCTTCGGTATGCGAGGATGGGACGTTTCGAGCGCCGTGGCAATGGCATGTCGAAACCGAGTCCCTCTGATGCGCGCGCTCGCCCAATGGGAGTGGGATCACCCTCTAGGGCGATACCTCCTCCAAAAGCCGCCGGCTGGTCTCGACCATGAAGAAGGCGGCGGCGCAGCCGATAATTCCGAACCCGGCAAAGATGCCGAACACGCCGCCAATGCCGAAGCGCGGCAGCACGAACCCCACCAGGATCGGACCGACCGTTGCGGCGATGCGCAGCCAGAAGCTCGCCCACGACACGCCCATCGCGCGCATGCGCGTCGGATAGATCTCGGCGGTGTAGAGGAAGATGCTCATGGCGATCGAGCCGAGCCACATGGCGCAGAAGAAATAGCCGATGAGCATGCCTTCTGCGGTGGCCGCGCCGAACACGGCAAGCTCCGTCAATCCCGCCGCGAGCAGGAAGAAGGCGCCGATAAAATACAAGCGCCGTCCGGTGCGGTCGATGATGAGGGCGCAGAGGAGCGAGCCGACGACAGTGCCGACCTGCGTCATCGCCGCATAGGTCAAGGCCTGCTGCAGCGGCAGGTGATAGACTTGGCGGTAGAGCGTCGGGATCCAGCCCTGGAGCCCATAGGCGATGATGTAGACCGACGCCCACAGGACCCACGCGAGAATGGTGCGCGCGCGGTAGCGGCCCTCGAACAGCTCCTGCCAGCGCGTTGCCGCCGCAACCGGCCGCGTCTTTATCTGCGGCACGGGCGGCAGCGGCCGCGTGCCGTCGCGCGAGACGATGCGCTCGACCTTGTCGAGGATCGCGCCCGCCTCGCTGAGCCTGCCCTTCGAGGCGAGCCAGCGCGGCGATTCCGGGCAGAGCCGCTGCAGCACCAGCGCCACGACCGCCGGCACCGCGCCGATGATGAACATCCACTGCCAGCCGAAGCGCGGCACGACATAGGCTCCGGCCACGCTCGCGCCGAGAAGCCCCACCGGAAAGATCATCTGATAGGACAGGAATGAGCCGCCGCGCTTTTCCGCGCGCAGGATCTCGCTGATATAGGTCGAGGCGATCGGGATCTCGCCGCCCAAGCCGATGCCCTCGAAGAAGCGGCACCAGAAGAGCTGGTCGTAATTGTGGGTGAAGGCGCAGACGAAGCTCATCACCGCATAAAGTCCGATCGCAAGCCGCGCGGCCGGGATCCGGCCGATGCGCTCGGCGCCGAAGCCGAAGCAGAACGCGCCTACCGCCTGGCCGAGATTGGCGATGCTGATGAGCCCGCCGATGCTCTCAGGGCCGATATGCCAGGCCGGGATGATGACCGGCAGGACATAGGCGAGCGCGAGGGAGTCGAAGGAATCGAAGAAGATCGCGACGCCCAGGATGATGGTGACCGTGACGTGCCAGCGCGAGAACGGCAGCCGTTCGATGCGCGCGATGACGGTCTGCTCGTCGAGCGGCAGCATGTCCGCCATGAAAGCCTCCCTGGCTTTTAGTGGAGATTATTCCTCTCCTGCCGGTGATCATGCGCTCTCGCGGTGAACGCGGCAAGCCGCGCGCGCATCGTTGCGACAGGGTGCTATAAGGGGGAGCCGCCATGATCTCGATCCGCGATCTCGCGATGACCTACCGCACCGCCGAGGGCCAGCACCCGGCGGTGCGCGGCGTCTCGCTCGAGATTCCGCAGGGCGCGTTCTACACGCTTCTCGGCCCCTCGGGCTGCGGCAAGACGACGATCCTGCGCTGCGTCGCCGGGCTCGAGCACCCCGACGCAGGCGAGATCGCCATCGGCGGCGAAGTCGTGTTCTCGGCGGCACGCGGCCTCTGGGTCCCGCCGCACCAGCGCAACATCGGCATGGTGTTCCAGTCCTACGCCATCTGGCCGCACATGACGGTGTTCGAGAACGTGGCCTTTCCGCTGCGCCATAAGCGCCCGCGCCTCGCGCGCGCGGAGATCCGCGAGCGCGTGGCGAAGGCACTTCTCCTTGTTCATCTCGACGGGCTCGAGGAGCGGCCGGCGCCCTATCTCTCGGGCGGGCAGCAGCAGCGCCTCGCCTTGGCGCGCGCGCTCGTCGGCGAGCCGCGCGTCCTTCTCCTCGACGAGCCGCTCTCGAACCTCGATGCGAAATTGCGCGAGGAGATGCGGCTCGAGATCCGCCAAGTGGTGGAGCGCCTCGGCGTCACCACGCTCTTCGTCACGCACGAGCAGATCGAGGCGCTCACCATGTCCGACGTGATGGCGGTGATGCGCGACGGCGTGATCGTGCAGGAAGGCGCGCCGGCCGAGATCTATGCCCGGCCCAACGGCGCCTTCGTCGCCGACTTCATCGGCCGCACAAATTTCCTCAAAGGCCGCGTCCTCGACGTCGCCGCCGGCCTTGCCACGATCGAGACCGCGATCGGCCGGCTCTCGGCGCGCGTCGACGACGAGACGGGCGTGGGCGACGAAGTCACGCTCGCGGTGCGGCCTGAGAACGTCGCGTTGGCCGAGCACGGCTTCTCCGGCACGGTCGAGACGGTCGTCTATGTCGGCAACCTGCTCGACTGCCTCGTCACCGTCGGCTCCGAGCGCATCCGGCTTCAGCTCCATCCCTCGGCGACGCTCGCGCGCGGCGAGACCGTGCGCCTCCAATTCCCGCCCGAGCACCTTCGCGCCATGCGGCGCTAGCAGGTGCTGTCATTGCGAGGAGCGCCAGCGACGAAGCAATCCCCCGGAGATTGCTTCGCTCCGCTCGCAATGACAGGCGATTTGCGGGCGCAGGCCTTGGGACGCACGCCTGCAATACCGTGCCCGCGCCTTGAATTTCCCGCGAGTCCGGGATAATCACCTCGCGCCATCTCGCAGGGGAAAATCACAGTGCCGTTGGATGCAGCATCGGGCCTCAGGCTCGCGGCCGATATTGGCGGAACCTTCACCGACGTCGCCGTCTTCGACGAGGCGAGCGGGCGCTTGACGCTCGGCAAGGCGCTCTCGACGCCCGGCAATCTCGCCGAGGGCATCAATGCGGGCGTGGCCAAGACCGCGACCCAATATGGTTCGGTCGGGCTCTTCTTGCACGGCTCCACGATCGCCATCAACACGATCCTCGAGCGTACCGGTGCCAAGACCGCGCTCCTCATCACCGAGGGCTTCCGCGACATCTATGAGATCGGCCGCATCAACCGGCCTGACTCCTACAATCTCTTTTTCCAGAAGCACGTGCCGCTGGTCGAGCGCGCGCTGCGCTTCGAGGTGAAGGAGCGTGTCTTGGCCGACGGCGAGGTCGAGCGCCCGCTCGACGAGGCCGAGGTCGCGGCATTGGGCGACAAGGTCGCAAGCCTCGGCTGCGAGGCGGTCGCGATCCTATTCCTCCATTGCTACAGGAGCCCCGAGCACGAGGCGCGCGCCAAGGCGCTCCTGGAAGCGCGTCATCCCGGCATGTTCGTCTCGGCCTCGCATGAGCTGTCGCAGGAATATCGCGAGTTCGAGCGCTGCTCGACCGTTGTCGCGAACGCCTATATCGGCCCCAAGGTGCGCGACTATATCGGCGGCATCGACCGTCACCTGCGCGAGGTCGGCTTCAAGGGCTCGTTCCTCGTGGTGCAATCGACGGGCGGGCTCTACGAGGCGGATCAGGCGCAGAAATACTGCGTGCGCATGCTTGAGTCGGGCCCGGCCGCGGGCGTCATCGGCACGCGCATCATCTGCCGCAACCTGGGGCTCGAAAGCGCGATCGCCTTCGACATGGGCGGAACGACGGCGAAGGCAGGCGTCATCTACAAGGGCGAGCCGCTGACGACCGGCGCGGCACTCCTCGGCGGCTACGAGAAGGCGCTGCCGGTGCAGATCGCGATGATGGACATATTCGAGGTCGGTACCGGCGGCGGCTCGATCGCGCGGGTCGAGGACGAGATGCTGCGCGTCGGCCCGCAGAGCGCGGGCGCGCAGCCCGGCCCGGCTTGCTATGGCCTGGGCGGCGACAAGCCCACGGTGACCGACGCGAACCTCGTGCTTGGCCGTCTCGGCGCCGACCGGTTCCTCGGCGGTGAGATGAGGCTCGATACCGCCGCCGCCGAGCGCGCCTTGAGGACGCATGTCGCGGGTCCGCTCGGCATGGACGTGACCGCGGCGGCCGACGGCATCCTGCGCGTCGCCACCACCGCGATGTCCTATGCGGTGAAGGGCGTCACCACCGAGCGCGGCCTCGATGTCGGCGATTTCGCGCTCGTCGCCTATGGCGGCGCGGGGCCGCTTCATGCCGTTGCTGTCGCGCGCGAGCTCGGCATGCGCCGCGTCATCATTCCGCCGGCGCCGGGCGTGTTCTCGGCGATCGGCATGCTCTTCTCCGACCTGCGCTACGATTTCGTGCGCACCTGGTTCACGCGCCTCGACGACGCCGACTTCGCCGACTTGGAACGCGTCTATGGCGCGCTCGAGGATGACGGGCGCCGCAACATCGCCGCGACCTCGGTCCGGCCCGATGAGATCACGGTGAAGCGCGCCGCGGACATGCGCTATGTCGGGCAGGAGCACGCCGTCACCGTCGACCTGCCGATGGAGGTGTTCGAGAAGAAAGACCGCGAGGCGATCAAGCGCCATTTCGACGCGCAGCACGAGTTCCGCTATGGCACCTGCGCGCCAGAGGAGCGCGCCGAGGTCGTCTCTCTGCGCACCACCGTCACCGGCGTCATGCAGAAGCCGCCGCAGGAGCGCATCGAGACGGGCGGCCGCGCGCCGAAAAAGAGCACGTTCACCGGCAAGCGCCAGGTCTATTTCGGCGAGAATGGCGGCTTCCTCGAGACCGCGACCTACGCCCGTGCCGGGCTCCTCGCCGGCAACCGCATCAGCGGCCCGGCGCTCGTCGAGGAGCATGCCTCGACGACCGTCGTCATGCCCGGCGACAAGCTCGTCGTCGACGAGTGGGGCAATCTCGTCATCACCGTCGCGGGGAGGAAGTGATGGCGACGCTCGAGGCGGCGGCGCCGAAGGTTCTGAAGGCCGATCCCGTCGTCACCGAGATCGTGCGCAACGGCGTCATCGCCGTGACAGAGGAAATGAAGACCAACCTCATGCGCACGGCCTACAACATGATCATCTACGAGGCGTTGGACTTCACCACGGGCCTCTACACCGCGGCCGGCGAGACGATCTCGATCGGCATCGGCCTGCCGATGTTCATCCGCGGCATGGCGGAGACGATCAAGGCCGAGCTGAAGCATTTCGCCGGCGACATCCATCCCGGCGACATCCTCATCACCAACGACGCCTACACGACCGGCAGCCATCTCTATCACGTGACGTTGACGCTCCCGATCTTCCACAAGGGCGTGCTGGCGGGCTTCGCCTGCTGCATGGCGCACTGGATCGACATCGGCGGCACGCTGGGCGGGATGACCACCGACATTTATTCGGAAGGCCTCCAGCTTCCCTATCTCAAGCTCTACAAGGCCGGCAAGATCAACCAGGATATCGTCGACATCATCCGCATGAATGTGCGCATTCCCTCGCGCGCCATGGGCGATCTGCGCGCGCAGGTGACGGCGGTCAAGACCGGCGAGCGCCGCTTCCTGCAACTCCTCGACCGCTACGGTCGCGAGGAGGTGCTGGCCGCCATCGCTTCGATCATGGACCATTGCGAGGTGAAGGCGCGCGAGCGCACACGCTCGATCCCGGACGGGACCTACGAGGCCCAGTCTTATATGGACGACGACGGCGTTGATGTCGGCAAGCGCGTCCCGATCAAAGTGCGGGTCATCGTCAAGGACGACGAGATGACGGTCGATCTTTCGGACGTCTCGCAGCAGGTGAGGGGCTTCTACAATTCCGGCATCACGACCGGTTTCGCCTGCTCGCAGGTCGCCTACAAGTGCATCGCGTCGCCCACCGATTATCCGATCAATGACGGCTCGTTCCGCAGCCTCCATGCGATCGTGCCGCCGGGCCGCATCGTGAGCGCGACGCGGCCGGCGCCGATGCGCTGGTGGATGACGTTCCCGATGACGATCGTCGATACCGTGTTCAAGGCGCTGGAGCCGGCGATCCCCGATCGCGTCATCGCCGGCCATCACGCCGATCTCCTGGCCGCGGGCTTTTACGGCATCAACCCCAAGGGCCGCGAGTTCTTCATCGGCAATTTCGGGCCTTTGGGCGGCGGCTGGGGCGCCAAGCGCCACGAGGACGGCGTCTCGGGCGTTGTCTGCATCAATGACGGCGACACGCACAACAGCCCGACCGAGCAGGTCGAGACGAAGTTCCCGGTCGTCGTCGAGAACTATGCGCTCATCGCGGATTCGGGCGGCGCCGGCAAGTATCGCGGCGGGCTCGGGCTCGAGCGCGTGACGCGGGCGCGCTCGACCATCACGTTCGGCAGCCAGATCGAGCGCGCGCACTGCAAGCCGTGGGGCCTCGATGGCGGCAAGGAAGCGACCGGCAACGAAGTGGCGCTCAGGATCGACGGCGCGTGGAAAGAGGATTTTCCGAACGCCAAGGTGCTGATCGCGCCGATCAAGGCCGGCGATGCCTACCGCCTGCGCTCGGGCGGCGGCGGCGGCTATGGCGCGCCGTGGCTGCGCGATGCCGAAGCGGTGCGGGAGGATGTGCGCGAAGGCTACGTGTCGCTCGCGGCCGCGGCCGAGCTTTACGGCGTCGTGCTCGATCCCGCGACCTTCGCCATCGACGCCAATGCGACCCAAAAGCGCCGCGCCGCGCTGCGCGCCGGGAACTCCGCCTAGCCGGGCGCTCCTTTCGCGGCCGGTCCGAACACCGTGTCCAAGAGCCGGCCGGCCTGCGCTGGCGCGAACGGTTCGTTCGTCATCAGCCGCCGGAAGAAAACGGCGCCCAACAAGGCGATGGCGGCGAGCTCGGGATCGACATGAGCTGGCAGCTCGCCGGCGGTGGCGCCCGCTGCGATGAGGTCGATGAGGGGCTGGCGCGCGGCGGCTTGGAAGCTGTGGTGAAACCGGCGCAACGCGCGGTCGCGTTCCGCGGCGTCGATGAGCGCCGGAAAGCACGACGAGAAGGTCGAGCCATCGAGAAGCTCGGCAACGTGGCGCACGATCCGCTCCACCCGCTCGCGCGAGGAGCCGCTGCCCAGGTCAGGGCCTTCGGTTGCGTGAAACGTCCTGAACGCGTCGGCAATGAGCGCAAGCTTGTCCGCCCAATGCCGGTAGATCGTCGATTTTCCAACGCCGGCGCGCGCGGCTACGGATTCGATCGCGAACCCGCCATATCCGACCTCTCCGAGCTCCTCGAGCGCGGCGCGGAGGATGATCCGCCGCGAGCGCTCGATCCGCGGATCTACGGCGTTGCCGCGCTGCCGTGCGTGCCGGACGTTGGTCAGCTGTGCGTGCCTCGCGTGCCGGAGCCGGGCGCGCGATATTCCGGCCGGTTCGGTTCGAAGAGTTCGATAAGGTTGCCCGACGGGTCTTCGAGCAGGATCTGCTTTCCGCCGGTGCCCTGCACCGGCTCGTTGCGGAAGCGCCCGCCGGCCGCCTTGATCTGCGCGACCATCGGATCGAGCTCTTTGACGACGAGGTGAATACGGTTCCACCCGCCGGGCTTTTGCTGCTCGCCCGACGGCATCGGCGCCCCCCCGCCGCCGCGGAACGGCTGGGTCAGATAGAGGTGCAGTTCGTCGCGCGAGATTTCGGCGAAGGGCGGCGCCGGGTGCATTTCGAGCTTGAAGCCGAGATGCTTCGTATAGAAATCGATCGCCGCGTTGACGTCGTTGACGATATAGCGAACGCATACGGCCATTTCCGGCTCCTCCCCGTGCGAGGTTGATCCTTCCTCGCTACGAAACGTAGCCGTTTCGGAGCGATACGTCAACGTATCACAAAAGAGGGCGCGAAAAAATCGCAGCGCCGCTGCGGCGCTAGTCCTTCAGCGGGATCGACAGCGAGATGCCGCCCGCGCCGCAGCACGGGCATTGCAGCGCCACCAGGATCTGCTGCTTCTGCTCCTCGCTGAGGTCGGCGCGGTCGAGCATCTCGCGCACCTGCTGCTCGAAGACGCTGTGAAGCGGCTGATCGGTGAAGCTGAGCTCGGGATCGTCGGCCATCGCCTTAAGATAGCGGCTCGGGCCGGCGATCCAACCCCCTTTGGACGAGGCGCCATGCGATTGATGAGGCGGTAGGATTGGTCGGTAGGTTCCAAAAGGCGCCGCGTGAAGACGGCGCCCTCCGGGAGGAATTCATGGCTCAGACTCGCACGGTCGACGTGACGCGGCTCATCGACGAGCGCGGCGTTTCGCGCTTTCACATCGGGCTTGTCATCTTTGCCTTCTTCGTCGTGATGATCGACGGCTACGACATCGCGGCCCTGGGCTTCGCCATTCCCTCGCTCGTCAGGGATTGGCACATCACCGATCAAGCCTCGCTCGGGCCGGCATTGAGCGCGAGCCTCCTAGGCATGCTGATCGGCGCGCCGGGCTTGGGCGCGCTCGGCGACCGCATCGGGCGCAAGCACGCGATCAACCTCTCGCTCGTGAGCTTCGGCGTCTTCACCTGGCTCACCGTGCTGACCCATTCGATCGGGCAGATCGCGCTGCTGCGGCTCCTCGCCGGCATCGGCATCGGCGGCTTCATGCCGAACATCATCGCCTTGATCGGCGAATTCGCGCCGCGCAATTTCCGCGCGACGCTCATCATCGTGAGTTTCGTCGGCGTGGGCTTCGGCGGCGGATTGCCGGGGCCGGTCGCGGCGCTCCTCGTGCCGACGCACGGTTGGCAGATCCTGTTCACGATCGGCGGCGTCGTGCCGTTCTTCGTGGCGCTTGCGTGCTGGCTGGGATTGCCGGAATCGATCAAGTATCTCGCCATCACTCCGGCGCGCCGCGACGATCTCGAGCGGCTTCTGCGGCGGATGCGGCCCGATCTCTCCTTCGGTCCCGAGACGCGCTTCGTCATCGCCGACGAGAAGCAGTATCGCGGCCTCTCGCCGAGGCATCTCTTCAGCGACGGGCTCGCCCTCATCACGCCGCTCCTGTGGCTTCTCTTCATCTTCAACCTGATGGGCTATTTCTTCCTGGTCAGCTGGACGCCCTTCCTTCTGAGCGCGGCGCACCTGCCGATGTCGCAGGCCGCGATCGCGCAGACCGTGTTCCAGATCGGCGCCACGATCGGCTCGTTCATCTTGTGCCGGCCGATCGACCGCATGGGCCTCTGGCCGATCGCGATCCTGTTCACGCTCGCGGTTCCGTGCGTCGCCCTCATAGGCATTGTCGGCCCGATGTCGCGCTCGCTCTTGATGACGATCGAGTTCTTCGCCGGCGTCTGTGTGCTGGGGCTTCAAGGCGGCATCAACGCCACCGCCGCCTCGATCTATCCGACCTCGTTCCGCTCGAACGGCACGGGCTGGGCCTTGGGCATGGGCCGGGTCGGTGCGATGCTGGGGCCGGTCTTGGGCGGCGTCCTCATCGCGCACCACCTGCCGCTCGCCGAGCTCTTCTACATCGCCGCAATCCCGTTCGCGATCGGCGCCGGGCTCTGTTTCTGGCTCGCACAGCTCTACGTCGTGCGCTTCAAGGGCACCGGTCTCGGGCAACGCGCGGCGCTCGACCACGCCGCCGCCGGCGACTGACCCCATCGGGCTTGCGACGAAATAAGGATGTGAGCGGGATCACCTCGCGCTGATCCCCTCTGGCCGCCCGGCCGTACCAAGGCCGGTTAAAGCGGAATTAATGGACTTCGGTCCCTAATGCCGCGGCGCAGAAGGGACCGTCATGCTGAAAGAGTTCCTTGCCCGATCCGTCTTGGCGACCGCCCTTGTGGTTGGGGCGGCCGTTCTGCCGGCCCGGGCAAGCGTTCTTTACTATGACTTCTCCTTCAGCGGAGATGGCGTCGCCGGGGCGGGAACGATCATCACCGCGGCCACGCCCGATCCTTCCGCGCCCTTGCCGGATGCCTACGACATCCTGTCGATTTCCGGAGAGGTCAACGGCTCCCCCATTACCGGCCTCGCGGGCGGGGTGGGGCCGGTCGAATATTCGGCGGACGGCTATTTCATCTACGACAACGATTTCTATGTCGCCGGCGCGGCCTCGCCGGCCGGCGGCTTCTTCGACGATGACGGGCTCCTGCTCGACACCGCCGGCAACGACTACAACCTATTCTACGATGGCTCGAACTACTGGTACTGGGCCGACCAGGGGGGCGGCATCGCGGTGAGCTTCAACGCGGTCGATCCGCCGGCGCCGGTGCCGGAGCCGGGCACGCTCCCGCTCTTCGCCGCGATGCTCGCCGCGCTCGCCGCCAGCCGCCCGACCCGCAGGCTCTTGCTCCGCCGCGCCTGAGCTACTGCGCCGCCGCCTGTTTCGCGGCGCGCGCCGCGATCTTCCACCCCGACCACACCGGCTCGACATTGAGGAAGCGCCGTCCGTTCTCGCCGAGGATGTTGCGCTTCTGCTGCTCGTTGAGGAACGGCAGGTCGTAGATCGTGCTCGGCAGGTCCATGTCCCAGTGCGGATAGTCGGACGCGTAGCAGAGCTGCGTCTCGGCGTTCATCATCTTGAACGTCTCTTCGAGCGCGGTGCGGTTCCCCACCATCTCCATCGGCTGCGACGTGAAGTACATCTGCCGCATATAGTCCGACGGCTTCATCTTGAGCGCCGGGCATTCCGACGAGCGCATCATGTATTCGTTGTCGAAGCGCTGCATCATGAAGGGGACCCAGGCGAGCCCGCTCTCGATCCACATCACGCGCAGCTTGGGGAAGCGCTCGGGCAGGCCGTTCACGATCCAGTTGGCGAGATTCACCATGTTGAACACGGTGAAGCCCAGCGCGTGCACGGTGATGAAGCGGTTCGAGTTGCCGACGAGCCGGTCGTCCCAGCTATAGGCCGCGTGGAACGAGAGCGGCAGGTTCATCTCTTCGAGCAGCGCGTAGGTCTTCATGAAAGCGTTGTCCCACACGCCCTTGTAGCGCGCCGAGGTGACCATGAACCCGGCCACGCCTTTCTTGTGGCCGAAATCCTTCACCATCTTGTAGGTGGCTTCGGCGTCGTTGAACGGCAGATAAAGCATCGAGACGATGCGCGGCTCCCTGGCGAGGATCGTCTCGCACAGCCACGCGTTATAGGCGCGCGCCACCGCGACCTCGATCTCGACATTGGGATGGAGCCCAAGATTGAGCATCGGCGTCGGGAAGAGACAGAGCATGTCGATGCCGATCGCATCCATGTAGCGCTTGGTGAGCGTGACGTCGCGATGGGGCGAGGGCGGCGTCTTCTCGTTGCGGCGCAGGTGGTAGCGCGTGACGCGCCCGCCCACGTCCTGGAAGCCCACCTGCGTGTTGACGAGCGTGGGCCGGCCGCCGGCGCTACCGCTGCCGCTCACGCCGCGCTTTGCGCTCGCGGTATGGCGGATGATCGGGTCCTCGATGAAGGGCACGATCTGGTCGAAGGATTCATTCTCGTAGTGGTGCGCATCCACGTCGATGATGTGGATGTCCTCGTAGTGCCGCTGGCGCGCCTGGCGCTCGGCGTTCTTCAGAAGCGTGCGGGTGTCGAATTCCTCGGCCGCGGGCTCCCGGTACTTCACGTCCATCGTGTCCATGTCGCAATCCCTTGTTAGAGGGCGATGTAGATCGCGCCGTCCTTTTCCGTGACGGCGAATTTCTGCAGCCGGATGCGGCGGTCGGTCGCGCACTCGCCGCTCTCGAGCTTGTATTCCCAGCCGTGCCACGGGCAGATAATGTGCATCTCGCCCTCATTGAAGCGCATACCGTTATGCGTGCGGTCGGGCCCGAGCACGTCCTCGACCTTGGGCAGCATGATGCCCTCGCAGGCGGGGCCGCCCTGGTGCGCGCACTGGTTGCGGTAGGCATAATATTTCCCGCCGTGGCGATAGACCCCGACGTCGACGTCGCGCGCGCTCACGATGCGCACTTCGCCGTCCTTCAACTCCCCTGCCTTGCACACGAATACGTCAACCATGTTCCGCCCCTTGGCCAGCTACGAGAATCAAGCACGAGCCGGCGGGGGTCAAGCGCCCGTTTCGCATGGGCGAGGCCGCCCAACGCCATTGACGGGCGGTCAGGGCGGGCCTTACGCTCGCTGCGGCGCCGCCGAGGGGGCGTCTAACAGAGTCCTGAAAGGATCGGGAGCAACATGGCCGAAGTTTTGGTGTGCCGGGAGGGCGAAATCGCCGATGGCGGCGTACGGATCGTGCGCTCGGGCGAGGTCGAGGTCGGCGTCATCCGCCATGCGGGCAAGTACTACGCCTATCGCAACCATTGCCCGCACCAGGGCGGCCCGGCGTGCGAGGGCGTACGCATGCCGCAGGTGCTCGATGTGATCGGCAAGGACGGAATGTATCTCGGCCAGAAGTTCGACGAGGCCGACATGCACATCGTGTGCCCGTGGCACGGCTACGAATACCATCTGTCCGACGGCACGCATGTCTGCAACTCGCGCGTCCGCCTGCAGAAATTCAATGTCGTCGAGCGCAACGGAGAGGTGTATGTCGCCATCTGACGGCAAGCACGAGCGCATGGCGGAGCTCGCGAGCGAGCTCTCGGGCCTGATCGCCGAAGCAGTCGACGAGAACCGCCTCGCCGACGTTCCGGACGAGGGGCTGGGGTCGGTCCTCGCGGCCGCGATCCGCGCCTATGGCGCCAAGTGCCAGGAAGGCGAGCCGCCGCCGCCCTTCGCCGGCAACATGGGCGTCACCGTCACCGACGTGATGATCGGCTGCACCGCCATGCTCGAGGCCGTGAACTCGCTCGTGTTCGAGCTAGGCCTGTGGCAGTCCTGGACCAGCCTCGGCAAGCGCAAGCGTCACGTCGATTCCGATTCCGAAGTCGCCTCCTGACGAGGAGAGAGCGTATGGATACCGTCAACCTCCGCGACCACAGCCTCGAGGAATTCGACACGCCAACCTTGCTCGCCCATGCGAGCGAGCAGGCGGCGAAGCGCAAGTACGAGGATTTCTGCATCGTCGATGTCGACTCCCACCACTACGAGTCCGACAGCTTCACGCAGATCCTCAGCTACATCGAGGATCCGGTGATGCGCGCCGACGCGAAGCACATGGGGATGCGCGACGGCGGCATCACCTCGTCGCGCGGCTCGTACCAGGAGATGGCCGGGCGCGTCACGCGCTACAAGGGCCGCGCCAAGGAGAAGACGCCGGCGGACGGGCCGCATCGCGACATCACCCTGACCCGGCGCTGGATGGACGCGTTCGGTGTCGACTTCACCTGCCTCTTCCCGACGCCGATGCTGAGCCTGGGCCTGACGCCGCGGGTCGAGGTCGAGGTCGCGCTGGCCCGCGCCTACAACCGTTGGCTCATCGACAACGTCACCTCGAAAGAGCCGCGCATCAAGGCGAGCCTCTATCTCCCGTTCAATTCGCCGCCCGAGTGCGAGCGCATGATCGAGGAGCTGGGCGAGAAGCCGGGTGTCGTGGGATTCTGCGTCACCGCGCCGCGCTACAAGGGCGTGTGGGACAATTG
>DATIXQ010000123.1:0-83205 GCA_035518375.1 Allostellaceae bacterium | reverse complement strand
CGCGGCCAAAACGTGCGCCTCGCCTCGCAGCTCACCGGCTGGGACATCGACATCCTGACCGAGGCCGAGGAAAGCGACCGCCGCCAGGAAGAGTTCCGCACCCGTAGCAACCTGTTCATCCAGGCGCTCGACGTCGACGACGTGATCGCGCATCTCCTGGTGACCGAGGGCTTCACCTCGGTCGAGGAGGTGGGCTACGTGCCGCTCGCCGAGCTCGCCGGCATCGAGGGCTTCGATGAGGACATCGCCGGTGAGCTGCAGCAGCGTGCACGCACGTTCCTGAAGGAGCAGGCGGAGCGCGACGAGGCACGGCGCCAAGAGCTCGGCGTCAGCGACGAGATCGCGGCGATCGAGGGCGTGAGTCCGGCGCTCATGGTCGCAATTGGCGAGAAGGGCGTGAAGACGCTCGACGATCTTGGCGATCTCGCGGCCGACGAGCTGATCGAGGCGGCGCAGAGTCGCATCAAGCTCGAGCAGGACGAGGCGAACGCGATCATCATGGCCGCGCGCGCGCATTGGTTTGCCGACGAGGAGAAACCCACCGCGGACGGCGGGGCGGAGTGAGGCTGAGCGCTGGTGGCGGGCACCGCACATAAAGTGTTGGACGAGCACGTCGAGACGGCGCGCCGCTGCCTCGTGACGGGCGAGGTGCGGCCGAAACACGAGCTTGTACGCTTCGTGGTGGGGCCGGGCGAACGCATCGTGCCCGATGTCGCGGGCCGTCTGCCCGGGCGGGGTTTGTGGTTGACCGCGCGGCGCGATATAGTGGTCGCGGCGGTGACAAAGCGGCTCTTCGCGCGGGCGGCGCGGGCGAATGTCGTCGTCGATGACGGCTTGGCGGATTGGGTCGAGCGTCTGCTGGCCGAACGCTGCTGCGAGGCGATGGGGCTGGCGCGGCGGGCCGGACAGGCAGTCGCCGGCTTCGTGAAGGTGCGTGAGCTCGCGGCAGGGAGCGGCGCCGCGGTACTGGTCGAAGCGTCCGACGGCGGCGCGGACAGTCGCGGCAAGATCGAGGCGCTGGCGCCTGGCGTCCCCGTCGTCGCGCTTCTGACCTGCGCCGAGCTGAGCGCGGCATTGGGGCGCGAGCACGTTGTGCATGCCGCCCTCACGCCTGGGCGGCTTGCCGCGTCCTTCGTAGCGGACGCGTCGCGCCTCGCCGGCTTTCGCGCGGCGGACGATCCGCGAAACGCCTTATCTCGTGATGGTGCCGGAATCCGATGACCGATAACACCGAACAAGAAAAGCGCCCGTTGAGCCTTGGCCGGCCCGGCGGCAGCAAGCTTGAATTGCGCAAGCCGATCGAGACCGGCCAGGTCCGGCAAAGCTTCCCGCACGGCCGTTCGAAGACGGTGCAGGTCGAAGTGCGCAAGAAGCGCGCGGTGACACCCGGCCCAGGCGAAAAAGCGCCAGAGCCCACGACCGCCAAGGAAGCCCCGTCCGAGGCGCCCGCGGCTCCATCCACACCTGTCGTCCGGCGTGTGGTGTTGCCGCATGGTCTCACTGCCGAGGAGCGTGCGCACCGCGCTCGCGCCTTGAAGGGCGCGATCCGCGCCGACGAGGAAGCGCGCCGCCAAGCCCAGATCGAGGTCGAGCAGGAGCGCGAGCTCGAGGCGCGCCGCCGTGATGAGGAATCGCGTCGCCAGGCCGAGGACGAGGCGCGCCGCAAGGCCGATGAGGAGACGCGCCGCAAGGCCGACGAGGAATCGCGCCGGGTCGAGGAAGACGCGCGCAGGAAGGCGGAGAAGGCGGCCGAGGAAAGCCGCCGCGAAGTCGCCGAACGTGCCGGCAAGGCGGCGGCGGCCAAGGTCGCGGCGTTGACCGCGGCCGGCAAAATGAAGGTCGAGGAGGAGCCGACGGAAGAGGCCGCGGCGAAGCGCGGGCCCCGCGTCGAAGTCAAGAAGGTCCCGACCCCAACCGCGCGCCGCGACGAGCCGCGCCGCCGCACCGGCAAGCTCACCATCACCAAGGTCCTCAACACCGACGATGCGGACGAGCGCCAGCGCAGCCTCGCCTCCGTGCGCCGCCACCGCGAGCGCGAGAAGCTGCGCGCCCTCCAGCAGATGCAGGACCAGGGCAAGATCGTCCGCGATGTGGTGGTACCAGAGCACATCACGGTGCAGGAACTTGCCAACCGTATGGCCGAGCGCAGCGCCGACGTCATCAAAACGCTGATGCGTATGGGGGTGATGGCGACCATCAACCAGCCGATCGATGCTGACACCGCCGAGCTCGTGGTGAGCGAATTCGGCCACAAGATTCGCCGCGTATCCGAGGCCGATGTCGAGATCGGCCTCGGCGGCGAAGCAGACGAGCCCGAGGCGCTCGCATCGCGCCCGCCAGTCGTCACCGTCATGGGCCACGTCGACCACGGCAAGACCTCGCTCCTCGACGCGCTGCGCCAGACCGACGTCGCTGGCGGCGAGGCGGGCGGCATCACCCAGCATATCGGCGCCTATCAGGTCACTCTCAAAGGCGGCCAGCGCATCACCTTCATCGACACGCCGGGCCATCAGGCCTTCACCGCGATGCGCGCGCGCGGCGCCAATGTCACCGACATCGTCGTCCTCGTCGTCGCCGCCGACGACGGCGTGAAGGAGCAGACGATCGAGGCGATCCGTCACGCCAGAGCGGCCGGCGCGCCGCTCATCGTTGCCATCAACAAGATGGACCGCCCCGACGCCAAACCCGAACGCGTGCGCCAGGAGCTGCTGCAGCACGAGATCGTGGTCGAGGAAATGGGCGGCGAGGTCCTGGACGTTGAGGTCTCCGCAACCAAGAAGACGGGGCTGGAGCGGCTCGAGGAAGCGATCCTGCTTCAGGCCGAAATCCTCGACCTCAAGGCCAACCCCGACCGCGCCGCCGACGGCATCGTGATCGAAGCGAAGCTCGAGCGCGGGCGCGGGCCTGTCGCGACAGTGCTCATCAAGCGCGGCACCTTGCGGGTCGGTGACATCTTCGTCTCCGGCAGCGAGTGGGGCCGCGTGCGCGCCCTCATCGACGACCGCGGCAACACGATCACGAAGGCGGGCCCCGCGGAGCCTGTGGAGGTCTTGGGTCTCAACGGCACGCCGCTCGCGGGCGACGACTTTGTCGTCGCCGAGAACGAGAGCAAGGCGCGCGACATCGCCGACTACCGCCAGCGCCGGCGGCGCGAGCAGCAGGCGGCGGCGGGCGCGCGCGGCACGCTCGAGCAGATGTTCTCGCAGATTGCCGCGGGCGTCGCCAAGGAATTCGCCGTCGTCGTCAAGTCGGACGTCCAGGGCTCGCTCGAAGCGATCACCGGCTCGCTCGAAAAGCTTTCGACGAACGAGGTGGCGCTCCGCGTGCTCCACGCTGCGGTGGGCGGCATCAACGAAAGCGACGTGATCCTTGCCAAGGCCTCGAACGCGGTCATCATCGGCTTCAACGTGCGCGCCAATCCGCAGGCGCGCGACTTGGCGCGGCGCGATGGCGTCGAGATCCGCTACTACTCGATCATCTATGACGTGATCGACGACATGCGCGCGGCATTGACCGGCCTGCTTTCGCCGACGAAGCGCGAGCGGCTCCTCGGCAATGCCGAGATCCGCGAGGTCTTCAACATCAGCAAGGTCGGCAAGGTCGGCGGCTGCATGGTGCGGGACGGCATGGTGCGGCGTGGCGCCAAGGTTCGGCTCCTGCGCGACAACATCGTGATCCACGAAGGCAGCCTGAAGACGCTCAAGCGCTTCAAGGACGAGGTCCGCGAGGTGCGCGAGGGTTTCGAATGCGGCATGGCATTCGAGAACTACCAGGACATCCAGCGCGGCGACGTGATCGAGTGCTTCGAGGTCGAGGAAGTCGCGCGCGCGCTTTAGACGCATTGGCCCATGGCCCGTAGTCACAGCATTAAGCGCCCGCCCGGCCAGCGTCCGTTGCGCGTAGGCGAGGAGATCCGTCACGCGCTCGCGCGCATCTTCGCGCGTGGCGAGCTGCGCGATCCGGAACTCGCCGACGTCACTCTCACGGTGACCGAAGTCCGGGTCGCGCCCGATCTGAAGCGCGCCACCGCCTTCGTCATGCCGCTCGCAGGCCGGAACGAGGCCGAGGTGATGGCCGCGCTCCGGCGCTCGGCGCCCTATCTCCGCCGTGCGGTCGGGCGCGAGGTCGAGTTGCGTTACGCTCCCGATATCGTCTTCGCGCTCGACACCGCCTTCGCCCAGGCAAGCCGCATCGATGCAGCGCTGCACCGACCCGAGGTCGTGCGCGACCTGGCCGCGCCCGAACCTTCGCCTGGCGAGGACGACGATGGCGCGTAGGGCGCGCGGACGCCCGATCGACGGCTGGATCGTGCTCGACAAGCCGCCCGGCATGACCTCGGCGCATGCCGTCGCACGGGTGCGCCGTCTGATTGAGGCGGCGAAAGCCGGTCACGGCGGCACGCTCGACCCGCTCGCCACCGGGGTCCTGCCGATCGCGCTCGGCGAGGCGACGAAAACGGTCGCCTGGGCGATCGAGGGGCGCAAGATATACGAGTTCACGCTGCGCTGGGGCGAGACGCGCGACAGCGACGATGCCGATGGCGCGGTGATTGCCACGAGCACGCGGCGTCCAACACGCGCGGAGATCGAGGCCGCGCTCCCGCGCCTCACCGGCACGATCTTGCAGCGCCCGCCCGACTACTCGGCCCTGAAGCTCGGTGGCGTGCGCGCCTACGAGCTTGCCAGAGCGGGCGAAAAGGTGGCGCTCGAAGAGCGCCCGGTCGAGGTCGAGGAGTTCCACCTCCTGGCAATGCCGGACGCAGACCACGCGAGCTTCGAGGCGCGCGTCGGACGCGGCACCTACGTGCGGGCACTGGCGCGCGACCTCGGCGCGATGCTCGGCTGCGGCGCACACATCGTGGCCTTGCGGCGCTTGGCGGTCGGGCGGTTCCGGGCGGAACAGGCGATTTCCCTGGATAATCTTGCTATGCTCGGGCATAGTGTGGCTGTGTCGGAGCACTTGCTTCCGGTTGCGACGGCGCTGGACGACATCCCGGCGCTTGCCGTGACGGAGGCGGAAGCTCAATCCCTGCGTTGCGGGCGAACCGTGACGCCGCTGCGCCCAGCCGATCGGGCGCGCATCGACCAAATCGGTGATGGCGCGACGGTTTGTACGACGAGCGGTGGAAAGCTCGTGGCGCTCGCTGAGGTCGTTGCGGGTGGATTGCGGCCGGTGCGTGTGTTGAACCTAGGGTAGAAGGAGATATCGATGTCGATCGCAGCCCCGCGCAAGCAGGAGCTTGTTGCGGAATATGGCTTGAAGGAGGGCGACACCGGCTCGCCCGAGGTCCAGGTTGCCATCCTGTCGGAGCGGATTCGCAACTTGACCGACCATCTCACGAACCACAAAAAGGACTTCCATTCGCGCCGCGGCCTTCTCGTCATGGTGGGCCAGCGCCGCAGCCTGCTCGACTATTTGAAGCGCAAGGACGCCGCCCGCTACGAGACGCTGATCGGGCGGCTGGGGCTCCGCCGCTGAGCGCCTCTCGCTCTTGCGGCGCTCCGCCGCTTCACCCATCACACTACCGATTTCGTGTCGGCTTTGCCGCGGCGCTCTCGTGCCGGGCGCCGCGCGTACCCATTTCCCCAGAGAGAGAAGCAGAAAAGAGAGAAAGATGTTCGAGGTATACCGAAAGGATCTGATGTGGGGCGGCCGCCGCCTCACGCTTGAGACAGGACGGATCGCACGCCAGGCGGACGGCGCCGTTCTCGCAACTTATGGCGAGACGAGCGTGCTGTGCACCGCGGTCGGAATGAAGCAGGCGAAGCCGGGGCAGGATTTCTTCCCCCTTACGGTCAACTACCAGGAAAAGACCTTCGCCGCCGGCAAGATCCCGGGCGGCTTCTTCAAACGCGAAGGCCGCCCTTCGGAGAAGGAGACGCTGACCTCGCGCCTCATCGACCGGCCGATCCGGCCGTTGTTCGCGCCGGGATTCCTCAATGAGACGCAGGTCGTGTGCACTGTGCTCTCGCACGACCTCGAGAACGATCCCGACGTCGTCGCCATGGTTGGCGCCTCGGCGGCGCTGACCTTGTCAGGCATCCCGTTCCTGGGGCCGATCGGCGGCTGCCGCGTCGGCTACATCAACGAGCAGTACGTGCTCAATCCCAAGATCGACGAAGGGGAATCCTCGGCGCTCGATCTCGTCGTCGCCGGCACCACCGAAGGCGTGCTCATGGTCGAATCGGAAGCCAAGGAGCTTTCCGAGGACGTGATGCTTGGCGCCGTCATGTTCGGCCATCGCGCGATTCAGCCGGTGATCCAGGCGATCATCGAGCTGGCCGAGGCGGCGGCGAAAGAGCCTTGGGCGCTCCCGTCGACGAAGGCCGAGGCCGCCGAGGTGGAGACGCGCCTGCGCGAGGCGCTGAGCGGCAAGCTCAAGGCGGCTTATGCCGAGCAGGTCAAGCAGGTGCGCTCGACGCGGCTCGAAGAGATCAAGACCGAAGCGCTCGGGCTCTTTCCCGAGGAGCCGCACCGCACGCTCGCCGGCAAGCGTCTGAAGGGCCTCGAGCAGGAGATCGTGCGCGGAGCGATCATCGCCGGCCAGCCCCGCATCGACGGCCGCGACACCAAGACGATCCGGCCGATCGCGTGCGAGGTGGGCGTGCTGCCGCGCGCTCACGGCTCGGCCGTCTTCACCCGCGGTGAAACGCAAGCGCTCGTCGTGGCGACGCTTGGCACCGGACAGGACGAGCAGATCATCGACGCGCTCGAGGGTGAGTACCGCTCGCATTTCATGCTTCACTACAATTTCCCGCCATACGCGACCGGCGAAGCCGGCCGCATGGGCTCGCCCGGCCGGCGCGAGATCGGCCACGGCAAGCTCGCCTGGCGCGCGGTCCATCCGCTTCTGCCGACGAAGGAGTCGTTCCCCTACACCATTCGCGTCGTCTCCGAGATCACGGAGTCGAACGGGTCGTCATCGATGGCGACGGTGTGCGGCGCCTCGCTCTCGCTGATGGATGCGGGCGTGCCGATGACGCGCCCCGTCGCCGGCATCGCGATGGGCCTCATCAAGGAGCCGAACGGGTTCGCGGTCCTGTCGGACATCCTCGGCGACGAGGATCATCTGGGCGACATGGACTTCAAGGTCGCCGGCACCGACCAGGGCATCACCTCGCTGCAAATGGACATCAAGATCACGTCCATCACCGAGGAGATCATGCGCATTGCGCTGGCGCAGGCGAGGGACGGGCGCATGCACGTGCTGGACGAGATGGCGAAGGCGATCTCGGCCTCGCGCGACGCGGTGAGCAATAATGCGCCGCGAATCACCGTCATCAACATTCCGAAGGACAAAATCCGCGAGGTCATCGGCACCGGCGGCAAGGTCATCCGCGAGATCTGCGAAGTGACCGGCGCCAAGATCGACATCGAAGACGACGGCACCGTCAAGGTGGCGGCGGTCGATGCGGAAGTCTCGCGCGCAGCGATCGACTGGATCCGGGGCATCGTGGCCGAGCCGGAGGTCGGCGTCATCTACAGTGGCAAGGTGGTGAAGACCGTCGATTTCGGCGCCTTCGTCAATTTCCTCGGCGCGCGCGACGGGCTCGTCCATATCAGCGAGCTGGCGCCCTACCGCGTCGGAAAAGTGACCGACATCGTCAAGCTGGGTGACCAGGTGAAGGTGAAGGTGCTGGGCTTCGACGACCGCGGCAAGGTGAAGCTCAGCATGAAGCAGGTCGACCAGGCGACGGGCGAGGACATCTCGGCGAAGCTCGACGAAGAGCGCCGCTCGCGGCGCGAGCGCGAGGACGCGAAAGCCGCGACCTGACGAGACACTCCTTGGCAGAGGCTTTTCCTGCGCCGCGGATCATCGGGCACCGCGGCGCAGCACTTCATGCGCCCGAGAATACCCTTGCGGGTTTTCGGACAGCACGAGCCCAGGGAGCCGCGTGGGTTGAGTTCGACGTCCAAGTGACGCGCGACCAATGCCCCGTGCTCATGCACGACGCGCGGCTCGAGCGCACGACGAGCGGGATCGGCCTCGTGGCCGAACGCACAGCGGCGGAGATCGCGAAACTCGATGCTGGCGGCTGGTTCGGGAAAAAATTTCGCGGCGAACCCGTGCCGACGCTCGCGGCCACACTCGCCCTTCTCGACGAGCTTAAGCTCGGCGCGATGATCGAGGTGAAGGCGGCGCGCGACGACGGGCCGCGCACAATGGCGGCAACGCTGCGTGTCCTGGAGGCGGCACCGCGGCGCGTGCCGATCATCCTTTCGAGCTTCAACGAGGGGGCGCTGACCCATGCCATGCGCGAGGGTCCGGCGCTGCCGCGCGCGCTCGGCGTTCGCCAAGTACCGCCGGATTGGCGAGCCCGGTTGCGGCGCCTCGGTTGCGAAGCACTCCATGCGAGCGACCGTGGATTGAGTGAGCATACGGCCGCCACCGTCGCGGCCGAAGTTCCGCTACGCGTTTATACAGTCAACGCGCCGGCCCGGGCCGAGGCGCTTTTCCGGTGGGGCGCAGCGGCGGTGTTCACGGATTGCCCCGATGTGTTAATCTCCGGCGTCGGCCACCGGTCCGGCGGGCCGGTCGAAACCGGCCCTCGGAGGAGCTCGCAGAAGTGAGGCCGCTCAACGCGCTGGTAATCTCGGGACGTGAAGTGCTGCCGCTTGTCGAAGGCGGCAAGGGCATTTCCGTATCCAACGGCGAGAGCTCGGGCGCCTGGGCCGCGTGCGGCGGCGTCGGCACATTCTCAGGTGTCAACGCCGACAGCTATGGCGGCGACGGCAGCGCCATCTTGCAGACCTATCGCGGGCGGACTCGCCGCGAGCGACACGAGGAACTGATCCGCTACGCCATCGCCGGCGGCATCGAGCAGGCGCGCGTTGCATGGGAGCGCTCGGGCGGCAAGGGCCGCATCCACATGAACGTGCTGTGGGAGATGGCGGCGGCCGAGCGCATCCTCAACGGCGTGCTCGAAGGCGCGCGCGACCTCATCAACGGCGTCACGTGCGGCGCCGGCATGCCCTATCGCATCGCCGAGATCTGCGCTCGCTACGGCGTCCATTATTACCCGATCGTGTCGTCGAGCCGTGCCTTCCGCGCGCTATGGAAGCGGGCCTATCACAAGTTCCGCGAATGGCTCGGCGGCGTCGTGTACGAGGATCCGTGGCTCGCCGGCGGCCACAACGGCATCACTAACACCGAAAATCCCGAGCATCCGGAACCGGCCTACCCGCGCGTCCACGAATTGCGCGCGCTCATGCGCGAGTTCGGCCTGGGCGAGACGCCGATTTTTATGGCCGGAGGCGTCTGGTATCTGCGCGAGTGGGAGGACTGGATCGACAATCCCGAGCTCGGGCCTGTCGCCTTCCAGTTCGGCACGCGCCCACTCCTCACCAAGGAAAGCCCGATCTCCGACGCGTGGAAACGCAAGCTCCTGACGCTCAACGAGGGCGACGTCTACCTCAACCGCTTCAGCCCAACGGGCTTTTACTCCTCGGCCGTGCGCAACCGCTTCCTCAACGAGTTGCAGCAGCGCTCGGAGCGGCAGGTGGCATATTCCATCGAGTCCGTCGGGGACCACTTGGCCCCGCTCGAGATCGGGGCGCGCAAGCGTGTTGTCTTTCTCACCCCGCATGACCGCGAGCGCGCGCTTATCTGGATCAGCCAGGGCTTCACCGAGGCGCTGCGCACCCCCGATTCGACGCTCGTCTTCGTGGCGCCCGAGAAGGCGTTCGAGATTCGCACCGATCAGATCGGCTGCATGGGCTGCCTCAGCGCCTGCCAGTTCTCGAACTGGGCGCAGAACGAGGCCGGAAGCACCGGCAAGAAGGCCGATCCCCGCAGCTTCTGCATCCAGAAGACGCTGCAGGCGATCCGCCATTCGGACGATGTCGAAAATCAGCTGATGTTCGCCGGCCACAACGCCTACCGCTTTGCCGGCGACCCGTTCTATGCCAACGGCTTTATCCCGTCGGTGCGGGAGCTGGTGGACCGGCTGCAAACCGGTGATTGAGCCCTCGCGGCTTTTGCCACGGCGCGCAAAACTCCCTATATTGGTTCTAATGACGACGGCACGCCCCTATTCAGGCGCCCTTGACCTTCTGCGCGTGGCCAAGCTGCGGCCAACCCGGCAGCGCCTCGCACTGGCGCGTCTCCTGTTCGAGAAAGGCGATCGCCACGTCACGGCCGAGCAGCTCCACGGCGAAGCGGTGGCGGCATCGATCCCGGTGTCGCTCGCAACCGTCTATAACACGTTGCACCAGTTCATCGACGCTGGGCTTTTGCGCGAGGTGGTGGTGAATTCGGGCCGGTCTTATTTCGACACCAATGTCAGCGACCACCACCATCTGTTCTTCGAGGACACTGGCCGGCTCCACGACATCCCGGGGGAGCAGATCGGCGTCTCCGGCCTGCCGAAGCTGCCCGCCGGCGCCGCCGTCCGGCGCGTCGATGTGATCGTCCGGGTTGGGCAGGACCCGGCGCCCAAGACAGATTAGAAATCTCCTAAAGTGGATTGACTCGGCGCCCGGGCGCGGGCATAGTCCCGCTCGTCAGCTTCATTAACCTTACCGCCAAGGCACGCCGCTCCGCGAGCGATCGCGTGATGCGGCGGCGATGAAGCAAGAACCCAGTTCACGTGAGGGAGCGACCATGGCAGAGGAAGGCAAGTGTCCGGTTGTGCACGGCGCCACGAATGTCGGCATGAGGTCCAACAAGGACTGGTGGCCCAACCAGCTGAACCTCAGGATTCTTCGCCAGAACTCGCCGCAGTCCGATCCCATGGGCAAGGCTTTTAACTACGCCGCGGAGTTCAAGAAGCTCGACTACGCCGCGCTGAAGAAAGACCTCGCCGCGCTGATGACCGAGAGCCAGGACTGGTGGCCGGCCGATTTCGGCCACTACGGCGGCCTCATGATCCGCATGGCATGGCACGCTGCGGGCACCTACCGCATCGGCGACGGCCGCGGCGGCGCGGGCGCTGGTCAGCAGCGCTTCGCGCCCCTCGGCTCCTGGCCGGATAATGCGAACCTCGACAAGGCGCGACGGCTCCTGTGGCCGATCAAGCGGAAATATGGGTCGAAAATCTCCTGGGCCGACCTCATGGTCCTTGCCGGCAACGTCGCGCTCGAAACCATGGGCTTCAAGACGTTCGGTTTCGGCGGCGGACGCCCCGATGTGTGGGAGCCCGACGAGATCGTCTATTGGGGCAAGGAGAAAGCCTGGTTTCCTGATGCTCATAGCGACGAGCGCTATAGCGGCGTCCGCGATCTGGAGCATCCGCTGGCTGCCGTGAATATGGGCCTCATCTACGTGAATCCGAATGGGCCGAACTTCAAGCCGGATCCGGTTGCCGCCGCCGTCGACATTCGCGAGACCTTCAAGCGCATGGCAATGAACGACGAGGAGACGGTTGCGCTCATCGCCGGCGGACACAGCTTTGGCAAGGCTCATGGCGCGGGGGATGCCGCGCTTGTTGGCGCCGAGCCGGAAGCTGCGCTGATCGAGGAACAAGGTTTCGGCTGGAAGAGCAAGTTCGGCACAGGCATCGGCAAGGACACGATCACCGGCGGCCCGGAAGTCACCTGGTCGCAGACGCCAACGAAGTGGAGCAACCACTTCTTCGAAAACCTGTTCAAATACGAGTGGGAGCTGGAGAAGAGCCCGGCTGGTGCCAATCAGTTCAGAGCAAAGGGCGCTGACGCCACGATTCCGGATGCTTTCGACCCGTCCAAGCGTCATACGCCGACCATGCTGGTCACGGACCTCGCTTTGCGGATGGATCCCGCCTACGAGAAGATTTCCCGGCGCTTCCTGGAGCATCCGAACGAGTTCGCCGATGCGTTCGCCCGGGCGTGGTTCAAGCTCACGCATCGCGACATGGGTCCGCGCGTCCGCTATCTCGGCCCAGAGGTCCCGAAAGAGGAGCTGATCTGGCAAGATCCTGTTCCGTCTGTCGATCACAAGCTGATCGACGCCAAGGACATCGCCGATCTCAAGGCGAAGATTCTCGCCTCGCGGCTTTCCGTCTCCGAACTCGTTGGGGCCGCGTGGGCGTCGGCGGCAACCTTCCGTGGCTCCGACAAGCGCGGTGGGGCGAACGGGGGGCGCATCCGTCTCGCGCCGCAGAAGGATTGGGATGTCAATCAGCCGGCGCAATTGGCAAAGGTGCTCGACACCCTTGGGGAAGTGCAGAAAGCCTTCAACGGCGCGGCCAGCGGCGGCAAGAAAGTCTCACTTGCTGACCTGATCGTGCTGGGTGGCTCAGCCGCGATCGAGCAGGCCGCGAAGAAGGCCGGACACAACGTGACCGTTCCCTTCGCGCCCGGCCGCACGGACGCGTCGCAGGCGCAAACCGACGTGGAGTCCTTTGGCTATCTCGAACCGATCCACGACGGCTTCCGCAACTACGTCAAGGCCAAGTTCACCATATCGGCGGAAGAGCTGCTGCTCGACCGGGCGCAACTCCTAACGCTGACGGCGCCGGAGATGACGGTTTTGGTCGGCGGCCTGCGCGTCTTGGGCGCGAACCACGGCAAGTCTCAGCACGGCGTCTTCACCATTCGTCCGGAGACGCTGACCAACGACTTCTTCGTGAACCTCCTTGACATGGGCACCGAGTGGAAAGCGACCTCGGACGAAAACGTGTTCGAAGGACATGACCGCAAAAGCGGCAAGCGGAAGTGGAGCGGCACCCGTGTCGATCTCATCTTCGGTTCGAGCTCCGAACTGCGCGCACTTGCCGAAGTCTACGGCACCGACGACGCGGAAGCGAAGTTCGTGACCGACTTCGTGGCGGCATGGACGAAGGTAATGAACGCCGATCGTTTCGACTTGGCCTGAACTCTGCGGTTGATGGCGTCGCTCTCCCCAAGTGGAACGAGAGCGGCCCAGACTCTGATCCAGCCCTCTCCCACAAAGGGAGAGGGCTTCTTTTTTTAGTCGTGCTTGAGCGCTTGAGGCGCCCGATAGCGGCCGGCGGGCGGCGCCGGTATCATTTCGGATGGACGGCAGACGCGGCGGCGCGATGGCAGACGAAGCACGGCCCCGCACGCTCCAGGTGCGGATTTTCCTCTTGGGCGAGCGGCTCGATACGCGCGCGCTCGAGCGCAAGGATTCGCTGTCGGCCTCGCCGCTGACGCTGCGGCTTCCGGACGACGGCGTCGCGGTGCTGTTCCGCTATGGCATTGCGGCGCTTGTCAACGTATCGGCAACCGAGGAGGCATCCTTCCTCGAACGCATAGCTCCCTGCGTGATAGAGCCGCTGCCCGTCCGTGAGACGGACGAGACGCAGGTGAAGATCGCGCCGAGCGCCGAGGAGCCGATCGATCTTGCGGGCACGATCTTCCTGCACGATGCCTCGATCGCACGCCTGCAGCTTGTCGCCGACGTACTCGCCAAGAGCCTCGTCCTGGCACATTACGAGGCAAGCGTCGCCGGGATTTTCGACCGGATCGAGCCGCTTACCACCTCGCTGCGCTTGACGGGGAGCAGCACCGCTTCCGGCCGCGAACTCTTGCGCCAGATCGGCGACGTGCTCGCGACGCAGCACAAGATGGTGGGGCGCGTCGAGACGGGCGAGAAACCGGAGCTCTTGTGGGAGCACCCGGAGCTCGAGCGGCTTTACATGCGGCTCGCCGAAGAGTACGAGCTGCGCGATCGCGACCGCGCGCTCGACCGCAAATTCGACGTGATCTCGCGCACCGCGGAAACGCTCCTTAGTATCCTGCAGAACCGCAGTTCGCTGCGCGTCGAGTGGTACATTCTGGCGCTCATCGTCGCGGAACTGATCCTGTCGGTCGCCGCGCTGTGGCGCTGATCCCGGGGGAAGGATGAGCACGCGCGAACCAAGGCTCGAGCCCGTCGCCATCGCCGACCTGCATCCGACGCAGATCACCGTGGGATTCCGCGAGGTCGCGGCAAAGCGCAAGGAATGGCGCCACCGCGCCGGCAAAACGAAGCCGGATTTCCTTGGCCGGCACATGATCCCGGTGATCCTGGGCCCGAAGGACCGGCATTACGTCATCGATCACCACCATCTTGTCCGCGCGTTGCATGAGGAAGGCGTGAAGGACGTCCTCGTCAATGTGGTCGCCGATCTCACTGCGGTTCATAAGGACTCGTTCTGGGTCGTGCTCGACCATCACGGCTGGTGCCATCCCTATGACGACGAGGGCGTGCGGCGCGGCTTCGACGCCATTCCTCCCTCGATCACGAAGCTCAAGGACGACCCTTTCCGCAGCCTCGCCGGAGAGCTCCGCCGCATCGGCGGCTATGCCAAGGACGTGACGCCGTTCGCGGAATTCGTGTGGGCCGATTTCCTGCGCCGCCACATCAAGCGCAGAAGGATCGAAGACGATTTCGCCTCGGCCCTGGCGAAGGCGCTGGAGCTGGCGAAGGGCCGCGACGCCGATTACCTGCCCGGATGGTGCGGCGCCGTCGAGACGTAGTTGGCGCTATTGCACGGTCTCGCCGGGCGCGACGCCCCACACATCGTTCTCCGGCAGCCACCCTTTGATGCCCTGCGTCTCGACCCGGCACCACGATGAGCGGCATTCGAGAAGACGGGCCACGACGCCCGCTTCCGCGCGCGCGACCGGCGCTGCGCCCGGCGCCGGATCGGCGCGCAGCGTCCGCTCGCCGCCGGCGACGACGATACTGCGCGTCGCCGAGAGCATGCGCTCATGCACCCAGCCTTCGGTGCCATCGCTGTCGTGCACCTTGCGCCAGACGTCGAACGTGGCCGTCACCTCGACCGGCAGGCCCTTGCGGTGATAGACCCACTCGATCGGATAGCGATCGCCGGGCCCGGCGCGGAGATTGACCTCGTCGACACGCAGCGCGGCAAAATGCGGCAGCTTCTCGTCCGCGGCGCGCGCGGCACCGGCGGCGAGAAGAAGGGCGACGGGAAGAGCCACGATGAACCGCACGCCGAATGCTCTAATCCGGCACGCGCGCGCGGGTCAAGCGCAACAGCGACTCGGGATGGCTCCGCGCTGGACAGGCAATGGCGCCATTGCTAAGCGCGCGCCATGCCGCAGCGGCCGCTCGTCGTCGTCACCCGCAAGCTGCCCGAGCCGGTCGAGGCGCGCATGCGCAAGCTGTTCGACGCACGCCTCAACGAGAAGGACGTGCCGCTGACGCGGCAAAAACTCGTGGCGGCCGTCGGCATGGCCGACGTCCTCGTCCCGACCGTGACCGACCGGATCGACGCATCCCTACTCGCCGCCGCCGGCCCCCGCCTCAAGCTCATCGCCAATTTCGGCGTCGGCATCGATCACATCGACCTTGCCGCGGCCGAGACACGGGGCATCGTCGTCACCAACACGCCCGGCGTCCTGACCGAGGACACCGCCGACATGACGATGGCCCTCATCCTCGCGGCCGCCCGGCGGCTCGCGGAGGGCGAGCGCCTGGTGCGCGGCGGCAAGTGGAAAACCTGGGCGCCTACCTTCATGCTCGGCGCACGCCTCGGCGGCAAGCGGCTCGGCATCATCGGCATGGGGCGGATCGGCCAGGCCGTGGCGCAACGGGCGCGCGGCTTCGGCATGGAGATCCACTATCACAACCGGCGCCGCATCGCCGCGGGGCTCGAGCGTACGCTTGAGGCGACCTATTGGCGAAGCCTCGACCGGATGCTGCCGCGGATCGACATTCTCTCGGTCAACTGTCCCTACACGCCCGACACACACCACCTGCTCTCGGCGCGGCGGCTCAAGCTCCTGCCGGCGCACGCGATTGTCGTCAACACCGCGCGCGGCGGCATCATCGACGAAGCGGCGCTCGCGCAAATGCTGGCCAAAGGCGAGGTCGCCGCGGCCGGACTCGACGTGTTCGAGCGCGAGCCCGCGGTCGATCAACGTTTGAAGCGGCTCGACAATGTCGTGCTGACGCCGCACATGGGCTCGGGCACGCGCGAGGGCCGGATCGACATGGGCGAGAAGGTCATCGCCAACATCAAAAGCTTTACCGACGGGCGCCGTCCGCCCGACCGCGTCGCCGGCACGTAGAGATCGCGCGGCTCAGTCGTCGTCGCCGAGCGCCGCCTCCAGGCTCTTGGGCATGCGCCGCACGGGCGCGCTCCCGCCGCCCGTCTGCGGATGCATGAGCGGAATGAGTTCGCGCCGCCAGTCGGCATTTTTCGAGAGAACGGCCTCGGCCGCGCGCGCCTCGTAATATTCGGGGCCAGTCCCGCGCGGATCGCCGCCGCGCTCGACCGTGTCCACCGCCTCGAGCAGCAGGCGGCGGGTCGCCACGACGGCACGGTCGCCCGGGCCCAGATTCTCGCGCGTGCGGTCGACGATCGGACCCATGCTCTCCTGGATGGCCCGGTCCTGCTGGTTGATGCCGTCGATGCCGGTGAAGGTTTCCGTCTTCTGCATCTTGCGGTCGATGAGCCAGTCGTTGGCGCGGTTGCGGATCGGCCGGAAGTCGTTCTTCGGATCGACGTGCGTGCCGTAGCCGTTGCCGCCATCCTCCGAACGGCGATCGATCAGCTCGTCGCCATATGAATAGTAGAAGTTCCACACCATGGTGTTCTCGTCGTCGATCGGGACCCAGAAGTGCCCGTGCACTTGCTTCATATCGGGTCCCGGCGGACGGAGCTGCGTGAACGGCATGACGAAGTGATAGCCGCGCACATATTGCTCGTCCGCGCCGAGCGGCCTGATGCCGAAATAGCGGTAGCCATAGTCGGTCACGTCGACCTCGAGCGTCGGCGCGCCGCCGCGTACGCCCGGCGCGTCGACGGGGATGCCGGGCTGCAGCGGATTCCGCTTCAGGGCACGGTGCAGGATCGTGAAGTGTGAGGTGTCGATGCCGCCTTCGAGCGCCTGGAGCCAGTTTGAGGCCTGCCAGACCTTGCTCACCTCGCGGCGGTTTTCGGGAACCTGGATCAGCTCGAAATTGGGCGGCGCGGGCTGGCGCTCCTTGGGGCCCATATAGGTCCACACGATGCCGCCCAGCTCGAGCGTCGGATAGGCGGTGGTGCGGACCTTGTCGCAGAATTGGCGCGGCTCGTTCATCTGGTCGATGCAGCGCCCTTCGATATCGAACTTCCAGCCGTGATAGACGCAGCGCAGCCCGTTCTCCTCGTTGCGGCCAAGCCACAGCGACGTGCGGCGATGCGGGCAGAACTCATCGAGCATGCCGATGCGCCCGTCGGTCTGGCGGAACGCGACCAGGCTCTCGCCGAGGAGCCGCACGCGCACCGGCGCGCAATCGGGCTCGGGCAGCTCCCACGACATGAGCGCGGGCATCCAGTAGCGCCGCATCGTCTCGCCCATCGGCGTTCCCGCGCCGACACGCGTCAGGCGCTCGTTCTCTTCCCGGGTGAGCATCGCCATTCTCCTCCAGATGCCGGATTCTTCTCCGCAAACGCGGGCAAGTCCAGTGGCGGCGTCAGGCTTGGAGGCGAATGATGCGCTTGCCCAGGTTCTCGCCGCGATAAAGGCCGGCGATCGCGCCCGGACAGGATTCGATGCCGTCGAGAATGTCCTCGCTGTAGCGCAGCTTTCCCTCGCGCACCCAGGCGGCAAGACGAGCCACGGCCTCCTCGGTGCGATGCTCGAAGTCGAAGGCGACGAAGCCCTGCATGCGCGCGCGCTTCACAAGGAGATGGCGCTCGACGCGCGGGCCCATGGGCGGCGGATCCCACGAGGCGACCGATGCCGTGCCGCAGATGACGACCCGCGCGCCGACCGCGAGGCTTGGCAATACCGCATCGCTCACCGCGCCCGACGTGTTGTCGTAGTATATATTGACGCCTCCGGGACAGGCCGCCGCCACCGCCGCGCCGAGCGCGCGCTCGGACTTGTAGTCGAGCGCCGCGTCGTAGCCGAAGAGCTCGCGGCAGAGCCGGACCTTCTCGGTACCGCCGGCGATGCCGACGGTGCGGCAGCCCATGATCTTGGCGATCTGGCCGACCGCCGAGCCGACCGATCCCGCCGCGGTCGAGACCACCACTGTATCGCTGGGGCGCGGCTCGCCCAAGTCGAGAAGGCCGAAATAGGCGGTGCGGCCATTGAGGCCAAGGACGCCCAGCGACAGCGACAATGGCAGGTCGGTTTCGCGCACGAGCCGCACGCCCGCGCCGTCCGAGAGAGCATATTCCTGCCAGCCGAACTGGCCCATCACCTTGTCGCCTTCCTTGAAGGCGGAGTGACGCGAGGCCGCGACCTCACCCGCGGTATAGGCGCGCATCACCTCGCCGATCGCCACGGGCCGCGAGTAGTTCTGCACCGCATTGACCCAGCCGCGCATGGCGGGCTCGACCGACAGAAATTTGTTCTTCACGACGAAGCTGCGCTCGCCGGGCTCGGGCACCGCGCCCGTGACGATCTCGAAATGCTGCGCCTCGGGAATGCCGTTGGGCCGCGACTTGAGGACGACCTGGCGCTGGGTTTTGGGGAGCATGGGCATCACCCGCCGCAGGTCGGGCACGCGGGATCGCGCGGCAGCTTGAAGCGGTGGAAGGCGGAGCGCAGCGCGTCATAGACGAGGAGCGTGCCCGAAAGGCTCTCGCCGATGCCCAAGAGCTCCTTCAGCACCTCGGTGGCCTGGAGCGTTCCGACGACGCCGGCGACGGCGCCCAAGATGCCCGCCTCCTCGCAACGCGGCACCGCTCCGGCCGGCGGCGGCTCGGGGAAGAGACAGCGGTAGCACGGGTGCGGCGGGCCCAGGTGCGACTTGAAGGTCGAGAGCTGCCCCTCGAACGGCGACAGCGCCGCGGCGACGAGGGTGCGGCCGACGCGGTGGCACGCATCGTTGAGGAGATAGCGCGTCGCGAAATTGTCGCTGCCGTCGGCGACGATGTCGTAGGCGCCGACGAGCGCCTCGACATTGCCCGCATCGAGCCGCACGGCGTGCGTTTGGACCCTTACCTCGGGATTGATCTCGGCAAGCGTCTTCTGCGCGCTTTCGACTTTCGCCACGCCGATCCGCGCGGTCGGGTGGACGATCTGGCGCTGCAGGTTCGAGAGGTCGACCGTATCGTCATCGACGATGCCGAGCGTGCCGACCCCAGCCGCGGCAAGATAGAGAAGGAGCGGCGAACCCAGGCCGCCTGCGCCGACGACGAGCACCCGCGCGGCCATGAGGCGCGCCTGCCCTGCCTCGCCGACCTCGTCAAGGATGAGGTGGCGGGCATAGCGCTCGAACTGCGCCTCGGTGAGTGCCGCTTCGGCCAAGGTCAGATCCCGTCGAAGAGAGCCGTCGAGAGATAGCGCTCGGCCGTGTCGGGCAGCACCACGACGATGGTCTTGCCCTCCATGCCGCGGCGCGCGCCGACTTCGAGCGCGGCGGCTAAGGCCGCGCCCGAGGAGATGCCGCAGGCGATGCCGTCGAGCCGCGCCACCTCGCGCGCCAAGGCGAGCGCGCTCTCATTGCCGATGCGCACGGTCTCGTCGATCAGCGTCACATCGAGAATCGCCGGGATGAACCCCGCACCGATCCCCTGGATCTTGTGCGGGCCGGGCGGGCCGCCGGAGAGCACGGCGCTGTCCTCGGGCTCGACCGCGATCATCCTGAGGCCCGGCTTGCGCGGCTTCAGCACCTGGCCGACGCCGGTCAGCGTGCCGCCCGTGCCGATGCCGCTCACCACCACATCGACCTTGCCGTCGGTGTCGCGCCAGATCTCCTCGGCCGTGGTGCGGCGGTGCACCTCGGGATTGGCCGGGTTCTGGAACTGCTGCGGCATGAAAGCGTCGGGCAGCGAAGCCAGCAGCTCTTCCGCGCGGGCGATCGATCCGCGCATCCCTTGCGATGCGGGCGTCAGCTCGAGCTCGGCGCCCAGGAGCTTGAGCATCCGTCGCCGCTCCGTCGACATGCTGTCGGGCATGGTGAGAATGAGGCGATAACCCTTGGCCGCCGCGACGAAGGCCAAGGCGATGCCGGTGTTGCCCGAAGTGGGCTCGACCAGGACGGTTTGGCCGGGGCGGATGCGTCCGTCGCGCTCGGCCGCCTCGATCATCGCGGCGCCGATGCGGTCCTTGACCGAGGACAGCGGGTTGAAGAACTCGCACTTGCCGAGAATGTCGGCCTTGACGCCGTGCTTCGCCATGAGGCGCGCGAGGCGCACGAGCGGCGTTGCCCCGATCGCTTCGATGATGGTGTCATAAACGCGTCCGCGGAACTCTGCCATCGCGGTACTCCTAGATCGAGAAATCGAGCCGGGCTGCATAGTCGGCCGCCACGCCGACGCGGTGGGCGCGCGTGCACAGCTCGTCGATAGTAATGCCGTCGAGCCGGCCCATCACCTCTTCCTGCAGCTCGAGCCACAAGGGGCGCACGACGCGCCGGCCAAGCTCGGCTCCGGCCTCGGCTTCGAGCGGATTGTCGCCGCCCTCGATCGCCTGCACGACGCGCACTATCTCGCCCAGGGTGATACGGCGCCGCTCGCGCGCGAGGCGATAGCCGCCGCGCGGCCCGCGCACGCCCGCCAGCACGCCGGCGCGGACGAGCTGCTGCAGCACCTGCTCGAGATAGCGGCGCGGGATGCCCTGGCGGCGCGTGATCTCGCCCGATTGCACCGGCAGATCGCCGGCGTTGTAGGCGATGTCGAGCACCGCTTCGATCGCGAACAGAAGCTTCTTCGAGAGCCGCAGCATCAGCCGGTCGACCCGAAGCCGCGCGCCGCGCGCGCGGAAGGCGGGAGGATCGCGACTTCGCGCCACTCCGCCCGCCGTACCGGCGCCACGACGAGCTGCGCGATGCGGTCGCCGCGGGCGATCGTGACCGGGGCCGTGCCGAGATTGACCAGAATGACGCCGATCTCGCCGCGATAGTCGCTGTCGATGGTGCCGGGGCTGTTCAGCACGGTGACGCCGTGCGCGAGTGCCAAGCCCGAGCGCGGCCGCACTTGCGCCTCGAACCCGTCGGGCAATGCCACCGCCACGCCGGTCGGAACGAGCGCATGGCCGCCCGGCTGAAGCACGAGCGGCGTCGCGACCGCGGCCGCGAGATCGGCGCCGGCGCTGCCCTCGGTCTTGTAGACGGGAAGGCCGATCCCGGCGCCGTGCGGCAGTACCTGGATCGAGACGGGTAGCGCGCTCATTCGGCCGCGCTCCGCGCGAAGAACCGGGCGATGCGCTGAGCCAGGCGCTCGCCCACGTCGCGTTTCGAAAGCGGCGGCCAATCCTCGACGCCGTCGGCCGAGACGAGGTGGATCGTGTTGGCATCGGCGCCGAAGACGCCGCCCGCGGCGGAGACGTCGTTGGCGAGGATCCAGTCGCAACCTTTCTTCGCCCGCTTCTCGCGCGCGTTGGCGACGAGGTTCTCGGTCTCGGCGGCGAAACCCACGACAAGGCGCGGGCGCGCGTTCCCGGCCGCCGACAGGCGCGCCAGGATGTCCGGATTCTCGACCAGCTTCAGCGCCGGCGGCGCGCCCTTCTTCTTTATTTTCTGAGCGGCTTCCTCGGCGCGCCAGTCGGCGACCGCGGCGGCGCAGACCGCGACGTCGGCCGGAAGCGCCGCCTCGCACGCGGCCAGCATGTCGCGCGCGGTCGTGACATGGACGACGCGCACGCCGGGCGGATCGGCCTCGGCCGTGGGGCCGGAGACGAGCACGGTCGCCGCGCCGTGGCGCGCGAGTGCCGCGGCGATGGCATGACCCTGCTTCCCGGACGAGCGGTTGGCGATGTAGCGCACCGGGTCGATCGGCTCGTGTGTCGGGCCGCTGGTGACGAGGGCACGGCGGCCGCCGAGGATCGCCGAGGCACGCAATATCTCTTCCGCCGCGGCCGCGATATCCGTGGGTTCGGCCATGCGGCCGGGGCCGACCTCGCCCTCGGCGAGTGGGCCGCTGGCCGGGCCGACGCGGCGGACCCCGCGCGCCTCGAGCCGCGCGAGGTTCTCGCGCGTTGCCGGGTTCTCCCACATACGAGTGTTCATGGCGGGTGCCACGAGGATCGGACGCGTCGTCGCGAGAAGCGCGGTCGAAGCGAGGTCGTCGGCGAGCCCCGTTGCCATCTTGGCGAGGAGGTCGGCGGTCGCGGGCGCGACCACGACAAGATCGGCATCCTGGGCAAGCTTCAGATGGCCCATCTCGCTCTCGTCGGTGAGGGAGAAGAGGTCGTCATAGACGCGCTCGCCCGAGAGGGCCGAGGCCGCAAGCGGCGTGACGAAGCGCTCGGCCGCGGCGGTCATCACGACGCGGACCGCGGCGCCCCGCTCCCGCAAGCGACGGATGAGGTCGAGCCCCTTATAGGCGGCGATGCCGCCCGAGATCACCAGCAGGATGCGCCGGCCTTCGAGCATTGCGGGCCTCTTTGCCACTGCGGGACGCAGAATAAATATTATAGAACACTAGCTTGAGTGTGCAACCTTGGAAACAGGCCAGGACCAGCGAAAAATTGGCTTCGTTTGGTAATTCTAATGTCGGGAGCTACCTAAGGCGCCGCTGCGCCCCGGCATCGGAAATTGGGTTCGTTCGGGAAAATCGCCCTCACTTGGGCGTCCGAAGGTCACCCGTGACCATATCGAAAGAAAGGTCACGCCCGTCGTTGGTTGTCACCTTAAGGGTTTCGTTTTCGAGCGAAGCAGTTTTCGACCAAAGCAAGTGCGAAATGGAAGTCTGCAGGCCTGTCGTGGTCGCAAACAAGTCCGCTAGTGTCCACTGCCGGACCATTTTGCCCAGGTGATAAAAATGGAGGATGGGCTGATCCAGTCCGCTCCCAATCCAAGGATGGCCAAAGATCACGAAACTTTGCCCGTCGCCGGATAGAAGCACGCTTTGGCCCAGGAATGTGTTCTGCCAAGGCGAGATCGACCACATTGGCTCGCGTTTACCGCGCACGATCCTCATGACAACGATCTTGTTTGCCGCGACATCGCCGTGCGCGACAAAATTCTTGTCTGCTGACCATGCATCCCAGTCGCTCGGCGGAGGTGGCGGAGCGTCGGCCATTGCTCCAGTCGCCAGGAGGACGGCGGCCAGCGACCATCCGGTTAGTACGCTTTTCAAGACCAGCCCTGCGCGCGGGTTCGCCAAGGTAATGTTCCTGTCCGTTCGGTAAATCTTGCTTCACTGCCCGCAAATTGGCTTCGTTCGGAAATTTTGTCCTGATGCTGCGAATTGGCTTCGTTCGGTAGAATCACGTCCTTCGCCAATTGGGTTCGTTCGGTAATTCCACCCTCAGCGGCCGTCATCGCGAGCAAGCGAAGCGATCCCCCGGATCGCTTTGCCGCGTTCGGCGCCTCGCGACGACAGCCTGCCTATACATATAGTGCGGCGGTAACCCGTCACCAGACGCGGAAGGCGATCGCGGCGAGCGCGAGCGCGATGATCCAGAGCGGCACGCCCAGAAGCTCGATCGCGCCGCGCCGGGCGATCTGGGCAAGCGAGCTGGGATGAAGCGGCAATCCGTCGCCGCCACCGATAAGCCCGGCCGCGTGCTCCAGATTCCGCAACAGCCCCGGCAACCGCTCCAGCGCCTCGAATGTGTCGCGCAGCGCGGCGGCGATGCGCGCCTCGGGACCGCGGTTCTCGCGCATCCAATCTTCGATCAGCGGCCGCGCCAGGGTCCACATGTTGACGGTCGGGTCGAGCATCCGCCCAACGCCTTCGGCCACGACCATGGTCTTCTGCAGCAGCAGGAGCTGCGGCTGCGTCTCCATGTCGAACGCCTCGGTGACCTGGAAGAGCTGCGCCAACAGCCGGCCGAGGGAAATCTCGTGCATCGGCCGGCCGAGGATCGGCTCGCCGATGGCACGGCAGGCCTGCGCGAAGGCAGCGCGCGAATGGTGCGAAGGCACATAGCCCGCCTCGAAATGCACATCGGCCACGCGCATGTAGTCGCCGGTGAGGAAAGCGAGAAGCATGTCGGCAAGGTAGTCGCGCGTCTTGCGGTCGAGCCGGCCCATGATACCGAAATCGACCGCGACGATGGCGCCGTCCGGGTCGATGAACAGGTTGCCGGGATGAAGGTCGGCGTGAAAGAAGCCGTCGCGGAAGACCTGGTTGAAGAAGGCGCGCGCCGCCTTTTCCATGATGGCGCGGAGATCGTGCCCGGCGGCGAGAAGTGCGGCGCGGTCGTCGATGCGGATGCCGCCGACGCGGCCCGAGGTCAGGACTTGGCGCGAGGTGCGGCGCCAATCGACCGGCGGCACGCGGAAGGTCGGATCATCCTTGAAATTCTCGCCAAGCTCCGAGGCGCCGGCCGCCTCGAAGCGCAGATCCATCTCGAGCCGCACCGACTGCGCCAAGGTCATGACCACTTCGCGCGGCTTCAGGCGGCGCACGCGCGGCTCGAACCGCTCGATCACGCCGGCGATCCAGAAGAAGAGCGCGATGTCGCGCTCGAACGCGGTCTCGATGCCCGGGCGCAGCACCTTCACCGCCACCGGCTCGCCCTCCGCCGTCTCGGCGAAATGAACTTGCGCGATCGAAGCGGCGGCGATCGCATCCTCGCCGAAGCTGCGGAAGAGGGTGGCGATCGGCTGGCCCAGCTCGCGCTCGATCGTGGCGCGCGCCTCGGCGCCAGGGAAAGGCGGCAGCCGATCCTGGAGCAGCGCCAGGTCCGCCGCCACCTCGTCGCCGATGAGGTCGGCGCGGATCGAGAGCGCCTGGCCGAGCTTGATGAAGCTCGGACCCAAGGCCGTGAGAGCCTCGGCAAGACGCTGGCCGGGGCGGAGCTTCGCGATCGCCGCGTCGCGCCGGCGCAGCAGGCGCAGAAGCCGCGCCGCGCTGACCGCGCCGGCTATGCCCGTCACCCCTTCCAGCGGGAAGAGCGCGTCGTAGCGCGCGAGCGTCAGCACGATCTCGACGAGCCGAACGATATTCCGAAGGCCGCGCAGGAAGCGGAGCATGTGGACTGATCTTAGAAGCGACGCGCGCGCCCCCTCACCCTGCCCTCTCCCCGGAGGGGAGAGGGTTGGGGTGAAGGGGCTAGAGCTGTCACAGCCGCCAGCCGGAATGCAGCGCCGCGATACCGCCGGAGAGATTGCGGAACGCCACCTGCTCGAACCCGGCCGCGCGCATGAGTTCGGCAAGCTCGTCCTGGGGCGGGAAGCGGCGGATGCTTTCGACCAGATATTGATATGCCGCGCGGTCGCCCGTCACGATCTGGCCCATGAGCGGCAGCACCGCGAAGGAATAGAGATCGTAGGCTTGATGCAACAGTGGCAGCACGACACGGCTGAATTCGAGACAGAGGAAGCGGCCGCCCGGCTTTAAGACGCGCCGCGCCTCGGCGAGCGCGCGCTCGATGTGCGTGACGTTGCGCAGTCCGAAGGCCATCGTGCAGGCATCGGCGCTCATGCTTGCGAGCGGCAGCGCCTCGGCATCGCCGACGAGCCACGAGATCTCGTCAAGCACGCCGCGATCGATGGCGCGGTCGCGCCCGGCCTCGACCATGGCGGGCGAGAGATCGCACACGACGGCGCGGCTCCCGGGCGCCGCGGCGATGAAGCGCAGCGCAATGTCGCCCGTGCCGCCGGCGAGATCGGCGAGCACCTGTCCCGGCCGTGGCGCGAGCTTCGCGATGAGCGCCGATTTCCAGAGCCGGTGAATCCCGCCGCTCATCAGGTCGTTCATCAGGTCGTAGCGTCCTGACACCGACTGGAAGACGCGGCGCACGAGTTGCGGCTTTTCTGTCTCGGCGACGCGGCGATAGCCGAAATCGACCGTGCCGCTTGTGTCGCTGCCGCTCATGACTGCAACATAGAGGACGATCCCGAGAGCGCCAAGACAGGCCCCGACCTTCTCGCCCCATGCCCGAGCTTCCTGAAGTCGAAACCGTGGTGCGCGGGCTCAACAGCCGCATCGCCGGGCGCCGCATCGAGAAGCTGACGCTCAACCGCGCCGACCTGCGCTTTCCGCTGCCGCGCGGGCTCGCCGGCAGGCTCGAGGGGCGCCGCGTGCTGCGCGTCGCGCGGCGTGCCAAATATCTCCTGTTCCATATCGAAGGCGGCGGCGTGCTGCTTGCGCATCTTGGCATGTCGGGACGCATGGTGCTCGGCGGCAACGGTGCTGATGAGGATCGCCGCCATGACCACGTCGTCGTCACCTTCAATGACGGCACCGTGCTGCGCTTCAACGACGCGCGCCGCTTCGGTCTCCTCGACTGGGCCGATAGCGAGGAAGAGCTCAAGCGCCACAAGCTCCTCGCCGGGCTCGGGCCCGAGCCACTCGGCAATGAATTCAACGGCGTGTCGCTGGCCGCTGCGCTTGCGGGCAAGGCCACGCCGATCAAGGCGGCGCTGCTCGACCAGCGCATCGTCGCCGGGCTTGGCAATATATATGTGTGCGAGAGCCTCTATTATGCCGGCCTCTCGCCGCGGCGCCGCGCCGGCACGGTCCAGGGCGAACGCGCCGAACGCCTCGCGCACGCCATCCGCCGCGTGCTCGAGGCAGCGATCGCGGCCGGCGGATCGAGCCTTCGCGACTATGTGCAGTCGTCGGGCGAGCTTGGCTATTTCCAGCATCAGTTCGCGGTCTACGGCAAGGAAGGCGAGCCCTGCCCCGAGTGCGACTGCGGCAAAGGGATCAAGCGCATCGTCCAAGGCGGCCGCTCGACCTTTTATTGCGCGAAGCGGCAGCGGTGAGGAAGCTGGCAGCGGGCCCTATTGTCCGTCATGGCCGGACTTGTTCCGGCCATCCACGATTTGCCTCGCGCAAAAAGCACGTGGATGCCCGGCACGGAAGCCGGGCATGACGGACGGGGATTCGATCTCGGCCGGAAAAGCTCTAGACTAAAATCGATGAAGCTTCTTTCCACGTTCGTCATCGCGCTGGCGTTGGCGGCGGCGCAAGCACACGCCGGCGACTTCGTCGCCGGCACCGAGGATGTGCCGCTGATGCCCGGCCTGGCCGATGTCGCTGGTACATCGGTGGTATTCGACAAGCCCGAGGGCCGCATCGTCGAGGCCCAGGCACATGGCGCGCTCGTCCGCGCCAAGGTGCACGAATTCTACGCCGCCACCTTGCCGCAGCTCGGCTGGCGCGCGGCCGGCGAGGACCGCTGGCAGCGCGAGGGCGAGGCGCTGCGCATCGAGTATCGCGGCCGCGACGGCGACCTCACCGTTGGTTTCACGCTTTCGCCGCAGCAGGAGCGCCGGCCATGACGTATGAAAATATTACAGTCGAGACACTGGGTAATGTCGGTTTGATTCGCCTCAATCGGCCCAAGGCCTTGAATGCGCTCTGCGATGCGCTCGTGCGCGAGATGGGCGCGGCGCTCGACGCGTTCGAGAAGGACGACGCGATCGGCGCCGTCGTCATCACCGGCAACGAGCGCGCGTTCGCCGCCGGCGCCGACATCAAGGAGATGCAGAGCCGCAGCTTCGTCGACGTTTACCTTTCCGACTTCGTCACCAAGGGATGGGAGCGCGTCACCACCTGCCGCAAGCCGATCGTCGCCGCGGTCGCGGGCTTCGCGCTGGGCGGCGGCTGCGAGCTCGCCATGATGTGCGACACGATCATCGCCGGCGAGGGCGCCAAGTTCGGCCAGCCCGAGATCAACCTCGGCATCATCCCGGGCGCCGGCGGATCGCAGCGCATGGCGCGCGCCATCGGCAAGGCGAAGACCATGGACCTGGTGCTGACCGGGCGCATGATGGACGCGGCCGAGGCCGAGCGCAGCGGCCTCGTCAGCCGCATCGTGCCCGACGACAAGCTCGTCGAGGAGGCGGTGAAGGTCGCAACACAGATGGCGGCGATGTCGCGCGTCGCCGTCTACGCCGCCAAGGAGGCCGTCAATCGCGCCTTCGAGACAACGCTCGCCGAAGGCGTGCGCTTCGAGCGCCGCCTGTTCCACGCGCTTTTCGGCACCGAGGACCAGCGCGAAGGCATGGCCGCCTTCGTCGAGAAGCGCAAGCCAGCCTTCAGGAACAAGTAGCCGCTTAGCCGTCCGCTATCGGCTCCCGGCCCTTCGTTGCGCAAGAATCTATCGCCACGGCGACAGAAGAGAGCCGATCGCGGAGAGCGACGAGCTTCCCTCGCTTGACTCCGAGTTAACGCTCGCTATAAGCGCACGCATGGCAACGCATCCATCGGCGGAAAAGCGCCACCGGCAAAGCGAGAAGCGGGAGGCGGTCAACCGCGCGCGCACGAGCCGCCTCAAGACCTTCGTCAAGAAAGTCGAAGTCGCGATCGCGAGCGGCAACAAGGAAGCGGCGCGCGCCGCATTCGCCGAGGCTGCGCCCGAGATGCAGCGCGGCGTCAGCAAAGGCGTTGCTCATCGCAACACCGTCGCGCGCAAGCTGTCGCGTCTTTCGGCGCGGATCAAGGCGCTCTGACCGCGCGCAACTGAACGTGGCGTTGCATTTGCAACGCGCGTCAAAAAATTTTCATCGTTCCCCATTCAGTCTAGTTGCCTTCTCCTATTCGGCAACGGTAGAGTTTTTTTCGCGCCGGATGCGGGGGCCAGAAGGAGAAGGTCGCGGCGCTTGCGAGCGTCGGAGACGCTCAAAGCAGACAAGTGTTTAGCGACGAGCGGGCAAGTAGAACGTGAGCATCACGCTCGAAACTGCATCGCTCACGCACTCGAACGGCGAGGGGTTGTCGTCTCCCCGCCGAAAGATGGTTCGTCGCTCGATCCGGTGTGTGGTTGGGGGGACGCGCGTGAAAAAAAAGCATATTCGCCAATTTATTTATTCAGCATTTAGAGCCGGGCGCGGGGCATGACCGCGATGGCGCGCCGGGACGATCACGATCCGCACGTGCAGGGACAGTGGGCGCGGGTACGCGCGCGGATGCGCGAGGAGTTTGGCGAGCCCGCCTATCGCAGCTGGCTGCGCTCGATGACGTTCATCGAGCTTGTCGACGGCCGCGTCAGGATCGCGGTGCCGACGCGGTTCCTGCGCGACTGGGTGGCGCAGCATTACGCCGATCGGCTGCGCGCGCTTTGGAACGCCGAGAACAGCTCTGTTGCCGCGGTCGAGATCCTGCTGGGCGGGGCGCCCGCGCCGGGAGAGGCGGCCGAACCCGCGCGGCGCGAGGCCAAGCCCGAAAAATCCGAGAAGAGCATCGAAAAGGGCGAAGAGCCGGTCGACGACAAGGATGTCGGCGCGGCACTCGATCCGCGCTTCACGTTCGAGAATTTCGTCGTCGGCAAGCCGAACGAGCTGGCGCACGCGGCGGCCCGCCGCGTCGCCGAGGCGGCCGTCAGCGCGCAGCGCAGCGTTCCGTACAATCCGCTCTTCCTCTATGGCGGGGTCGGCCTCGGCAAGACGCACCTCATGCACGCGATCGCGTGGCACATCCGCCGCGAGGACCCGTCGCGCCGCGTGATCTATCTCTCGGCCGAGAAAGTCATGTACCAGTTCATCCGGGCGCTGCGCTTCAAGGACACGATGGCCTTCAAGGAGCAGTTCCGCTCGGTCGACGTGCTCATGATCGACGACGTGCAGTTCATCAGCGGCAAGGATTCGACCCAGGAGGAGTTCTTCCACACCTTCAACGCCCTCGTCGACCAGAACCGGCAGATCGTGATCTCGGCCGACAAGTCGCCGTCCGACCTCGAAGGCATGGAGGAGCGCCTGAAGTCGCGCCTCGGCTGGGGCCTCGTCGCCGACCTTCATCCGACCACCTACGAGCTGCGCCTCGGCATCCTTCAGGCCAAGGCCGAACAGATGAAGACGCCGGTGCCGCCGAAGCTGCTCGAGTTCCTAGCGCACAAGATCACCTCGAACGTGCGCGAGCTCGAAGGCGCCTTGAACCGCATCTACGCCCACACGCAACTGGTCGGTCGCGCGATCACGCTCGAGGGCGCGCAGGAGGTTCTGCACGACCTGCTCCGCGCCAACGACCGCCGCGTCACGATCGACGAGATTCAGAAACGGGTCGCCGAGCACTACAACATCCGCCTCGCCGACATGCATTCGGCGCGCCGCGCCCGCGCCGTGGCGCGGCCGCGCCAGGTGGCAATGTATCTCTGCAAGCAGCTGACGCCGCGCTCGCTCCCCGAGATCGGGCGCAAATTCGGCGGGCGCGACCACACCACGGTGATGCACGCCGTACGCAAGATCGAGGAGCTGCGCACCGCCGACCGCTCGCTCTATGAGGACATCGAGCTGTTGCGGCGGATGCTCGAAACCTGAGCCAAAGCCCGGGCGCCGGCCCCGCCTCCCCGGCCGGCCGAGAAGGGCAAGGGGCCGCGCGAATCGGCCCCTTTTCTTCTCGAAAAATCGCGGGCGTGCTATAGTGCCGTCCCGTTCCGTTCCAGCCGGATTGCTAGGGACGCCGGGGCGCCGCGGAGGGGGCTTCGAGGCGCCGAGGGACTTCCACACCTAACCGAATTGTCCCGCCATGAAGCTCACGATCGAACGTTCCGCGCTGCTTCGCGCGCTGGGCCACGTCCAGAGCGTGGTCGAGCGGCGCAACACCATCCCGATCCTCTCGAACGTCCTCATTCGTGCCGAGGATGGCAAGCTTGCCCTGTCGGCCACCGACATGGACATCGAGATGGTCGCCTCGATTGCGAGCCAGAACGCGCGCAAGGGCTCGACCACCGTCCCTGCTCATACGCTTTACGACATCATCCGCAAGTTGCGCGAGGGCGCCCAGGTCGAGCTCGACGCCGGCGGCGACAAGGCGGCCATGAGTCTGCGCTCGGGCCGGTCGACCTTCACGCTCCAGTGCCTGCCGCCCGAGGATTACCCGCTCATGGCGGGGGGCGACCTGCCCTTCAATTTCATGCTCTCCGCGGCCGACCTGAAGCGGCTCATCGACCGCACCCGGTTCGCCATCTCGACCGAGGAGACACGATATTACCTGAACGGCATCTATCTCCACGCCGCCAAGTCGAACGACGTGCCGATGCTGCGCGCGGTCGCGACCGACGGCCACCGTCTCGCGCGCATGGAGATCCCGCTGCCCGAAGGAGCGAACGGCATGCCGGGCGTGATCGTGCCGCGCAAGACCGTGCTTGAGCTGCGCAAGCTCCTGGACGAGATGGACCAGGACGTGGCGATCGCGCTTTCCGACACCAAGGTCCGTTTCAGCTTCGGCACCACGGTCCTCACGTCGAAGCTCATCGACGGCACCTTCCCCGACTACGACCGCGTCATCCCGACCGGCAACGACCGCATCCTCGAGGTCGAATGCAAGCCCTTCGCCGAGGCAGTCGATCGCGTCTCGACCATCTCGACCGAGCGCAGCCGCGCCGTAAAGCTGGCCCTCGAGCGCGGCAGCCTCACGCTGTCGGCGACGAGCCCGGAGAACGGCACCGCGAGCGAGGAGCTCGAAGTGCGCTACACCGCGCAGCCCTTGGAGATCGGCTTCAACGCCCGCTATCTCCTCGACATCGCCGAGCAGATCGAGGGCGACGGCGCCTCCTTCGCCATGGCGGACGCTGCCTCGCCGACCGTGGTGCGCGACACCGCCGACGCGAGCGCGCTCTACGTCCTCATGCCGATGCGGGTCTGACATGACCATCGATACACTCGGGTTCAGCAAGTATCTCGAACAGCACGGCGTCGCACGCGAGCAGGCGGAAGCCCACGCCGAGGCGGCTAACCTCTTTCTTTTTCCGCAGCTTGCGACGAAGGCAGATCTCGAGAAGCTGGAAGCCACCATCGACAAGATGGAAGCCTCGCTCACGATGCGGACCATCGCCATCGTTGGCGCCATTGACGCGCTTCTTTTTACTCTTCTCAAGCTCACCTGAGATGCCGATCCGGGCCGCAGCGGCGGGAAGGGTTTGACCTGACGGTGCTCGAACCAGGACCGGACGGCGCGCTGGCGGTCGGACGCGGCGATCCCCATATAAGGGACGTGCCGGCTTCATCGTTCCGGCCGGCCGTGTCCCGGCTTTCCCTTACTGATTTTCGTGGCTACGGCGCCTTGCGGTTCGAAGCCGACGATCGCCCCGTCGTACTTTCGGGCGAGAACGGCGCCGGCAAGACCAACTTATTGGAGGCGATCTCGTTCCTGGCACCTGGGCGTGGCCTGCGCCGTGCGAAGCTCGCCGAGATCGACCGCCGCGTGCCGCCCGCGCGCGCGACCGAAGTCGCGCCCGGCGCCTGGACCATCGCCGCGCGCATCGCGACTGCCGACGGCCCGATCCAGGTCGGCACCGGCCGCGACGCAGCAAGCCCGTCGGGCGAGCGGCGCATCGTCAAGATCGATGGCGCGAAGGCAAAGACCCAGGCCGAGCTTGCGCACCTTGCGCACCTTGTCTGGCTGACGCCGCAGATGGACCGGCTTTTCATCGAAGGCAGCAGCGGCCGTCGGCGCTTTCTCGACCGTCTCGTACTGGGCTTCGATGCGGGGCACGCAACGCGGCTCTCAACCTTTGAGCACGCGCTGAAGGAGCGTGCGCGCCTGTTGCGCGAGGGACCGGCCGATCCGGCGTGGCTCGCGACGCTCGAGGAGACCTTGGCCGCGGACGGCATCGCCGTCACCGCCGCGCGCCAGACATTAGTTGCGCGGCTCGACGCCGCTTGCGCCGCAGCCGAGGGGCCGTTCCCGAGCGCCGTTCTCACCCTTAAGGGCGAGATCGAGACGATGCTCGGCGCCATGCCCGCGCTCGCCGCCGAAGACGAATTGCGCCGGCGCCTTGCAGCGGCGCGGAAGAGCGATGGCGAAAGCGGCACGACCGCCGTCGGCCCGCACCGCTCGGACCTTGTCGTCCATGACCGGGCAAGCGGCATGGCGGCAGCGCTGTGCTCGACCGGCGAGCAGAAGGCGCTCCTCATCTCGATCGTGCTGGCGCACGCGCGGCTCGAATGGCAGGTCGCGGGCGTGCCGCCGATCCTGCTGCTCGACGAGGTCGCGGCGCACCTTGATGCGGGCCGCCGCGCCGCGCTTTTCACGGCGCTTACCGAAATTGCAGCACAAGCCTGGCTCACCGGAACCGATGCCGCGCTCTTCGCGCCGCTGATGGGTACCGCGCAATTCTTCACGGTCGCCGACGCGGCGGTCGTGCCGACGAGGATCTAGGAACGTTATGGCCGAACCCCATCCCATTGTCCCCGACGAATACGACGCCGCATCGATCCAGGTGCTGCGCGGGCTCGACGCGGTCAGGAAGCGTCCGGGCATGTATATCGGCGACACCGACGACGGCTCGGGCCTGCACCACATGGTCTACGAGGTGGTCGACAACGCCATCGACGAGGCACTTGCCGGCTTCTGCGACCGCATCATCGTCACCCTCAACGCCGACGGCTCCTGCACCGTCACCGACAACGGCCGCGGCATTCCGGTCGACATTCACCCCGAGGAGGGCGTGTCCGCGGCCGAGGTCATCATGACCCGGCTCCATGCCGGCGGGAAATTCAACCAGAACGCCTACAAGGTGTCGGGCGGGCTGCACGGGGTCGGCGTCTCAGTGGTGAATGCGCTGTCGTCCACGCTCGACATGCGCATCTGGCGCAACGGGCACGAATATTTCATGCAGTTCCACGACGGCGATCCGGAGAGCCCGCTCGCCGAGGGTGCCGCTGTCGGCGACAGGACCGGAACCGAGATCACCTTCCATCCGAGCCAGAAGGTGTTCACCCGCACCGAGTTCGATTGCGCGACCTTGGAGCACCGGCTGCGGGAACTCGCGTTCCTCAATTCCGGCGTGACGCTCGAATTGAACGACGCGCGCGGGGTCGAGCCGAAGCAGGTCGTGCTCCATTACGAGGGCGGGCTCGTCGCCTTCGTCAAATATCTCGACCACTCGAAGCAGGCGCTGCACGTGCCGCCGATCACCATCATGGGCGAGCGCGACGGCGTCACGGTCGAGGTCGCGATGGAGTGGACCGACTCCTATCACGAGACGATGCTGTGCTTCACGAACAACATCCCGCAGCGCGACGGCGGCACGCATTTGGCCGGATTCCGCGCCGCGCTCACCCGCACCGTGAACCAGTACGCCAACGAAAGCGGCATCGCGAAGAAAGAGCGCGTGCCCCTGACCGGCGAGGACATGCGCGAGGGGCTTTCCTCGATCCTGTCGATCAAGGCGCCCGACCCGAAATTCTCCTCGCAAACGAAGGACAAGCTCGTCTCGAGCGAGGTCCGCCCGGTGGTCGAGGGGATCGTGGCCGACGGGCTCCAGCAATGGCTCGAGGAGCATCCCTCTGACGCGCGCCGCATTGTCGCCAAGGTGGTCGAGGCGGCGGCCGCGCGCGAGGCGGCGCGCAAGGCGCGCGAGCTGACGCGGCGCAAGGGCGCGCTCGACATCGCGAGCCTCCCCGGCAAGCTCGCCGACTGCCAGGAGCGCGAGCCGGAGAAGAGCGAGATCTTCATCGTCGAGGGCGACAGCGCCGGCGGTTCGGCGAAGCAGGGCCGCGACCGCCGCTTCCAGGCGATCCTGCCCTTGAAGGGCAAGATCCTCAATGTCGAGCGCGCGCGCTTCGACAAGATGCTCAGCTCGCAGGAGATCGGCACGCTCATCGCCGCGCTCGGCACCGGCATCGGCCCCGAGGAGTTCGACGCGACAAAGGCGCGCTACCACCGCATCATCATCATGACCGACGCCGATGTGGACGGCAGCCACATCCGCACGCTCCTTCTCACCTTCTTCTTCCGCCAGATGCCGGAGCTCATCGACAAGGGCTTCGTCTATATCGCGCAGCCGCCGCTCTACCAGGTGAAGCGCGGCCAAGGCCGCGCGGTCTATCTGAAGGACGATGCCGCGCTCGAAGAATATTGCATCAGCGCCGGCATCCGCGACGTCGTGCTGCGCCAGCACGATGGCGTCGAGCGCGCCGGCAACGACCTGCGCCAGCTCGTCGATCAGGCGCGCACGGTGCGTACTCTTTTGCAGCCGATGGCGCGCAAGGCCGGCAGCCTCGATGCGGTCGAGCAGGCGGCGATCGGCGGCTTCCTCGATGCCACGCTTCTCGACGACCCGGCCCGCGCGGAGGACGCGGCCCACGCGCTCGCGCGGCGGCTCGACGCGGTGAGCGACCCGCTTGAGCGCGGGTGGCGCGGCAGCGTCGAAAAGCGCGGCATCCTTGTCGCGCGCACCCTTCTCGGCGTGACCGAGGAGCGGCTTCTCGATGCCGGGCTCCTCAAGAGCGCCGAGGCACGCCGCCTTCACGACCGTCACGCGGAATTGGCCGAGACCTATGCCGCGCCCGGCCGCCTCGTCACCAAGGACAAGGAGACCGCCGTCAACGGCCCGTGCGGGCTTCTTGCCGCGGTGCTGGCCTTGGGGCCGAAGCAGGGCGACATCCAGCGCTATAAAGGCTTGGGCGAGATGAACCCGGACCAGCTCTGGGAGACGACGCTCAATCCCGACGCGCGCACGCTTCTCCAGGTGAAGGTGCCGCACGCCGACCTCGCGGAGGAGACATTCTCGACCTTGATGGGCGATCTCGTCGAGCCGCGGCGCGACTTCATCCAGACGAACGCCCTCGCGGTCGCGAACCTCGACGTCTGAGGCGGACCCGAAGGCACATTGCCAAAACCTGATGCCAAAACCTAGTGCATGACCGGCAGCAGGCGCGGATCCATTTTTCAGGCAACAAGGCCGGTATGTTGCGTCCCACTGAGGAAGCGATTTTTCCTTGTGCAGTCACGCCGCCAACTCGTTTATTCGGTCATTATCGTTACAGGCGTCAATATCTTACTTCAAACGGCTGCCTCGTTTGCTAGACCACTTGGTCTTGGGGCTGTGCTCGGAGCCCACATCGGCGGCGCCCTCGGAGGCAACCTTTTCTTCGTTGCATTCCTATGGGAGTCATTTCCGCATCGAATGTTCGTCACGGCGGCGATGGAGCTCGAACGGTTACGATTACAGATTTCACTGCTGCTCCACCGCTACGGATATCGCGTCAGGGGGCAAATGGAGTCGAAAACCGTGTTCGTGGAGGCGCTTCCAGCGATGCTCACCTGGGAAGAGGCGAACGTATCGCTTATCGTCGAGGCGGGCGGGATCAACGTTGTTGGAAACGGACTAGTGCTCAAGCGTCTCTTTCGGCGGCTAAGACGGATGCAATCTACAGAATTACAATAATATCTTTCTCCTAGGCGGCCCCGCGTAGCCTCAATGCCGCTGCGATTATTGGACGGCCTATGATCGCGGCGGCGACTGGCAAGTGGTTGCCGCTACCGGCCGGCAAGATTGCGCATTAGTTCCTGTGCCTCGGCGGCAAGGCGGCGCGTCGCCTCGGCGGCCGGGAGTGCGCGGCCCAAGGCCGCCGCCTGGCCCGCCCAGAGCGGCGAGAAATCGCCCGAGCCTTGCGCCTCGGCCTTGGCGCGAAGCGGCGCCAGGGCGCCGGCCGCCAACGGGAATTCCGGCGCCACGTCGCAGACGGGTCCAAGCTCGCGGATCGCGCGGTTCAAGATGCCGCGCGCCGGCCGCCCGGACATGACGTTGGTAAGCGCGGTCGCATCCGAGCCCGCCTCCGCGAGCGCCTTGCGGTGGAGCGCGGAAATCTTCGATTCCGCAGCCCAGAGATATGTGGTGCCGACCTGCACGCCCGCGGCGCCGAGCGCGAAGGCCGCGGCGATGCCGCGCGCGTCGGAGACGCCGCCCGCGGCGATCACCGGCACCTTCACCGCATCGACGACCTGCGGCACGAGCGCGAAGGTGCCGACCTGCGCCGCGAGGTCGTCGGTGAGGAACATGCCGCGGTGCCCGCCCGCCTCCGAGCCTTGCGCGATCACGGCATCGCAGCCCGCCTCCTCGAGCCACTTCGCCTCGGCCGCGGTCGTGGCCGAGCTCAAGACGCGGCAGCCCGCCGCCTTGACGCGCGCGAGGAGCGCCTTCTCGGGCAGGCCGAAATGGAAGCTCACCACCTCGGGCCGCAATTCCTCGACGACGGCGCAGAACGGCTCGTCGAAGGGCGCGCGCATCGAGCTTGGCACCGGCGCCGCCGGATCGATGCCGAGTTCGCGGTAATAGGGCTTGAGCCGGTCGCGCCAGGCCGTCTCGCGCGCGTTGCTCGGCACCGGTGCCTGGTGGCAGAAGAAATTGAGGTTGACCGGGCGCTTCGTATTCGCGCGGTAGCTCGCCACTTGCGCCGCGAGCTTTTGCGCGTCGAGCATCGCCGCCGGGATCGCGCCAAGCCCGCCTGCCTCCGCCACCGCGGCCGCGATCTCCCAATCGATCGCGCCCGCCATCGGCGCAAGCAGGATCGGATGTTCGATGCCGAAAAGATCGGCGAGGCGGCGGTCGGGCCACATGAGCGGTCTCCCTCTCCCGCGCGCGCGGGTCAGTGCGCGGGCGCTTCCTCCGACGGCTCGTAGGTCGCCTTGACGGCGGGCCGCGCCATCACGCGCCCGTACCACTCCTTCGTGCGCGGATGGTTTTGAAACAACTCGGGCCGCACGAGATTGAAGGCGAAGACATAAGGCAGGATGGCGATGTCGGCGAGGCTGTAGTCGCGGCCGGCGAGATAGGGGCCATCGGCGAGCGCGGTCTCGCAGCGATCGAACACATAATCCATGCGGCCATAGGCTTCCTCGAACTCCTTCTTCGAGAAACCCTCGCCGCGCAGCGCCTTCATCTTGAGCTGATGATCGACGAGCGGCGTGTCGTGGATGGTGCGCTCGAACTCCTGCTCGCTCATGGCCTTGAGGTTCGCGGACTTGGTGCGCGCCCAGGTCGGCACGCGCGTCGCCGGCAGGGCGTATTCATCGGCCATCTTGCAGAAGACGCGCATCTTCGCGCGCGTCAACGGATCGGCCGGGCGCAGCGGCACCTCGGGGAAGACCTCATCCACATATTCGTTGATGACGCCGGATTCGATGACGACGCGGCCATCGTGCACGAGCGTCGGCACGATGCCGTTGGGGTTGAGCTTCAGATATTCGGGCGTGTGATGCTCGAACTTGTCGAGCCGCACGTAGTGGCTCTTGTACGGCAGGCCCTTCTCCTTGAGGCAGAGCCGCGATTTCTTGGAGCAGGTCGTCAGTCCGGCGTGATAGAGCTCGAGCATATCTTCCTCCTCAGGCCGCATTGGCCAGAATGGCGCGCACCTTGGGCCAGGCCTCGACGCCTTTGGCGCGCATGATCTCGGCGACTTCCTTGGGCTCGTAGGCGCGCAGCGCGGGCTTGAAGCTCGGCCGCGCCTGGATGCGGCGCCACCAGTCGGCAAGGCGCGGGCGCGCCTCCGTCCAAAGGCCCGATAGCTGTAGCCGGTCGAGACGATTGACATACGGGATGACACCGACCTCGGCGAGCGAAAACCGGTCGCCCGCGAGCCATGGCGTCTCTTTGAGCTGCGTCTCCATGTCGGCGAGGAAGCGGTCGTAGATGCGGAGCGCGGCTTGCGCCTCGGGATCGTCGATGCCGTTCTCCATGCGCTGCCGCCGGCGGACCCGCTCGGCCGGGCTTCCCTGGTTGACCCAGCGCTCGACCGCTGCGGGCCCATTCGCCATGACGGCGAAGCGGTGCGAGATCGCGTAGGTGACGATGCCGGTTGCAGGATGAAGCTCCTCGTCGAGCCGCTTCGTCCAGAGCCGCATGGTGACGCGGTCGAGCGGCGCCGCGGGCCTGAGCGGCGGATCGGGAAACACCTCGTCGAGATATTCGCCGATCAGGGTCGATTCCCGGATGACGTGGCCGTCGTGGATCAGCGTCGGCACGACATGCTTGGGATTGAGCTTCAGATATTCGGGCGAAAACTGCTCGCCCTTGAGGATATCGACATAATGGCCCGTCCACTCGAGGCGCTTTTCGGCAAAGACGATGCGCGGCTTCGCGGCGCACACGGACGTGCCATGGTGATAGAGTTCGAGCATGTCGGCCTCCTCGCCCGATTATCGCGCGGGCGCGCGTGCCCCGCTAGACTGCGCCGCCTTTTGCCATTGGGGGAGCTATCGCATGAGTTCGGATGCCGAGGCGGCGCGCATTCTCACCGCCATCGCCACGCGCAACGGTGTCGGGCGCGATCTCGGCGTCGAGCTGGTCGAGGGCCGCGCCGGCTATGCGAGGCTCGCGTTCGTCGTCAGCGACCGCATGGTCGGCGGCCACGGCATCTGCCAGGGCGGCTACATCTTCACGCTCGCCGACATGACCGGGGCTTATGCGTGCCTCTCGCGCGGCACCTCGTGTCTGACGCAGACGGCGCACATCACCTATGTGAGCCCGGCCCAGCGCGGCGAGCGGCTCGAGGCCGAAGCGATCGAGGTGACGCGGACCCGGCGCAGCGCCACTTACGACGTACGCGTCACCGTGGGCGACCGGCTCGTCGCCTTGTTCCGCGGCTTGTGGCGCGTGCTCGAAACGCCGGCCGTGCCTTCGCCCTAGTCCCGGCGCGCCTCAGACCTTGAAGGCGGTGCGGACCTCGGGCGGGAACAAATCTTCCGGCTCCAGGAGCTTGTGGCACACGCCCTGCTCGTGCGCGAAGCGGAGATAGGCTGCCAGCGTGGTGCGATTGGCGGCGATGCCGTAGGGCATGGGGTCGCCGTCGAACAGCTCGGCGGCACGGTCGGCAATATCCGCGATCCACGGCACCGGGAAGCGGCTCGCCGTGATCTCGCGCGAGCGCGCGAGGCTCCGAACCTTGGCCGCCTCGAACGCTTCCATGAGGTTCGTCGCCACCCACGGGAAGCGCGCCAGCACCTCGGACCGGAGCGCGATCACGTGCATGATCGGATAAATCCCGGTCTTGCGGAAATAGGCCTCCTCGACGCCGCGATAGTCCGGAAAGAGGCGGACGATGTCGGCGTTGCCCGCCTCGAACGAGGGCGGCGCGTGCGCCGACATGGCGGCATCGATCTCGCCCGCGCGCAGCATGCGGTCGAGCGAGGAATCCGGCCGCGGCGTCACGCGTACGCCCGGCGGCAGCTTCAGCTCGACTTTCTCGACGCGGCCGGGCTCATCGACGCCGGCCTGCACCCACTCGACCTCGTTGAGCTTGACCCCGTACTCGTGGACAAGCATGCCGCGGGTATAGACGGCCGCCGTCTGCGCCCATTCCGGCAATCCCACGCGCTTGCCGCGCAGATCCTGCGGCGCGCGCACGGAGCCACCTTTGCGCACGTAGATCGAGGAATGGCGGAAGACGCGCGAGGGGAAGACCGGGATGGCGGCGACGCTCGTGTCGCCTTGCGAGACGAGCGAGGAATATTTCCCCATCGACATCTCGGAGACTTCCCATTCGCGATAGCGCGTGAAGCGATGGAAGATCTCCTCGACCGCGAAAGAGAGCACGTTCACGGCAATCCCCTGCGGCCGCACGATGCCGGTCGCAAGGTCGCGCACATGGTCGTACTCGCTGATCGCGAGCGAGAGGGCAAGACGCCCGTCGGGCGTGAAGGTCGGGGTCCATTGGCTCATGGCGGGCCGATGCTACACCATTTTTCAGCGCCGGGCTTCGGTGGGCCGGTAGCCGTCGGTCAGCGTCTTGAGGAAGGCCACGATGTCGTCGATCTCGCCTTGATCGAGCGCGGGCGGATCGCCCGGCGCGCGGTCGAACGGCGGCTCGCGATCGACGTTGCCGGCGTATTCCGGCGGCAGGTCGTCATATTTCCGCACCGTGCCGTCGGCGTTCTTCGGATACCAGTGCGCCGGATCGGTCTCGCGCGAGGCATAGAACGCGACGGCGTCGCGCAGGCTGTGGAACACGCCGTTGTGGAAGAAGCTCTGCCGCAATGCCACGTTGCGCAAGGTGGGCGTGATGAACATGCCGCAATAATCCTTGCGCCCGGCGAGATCGGTGCGGAGCGGCCCGCACAGGCCGAGATCGAAATAGGCGGGATCGGCGTTGGCAGGGATCTCGCGGTTGCGGGGGGCGCCGAGCGCGGCGTAGCCGTAATCGGTGAATTGCGGCGGACGGCCGTCGGCGCCGCGCTCGCTGATGTGGCAGAGGGCGCAGTTGCCTTTGCCAGGATCCTCGAAAAGCGCGCGACCGCGCGCCTCCTCGGGCGTGAGCGCGGCCTTGCCCGCCAGCACCGCATCGTACTTGCTCGAATAGGGATAGAAGGCCGCCGCATCCTCCTCGAAGGTTTCAAGCGCGACGAGGATCGCCGCGAAGGGATCGGCGCTGACGCGGCGAAGCGCGGGTCCATAGCCCGCCGCGAGCGCACGAGCCGCGATCTCTCGCGGATCGCGGTTCGCCATCTCATAAGGCGACAGCAGCGGAAAGCGCGCCTGGTCGCGGCCGCGGTCCGCGCGCCCGTCCCAGGTGAGGCCGCCGGTCGGTCCGTTGTCGACGCTCTCGTTGCCGGAATCGTCGGAGTCGAAGAAATGCTCGGTGAATTGCGGCACGATCTGGAGATATTTGAACGAGGGCACGGCGCGCACGCCGCTCTGGCGCAGATCCGCGCCGCCCAGCGCGACCGCGCGCGCGTCAGCAGGACCGAAGGCGTGCGCCGGATCGTGGCAGGTGGCGCACGCCATCTTGCCCGAGGCCGAGAGCGCCGGCTCGAAGAACAGCTTCCGGCCGAGCGCGCTCATCGCCGCCGCGCGCGCATAGGCATCGGGACGCGACAGGGCCTGGCCCGCGGCGCCCGAGGCATAGATCGCGAAAGCGCAGGCGAGTACCACGACGAACCGCATCGCGGCACAATGACGGAGAGAGGCGCACCGTGCCAGCATCGGCGCTGTCACAAATCTGTCTCGGGGCGGCGCTAGAAGGCGGCAAACAAGGGAAAGAGGGGAAGCCATGATTCTGCGCGGCTTTTTGGCGGCACTCGCGGCCACGACGATCGCCACAGCGGTGCATGCCGCGGACGCGCCGGCGCCACGCGGCATCGACCGCATCGACACGCTCGTCGTGATCTATGCCGAGAACCGCAGCTTCGACAACCTCTACGGCTTCTATCCCGGCGCCAACGGATTGCAGCACGTGACGCGCGCGGCCTACGAGCAGCGCGACCGCGACGGCAAGGTGATGGCCGATCTGCCGCGCATCTGGGGCGGACTCACCGCGCCGGGCGTGAACCCGCCCGTCACCGAGGCGATGACGGCGCATCTGCCGAACAAGCTCTTCGCGATCGACGATCCCAAGGGCTTCAACGAGCCGCTCGATGTCGTTCACCGCGACCTATGGCACCGCTTCTATGAGGAGCAGATGCAGTTGGACGGCGGCAAGAACGACAAGTTCGCCGCCTGGGCGGATTCGGGCGGGCTCGTCATGGGCCATTACCAGAGCGGCGCCAAGCTGCCGCTCTGGGCGATCGCGAAGCGCTATACGCTCGCCGACAATTTCTTCCAGGGCGCGTTCGGCGGCTCGTTCCTCAATCACTTCATGCTGATCTGCGCCTGCGCGCCGCAATATCCCGATGCCGACAAGAGCGCGGCGAAGCCCTCGATCGCCGCCGTCGAGGCCGACGGCATCTCGCTCAAGGTCGCCGACAATTCGCCGAAATCGGCGCTCGACGGCGTGCCCAAGTTCGTCTCCGACGGAAACATCACCCCGGACGGATACGCCGTCAACACGATGCAGCCGCCCTATCAGCCGAGCCACAACAAGCCGGCGCAGGGCGCAGACCCCGCGACCGCTGACCCGATGAAGCCGGACACGCTGCCGCCGCAGACAATGCAGACGATCGGCGATCTCTTGAGCGCGAAAGGCATCGGCTGGGCGTGGTACGCCGGCGCGTGGCAGGTGACGCTCGACGGCAAGAACGCGACGCCCGTGCCCAATTTCCAATTCCACCATCAGCCCTTCAACTATATGGCCGACCTTGCGCCCGGCACCCCGGCGCGCGCCGAGCATCTGCGCGACGGCGGCATGAACGGCGAGGCGTTCATCAAGGCGATCGACGAGGGCAACCTGCCGCCCGTCACCTTCTACAAGCCGCAAGGGAATTTGAACGAGCACGGCGGCTATGCCGACGTCGCCTCGGGCGATGCGCACATCGCCGACGTTATCGCGCATCTGCAGAAGGGCAAGCAGTGGGCGCACATGCTCGTCGTCGTGACCTATGACGAGAATGGCGGCTTCTGGGACCACGTGGCGCCGCCCAAGGCCGACCGCTGGGGCCCGGGCAACCGCATTCCCGCGCTCATCGTCTCGCCGTTCGCGCGGCGCGGCTATATCGATCACACGCAATACGACACGACCTCGATCCTGCGCTTCATCACGCGGCGCTGGAGCCTGCCGGTGCTGCCCGGGCTCGCCGCGCGCGATCAGGCCTTGGCCGCGCACGGCAGCAAGCCAATGGGCGATCTGACGCACGCGCTCGTGTTCGGGCGTCAGAAGAAGAGCTAGGGCCGTTCCACGACACCATCCTCTCCCCTCCGGGGAGAGGATGGTGCGCAGCGTCAGGTGAGGGGGAGCATTGCACCTCACACGCTCGAACGCCCCCTCACCCTAACCCTCTCCCCGGTGGGGAGAGGGCAAACAGCGCTCGAAACATGCCTCGCACGCTTCACTTACCCTTAGCGCAAGCAGCTTGCCGAACCGGCCGCGATGTGTTTGGGTCCGCGGCAGTATCCCCGGCGCGGTCTCCCGAATGCCCATTGCCGTGAGTCTGCTCGCCTTTGCCATGACGCTCGCGGGCGGCCTCTTCGTGCTGCGCATCGAGCGGCACATGGCGCTCGTCTTGGGCTTCAGCGCCGGGGCGGTCATCGGCGTCGCGCTCTTCGATCTCCTGCCGGAGGCGATCGAGCTGAGCGGCGACGCGTCGCTCGTCTTCGTCCTCGTCGCCGCGGGCTACGCGGTCTATCACCTTCTGCACAAGAGCGTGGCGCAGGCAACGCGGCGCGGCGCGCTGGGCGGGCTCACGCTCTCGCTGCACAGTTTCCTCGACGGGCTCGCGATCGGCGTCTCGTTCAATGTCTCCATCGCGGCGGGCGCGGTCGTCGCGGTGGGCGTCGTCGTGCACGACCTTTGCGACGGCATCAACACGGTGACGGTGGTGCGGCGCGCGGGCGCCGGCGACGGCGTCGCGCGGCGCTGGCTTCTCGCCGACGCGCTGGCGCCCGTCGCCGGCGCGGCCGTCGGCTGGTCGCTCGGCCTTGGCGAGAACGCGCTCGGCCTCGTTCTCGGCATCTTCGCCGGCTTCTTCCTCTATATCGGTGCGAGCGACCTGTTGCCTTCGGCGAGTGCGCATCCCGATGCGGGCCCGCGCGCCGGCATCGCCACCATCCTCGGCATGGCGATGCTCTATGGCGCCGTGCGGCTGGCGCAGCTTTAGCCCCCCGGAACAACCCCTTTGCCCCTCGCCCGCGGGCGCGGCAATATCGGCAAGAACCCACGGCAAATAAGGACGCGGAGGATTTGCGATGAAGAAGGTCGATTTCGCCAACGAGCCCCAAGGCATCGAAAAGCCGCTGCCGTCCGAGGGCAAGACCCATTGGGGCAGCGACGCCATGGCCGAGGCGATCCGCAGCCTCGACATTCCCTATGTCGCGCTGAACCCTGGCTCGTCATATCGCGGGCTCCATGACAGCCTCGTCAACAAGCTTGGCAACGAGCGCCCGCAGATGCTGCTCTGCCTGCACGAGGAAGCGGCGGTCGCGATCGCGCACGGCTGGGCCAAGGTCACGGAAAAGCCGATGCTCGCCGTCGTCCACGCGAATGTCGGGCTGATGCACGGCTCGATGGCGGTCTACAACGCCTGGTGCGACCGCACCCCGCTGATCCTCCTTGGCGCCAACGGGCCGCAGGATGCGAGCCTGCGCCGGCCGTGGATCGACTGGATCCACACGACGCGCGACAATGGCGCCTTCATCCGCAACTTCACCAAGTGGGACGACCAGCCGGCCTCGGTCGGCGCGGCTTATGAATCGATCCTGCGCGCGCGCAAGATCGCGGCGACGAGCCCCAAGGGCCCGACCTATGTCGTGCTCGATGTCGGGCTCCAGGAGACGAAGCTCGACGCGCCGCCGGCGGCACCCGAGGTGAAGCGCTATCTGCCGCCCGCGCCGGTCGGGCCCTCACAGCAACAGGCCGAGGCGGCGGCGAAGATCCTGCTCGAGGCCGAGCGGCCGCTCATCCTCATGGGCCGCGTCAGCCGCAGCGAAAGCGACTGGGCCGAGCGCATCAAGCTCGCCGAGACCTTGGGCGCGGTGGTGTTGACCGATTTGAAGCTCGCCGCCGCGTTCCCGACCGACCATGCGCTTCTGGGCGCGCCTCCAGGCACGTACTCGAGCGGCGTCGGAGGCGAGCTCGTGAAGACGGCCGACGCGATCCTGCTGCTCGACTGGGTCGACGCGGCGGGCACGTTCAAGAGCACCTACAAGAACGAGCGTGTCGGCGCGACCATCATCAACGTCTCGCTCGACCAGCATCTCCATCGCGGCTGGGCCATGGATTATCAGGGCCTGCCGCCCGTCGATCTGCAGATCATGGCCGACACCGATCCGGCGGCAGCCGCGATCCGCGCCGCGGCGCAGAAGCTTGGCGGGCGCAAGAAGCCGTCATGGCCCAACCGCAAGCCGTTCCAGCGCCAGCAGGTGGCGATGGGCGATGCGGCGGGATCGATCGCCGTGCCAATGCTCGCAAGCGCGATGCAGCAGGCGGTGGCCGGCCGCACCATCAGCCTCATCCGCCATCCGCTCTCCTGGGCGGGGCATCTGTGGCCGATGAAGCATCCCTTGGACCATCTCGGCAGCGACGGCGGCGGCGGCGTCGGCTCCGGCCCCGGAACGACGGTGGGCGCGGCCTTGGCGCTGCGCGGCACCGGCCGGCTCCCGGTCGCGATCCTCGGCGACGGCGACTTCATGATGGGCAACAGCGCGATCTGGACCGCCGTCCACTATCGCATCCCGTTCCTCGCCGTCATCGCCAACAACCGCTCTTTCTATAACGACGAGCTGCACCAGGAGCGCATGGCGAAGGAGCGCGGCCGGCCGGTCGAGAACAAGTGGATCGGCCAGCAGATGAAAGGCCCGGAGATCGATTTCGCCCAGATCGCGAGCGCGCAAGGAGCGACCGGCTTCGGCCCGGTGACGAAGCTCGGCGATCTCGCCGGCACGCTCGAGAAGGCGGTGAAGGCCGCCGAGGCGGGCGAGGTCGCGGTGGTCGACGTGCGCGTCGAGCCCGGCTACGACCAGGCGTCCTCGGCGGCGATCACGCGCGCGCCCGGAACCTGAGCGGCGATGAGCCTGACCGAGCTCGCCGCTTCCGGCTCGGCGGGAGCGGCGCAGCCGCTTCTCCAAGTTGCAAACATCTCGAAGCGGTTCGAGACGGCGGAAGGGCTCGTCCACGCGCTCGACAACGTCTCTCTTGACGTGCGCCAGGGCGAGTTCGTCGCCGTCATCGGCCCCTCGGGCTGCGGCAAGTCCACGCTCTTCAACATAATCGGCGGGCTCATCGAGGGGTATGACGGCGCGGTGCGCGTGGCCGGCGCGACGATCACCGGCTCGCACCGCGAGATCGGCATGGTGTTCCAGGAGGAATCGACTTTCCCCTGGCGCACCACGATCGAGAACGTGGCGTTTCCCTTGGAGGCGGCCGGGATGGCGAAGGCCGAGCGGCTCGAGCGCGCCCGCGCGCTCGTGCATCTGGTCGGGCTCGACGGGTTCGAGAACCGCTATCCGGCCGAGCTTTCGGGCGGCATGCGCCAGCGCACGGCCTTGGCCCGCACGCTTGCTTTCGAGCCCAAGATCCTGCTGATGGACGAGCCGTTCGCCGCGCTCGACGAGCAGACGCGGCTTCTCCTCGGCGACAAGCTGCTGCAGATCCAGGCGCAGTTGAAGCAGACGACCTTGCTCATCACGCACAATATCGCCGAGGCGGTGCAGCTTGCCGACCGCGTCGTCGTGATGAGCTACCGGCCGGGGCGGGTGAAACGCGTCGTCGCGGTCGACCTGCCGCGGCCGCGCACGTCGGAGATCATCGGCAGCGACAAGTTCGGCCGCTGCGTCGCGACGATCTGGGCCGATCTGCGCGAAGAAGCCTCGAAAGGCTTGAGCGAGAGCGAGGCGCGCGTTGCGCGTCCGCATGGGGGCGATACATGAGACGGGGCTGGGCGCCGGTAGCGGCGCTTGCGGTGCTGCTGCTTGCGGGAACGGCCGAGGCCGCCGACACGGTTTCGATCGGTCAGGTCGTGAGCATCGCGCAGTCGCCTTATTACGTTGCCGTCGAGAAAGGCTACATGGAGCAGGCGGGCATCACGCTTGACTCGGGTAATTTCCGCGGCGCGCAGGAGATGACCTCGTCGCTCGCGACGGGCCAGCTCGACGTCGGCATGGGTGCGTTCAGCGCCGGCTCCTTCAACGCCGCGAACCAGGGGCTCGATCTCCGCGCGGTGGCGGCACTCGGCTATCAGCCGAGCCCGGTCATCGCCACGCCGCCGCTCGTGCGCAAGGATTTGTGGGACAGCGGCGCCGTGCGCAGCGGCAAGGATCTGAAAGGCCGCAAGGTCGCCGTCAACGTCCCGGGCTCGACACCCGAATACGACCTGTCGCTCATCCTCAGTAAATACGGGATGACGCTCAAGGACGTGGACGAGACCATGCTGGGCTTCCCGCAGATGGTGGTGGCGCTCGCCAACAAGGCGGTCGACATGGCCTTCGTCACCGCGCCGTTCCAGGCGATCCCGCTTCGCGACGGCACCGCCGTGCTGCTCGAGCCGGAGGCGGGCGTCACCGCGGGCGACATAACAACGGTCGTGTTCTTCAGCGGCAAGTTCCTGCGCGAGCGGCCCGATGTCGGCGTGCGCTTTCTCGCCGCCCTCATCCAAGGCGCGCACGAGACGCAGGGCAACTACAGCAAGGACCCGGCCATGGCCCAGCTCCTCGCCAAGGCGACAGGCCTGAAGCTCGCCGACATCGAGGACAGCGTCGCCTTCCAGTTCGACCCCGATCTCGACATCGACAAATTCCAGGCGAGCATCCGCCGCGAGGAAAAGCAGCACATGCTCGACGGCCGCCTCGATTACACGACGCCGCTCGCGATGGACCGCCTGGTCGACGACACGCCGCTCAAGAAGGCGATCGCACAAAGGAAATGAAAGAGGAGAACAAGATGAAGAAGACGACCCCCACCGCCGCCACGGCCATCGCCTTGGCGCTCGCGCTCGCGGGCGCGCCCGCCGCCGCCTTCGCCGCCGAGACCGTCAAGGTCGCGATCCCGCAGCGCGGCGCCTGGGACACCTCCTTCACCGAGCTCGGTGTCGGCCAAGGCTTCTTTCAGAAACAAGGGCTCGACGTTCAGCCGACCTATACCCAGGGCGGCGCCTCGAACGAGCAGGCGGTGATCTCCGGCAGCGTCGACATCGCGATCGGCACCGGCTTCCTCGGCATCCTCGCCGCCTATGTGAAGGGCGCGCCGGTGCGCATCATCTCGCCCGAGGCGACGGGCGCCCCCGACATCTTCTGGTATGTAAAGGCCTCGAGCCCGATCAAGAGCATGAAGGACCTGCACGGCAAGACCGTGTCGTTCTCGGAGCCGGGCTCGTCGAGCAACCTCATCCTGCTTACGCTCCTGCAACAGGCGGGCGTCTCCGACGCCAAGACCGTGCCGGTGGGCGCCGCGCCCAACGGCCTGCCGCAAGTCATGACCGGGCAGATCGATGCGTCGTGGAGCACGCCGCCGACGGGCCTCAAGGAGCTGCAGGCGAAAGAGATCCGCATGATCGCGCTCGGCAACGATTCGCCCGAGGTGAAAGGCGAGACGGTGCGTGTCAACGCCGCCAACCTCGCTTTCCTCCAGGCCCATCGCGCCGCCGCGCTCGGCTTCTTGAAGGCCTATAAGCAATCGGTCGATTGGGCTTATTCCGATCCGGCCGCGCTCGCGGCTTACGCAAAGCTCTCGGGCCAGCCGCTCGAGCAGGTGCAATACGCGTTCAAGACATTCCAGACCAAGGACGAGGACCAGGTGGAGGCGATCAAGGGCGAGGACCAGGTGCTGGCCCAGGCCTTGGCGGCAAAGCGCATCCCGCACGCGATGACGCACGACGACATCAAGGGCGTCTACGACCTCCTGCTGAAGCAGGGCTCGTAGCGGGCATGGCCGCCATCCCGGCATCGGCACGCGAAGGTCGCCGGCGGCGGCCCGTGCTGACGCCGGCGCTGGCCGGCGTCGCCACCATCGCGATCTTGCTCGCGCTGTGGCAGGGCTGCGTCGAGGCCGGCTGGTGGAACAAGCTCATCGCACCCGCGCCGACCTCGATCTTCGAAGGCCTGGCGCCGCTTTTCGCCGACGAAGGGCTCGCCGTGAGCTTCCTGCAGACGCTCGCGGAGACGGCGGCCGCGGCGCTTCTCGCGCTCGCGGCGGGCGTGCCGATCGGATTGTGGCTCCATCGCTCGCGCTGGGCGGGCCGCGCCTATTTCAACTGGGTCGCCAGCATCGCCGCCGCGCCCGTCGTTCTCGTCTATCCGCTCTTCCTCGTGATCTTCGGGCGTAACGCCTCGACCATCGTGGCGATGAGCTTCTGCACCGGGATCACCTCGATCATCCTCAAGACCAAGGAAGGGCTCGACGGCACGCGGCCCGTGCTCATTGCCGTCGGTCGGAGCTTCGGCCTTTCGCGCGCGCAGCTCTTCTGGAAGATCATGCTGCCGGCCGCGGTGCCGACCATCGCGACGGGCGCGCGGCTCGGCGTCATCTATTGCCTCATCAGCGTCGTCGGCGTCGAGTTCCTCATCAATTTCGGCGGCATGGGCGAACTCATCGACGACCTCGCCGATCGCTGGGAAATCCCGATGATGTTCGGTGCGATTCTGTTCGTGATGCTGACGAGCGTGGGCTTTTTCTGGGTGACGGAGAAGGCGGAGAAATGGCTGAGGCCGATGTGAGCGGCGTGGCCGCGGCGGCCGCTCCGCACAGGAAGCGCTCCGCGCCGCGGATCGCGCTTATCCGCGTCGCGACGCTCCTCGTGCTCTGGGCGCTTTGGGAAAGCGTGTCGGCCTCGGGTCTGCTCTACAAGGGCGTCGCCCCCTCCTCCTTCGCGATCGCGGGCGCGATCGGCCACGAGATCGCGAGCGGCGATTTCTACTGGAACCTCGAATGGACGCTCTACGAGGTCGCGGCCTCGATCGCGCTCGGCTGCGGGCTCGGACTCGCGGCGGGACTCGGATTGGGTGTCAACCGCTTCGCGGGCGCGGCCTACGAGCGCTATCTGCAATACATGGCGCCGACGCCGAAGATCGTGTTCCTGCCGGTGCTGCTTGTGCTGTTCGGCGTGGGCGCGGGCTCGAAGATCGCGATGGGCGCGCTCTCGTGCTTCTTCCCGATGGCGCTCTCGGTCGCCGCGGGCGTGCGACTCGTCGATCCCGTGCTGCTGCGGGTGGGCAAGAGCTACAATCTCACGCGCGCGCAGATGGTGCGCATGATCTATCTGCCGGCGCTGATGCCGCCGATCGCCACGGGCCTGCGCATCGGCTTGGGCGTCGCGATCATCGGCTGTCTTCTCGCCGAGCTCAAAATGTCGAATCGCGGATTGGGCTTCATGATGATGCAGTACTACGCGCAGTTCCGGACGCCGCAGATGTATGCGATCCTGATCGTGATGTTCCTGATCGCGGTGTTTTCAAACGCGCTCGTCGCGCGTGTCTTCCGCCCGCGCGGCACGCGCTAGGCCTCACCCCCAAAGGATCGGGGGAAGCCTCCCAAAGAATGAATTTGGCGACGAACGGCGCATTTGTCGCGCCTGCCGCATGCAGATTTTACACTCTAATCCTTGATCCTGCGGCGCTCACGAACGACAATTTTGCATGGCGCCAATCGTTGGTACGAAGCAGCGGATCCTTCTCGTCGAAGACGATTGGGACGTTCGCCTTCTGCTCGAGCATGTACTGCGCGACGCCGGATACGAGGTCGATTCCACTGACACTGTGGTGGTGGCGCGCCGGCATCTCGCGGCACAAGACTATACGCTCGTGCTCGCCGATGGCGTCCTCACCGACGGCAGCGGCATCACCGTCGCCGACGATGCCGTCGCGCGCGGCATCAAGACGCTTGTCATCACCGGCTACATGCTGCGCCTCGACAAGGATGCGCTCGCGCGGCATGAGTTCCTGATGAAGCCGGTGCGGCCGCAGGAGCTCCTGTCCGCGGTCGAGCGCCGGATCGCCGCCGAGCGCTGATTCCGGCTGCGGCGGGCGCCCCGGCGCCCCACGTTTTCCGGGCGAAACTCGAATTTGTCAGAGTTGCCAATCGGGGAAAATCGGGTAAGGTGGCTCGCCCCGATGGGCGAAACGTTTCGTTAACCTTGCAGCAAATTCGAGGCTCGTAATGGCGGGCAAGAAGGGGGCGGTTTCCCGGGGTCTGCGCGTTCTGGCACCGGCGCTGTCGCTCGCCTCATTGGCAACGGCTGGGGCGCATGCGCAGCTCGTGGGCGCGAAGGTCGTGTCGGGCCAGGCGACGATCACTCAGACGGCAACGGGCGCGCTGATCCAGGAGCTGACGCCCAAAGCCTCCATCACTTACAACTCCCTCAACGTACCCAAGGGCTTCACGCTCACGGTCCAATCTTCGCTGACCAATCCGCTGTTAATCAACACGGTAACGGGCGGGACCGCGTCCTACATCGCCGGCCTCATTACAGGGAACGTGCGGTTCTGGCTCATCAACCCGGCCGGGATCACGGTGGCGCCGGGAGGCATGATCAACACGGCCAGCGTGTTGCTCTCGACACTTGCGCCAAGCGCGCACGGCGGCGGCAACTACACGTTCGGCATCCCCGGCAACCCGGGCGCAGGCGTGGTGAATTACGGCACGATCACTGCAACCGGGGGTTATGCCGTGCTCGCGGGCGAGCAGGTTTCGAACTCGGGCGTGATCGTCGCTTCGCTTGGCAATGTGGTGCTGGCGGGCGGCGCCAAGACCTACGCGGTCGATTTCGCGGGCGACCACTTGCTGAGCTTCGCTATCACGACGCCGGTGGCGCAAGCGAACGGGGCGCTCGTCTCCAATACCGGCAAGATCGCCGCTGACGGCGGCATGGTCCTGCTGACGGCGGCGTCGGCCAAGTCGGTGCTCGACAACGTCATCAACACGAGCGGCATCATCGAGGCGACAAGCGTCGCGAGCGTCGACGGCAAGATCGTGCTCACGGCGACGGGCGGCGGCACCGCCGTCGCGGGCACGCTCGATGCGTCGGGCAAGGGCGCGGGGCAGACGGGCGGCGAGGTCGACGTGCTGAGCGACCGCAGCGTCACGCTCGCGTCGGGCGCGCTCGTCGACGTGTCGGGCGACGCGGGCGGCGGCACGGCCTTGATCGGCGGCAATTTCCACGGCGCCGGGCCGCAGCAGAACGCGGCTTCGACGACAGTCGCGTCAGGCGCGCGCATCGATGCCGACGCGCTCTCGGCCGGCGACGGCGGCGGCGTCGCGGTGTGGTCGAACGGCAGCACCGTCTTCGCCGGCGCGATCAGCGCTGAAGGCGGCGCCGAGGGCGGCAATGGCGGCCACGTCGAGACTTCGGGCGTGACGCTCGCCGTCTCGGGCTCGGTCACGACACTTGCCCGGAACGGCGCCGCAGGGACCTGGCTCCTCGATCCCGCCGACCTCACCATCTGCAATTCCGACTGCACCATCAGCCCGGACGCCATCACCGCGGCTCTCGGCGGCAGCGACGTCGTGATCGAGGCGACGACCGACAACACCGAGCTCGCCGGCAGCATCACCGGCTCGTTCGGCGGCTCGACCGGCAACATCCTGGTCTCGGACGCGATCACTTATACGAGCCCCAATCAGCTGAGCCTGCTCGCCGAAGGCAACATCACCGTCAACGCCAACATCCTCAATTACGGCGCCGGCAATCTCAATTTCGTTGCCGGCTGGGATGGCGTCACCGGATTGAGCGGCGGCAGCTTCTCGATGGCTGCAATCGCCGCCAACCCGGCAAGCTATATCCACAACGGCGGCGCCGTCACCGTTGCGCCCACGGCCTTTGTCGGGAGCCTCGGCGGCGGGACGGCCTATGCGGGCGCGAGCATTGTCGCCGACCCCGTCATCTCGGATGCGAGCTTCTCGGTCGGCGTCGACGGTTCCGGTGCGCTCTATGATTCCAGCTCGGGAATCGGATTCAAGCGCCTGTCCGACTCGTTCGACCCCCTCGCGCCCGGCTCCCCACGCGACTCTTGGGGCGTTTCCTATACCGGCGCAGTCACCGGGGAAGCCCAGGGCGATCCCGTCGATTTCAACAACATTAACGAGACGACGACATTCATGACGTTCGCCGGAAGCACCGGCACCGTCGTAAACACCACAACCGACGGCGCGCTCTCACTCACGCAGAACTACAGCCTGACCGGCAATACGTTGACCATTCACGAGATGATCACCAACCTGAGTTCAGGGCCCCTTATGGTCACATTCCAGCGTGATATCGACTGGGACGTGGCGCCGACGGAGACGGAAGAGATCACCACCATCCCCGGCGTCGGAAGCTCCGGCCCGGCGGACCTCGGCGCCGGCATTAAAGTAGGCCTCGGCACGCTCGGGATCAGCAGCAGCGTCAACTTCAGCTATTTCTACGGCATCAGCCAAAGCGGCGAAACGCCGACGGCGCTCGCCGGAGACCTGTCACGGGCCGGCGCCAATTTCGTGATTACCACCGAAAGCTCCGACGGCGGCAGCAATACTGCGGCGCTCGGCTCGTCTGACTCCTCACCCTTGCAAACGACCTTCTACGGATTCGAGAATCCGAATCCGACCGTCGCCTATGCGTTTACGTCGCCTTCAGGACCCGGCGTCGGGGAAGGTGGAGGAAGCACCGGCACTGGCGCATCGGGACCAATGAGCACGATGGGGACAGGCATCGCCTCTCTCATCACGCCGCCGCCGCCCCCACCGCCCACGCTTCCGCCGACGACCGACACAACCACGACCACGACCACCGGCGGCGGCAGCCCGCCGCCCCCACCGCCTCCGTCCGGCGGTTCCTCCGGAGGCGACGTCGGCACCGTGCTCGGCGGTGGCGGTGGCGGCGGCGGTACAGCACTTTTCGGCTCCGGCGACAGCGGCACCCCGCCCGAATCCTTCTCCGAGCCGCCGCCGCCCATTCATCCCGCACCCAACGCGACGCCGAAGACGCAGACCTCGGATCAGGCGCTCGGCGGCAACCTGTTCCAGGCGCACCAGACGTTCGTCCACAAGCTGGGGCAGGTGAACGGCATCCAGACCTGGGTGTCGAGCGATGGAAACTGGGCGCTCTACTGGGCCGCGGGCTTCACCATCCGGTAATCGCGAGCCGTTACCGGATACCGTCATTGCGAAGAACGTAGCGACGAAGCAATCCCCCTGCGGAGGGGGATTGCTTCGGCTCGCGCTCGCAATGACCGTCGGTGATGTGGCGTTACGCGTTGCCGCGCTGCTCGCGCCAGAAGTCGAGCTTCTCCTGCACGACGCGATCGGAGAACTGGAAGATCACGGCGTCGCTCGAGGCGATGTGCTCGCGGAACTGCCAGCTCGGCGCCACGACGATGTCGCGCGGCTTCCACTCGAAGGTCTTGCCGCCGATGATGCTCTTGCCCTCGCCCTCGACGACGACGAAGCCGGTGCTGTCGGTCGAGCGGTAGGGCTGGGTGTGGAAGCCCTTGGGTAGAAGGGCCATCCAGGTCGAGATCGTCGGCATCGCCCACTCGCCGTTCACCGGATTCACGTATTTCATGCGGAAACCGTGATAGGGATCGGGTGCGCGGAATTTCCGCAGCCGCTCGAGCGCCTCGCGCGTGCGCGCATAGGGATAGTTGAAGATCGGCGTCGTCTTCGACTTCCACGATTCGCCGTCGGGCAGCATGTTGTAGGCGACCTCGGCCTCTGCCGCGCCTTCCGGCCGCGTGACCGGATGCATGCGCTCGGGATAGTGATCGAGGAAGCTCGCATCCATGAGATTGACGAGATGCATGTCGAGCACGTCGAGCCACACCATCGGTCCCTTGCCGAGATTGCCGTGGTCGTGCCACGACATCGACGGCGTGATCACGAAATCGCCGGGCGACATCATCGTGCGCTCGCCGCCGACGGCGGTGTAGGCGTCGGTGCCTTCGATGATGAAGCGGAGCGCCGCAGCGGCGTGGCGATGCGCGGGCGCGACTTCGCCGGGCAGGATGATCTGCAAGCCGCCGAACAGGCTGTGCGTGATGCGCTGCTGACCGGTAAGCCCGGGATTCTCGAGGATCATCACGCGGCGCTCGGCCTCTTCGGTGCTGATGATCTTGCACGCCTCCATGAGATAGGGGCGGATCTCGTCATAGCGCCAATGCGCGGCTTGGACCGGTGTGACCGGCTCCTTCGTCACGAGCCGGCTCAGATGAAGCCAGAGCGGCGACATGTTGCGCGACCCGGCACGGGCGTAGAAATCCTCGCGCGCCTTGTCAGACACCGGGGTTGCGCTCGTCGTATCCATGGGGACCTCCTCGGCGAACAATTGGGCGATCCCGGAGCCCTGTCAAGACGAGGGCGTTAACGGGTCGGGCTCCGGTAACTATAATGGTCGGCGTCGAGGGAGGTGCCGTCATGACCATATTGCTCGACCACACCATCGTGCCGTCGCATGACAAGGAGAAGGCGGCGCGGTTCTTCGCCCGTATCTTCGGGTTGCCCTACGAGGGCCCTCGCCTTCATTTCGCGCCGGTCAGGATCAACGACGCCCTGACGCTCGATTTCGACGAGCGCGATGCCTTCGAGCATCACCACTATGCCTTCAAGGTGAGCGAGGCGGAGTTCGACGCGATCTTCGGCCGCGTGAAGGCGGACGGCGTCGTCTATGGCAGCGGCCCGACCTCGCTCTCCGACATGGCGATCAACGAGCGCCGCGGCGGGCGCGGCTTCTATTTCCGCGATCCCGACGGCCACGTGCTCGAAGTCATGACCCGGTCGTAAGCGCCATGGCCGAAATTCCCAATGCCGCCCTGCCAGCGCGATTCGCCGCCGGCGACAAGGTCCGGGTGCGCAAGGCGGCGCCGCCCGGCCACATCCGCACGCCGTGGTACATCCGCGGCCATGCCGGCGAGATCGAGCGCCTGTGCGGCGCCTTCGCCAATCCCGAGGAGCTTGCCTACAACCGCACCGGCCTGCCGGCGCAGCCGCTCTATCGGGTGCGCTTCCTGCAGCGCCAGATCTGGCCCGACTACAAGGGCCCGGCCTCGGACACGATCGAGATCGAGATCTTCCAGCACTGGCTCGAGCCGGCGCGCTGAGGGCGGATCGCAGGACCGGTCGCGCCCCATCCGGTCACGGTTTGGGGCTCAGGCGACTCGTGCCACCGGCGCCACGAGGCGGCGGAAGCGCCAAACCACGGCCGGCGGGAAATTGAGGAAGATGCGGTCCGCGACCTCGCCCTTGAGGCCGAACTCGGGCGCCGGCACGGGCGACGCGACGCCATAGGTGTACTGGATAAAGGCCCCGTCTCGCCCCAGCACGGCGACGGTTTCGGCGACGATGCGGCGGCGCAGCGACTTCGGCATCGAGAGCAGCGGCAGGCTCGACACCACGGCATCGACCGCAACGACGCCCAGCGGCTCGAGCAGTGCGGAAAGCTCGCCCGCGTCGCCGCGCACGATCTTCACGCCGGGAAAGCGCTTGCGCAAAATCGCGGCAAGCGTGTAGTCGCGCTCGATGACGATGAGGCGATCGCGTGCGACGCCGCGCTCCAGAAGCGCGCGCGTGATGCTGCCGGTGCCGCCGCCCAGCTCGACGACATAGCCGGCGCCGCGCGGCGCCACCTCGCGCGCCATGGCGCGCGCGAGGCCGCGACTCGATGGCGCCACCGCGCCGATCCATTGCGGCGACTTGAGCCAACGCGAGAGGAAGAGGGCCGCCTCCTGCTCGGGCCTGAGCCGGCGCCGCGCCCGCGGTTTTTGGCGCAGCCGCGCCGGCGCCACCCTATCGGCTTCGTTCAACCGTCATCCCCTTTTCACCCGATCAATCGTAGAATGGGCATTGCGGCTTCCGGACCCCGGCCGTTCTTCGCTCCCAAGGTAGCGCCGGGCGAGAGAAATGCAATTCGGCGGACGCATTAGTTTCATTTGGGGGAGATCGGGCGATGTCCCTTCGCACCGAGCAGTTGAAGGATGAAGCCGTCGCGGCCGCGGCGGCGCTCGCGGCCGATCGGCTCGGCGGCGCACGCGCCGGCATGGTGCAGCGCTTCCTGAAGCAGTTCTATGGCCGCGTGCCGCCCGCCGACGTGCTCGAGCGCCGGCCCGAGGACCTCTATGGCGCGGCGCTGTCGCTGTGGCAGTTCGCGCAGGCGCGTCTGCCCGGCCGCGCCAAGCTCCGCGTCATCAACCCGAAGATCGAGGTCGATGGCTGGCGTGCGCCGGCGACGGTCGTCGAGATCGTCAATGACGACATGCCGTTCCTCGTCGATTCGGTCACCGCGGCGTTGAACGGCGAAGGCGCCACCGTGCGCCTCGTCATCCACCCGATCCTGCGCGTCACGCGCGCGCGCGACGGCCGGCTCGAAGCGCTCGACGATGCCGAGGCCGGCGCCGGCATGCGTGAGTCCGCGATGCATGTCGAGATCAGCACCATCACCGACGAGCGCCGCCTCGAAGCCTTGCAGGCGCGGCTCGCGGCGGTCTTGGCCGACGTGCGCGCCGCGGTCGAGGACTGGCGGACCATGCGCGAGACGTGCCAGAAGCTCGCCGGCGAGCTGCGCGCGGCGGCGCTGCCCGTCGCGGGCGAGGAGCAGGCCGAGGCGACGGCGTTCCTCGACTGGCTCGGCGAGGACAATTTCACCTTCCTCGGATATCGCGAATACCGCTACCGCGGCGGCAGCAACGGCGGCGCGCCCGATATCCTGCCGGGAAGCGGGCTCGGCATCTTGCGCGATGAAGGGGTCATGGTGTTCGACGGGCTGCGCAATTTTGCCGCGCTCTCGCCCGATGTGCGCGCCTTCCTCATGGAGACGCGCATCCTCAGCATCAGCAAGTCGAACCGCCGCTCGAGCGTGCACCGGCCCGCGCGCATGGACACGGTGGCGGTGCGCAGGTTCGGCGCCGACGGGCAGCCCCTGGGCGACCGGCTCTTCGTCGGGCTTTTCACCTCGCAGGCTTATGCGATGAGCCCGCTCGCGATCCCGGTCCTGCGCCGCAAGGTCAACCGCACGATCGAGCGGGCGGCATTCGAGAAATCGAGCCACGACGCGAAAGCGTTGCAACACATCCTCGAAGCCTATCCGCGCGACGAGCTCTTCCAGATCTCCGAGGACGAGCTTCTCGACATCTCGATGGGCGTCCTCGGGCTCCAGGAGCGGCAACGCACGGCGCTTTTCGCGCGACGCGATCCTTATGGCCGCTTCGTCTCGCTCTTCGTGTTCGTGCCGCGCGACCGCTACAACACCGAGCTGCGCCAGCGCTTCGTCGGGATCCTCGAGAAAGCCTATGGCGGCCACGTCGACACGTTCTCGACGCAGCTCGATGAATCCGTGCTGGCGCGCGTCCACTTCATCCTGACCTTGCCGACGACGCCGGTCGCGGTCGATCAGGCCGCGATCGAGCGCGACCTCGCCGAGGCGGCGCGAAGCTGGTCGGACCAGTTGCAGGACGCGCTGACGCAGGCGCTGGGCGAGGAGAAGGGCTTGGCGCTCTTCCGCCGCTATGGCGCGGCCTTCCCCTCCGACTATCGTGAGCGCTTCGCAGCCGCGGCCGCGGTCGCCGACATCGAGCGCATCGAGGAGGTGCGCGCCGGCGCGCCGCTCGCGATGACGCTCTACCATTCGCTCGAAGCGCTGGCGAACGAGCTGCGTTTCAAGATCTATCGCCAGGGATCGCCCGTGCCGCTCTCGGACATCCTGCCGATGCTCGAGCACATGGGCCTCAAGGTGCTGGCAGAGGTGCCTTACGAGGCGCGGCTCGCGGACGGGGCCGCCCCCGTATGGATGCAGGATTTCTCGCTCGCCGCCGACGGCGAGGTCGATCTCGCGCATTTGAAGCCGCGCTTCGAGGAAGCGTTCGCGCACGTCTGGGGCGGCGCCATGGAGAGCGACGGCTTCAACCGCCTCATCCTCCTCGCCGGGCTCGACTGGCGCCAGGTCGTGGTGCTGCGCCTCTACGCCAAGGTGATGCGCCAGGCCGGCAGCACCTATAGCCAGGCCTATATGGAGGACACGCTCGCCGCACACCCGATCCTCGCGGCGAAGCTCGTGCGGCTCTTCGAGCGCAGGTTCGACACCGCGCCCGCGCCCGAGAACGCGCGCGACGCCGACGCGCTGGTGAAGGAGATCGAGAGCGATCTCGACGCGGTGACGAGCCTCGATGAGGATCGCATCATCCGCGGCTTCCTCACTCTCGTCACGCACTCGCTGCGCACCAACTACTACCAGCGCCCGCAAAAACCCTATCTCGCGGTGAAGCTTGCAAGCCGCGAGGTCGAGCTATTCCCGCTGCCGCGGCCGATGTGCGAAATCTACGTGCTCAATCCGCGCGTCGAAGCCGTGCATCTGCGCGGTGGCAAGGTTGCGCGCGGCGGCATCCGCTGGTCCGACCGCAAGGAGGATTTCCGCACCGAGATCCTGGGCCTGATGAAGGCGCAGATGGTGAAGAACGCCGTCATTGTGCCGACGGGCTCGAAAGGCGGCTTCGTGGTGAAGCGTCCGCCCCAGGGGCGCGAGGCGCTCCAGGCCGAAGTGGTCGCCTGCTACACGTTCCTGATGCAGGGCATGCTCGATCTCACCGACAACATCGCCGGCGACAAGCTCGTGCCGCCCCCTGACACGGTGCGTTATGACGGCGACGATCCTTATCTCGTCGTCGCCGCCGACAAGGGCACCGCGACCTTCTCCGACATCGCCAACGGCATTTCGGCGCAATACGGGTTCTGGCTCGGCGACGCCTATGCCTCGGGCGGCTCGGACGGCTACGACCACAAGGCCATGGGTATCACGGCGCGCGGCGCGTGGGAGACGGTGAAGCGCCATTTCCGCGAGCTCGATCTCGACATCCAGAGCGCCGACTTCACCTGCGTCGGCGTCGGCGACATGTCGGGCGACGTGTTCGGCAACGGCATGCTGCGCTCGCCGCACACGAAGCTCCTCGCCGCCTTCGACCATCGCCACATCTTCCTCGATCCCGATCCCGATCCGGTGAAGAGCTTCGCCGAGCGCAAGCGCCTGTTCGAGCTGCCGCGCTCGTCCTGGGCCGATTTCGACAAGGGCCTGATCTCGAAAGGCGGCGGCGTCTTTGAGCGCAGCCTCAAATCCGTGCCGGTCTCGCCCGAGATACGTGCGCGGCTCGGCATCGAGGACGAGCGATTGACGCCGATGGAGCTGATCCAGGCGATCCTCAAGGCGCCGGTCGATCTCCTGTGGTTCGGCGGTATCGGCACCTATGTGAAGGCGGCGCACGAGAGCCAGGCTGACGCCGGCGACCGCACCAACGACGCGCTCCGCATCAACGGCGCCGACATTCGCGCGCGCGTCGTCGGCGAAGGCGCCAACCTCGCCGTGACGCAGGCGGGCCGCATCGAGTACGCGCTCAGAGGCGGCCGCATCAACACTGACGCGATCGACAATTCGGCGGGCGTCGACACCTCGGACCACGAGGTCAACATCAAGATCCTGTTGAACGCCGCGGTCGCGGCGGGCGACCTTACGACGAAGCAGCGCAACGAGCTCCTGCACGCCATGACCGACGAGGTCGGTGCGCTTGTCCTGCGCGACAACTACCTGCAGGGCCTCACCCTCTCGCTCGAGGAGCACGAGCGCGCGGAGCGCTTCGACCGCCACATCCGCCTCATGCGCGAGCTTGAGCGCGCCGGCAAGCTCGACCGCAAGGTCGAAGGGCTGCCCGACGAGGAGGCGTTGGCTGAGCGCATCCAGGCGCGCCAGGGCTTCGTGCGGCCGGAACTCGCGGTCCTCATGGCCTACGTCAAGACGACGCTGTCGGAGGACCTGCTCGACTCCGACGTGCCCGACGACCCGCAGCTCTTGGACGATCTCCTCGCCTATTTCCCCAAGGTGCTGGTCGAACGCTTCCGGCCCGGCATCCTCGCGCACCGGCTGCGGCGGGAGCTCGTCGCGACCTTCGCCGCGAACGATCTCGTCAACCGCGCCGGCATCGCCTTCCAGCGCGAGCTGAGCGAGCTTACCGGGCGCGGTCCCGGCGAGGTGACGCGCGCCTATATGATCGTACGGCGCATCTACGCGCTCGATTCATTCTGGGACGCGATCAATGCGCTCGACAGCAAGGTCCCAGCCGCGGTGCAGCACGAGATGCTGCTCAACGCCAATCGTCTCGTCGAGCGGGCGACGGCATGGTTCCTGCGCGGCCAGAAGCTCGATATCGCCGCCGAGACGCAAGCCTATCGCTCGAGCATCGCCGCGCTGGCCGAGGGCATCAACCAGATCCTGCCTGATTCGCACCGCAAGGGTCTGCAAGAGCATGTCCGCCAGCTCGAGGGGCACGGCGTGCCCGCCGAAGTGGCGCTGACGGCGGCGCGGCTCGACTTCCTCCACTCTGCCGTCGACATCGTCCGGCTCGCATTGCAGACGCGGCAGAACGTCGTCGAGCTGGGCCGCCGCTTCTTCGCCATCGGCTCGCGCTTCCGGCTCGATGCGCTGCGCGTCGCGGCGCGCAAGCTCGACTCCCATACCGCCTGGCAGAAGCGCGCGGTGGCGGCCGTGATCGAGGACCTCTATGCACAACAGGCCGAGCTCACCGCCAAGGCGGTCGCCGAAAGCCACGATTTCGAAGCGTGGCTCGCGCGCCACGAGCGCGACCTCGCGCGGCTCGAAGGGCTGGAGCGCGAGATCGAGGGCGCGCCGGCGCCTGATCTCGCCATGCTGACCGTCGCGACGCGGACGCTGCGCGGCTTCCTCGCGACGTGAGCAAAACCTGATTCACCGCGTTGGAGTGACCCTCGCCCCACCGGGGAGAGGGCGGCACGGCGCGAGAGCGACGTGCGGGCGAGGGGGCAAGTGTTTGTGCGCCCGTCGCCGATCCCCCTCACCCCTTCCCTCTCCCCGGAGGGGAGAGGGTTCGGAAAGGGGCTCCATCTCAACGCAGCTGGACCGCGTCTTACCGCCCGGCGCCGCCCTCGCCGGCCAAGGTGAAAGGACCCCAGATCGACGGGTGCGCAAACGCCGCCGGCAGCGTCTTGTCGTCGAGAAGCGCCAGCTCCGAGCGCCGCAGCGCTTCGGCGCGGCCGATCGCCGGCTCCTTGGCGAGTGCCGCGAAAGCGCCGGTGGTGAGCTTCACCGCCGCCTTCGAGGCGATCGACCAGTTCGACACGAGAATTGCGCGGCTGCCGGCATAGAAGAACGCCTTCGCGAGACCCGAAAGCCCCTGCGCGCCAGGCGTGCCGTCGCCCGCAGCCGTATTGCATGCAGAGAGCACGACCCAGTCGGCGTCGAGCTTCAGGCGCGCGATCTTCGACGAGGTGAGGAGGCCGTCATTATCGGCCGAAGGCGCCGCGGGCGGCGTCAGCACGAGCGCCGGCTCGGCGAGACCCGAGATGTCGCCCGACATGAGGCCGTGCGTGGCGAATTCGATGATGCGGAACTTTCCGAGATCGGCGCTGCGCAAGAGCGGTTCGCTCGCGCGGTCTTCGAGAAAGAGATCGGCCGACGGCGCGCCCAATGCCGCCGCAACGCTGCGGATTTCATCGGCGGTCTCGGGGAGCCGCGGCAGCTCGCGCAGTTTGTCGGGGTCGGCGAGGCCGCCCTTGAAAAGATCGGCGAGATTGGCGACGCCGCGGGTGGCGCCCGCTCCGCCCTTGAGCAGCGGATCGCCGATGCCGACGAAGGGCAACGACGCCTTCGATCTGACCGCGACCTGGCGCAGCGCCTTCAGCGAGCTCACGCCGGGCAGCACGATGATCGCATAATCGCGCGCGAGCCAGGCAAGCTCGCGATGGTCGGCAAGCTCGCGCGGATCGGCGGCCGGCGCCTTCGTGACGAGAACCCCGAACGGCAGGCTTTCGAGCGCCCCGTCCGGCACGATCATAACGTGATGGACGCCGGCGAGGAAGGGCGCGGCGGGCGCCAATATCTTCTCGTAGAGCGCGAACGCCTCTTTCGCCGGATAGGGGCGAAAATCGAGATTGACCACGGGATCGAGGTTGGCCCGCAGCGACTTCACCGCGGCCGTAAGATCCTTTGCGTTGAGCGCGATGTCGTAGATCTCGGCGCCATGCTGGCGCACCGCCCAGAGCCAGCTTTGCTTCAAAGCGACGACATAGACGAGAAGGGCCTCGTCCGGGCCAAGAAGGGATTGCACCGCTTCGAGCGAGGAAGGCTGCGGATTGCTCAATTCGGCATAGCCGGGAAAATCATGCGCGATCTGCTGGTCGAGCGCGCGGACACGCTGCGCCGCCCGGTCGAGACCGGCGCGCAGATCCTTCTCGGCCTCCTGGTTGCGCGCGTCACCCGCCTTGCCGAGCGTGTCGATCATGGCCGAATCGAGCGTCTTCCATTGCTGCACGGCGTCCTGCTGCTCGCGGATGAGCGTCGCGAGCGCATCGGTGCCCGAGGCGAAGCGCGCCGCCATGCCGGCCAAGGCCTCGGCGGCGTCCGACGATTGCGCGTATTGCGCCGTGCGGAAGGTCGATTTGACCATATCGCCACGCCGATCGGGCGTCTTCGCCGCGTTCGCTTCGGCGAGCGAGATATTGAGCAGGAACGGCAGGCGGTGCTGCCGCTCGACGTCGCTCGCGCTGGCGATCTTGCCGGACGCTTCGCTCGTGAAATGCTGCAGCAGAATCTCGACCGCGCGGTTGCTCGCCTCGAGCGCGCCGGCGACATTGCCGTCCGCCTCGTAGCAAAGCGCCAGATCATCGAGCGTCTGTGTCAGAAGGGGATGCGCGGTACCAAGCGCGCCCTGTTCGATGTCGAGGGCGCGCTTCAGGGTTTTCTCGGCATCCGCCCGCTTGCCGATGTCGCGCTGCGCCGCGCCCAAGGCGGAGAGCGTACGCGCCGTCTCGGGGTGGGTTGGCCCAAGCGCCGTCTCCTCGATCGCCAGCACGCGTTCGAGGAGCGGCTCGTATTTCTTTGCGTCGGCGCCGCGCGCACGCTGCAGCATCGCGAGGTTGTAGAGCGTCGCCGCGACGAGGCGATGCTCTTTGCCGAGAGACTTCTCGCGGATCGCAAGCGCGCGCTCATAAAGCGGCACGGCCTGCGCGAAATGGCGCTCCATCACGTAGATGACCGCCAGCGAGTTGAGCGAGCTTGCGACGCTGGGATGATCGGGGCCCACGACCTTCTCGCGGATCGCGAGCGCGCGTTTTGCCAGCGCCTCGGCGTCGCCGTAGCGGCCCTCGGTGCGATAGACGATGGCGAGGTTGTCGACCGTTTCGGCCACGGCCGGGTGGTCGGGTCCGAGCGCCTTTTCCCGGATCGCCAGCCCCTGCTGCAGCAACGGCTCGGCCTGGGCGAAATGGCCTTCGGCGAGATAAACGGATGCCAGCGAGTTGAGGCTGTTGGCGACCGCGGGGTGATCGGGCCCGCGCTCCTTGATGTTGAGCGCGAGTGCGTCCTTGTCGAGCTTCTCGGCGTCGGCATAGTGCCCGAGCGAGAGGTCGAGCGCGGCCGCGGTGCGCATCATGTCGGCGTCGAGCTTGGCGTTCGGCGTCTTGCCGATGAGCGCGAGCGCCCGTTGCACCAGCGGCTCGGCCTTGCCGTAGAAACCTTCGAGGCGATAGAGCTGGGCGAAGCTCGCGATCGTATTGGCAAGGCGCGGGTCGTCGGGCCCGTAGGCCTTCTCCAGAATCGCAAGCGCGCGGGTATAAAGCGGCTCGGCGTCGAAATAGCGGCTCTCGTTGCGATAGACGGCGGCAAGCTCGGTGAGGCTCTGCGCGACCGGCGGCGCGTCCGGCCCGAGCGCCTTCTCGCGGATCGCGAGCGAGCGGGTGATGACCGGCTCGGCCTGGTCGGGCCGCGCCTCGAAGATGTAGACGCGCCCGAGCTGGCTCAGGGTCTGCGCGACCGGCGGCGCGTCCGGCCCGAGCTGCGCCTCGCGCAGCTCGAGCGCGTGTTTCAGGAGCCCTTCGGCCGCTGCATAATGGCCTTGCGCGATCTCGGCCTGGCCTTGCTCCTCCGCATTCTTCGCCTCGCCGAGGGCCTGCTTTCTCTGTTGTGCCGCCGCGGGGCCAGCGGCGAGAACGAGCACCGCGCAGAAAGCCAGCGCGAGAGCGAGCGGGCGCGTCATTCCGGCACCGCGGGCGAATGCGCGAGCATCCAGTCGGCCATGATCGTCGCGACCTGGCCCTCGATGCCAAGATAGCCGTGCGGCGCCAACGCCTCGCACGGCCCGCTCTTGGAGTCCGTGCTGGAGACCGGCACCAGCTCCTTCGCGGGTGCGGCGACAAGACGCGCCAAGCCCAGCGGGGCGCCGGCGAAGTTCGATGCGGGACACATGTCGTTGCGATTGTGCACGATCAGCACCGGCACGGCGATCTTTTCGAGCGGCACGTTGCTCATGCCGCCCGACCAGACGCTCGAGGTCAGCACCGCGCCGGCGATCTGCGGCGGACCGACGCGCGCCGCGCTGTTCGCCGCCGAGATCGAGCCGTTGCTGGTGCCGACGAGCCAAACCGGCACATCGGCGCGGCGCTTCAGCGCGCTGACAACGGCGGCAATATCCTGCGCCTCGGCCTCGCTCGCGCGGAAATTCGGATCGATTCCGCCGCCGCCCTTGTCTGACGGCGAATTCGCGGCGGCGACGAGGAAGCCGCGCTTGGCCAGCGCGTTCCTGATCCGCAGCAGGAAATTGTCGCCCCCGTGGGAGCCCACCACGCCGGTGCCGCCGACGAAAAGAACCGCGATCGCGCGCGTTTTGCCGACCGCCGGCACGAGATGAAGCTCGACCGTGATGCCCGGCCGCGTCGGGACGACGACGCTCTCGTCGGCCGCGGCGCTTGCGGCCCAAGTGCAGGCGACGACGCACGCGGCCGCCGCCGCGGCGAACCTCATCCGCGGTTCATCCGCTGCACGACGAGATCGTTGACGACCGTGGGATCGGCGAGCGTGGTCACGTCGCCGAGCTGATCCTGCTCGTTCGCCGCGATCTTGCGCAGGATACGGCGCATGATTTTGCCGGAGCGGGTCTTCGGCAGATTGGGAGCCCACTGGATCAGGTCAGGCTGGGCGATCGGCCCGATCTCCTTGCGCACCCACTGCACGAGCTCGGTGCGCAGATCCTCCGACGGCTCGATCCCGGCCTTCAAGGTGACATAGGCGTAGATGCCCTGGCCCTTGATGTCGTGCGGATATCCCACGACCGCCGCCTCGGCGACCTTGGTGTTGGCGACGAGCGCGCTCTCGACCTCGGCCGTGCCGATGCGGTGGCCGGCGACGTTGATGACGTCGTCGACGCGCCCGGTGAGCCAGTAATAGCCATCCTCGTCGCGGCGCGCGCCGTCGCCGGTGAAGTATTTGCCGGGGAATGTCGAGAAATAGGTCTCAATGAAGCGCTTGTGATCGCCGAAGACGGTGCGCATCTGGCCGGGCCAGGAATCGGCGATGCAGAGATTGCCCTCGCACGGGCCCTGAAGCTCCTTGCCCTCGCCGTCGACGATGACCGGCCGGACGCCGAAGAAAGGCCGTGTCGCCGAGCCCGGCTTCAGCGCCGTTGCGCCCGGCAGCGGCGTGATGAGGATGCCGCCCGTCTCCGTTTGCCACCACGTGTCGACGATCGGCACGCGGCTCGAGCCCACGACGCGGTGATACCAGAGCCACGCCTCGGGATTGATCGGCTCGCCGACCGAGCCCAAAAGCCGGAGGCTCGCACGCGACGTGCGGGTCACGTACTCCTCGCCTTCGCGCATCAGCGCCCGGATCGCTGTCGGGGCCGTGTAGAAGATGTTGACGCGGTGCTTGTCGATCACCTGCCAGAAGCGCGAGGCGTCGGGATAGTTGGGCACGCCCTCGAACATCAACGTGGTCGCGCCGTTGGCGAGCGGGCCATAGACGATGTAGCTGTGGCCGGTCACCCAGCCGACATCGGCCGTGCACCAGTAGACGTCGCCGTCGTGATAGTCGAACACGTACTTGTGCGTCATGGCGACGAAGGCGAGATATCCACCCGTCGTATGCAGCACGCCCTTGGGCTTCCCCGTCGAGCCCGAGGTATAGAGGATGAAGAGCGGATCCTCGGCGCTCATCTCGGCCGGCGGGCAGTCGGCCGAGACCTTCTGCGTCTCCTCGTGATACCAGCGGTCGCGGCCCTCGACCCATCCGGTCTTGCCGCCGGTGCGGCGCACGACGAGCACGGTCTTGACGCCGGGGCAGGCTTTCAGGGCCTCGTCGGTATTCGCCTTCAACGGCACCTTGCGCCCGCCGCGCAGGCCTTCGTCGGCGGTGATGACATAGGTCGAGCTGCAATCCTGGATGCGGCCGATCAGGCTCTCCGGCGAGAAGCCGCCGAACACGACGGAATGGACCGCGCCGATCCGCGCGCAGGCAAGGATCGCGTAAGCCGCCTCGGGGATCATCGGCAGGTAGATCGTGACGCGGTCGCCCTTCTTGACGCCGTGCGCCTTCATGGCGTTGGCGAGCCGGCACACCGCCTCGTGCAATTCGGCGAAGGTGATGGCGCGGTGCTCGCCCGGATCGTCGCCCTCCCACAGGATGGCGGTCTGCTGCGCGCGCTTCGCCAGATGGCGATCGATGCAATTGGCCGAGGCGTTGAGGGTTCCATCCTCGAACCAGCGGATCGAGACGTCGCCCGAGTACGATGTGTTCTTCACTTTGGTGTAGGGCTTGATCCAGTCGAGGATCTTGCCGTGCTCGGCCCAGAAGCCGTTCGGGTCCTTGAGCGACCGCTCGTAGAGCTTCTGATAGCCCGCTTCATCGATCCAGGCGCGCTTGGCGACCGTGGGGGAGACCGGAATGACCTGGGACATCGCGCTCGCTCCCGGAATGATGTTTTGCCGATTATGCGCTGCCGAATCGGGTTGACAAGGCGTCACGACGACACTTAGGAAGCGGCCCATCGCGGGCGATCGACCGCGGCACGAAATGCAGCGCGCCACTCGTGCACGCCCGCTCTTCCGCCCCGATCACGACCGTTCCTTCATCTGCTTGTCATGCGGGAGACGCATGATCCGGACGTGCTGCACCTTTCCGAAGCTCCTGCAGGTGCGTGAGACGCATTGCGCCGCCGCAGCGGCCCTCCTGGTCTTCGTGGCCGCGGCCGCCGTCGCCGCGCGCGCGCAAGAGGCGGCATCGTCCGCACCCGCGGCAACGCCGGCGCCCGAGGACTGGAGCCTCCACGCGCAGCTCACGGCGATCGGGCAAGGCTATCCGGCCTTCAATTCGCCGTTCCAGGGAGCGAACAGCCTGCCCGGCAATTCCCAGGGGCGCGAAACCGTGGACGGTACCGCATTTCTTGGCGCGCGCCTGCCGTGGCAAGGGGGCGAGGCCTATTTCGATCCCGAGTTCAACCAGGGTTTCGGCATCGGCCACTCGCTCGGCATCGACGGCTTCGTCAACGGCGAGGCGGCGAAGGCCGGCTACCACACGCCCAAGCCCAACGTGGCGCGCCTGTTCGTGCGCCAGGTGTTCGGGCTCGGCGGGGAGCAGGAGACGATCGCGCCGGACGAGAACCAGCTCGGCGAAGCGGTCGATGTTTCGCGCATCATCGTGACCGCGGGCAAGATGTCGGCCTCCGACATTTTCGACAACAACCAATATGCGCACGATCCGCGCACCGACTTCCTGAACGACAGCTTCTGGGAATCGGTCGCCTGGGATTATCCGGCGGACGCCAAGGGCTATACCGACGGCGCCGCGGTCGAGCTCAACGAGGCCGGCTGGGCGCTGCGCGGCGGCTGGTTCCTCGAGCCGAAGATCCAGAACCAGCGCAACCTCGATCCGCGCTTCCTGAAGCGCTACGGCGCCGTCGTCGAGCTTGAGACGCGCCACGTGATCTGGGGCGAGCCGGGCAAGATCCGGTTCCTCGTCTTCGCCAACCGCGCGCCGCAGGCCAATCTTGACCAGGTCGATTCGGCAGCGCTGGTCGCGGGCACGACGCCCAATCCCATCCCGTTCCGGCGCGACGACTGGAAGACGGGCTTCGCCGTCAATGTCGAGCAGGCGATCACCGACACGCTCGGCGCCTTCGTCCGGGTGAGCTGGAACGACGGCCGCACCGAGGGCTGGGCCTTCACCGACATCGATCACAGCCTATCGACCGGCCTCAGCCTCAAGGGTAAAGCGTGGGGCCGGCCCGACGACACGGTGGCGGCCGCCGCGGCGGCAAACGGGCTCGCGAAGCCGGCGCAGGACTATTTCGCGGAAGGCGGGCTCGGCATCCTCGCCGGCGACGGCCGGCTCAGCTACGCGCCCGAGGCCATCCTCGAGACCTACTACAGCCTCAGCGTGGCCGAGCCCCTGACGCTCTCATTCGACTACCAGCTCGTCGTCGATCCCGCGTTCGATTCCGCGCGCGGACCCGTGTCGGTCTTCGCGGCGCGGCTTGATCTCGAGTTCTGAGACGCCGGTCACAAAGAAGGGACCCGAGACGGCGCGTGGCCATCCGGGTCCCTGACGCCGCAGGGGGGATAAGCGGCGTGAAGCTGTTACTCGTGAGCCGCCACGGTCTCGGCGTTGCCGTTGGCGCGCGGTGTCGGCGGGAAGAAGGCGCGGCCAGTTGCCACGAGCGCCGCCTGGGTGCGGTTCGCGACGTTGAGGCGCTTGATGATCTGCTTCACATGCGCCTTGACCGTGCTCTCGGACATGGTGAGCGCATCGGCGATGAGCTTGTTCGATTTGCCCTGGCTGATGAGCGCGAGCACATCGCGCTGACGCCGGGTCAGCTCGGACCAGGGCTCGGCCGAATGAGTGCTGCCTTGCCAGCTGCCGGGCCGCTGCGTGCTCGACTCGATGAGGGAGGACGGCACATAGACGCCGCCCGCGAGGACGAGGTCGATCGCGCCCATGAGGACGCGGAGGCTCAAGGACGCCGGCAGGAAGCCGCGTGCCCCGGTGCTCAGAATCTGCCGTGCACGCTGCGGGCTGTCGGTCTCGGCAACGACGACGAGCGGGGTGTCCGGAAGCGTCCGGCGCAGCGATTCGATCTGGCGCAGATCGACATGCTCGGACGTGGCCGCGCCCACGAGGACGAGGTCAAAGTGGCTGCCGCCGCTCACGAGGTGGAGCAATTCGTCGGCGCTCCCCGCCTCGGTCACCTGGCGCTCGGGGCTGTGTTGAGCCAGCGCGAGGCGCATGCATTCACGCCGCAGCCGGCTCGGATCGACAATGGCGATCGCGCTGTCGGCATGGGTCTGTGGTCCGGTACTTTCTGCGGCGACCGTCGACTCGAAGCGTGCCATTTCTCTTCCCTCCAGCGAATTTTCTCGGATATCCCGCGCCCGGCGGTTTTATCCATGCTTCCATGCGAAGGATCGCTGGTTGAGTGATCCCAATGAAGTAAATTTTCGTGAGGTTGTGTATCAGAATGTAACTCGGTTGGGGGATATCGCCGGGATAAACTCAGACTTAACGGGTGAGGGACGAAAATGTGGCAGTGACCGTCCCAGCGGCATCACCCCTTACTTCTCCGCAACTTGCGGTTCTTCAGAAGCCGGCCGACTCGGCCGCGCCAGCGCCAGTTGCAACTCCGCGTAAAGACGCGCGCGCGGCCGATACACAAACTCCACCGGCGAATTCGGGCCGCGGCCGGCTCCTCGACATCGTCATCTGATTTAGCCGGCGGGCCAGCGCACAACCCGCGCGTGAGCCCAATCGCGGCTCCGCCCACGCTCCTCAGTGCCGGAAATGGCGCATCCCGGTGAAGACCATGGCGATGCCGGCGCGGTCGGCCGCGGCAATCACCTCGGCATCGCGGATCGAGCCCCCGGGCTGAATGACGGCGGTCGATCCCGCCGCGATCGTCGCCTCGAGTCCGTCGGCAAACGGGAAGAAAGCGTCGGAGGCCGCGACCGAGCCGCGCGTCGCGGGCTCGACAAGGCCCGCCGCGCGCGCCGCGTCCTCCGCCTTCGTCGCCGCAATCCTGGCTGCGTCGACGCGGCTCATCTGTCCCGCGCCGATGCCGACCGTCGCGCCGTCCTTGGCGTAGACGATGGCGTTCGACTTGACGTGCTTCGCCACCGCGAAGGCGAACAGGAGATCGCGCGTCTCGGCCGCGCTCGGCACGCGCTGCGTCACGACCTTGAGCTCGTTCGCCGCGATCCGGCCGGTATCGGCGGTCTGCAGCAGATATCCCCCTGCGAGTGAGCGCAGGGTCATCGCGCCCGCGCGCGGATCGGGCATGCCGCCCGTCACCAGGACCCGCAGCGCCCCCTTGCGGGCAAGGATCGCGGCGGCCTCGTCGGTCAGGGCCGGCGCGATCAGCACCTCGAGAAAGATCTTCGCCATCGCCTCGGCAGCGGCAGCATCGAGCGGGCGGTTGACGGCGACGATGCCGCCGAACGCGCTCACCGGATCGCAGGCAAGCGCCTTCGCATAGGCGCTGGCGAGGTCGGCCGCGAGCGCCACGCCGCACGGATTGGCGTGCTTGATGATGGCGACGGCGGGCTCGTCGAATTCGGCGACGCAGGCAAAGGCCGCGTCGGTGTCGTTGAGGTTGTTGTAGGAGAGCTCCTTGCCCTGCACCTGGCGCGCGGATGCCGCCGAGGGGACCGGCGGGCCCGCGAGATAGAGCGCCGCCTGCTGATGAGGATTTTCGCCATAGCGCAAGAGCTGCGTGCGCGTGGCGGCGAGGACGAGCGTCTTGGGAAAGGCGTCGCCTTCCTGCTGCGCGAACCATTGCGCGATCGCGGCGTCGTAGGCGGCGGTGTGCGCGTAAGCCGCGGCGGCAAGCCGGCGGCGCAGCGAGAGCGTCGTCGCGCCGCGATGAGCCGCCATCTCGGCGAGCACGGTGTCGTACTCGGCGGGGGCGGTGACGACCGTGACGAAGTCGTGGTTCTTGGCGGCGCCGCGGACGAGCGACGGGCCGCCAATATCGATGTTCTCGATGCACTCGGCGAAGGGCGCGCCGCGCGCGACTGTGGCGGCGAAGGGGTAGAGGTTGACGACGACGAGATCGATCTGCGCGATCCCGTGGCTTTTGAGCGCGTCCTCGTGCTGCGCCATGTCGCGCCGCGCGAGGATGCCGCCATGGATCGCCGGGTGGAGCGTCTTGACGCGGCCGTCGAGCATCTCCGGAAAGCCGGTGACGGAGGCAACATCGGTGACCGCGATCCCCGCTTCGGCAAGGGCGCGCGCCGTGCCGCCGGTCGAGATGAGCATGACCCCTCGCGCGGCAAGCGCGCGGGCGAAGGGTACGAGGCCGGTCTTGTCGGAGACGGAGATGAGCGCCCGCGCGATCGGGCGGGAAGCATCGGGCATCGCCGCGACGATAGTGGGCGCGCGCAGGCCGATCAAGCGCGCTCAGGGGCTGCGCAGGCGCCTGATGTTGTCGGCATAGGCGCCGGCGCCGCCATGGAAGCTCGCGGTCCCGGCGACGAGCACGTCGGCGCCCGCCTTCACCGCGAGACGCGCGGTCTCGTCGTTGATGCCGCCGTCAACCTCGAGATCGATCGTGCGCTTGGCGCCGTCGATGCGGCGGCGCACCGCCGCCACCTTGTCGAGCTGCGAGGCGATGAAGCTCTGCCCGCCGAAGCCGGGATTGACCGTCATCACCAGCACGAGATCGACCGCATCGAGCACATAATCGACCGCATCGACCGGAGTCGCGGGGTTGAGCGAGACACCGGCGCGCTTGCCCAACGATTTGACGAGGCCGATGGTGCGGTGGAGATGCGGTCCCGCCTCGGGATGGACCGTGATGATGTCGGCGCCGGCCTCCGCGAACGCCTCGATATAAGGATCGACCGGCGCGATCATGAGGTGCACGTCGAAGGGCAGCGTCGTGAACGGCCGCAGCGCCTTCACCACCACCGGGCCGATCGTCAGGTTCGGCACGAAGTGCCCGTCCATCACGTCGATATGGATGTAGTCGGCGCCGGCCGCGGCGATGGCGCGCACCTCCTCGCCGAGCCGGGAGAAATCGGCCGACAGGATCGATGGCGCGACCCGCACCTTTTGCTGCATGAGGCCTTGCTAACAGGGAAAAAGCGCCGCCGCAACAGCGCCCGGCCGGGAAATACCCTGAGCCTAGCCGGCGCGCACGAGCCGCGCGGCGTAGAACCCGTCAAGCCCTTCGAGCGCCGCGAGATGGCACGGCAGCGTGCGCAGATCGCCATCCGCGTTCACGCATTCGGCGAGCCCGCCGATCTCCGCCGGCTTGACCGGGACGCGCTTCAGCGGCGCGCCACGCGACAGGAGCCGCGTCACTTGCTGCACGCCTTCCTGCGGCTCGAGCGAGCAGACGCAGTAGATGAGCATGCCGCCCGGAGCCAGCATCTCGACTGCGGCGGCAAGAAGCCGCTCCTGCACCGCCGCGAGCCGCATGACGTCGTCGCCGCCCTTGAGATGCGGCACGTCGGGATGGCGCCGGATCGCGCCGGTCGCGGTGCAGGGCGCATCAAGCAGCACGAAACGGTAAGGCTCGGGCGGACGCCACACCGTCGCATCGGCGGTAAGACATTCGGCACGAAGCGAAAGCCGCGTGAGATTGGAGTTCAAACGCTCGACGCGCCGCGGCGAGCGATCGACAGCGAGGACGCGCGCGCCGGCCGCGGCGAGCTGCGCGGTCTTGCCGCCTGGCGCCGCGCAGAGATCGAGCACGCGCTCGCCCTCGACGTCCGGGAACAGCCGCGCCGGCAACGCCGCCGCCGCGTCCTGCACCCACCAGGCGCCTTCGGCATAGCCCGGCAGCGATGTGATCGCGCCGCCGGCGTTGCGCCGCAAGGTGCCGGTCGGCAGCAGTATGGCCTCAAGCTCCTGGCGCCAATGCTCGGCATCGCGGCGTACCGTCAAATCAAGCGGCGCTTCCTTCAGATGCGCTTGCGCGATCTGGCGCGTCGTCGCCTCGCCATAAGCCTCGCTCCAGGCGCGCCACAACCATGTGGGCGTGTTGAGGCGCTCGGCATCCTGCTCGGCGGCGAGCCCGGCGCCCTCCTGCGACAAGCGGCGCAGCACGGCATTGACGAGGCCTTTGTGCGAAACGAAGCCGCGCACCTCGGCGAGATCGACGCTCGTCGCCACCGCGGCGTGAGGCGGCGTGCGCAGGAACAGAAGCTGCGCGATGCCGAGCCGCAACATGTCGTGCACGGCGGCGGCGCGCGCCGGCAGCGGCGTGTTGAGGCAGTGCGCAATGAGCGCGTCGATTTGGCCGAGGCGCCGCAATACCATCGCGACGAGAAGCCGGGCGAAGGCGCGGTCGCGCGCCGGCAACCCCGCCATCTCACCGTTCTCTTCGATTGCGTCATCGAGCGGACGCTTGCGGCGCAGAACCGCACCGATCAGGTCGATTGCGACGCTGCGGGCGGTCGGAGGCGCGGACGCTGCGGATAAAGGTGCGGGCACCGGTCGAATCCCGACAAATAAGGTTAACCTGCGGGCCTGCAAACGCCGTCTATGGACCATCGTTCCAGGCTTGGGCAAGGGCCGCGCCGGGGCCCTATCGGCTCTAGGCAATGCATTGGCCGCACGCGATAATTCAACTATGAGCGAGGATCACGAGAAAACCAAGAAGGACATGCCCGAGACGGCGCAGGACGCGACGAAGGCAACATCCGCGCGGCGCGAGATCGGCGGCCCGAAGGGGCCTGAGCCCACCCGCTACGGCGACTGGGAACGCGGCGGCCGCTGCACCGATTTCTGAGCGCACGTCGCGGCTCACCTAGCCGCGCGCGAGCCGCGCCTCGTGCACTTCGAGGTTGGTGAGCGCGGCCGCGAGAATTGGCACCGCGACGCCCAGCGCCGCGCCCCGGCGCATCATGTCGCCGACGATATGATCGCCCTCGGTGCGGCGCCCGGCCAGCATGTCGCGCATGGTCGAGGCGGCGAAGGGCGAGCCGCGTGTCGTTAGCAAGGTGCGCGATTGTGTCATCGATGAGGCCCCGGGCGCGTGGCCCGCAGCCGTCGCGACGGCCGTGCACTCCGCAAGCGCGCGGAGCGCGAACGCCTCGCCCGACGGCGCCGCCATGAGCTCGCCAACCGTGGCGCGGGTCAGCGTCGTTGCCGCCGCCAACGCCGCGAGCATGACGAATTTTTCCCACATCGACTGAAGGATCGAGGGCGGGATCGACGCTTGCGCCTTGGTGCGGGCAAATTGCGCAAGGAGAGCCTCTGCGCGCGCAGTGCGTTCGCCCGAAAGCTCGCCGAACGAGAGTGCCTGCAACTCGCCGATATGCCGCACGACCCCTTCGCCGTCGAGCGTCGCGCCGATATAGCAGGCGCCGCCCATCACGCGCTCGCGGCCAAGCGCGTCGGCGAGCGTATCGAGATGCCGCAACCCGTTGAGAAGCGGCACCACCGCGGAGTCATTTGCCATATAAGGCGCTACCGCCTCGATCGCCGAGGCGAGATCGTAGGATTTGCACGACAGCAGGACGACATCGAAGGGCGCGGCCGCGCCGCCGGCGGCGAGCGTCTTGGGGCGGAGCGAGATATCGCCGGTCGCGCTTTTGACGATGAGGCCACCCTTGTCGAGCTCGGCTTTCCGCCGGGCGCGCACGAGGAACGTCACATCGGCGCCCGCCTCGGCGAGCCGGCCGCCGAAATATCCGCCGATCGCGCCGGCGCCGAGAACGAGGATGCGCATTCCGCGGGCTCGCTAGCCCGCCTTCTCCGCTTCGAGCTTTTCGACGAGGCTCGGCAGCACGCGGAGATCGAAGCCCTTGGTCGCGCCCTCGGCGACGAGCTTCAGCGCGCTTTCGCGGTCGTAGAGCGCGCGCGAGGCGGCCCAGAGAAGATAGGAGCGCGTGCCGCTGCGGCAGTGCGCGAGCACCTTGTGGCCCCCGCGCAGCACCGCCTTCTGGTGCGCAACCACGTCGCGCACCGAGATCGTGTTGGTCAGCACCGGAATGTAGTGGTACTCCATGCCGTGCTTGGCGGCTTCGGCGGCGGCCTCCTCATGGCCGAGTTGGCCCGGCTCCTCGCCGTCGGGGCGATTGTTGATGATGGTGCCGTAACCTTCCTTGGCGAGCGCCGCGATATCCTCGCGCGTGATCTGCCCGGCCACGCTCAGCGAGTCCGTGATCGGCGTCGGCTGCATGCGTACTCCTTCCTTCAAATGTCCCTTTTTTAGCATAGCCGCCCCCGGAACGGGAGTTCACCGGTCCGGCATTTAGGCATAGACTGTGCGTGTGCGGGGCGGCGGGGTCGCCGCATTCCGCGCGTGGTGGGGGCGGCCTCGGCCGCTGGGACGAGCGCCGCTCTCGTTTGGAGCGATGGAGGCGCTCATGAATGTCGAGACCATTCTGCAAGCGAAGGGACGGGCGGTCGTCACGATCGAGCCCGATGCCAGCATTGCCGATGCGGTCGATCTGATGCGGCGCAAGCGGATCGGTGCCGTCGTCGTGAGCGACGACGGCGAGCGCGTCGGCGGCATCCTGTCGGAGCGCGACATCATTCACGCGCTCGCCGACGAGGGCGCGCGCACGCTCGAGCTCAAGGTCGCGGCGCTGATGACGCGGCACGTCTATTCCTGCCGGCCGGACGACACGGTCGCGGACATCATGGCCGAGATGACGACGCGCCGTATTCGCCACCTGCCGGTGGTCGAGAACGGCCGGCTCAGCGGCATCGTCAGCATCGGCGACGTCGTCAAGAACCGCCTCGACGAGGTCGAATCCGAAGCAAGCTCGCTGCGCCAGTTCATTACCAGCGCCTGAGAGCGCGCATCGCGCCTATGTTGAAGCGGCGCGCGCGAGGGCGTAGTCTCGCGCGCGGGGAGGCGGGTGTAGCTCAATGGTAGAGCAGAAGCTTCCCAAGCTTACGACGAGGGTTCGATTCCCTTCACCCGCTCCACTCCGCGCCTGAACGATCTGCCGGTGCTGTGCGCCTTGCGCGCGGCAGGTTGGTATTTCCGGACGCTGCCGCATCTGCCGTGGAACCGTGCGCTCGAAAAGCGCCTCGCGCGCGGACTGTTGCGGCGTTGGCCGCGGCAGCTTGCCGTCGCCACGTGTTTCGGCGCCCGCATGGAGGTCGACACGGGCGATTTCCTCGGCGGGCGCATCGCGCTTTTCGGCCTGTGGGAGCCGTCGATCACGCACTATGTCGCAGCGGCGCTCGCGCCCGGCGATGTGATGATCGATGTCGGCGCCAATATCGGTTACTACGCGCTCCTCGCCGCCACGCGCATCGGACCCACGGGCCGCGTCTTCGCGATCGAAGCCTCCCCCAGCATCTATCGCGACCTCGAGCGCAACATCGCACGCAATTCCTTCCGCACCATCGTTCCCCTCAACTGCGCCGCAATCGATGGAAGGCGCCCGGTTTCCGTGCATTTGCACGATCCGGCCAATCGCGGCCGCGCAAGCGTGCTCGACCGTTTCGAGGCTGTGGCGTCCCATCCGGTCGAGACCGGCGTCGAAGGCCGGGCGCTTCCCGACATCGTGCCGGAGGACGCGCTCCGCGCGGCGCGCCTCATCAAGATCGATGTCGAGGGAGCGGAGTGGCTCGTCGTGGCGGGCTTGCGCGACCGGCTTCGCGATCTTTCGCCGCGTGCGGAAATCCTGGTCGAGATCGATGCGGACGCGATCGAGGCATCCGGCGGCTCGGTCGCCGCGCTCGCCGACATCTTCGCGAGCGCCGGCTTTGCCGCGTTCCAGATCGAGAACACCTATTCCGCCGCTGAATATACGCACGCGCGCCGCGCCGCGCCCGTGCCGCTCACATCGCATGGATTGCGGCAGGGCGACCTGCTGTTTCGGCGCTAACGCGCCTCAGCTTGCCTCGAGAAAGACCGGGCCCGCCGCATCGAGCGCGGCGCGCACGTCCGCCACAAGCTGCTCGGCGGTGAACGGCGCGCGCGCGGAGGCGGCCACGCACAGGAACTTGAGGAGTGGAAACCGCACCATCAATTCGGCGGCGAGGTCGGGGCGCTTGTCCGGCACCGCGGAGCTGGCGAGCAGCAGATCCGGCGGCGCGCCGGTGCGTGCGAGAATGGCGAGCGCCTCATCGCGTTCGGCGGCACGAGCGCACTGGAACCCGTGCTCCGTGAGCGCGGCATAGGCGAGATTGCGCAGCTCGGGTTCGGCGATCACGATGAGGACATTGCGGTGCGGCTGCGTCCGGAGCGCCTCGGGCGCGCCCGTGGCGAGCGGCAAGAGGATCGAGAAAATCGTGCCGCGCCCCGCTTCGGTTTCGACGTCGACCGCGCCGCCCGATCGCTCGACGATACTCAAGACAGCCGGGAGGCCGAGGCCGGTTCCCTTGCCCTGCTCCTTCGTCGTGAAGAACGGCTCGAAGATGTGCGCAAGGACGGCGCCGCTCATGCCGCTTCCGGTGTCGCGCACGAAGATCGAAGCGCAGCGCACGCCGGCGAGCCCCTTTTCTACAGTCGCGGGCCGCGCCGGCGCGGTCACGATGCCGGTGCCGACAACGAGACGCCCTCCATACGGCATCGCATCGCGCGCATTGATCGCGAGGTTCAGAACCGCCTGGGACACCTCGTTCGGATCGACCGCGATCGCAGCATCATCGTCGGCGATATCGAGCACGAGCTCGATCGTCTCGGGGACAAGCGTCCGCAACATCCGGTCGAGGCCGCGCACGATGTCGGCCGCACGGACGATCTCCGCATCGAGCGGCTGCTTTCGTCCGAAGGCGAGGAGCTGCCGCGTCAGGTGCGCGGCGCGGTCGGACGAAGCGATGATGTCGTCGAGGCACTCGCGCACGTAATCAGCCTGGCCCAGGCGGCGCAGCGCCATCTTGGCGAAGCCGCCGATGGCGGTCAGGAGATTGTTGAACTCGTGCGCGACGCCGCCGGCGAGATAGCCCAGCGCCTCGAGTTTCTGGGATTGGCGCTGGCGTTCGGCCGCCGCCTTGCGCTCGGTGATGTCGGCGAAGGTGACGACGCAGCCCCCGTCGGCGGTCTTGCGCTCGCGCGCCAAGATCCAGCGACCATCGCTCATGAGATACTCGTAGACGCCGCTGCCGGCGCGATGCGCGGCGAGCCGCTGCGCGATCCACGCCTCGTCACGGCTTTCCTGCTCGATGCTCCACCCGCGCGCGACGACGGCGCGGACCAGCATCTCGAAAGTCGCGCCCGGCGCGATGAGGTCAGCGATGGCGCTGAAAATGGTGCGATAACGGCCGTTGCACAGCACGAGTTGGTCGTAGCGATCGAACAGGACGAATCCTTCTTCGAGCGCCTCGACTGCTTCGCGCAAGCGCATCTGCGACGTCATCAGGTCGGCTTCGCGGCTCTTCTGCTCGGTCGTTTCGATCAGCCGGCGCATCATCGCGCCCGATCTCATCGGCCGCTCGTTGATGCGGATCCAGCACTCCTCGCCGTCGATCTCGACGATCCCTTCGTCGCCGTCGCCGCCAGCCCACGGCGCGACGAGCGGGTAGATTTTACGGTAGCGCTCGTTGGCTATAAGGACGGAGCCCGCGGCGTCGAGGATCGCGAGACCGCCCCGCACGGTTTCGATGCTCTCGGCCAGAAGCTCGAGCGCGTCGGCGCCCACCGATCAGGCCCCGAGGCAGGCTTCGACCCGCGCCGCCAGATCGTCCGGATCGATCGGCTTCGCGACCGCGTCCGCCGCCCCGAAAGCGCGCGCCATCTTGAGAAAATCGAGATTGGGGAAGCGGCCGCCGCCGCTCATGGCGATGATGCGCGCATCCGGCCGCCTGAGCCGCATCTCGCGGATGAGCTCGATGCCGTCCTTGTCGGGCATGATGATGTCGACGATGACGAGATCGGGCGCCTCCGCATCGAACGCGCGCATCGCCTCGGTGCCGTCCTTCGCGCCGACGACATGATGCCCGCTCGTCTCGAGCATCATAATGACCGCCTTCCGTACGGCGGCGTTGTCGTCGATGACGAGAATGTTCGGCACCGGGTCCCGCTCCTCTCGGGCCTCAGGCTGCGGGCGAAAGATTGATATTTCCTTGATTTTGAGCGTTCGTTAACGATCGTGCTCGGGCAAGCCGTAGACGTCTTCGAGATCGCTCAGGCCGCGGATCGGATGCGAGCCGAGAGGCGACAGCGCGACCGGGCAGGCCTCGGCAAAGGCGCCCGAGGCGAGCACTGGACGCTTCAGCGTCTTCGTCAGATCTTCGAGACGGAAGGCGAGATTGACCGCCGGCCCGATCGCCGTGAAGTCGAGCCGGTCGGCCGAGCCGACATTGCCGTACATGATGTCGCCGATATGGAGCCCGATCCCGGCGCGCAGCTCGACGCGCCCGGATTCACCGCCGGCGGCGTTGTGGGCGGCAAGGCGGGCGACGATGTCGCGCGCGGCCGCAAGCGCCGCGGCCGACGCTTCAGCATCGCTCATGCCGTCGATGCCGAAGACGGCGAGCACGCCGTCGCCGATGAATTTGAGGATGTGGCCCTTGGCGCCGTGCGTCGCGAGCGCGACGTGCTCGAAGTAATCGTCGAGTGCGTCGATCACGTCCTCGCCGGGCAACCGGTCGGAGATCCCGGTGAAGTCGCGCAGGTCGGTCGCCATGATGGCGGTGCGCACGATCGCGAACTCGCCGCGCCGGACATTTCCCTCGAACACGCGCTCGCCGACATGCTGGCCGTGATAGATCGCGAAAAGCCCGCGCGCGGTACGGCGCACGGCGATCACCTCGATCACGGCCGCGAGCGCGGGACGGATCGTCTCGAGCAGTGCGAGGTCGTCGTCGTCGAAGCCGCCGGAACGATCGCTCGCCCAGGCGACCACCGGATAACGCGAGCCCATGCGATTGAGCGGCGCGGCGATGTAATCGGTGCCGCCCTCGGCCTGCAGCTCGGCGAGCAGCGGAAACTCGGCCGGGCCCTCCTCGCCGAGCCGGCGGCGCAGCACCTTTCCTTCCTCGATCGTCGGGCGCAGCGGGCTCAGGATGTATTCCTCGGTGCGCTCGATCCCTTGCGCGACGCGGACCTCCTCGCTGACCGGCCGTCCGCGCCACCAGCGCCAGCCAAAGGCGCGGATTTGCGGATGGAGCGTCGCGACCCAGATGGTGACGCGCCAAAGCGGCACGCCCGCCTCGACCAGGCGCAGACACATGTTGGTGAGGAAGCGCGCCGGATTGGGCGCCTCGCGCCCCTCCGTCAGGATCCAGCGGACGATCTCGTCGCCGCTTGCGGCATGCGTTTTTGCCACAATGATCGATCGCGATCAGGGCCGCGCCGAAGGGACCAGCACCACTTTGCCGATGCCGCCGCGCTCGGCAACGATCCGGTGTGCCTCGGCGGCCTCGGCCAATGGCAGCACGCGGTCGACAAGCACGCGCAAGCGGCCGGCGGCCGCAGCCTTCAGGCTCTCGTCTACGTCCGCGTCGCTCTGCCCGGTCCAACCCATGATGGTGATGTGATTGAAATAGAGATGCGTCACCTCGAGCGGCACGACACCGCCGCCGTGGCTGCCCGCGGTCACGAGCCGGCCATTCGGCCCAAGACTGCGGAACGCGGCACGGAAGAGCTCGGGATCGCCGATATTCTCGAGCACGATGTCGACGCCGCGCCCGGCGATGCGTCGCGCCTCGGCGGTGAGATCGGCGGCGCGGTAGTTGACGCCGGCATCGGCGCCGAGCTCGCACGCGGCCTTGACGCGCGCATCAGATCCGGCGGCGGCGATCACCTTGGCACCCAGATACTTCGCGACCTGCACCGCGACGCTGCCGAGGCCGCCCGCGGCGCCCATCACCAGCACCCACTCGCCGGGCGCCACCCGCACCTTCTCGCGCAGCATGGCGAAGGCGAGGGGCGCGTGGCGTGCGACCACCGTCGCCGTCACGAAATCGAGCCCGTCCGGCACGATGTAGGTCGAGCGTTCGGGCAGGCGCACGTACTCGGCATAGCCGCCCCAGATGTTGACCCCGAGCAGCACAGTGGTCTGGGTCGCGGGGCCGGAATCGAGGCGCAGGTGCGAGGCGACGCGGTCGCCGACCTTGCGCTGCCGCACGCCTTCGCCCACCGCCACCACGACGCCCGACGGGTCGACCCCAAGCACATGCGGCAGTTCGACGGGACGCGGATACTTGCCCGAACGGACGATGAGGTCGAGCGTCCGATTGACCGAAACGGCGTGGACCTCGACCAGCACCTCGCCGGGACCGGGAACCGGGGTCGGGACCTCTTCCAGGCGAAGGACCTCGGGCGGCCCAAAACTGCGCATGACGACGGCCTTCATGGGCCGGGACTATAGACTGCCCTCTCCCCTTGGCCAGCCGCTACGCGGCTCACCAGATGCTGAAGAGCCTGCCCCCCTCCATTACGGCGAGGACGAGCGCACCCCAGGCGACGAGCCCGAGCCCGAACAAGAGCGGATACTGACCGCGCATCCCCCTGCTCCGGTCATTTGATGCCGTCGCGGACAACGCCCGGGACAGGAAAATACGCGAGCCTTCGACGGGAAAGGCAGACGGTACCCCACCCGTCTGCGCGTAGGTTGAGCTGAGCCGTTCTGCCGGGCGGTGCGTTATATTCGGGCGGTACGCTATATTATCGACACGGGGGCGCCCGTCCCACGCCGATCAACACGGAGAAACTCTCATGTCCCGCTTGTTTGCAACCACGGCGTTCGTAGCCACACTCGCCATCGCGCCGGCGCTGGCGCAGACGCAGACAATGCCGCCCAGCAGCTCGCCGCCGGCCAAGGCGCAGACCATGAAGCCGAAGGCCGCCAAGGCGCACAAGCCTGCCGCCATGAGCGGTATGAGCATGTCCAAGAAAAGCAGCAAGGCCGGCGACAACAGCGCCGATGAGCTCAACCAGCAAGAGCTCAGCCAGATGCAGAAGCACTGACGCGCATCAGGCGGGCCTGCGCGCGAGCCTTTTCTCAACGAGCCGCGCGAACAGGCTCGCCCCGAGGGGCAGAATCTCGTCGTTGAAATCGTAGCCGGGATTGTGCACCTCGCAGCCTCCGGGCCGGTCGCCGTTGCCGATCTGCATGTAGGCGCCGGGGCACTCGGCGAGCATGTAAGAGAAGTCCTCGGACGCCATCGAGAGATGGCCGGAGCGGTTGACGTTCTCGGCGCCGACGATCTCGGCCGCGACGTCGGCCATGAACTCCGTTTCGCCCGCGTCATTGACGAGCGGCAGGAAGAGGTAGCGGAAGTCGAGTGCGGCGGTGGCGCCAAGGCCTTGCGCGACGCCTGAGGCCACCCGCGCCATGTTGCCCTCGATGAGCTTCATGGTCTCGTCGCTGAACGTGCGCACCGTGCCGCGGATCACCGCGCGCTCGGGGATGACGTTATAGGCTTCGCCTGCGTGTATCTGCGTGATGCTGAGCACCGCGGTGTCGAGCGGGCGCACGTTGCGCGCGACGATCGTCTGCAATGCCGTCGTCACGTGCGCCGCGACGACGACCGGATCGACGCCGGCTTCCGGGCGCGCGCCGTGCGCGCCGCGGCCCTCGATCGCGATGTCGAAGAAGGCGCCGCCGGCCATCATCGCGCCGGCCCGGATCGCGAACTTGCCGCTGGCGAGGCCGGGCCGGTTGTGCATGCCGAATACCGCCTCGCACGGAAAGCGCTGGAAGAGCCCGTCTTTCAGCATCGCCGTCGCGCCGCCCAGACCTTCCTCGGCCGGTTGGAAGATGAAATTGACGGTGCCGTCGAAATTGCGCGTCTCGGCGAG
>DATIXQ010000122.1:0-37118 GCA_035518375.1 Allostellaceae bacterium | reverse complement strand
TGCATCATCCCCAAGAGGTGACCGAGACACGCGCGGAAACAGACCCCGTATTGGCTGTCGAGGTTCATCTTTTTCGGGATCGGCGGCGCGCGGTACTCATTCAGGAACCGTTCACGCTCAAGATGGATGACAAGCCCTTCGGTCAGGTTGTTTTTCACGAGTTCGGTGAGGTCGGTCACCAATCTCATGCACTTCTGGTCATCCCACCCGGCGAATTCGCCAGACTTCGCCTTGAATTCCTTGCCGTGGAAGATCGTGAATTGGTCCCGCTGTTGGATGCGGCCAAGTTTCGTCTCGAATCGTCGCCATTGGTATGCGTGGCCCAAGAACGCGGCGAGAATAACAGTCGGCGATTCGCCGTGCGTATCTGCTTCGTCGAAATTTGCCGTGAAGATCACGAAGAATTCCTCTGGAACCCATCGGTGCTCCAGGGCGATGCAAAGCTCCTCAACGAACCCCAGAGGCGCCATTCTAAGCGCCCCAGAACCCTAGCCCCAGGGGCTGGGTTCGTGAAGTGAAAACTTCCCGCCCAATTTTCCGGAACCGGCGCGATTTGGTGCCCGCTCCAACAGTTTGTTCTTGATATGTTCCACATGACATGCTAACCTCGGCCCCATGGAGGATGCGCGAGCGGCAGAGCCGCCGGCACGGCCGCGGAAAGGACGCGGCGCCGTCAGCAACGAGACCGGGCGGTTCGAGCCCGAGCGGCGCAGCCTTGCCGATGACGGCTGGGGCAGCGCGGACGAGCCGCTCGTCCCGCTCGACACGGTCTATGCGCGCGACACGGCGAAGACGGTGATCAGCAAGAACGACTCGCCTGACATCCCGTTCGAGTGCTCGATCAACCCGTATCGCGGCTGCGAGCACGGCTGCGTCTATTGCTTCGCGCGGCCGACACACGCCTATCTCGGCCTCTCGCCGGGGCTCGATTTCGAAAGCCGCATCTTCATCAAGGAGGAGGCGCCCGAGCTTCTGGCCGCGGAACTCGCGAAGCCCGGCTATCGCTGCACCACCATCACCTTGGGCGCCAACACCGATCCCTATCAGCCGGTGGAGCGCAAGCTCGGCCTGACGCGGCGCATCCTCGAAACGCTCGCGCGCCATCGACATCCCGTCTGCATCGTTACGAAGTCGGCGCTCGTACAGCGCGACATCGACATACTGGCGCCGATGGCGAAGGAGCGGATGGCGGCAGTCGCGGTCTCGGTAACGACGCTCGAGCGCGAGCTTGCCCGCCGCATGGAGCCGCGTGCCGCGACGCCCGGGCGCCGGCTCGAGACGATCGCCGCGCTGAGCCAAGCCGGCATCCCGGTCGCGGTGCTCGCCTCGCCCATGATCCCGGCGCTCAACGACATGGAGCTCGAACGCATCCTCGAGGCCGGCGCGGAGGCCGGCGCATCGAGCGCCTCCTACATCCTGTTGCGCTTGCCGCTGGAATTGGCGCCGCTCTTCGAGGAATGGCTCGGCACCCACTATCCGGGCCGCGCGGCGCATGTGATGTCCTTGATCCGCCAGAGCCGCGGCGGCAAGGCCTATCAGTCGGAATGGGGCACGCGCATGCGCGGCACCGGGCCTTATGCCGAATTGCTGCGAGTGCGCTTCGAAGCGGCGCGGAAACGCTTCGGCCTCGACAAGGGCCGCGCCTGGCAGCTCGACACGACGCGCTTCGCGCCACCGGCGAAAAAGGGCGACCAGCTTGCGCTGTTCTGACAAGCGCCATGGCCGCATACTTCTCGCATGATCGTGCTCTTCACCGATTTCGGCCTCCTGGGGCCCTACACGGGGCAGATGAAGGCGGTGCTGGCGCGCGAGGCGCCGGGCGTGCCGGTGGTCGATCTTTTCGCCGACGCACCCACACAAAATCCGCGCGCGGCGGCCTATCTCCTTGCCGCCTATGCCGCGTGGTTTCCGGCGCGGAGCGTCTTCTTGTGCGTCGTCGATCCGGGCGTCGGCTCCGCGCGCGCAGCGCTCGCGGTCGCGGCGGACGGGCGCTGGTATGTCGGGCCCGACAACGGCCTGTTCGAGCCGGTGCTGCGCCGCGCGGCCGACGCGCAGGTCTGGGAGATCACATGGCGGCCCGAGCATCTCTCGCCGAGCTTTCACGGGCGCGACCTGTTCGCGCCGGCGGCAGCGCTCATCGCGCGCGGCGAGGCGCCAGCTTGGGAGAAGCGTGCGCCCGCATCCGCGCGCCGGCCGGATTGGCCCGACGATCTCGCCGAGATCGTCTATGTCGATCATTACGGCAACGCCGTGACGGGGCTGCGCGCGGCAATGCTCGGGCCTGCGGCACGGCTCGTCGCCGGCGGACACGCCATCGCCCGTGCGCGCACATTCTCCGACGTGCCAAAAGGCGCCGCGTTCTGGTACGAGAATTCGAACGGGCTCGCCGAGATCGCCATCAATCTCGGCCGCGCCGATACGGCGCTTGGCCTTTCGGTCGGCAGCGCGATCGCTGTGGAAAGCTGAGCATTGCCGCTTGCGCCTCGGGCACGCGCCGTGGCACGTCTTGGCGATGCCGGATTTCGCGCTCGAGAAGAAATTCGCCGGCGTCGTGTGCGGCATCGACGAGGCCGGGCGCGGGCCGCTCGCGGGGCCGGTCGTCGCGGCCGCGGTGGTGCTCGACCGCCGGCGCATCCCGCGCAGCCTGCGCGACGGCCTCGACGATTCGAAAAAGCTCGCGCCCGACGCGCGCGAGGAGTTCTTCGTGATCCTGCGCCGCTCGGCCGTCGCGATCGGCGTCGGCGCCGCGAGCGCCGCCGAGATCGACCGCATCAACATCCTGCGCGCGACCTTGACCGCGATGTGCCGGGCGGTCACGGCGCTTCGCCTCGCGCCGGCGGTGGCGCTCGTCGACGGCAACGTGCCGCCGCCCTTGCCCTGCCCGGTCGAAACGATCGTCGGCGGCGACGGGCTCTCGCTCTCGATCGCGGCCGCCTCGATCATCGCCAAGGTGACGCGCGACCGCCTCATGCGGAAGCTCGCCGAGCGCTACGACGGCTATGGCTGGACGACCAACGTCGGCTACGCCACCGAGGAACATCGGGCGGCGCTCCTGGCACTCGGCCCCTCGCCGCACCACCGCATGAGCTTCGCGCCGCTCCAGCTCGGCTTCGATTTCGCGGCCGCTGCCGCGCCCGAGCCGCTCTCGCCGGCTTAAGGCTGGCTTTACGAGTCGCAATCTAAGCTTCTGACTTCACAAGACTATTGCACGCCGAGTCGCGCTCGGGCAGGATGCCCGCCGCGGACCTTCGGGGGCGGGGCGCATGGACAAGGTGCTGGTTGGCGACGCGAGCGCGCTCATGGCTGAGCTGCCCGAGGCGTCGTTCGACCTCGTCTTCGCCGATCCGCCCTACAACCTCCAGCTCGTGCACGAGCTGACGCGGCCCAACATGACGCGCGTCGACGGCGTCGAGGAAGATTGGGACAAGTTCGCCGATTTCGAAGCCTACGACCGCTTCACCCGCGCCTGGCTCGCTGGAGCGCGGCGTGTCCTGAAGCCCGACGGCACGCTCTGGGTGATCGGGACCTATCACAACATCTACCGCGTCGGCACGATCCTGCAGGATCTGGGCTACTGGCTCCTCAACGACATCGTCTGGCGCAAGACGAATCCGATGCCGAATTTCCGCGGCCGCCGCTTCACCAACGCGCACGAGACGCTGCTGTGGTGCGCGCGCTCGCGCGACAGCCGCCATACCTTCAACCACCACGCGATGAAGGCGCTGAACGAGGACCTGCAGATGCGCAGCGACTGGCTCATTCCGCTGTGCGGCGGGCCGGAGCGTCTCAAGCTCGAAGGCAAGAAGGCGCATCCGACGCAAAAGCCCGAGGCGCTGCTCCACCGCGTGCTCATGGCCGCGACGCGGAAGGGCGACGCGGTGCTCGACCCCTTCTTCGGTACCGGCACGACCGGCGCGGTGGCAAAGCGCCTGGGCCGCCGCTGGCTCGGCATCGAGCGCGACGAGGCTTATGCGGCCCTTGCGCGCGCGCGCATCGATGCGGTCGAGCCCGCGCCATTCGAACTCGTCGACAGCGACGAGAAGCGCGACCAGAAGCGCGTGCCGTTCGGCGCGCTCGTCGAGCAGGGGCTCCTGCGGCCAGGCGAGATCCTGTTCGACGTGCGGCGGCGCTGGACCGCGAAGGTGCGTGCCGATGGCACGCTCGTCTCGGCCGATGGCCGCGGCTCGATCCACCAGGTCGCGGCGCAGGTGCAGGGCGCGCCGGCGTGCAACGGCTGGGAGTTCTGGTACGTCGAGCGCAAGGGACAGGCGGTCCCGATCGAATATTTCCGCCAGCAAATACGCGCCGAGATGGGCTAGCGCGGGCCTGGGCGCCTGCCCGCTCTCTAAGAAATCCTTAACCTTAGAAAAATCTTCACCTAGTCCGGCTTCAATTCGGGCCGCCCGATTGGCGGGAGCGGAGCATGGTCAGGTTCGGCAAGAGCGCGGGCGCGCTCTTTGCGCACAAACGGAGCTTCTTTTCCGACAATGCGCGTCTCGTCGCGGAGAGCAAGCCGGTTGCCGCGCTCTACTCGGCGCAGCCACGGCGCGAGCGCTGCAAGTGTTGCGACCACCCGCTCGGCGATGCCGCATTCGTCAAGAACGGCATCGCCTATGCGCTCTGCGCCCGGTGCGGGCATCTGAACGGGCTTCATGAGGATACGCCCGAATTCTGCGCCGCCATCTATGCCGAAAAGGGCGGCAGCGATTACGCGCGGGCCTATTCCGCCTCCGACCGCGACGCCTATTGGGCGCGCGTCAAGGACATCTATGTGCCGAAGGCGGAATTCCTGCACAGTGCGCTCGCCGCGGCGGGCGAGACCATGGCGGATCTCGCCGTCGCCGATTTTGGCGCTGGCTCGGGCTATTTCGTCGCTGCTCTGAGGCAGACGGGCTTCACCGCAGAGGGCTACGAGGTCTCGGCGACGCAAGCGGCGCTCGCCGAGGCCTTTCTCGGCGCGGGCGCCGTGCGGCGCCACGCGCTTGGCGACACGCTCGCGCTTGCGGCAGAGACACGTGCACCCGTGGTGTCGATGATCGGCGTGCTCGAACATGTCGCGGCGCCGCGCGCGCTGCTCGCGGCCCTCCGCGCCAATCGCAGCGTGCGCTATCTCTATATTTCCGTACCGCTCTTCAGCCCGTGCGTGTTCTTCGAGCTGGCATTTCCAGGCGTATTCCAGCGCCACCTCGCAGGCGGCCACACGCACCTCTTCACCGAGCGCTCGCTCGACTGGATGTGCGGCGAATTCGGTATGAGCCGCGTCGGCGAGTGGTGGTTCGGCGCCGACATGATGGACCTGTTCCGCGCCGTCTCGGTGGAGCTCGGTGACAGCGCCGCAACGGCCGGCGCCGCCGCCATCTGGAGTGAAATGTTCGCCCCCGCGATCGACGACCTGCAGCTCGCGCTCGACCAGCGTCGCCTCGCGTCCGAAGTGCACATGCTCCTGCGCTTCGTGCGCTAAGCGCCACCGGAAGCGCGAACCGCGGCTCGTGCGCGCGTGCCGCCGCTCGCATGCGCGATCACTTTCTTCATCACGCTTGGCAGCGCGTGCTCGCCGAGTTTTGCCGGCGGCACCCACACGCCCTCGCAGCGCGCCTCGTTTGTGACGTTGCCCGCGAGCACCAGCAGCTCGAGATGGAAATGCGTGAAGGTATGGCGCACGACGTCCGGAACGCGCGTCCAGCGCGCACGCACCGGCGCGAGGAGCCGTGCCTCGTTCTCTTGCCAGCGTGAACTGCGCCACTCGGTCGAAGGCACCTCCATCATGCCGCCCAAAAGGCCTTTCTCTGGGCGGCGGCGCAGTAGCACCGCACCGTCTCTCCGCACCGCCCAGAACGCGACGCCGAAGCGCGTGGGCTTCTCGGCTTTGACGCGGCGCGCCGGCAGCTCTTCGGCGATGTTGAGCGCGCGCGCTTTGCACGGCTGCTGCCACGGGCACAGCACGCAACGCGGCTTCTGCGGCACGCAGATGGTGGCGCCGAGATCCATCACCGCCTGCGCGTAATCGCCCGCACGTTTCCGGGGCACGAGCGTGGCCGCGAGCCGGCGCAATTCCGGCTTCGCGTCGGGCAGTGGTGCACCCACGGCATGAAGCCGCGCCATCACGCGCTCGACATTACCGTCGACTGCTACGGCCCTGCGGTCGAAGGCGATCGCGGCGATCGCAGCGGCCGTGTAGGGCCCGATGCCGGGCAGCTTGGCGAGCGCTGCTTCCGTGTCGGGAAAAGCACCGCCGTGCGCGTTCACGACTTCGCGTGCGCAGGCGTAGAGGTTGCGCGCGCGCGCGTAGTAGCCGAGGCCTTGCCATGCATGCAGCACCTCGTCGATCGAGGCCGTCGCGAGCGCGGCCACGTTGGGCCAGCGCGCGAGGAACGCATCGAAATAAGGAATGACGGCGGCAACCGTCGTCTGCTGCAGCATCACTTCGCTCAGCCACACGCGATAAGGATCGGGGCGTTCGCCGGGCCGCGCGCGCCACGGCAGGACGCGGCGGTGCCGGTCATACCACGCGAGCAACGAAGCGGCGAAATCGGTCGGAATCCCTGCGTCCTTTCGGGCCTCGTGAGCAGAATGGGGAATTTTCCAAATCGCATCAACAAAGCCCGGCCTATCGTCTACGATCGGATGCGGAGGTCGATGTGGAGAAGCGGCGCGGGTACATGCGAGCGCTCGCCGGCGAGATCGCCAAGGTGGCGGCGCCGGCGCTCGGCAAGCGCGGCTTTGCCGCGGCCCAGCTCGTGACCCAATGGGAGAGCGTCGTCGGCGCGGAATGGGCGCGGAAGCTCGGGCCCGAGCGGCTCGACTTCCCGCACGGTACGCGCGCGGGCGGGACCTTGCGGCTCCGCGCCACTTCCGGCGCCGCCCTCGAGGCGCAGCACAGTTCGCCCCTTCTCCTCGAGCGCATCAACGGCTTCTTCGGCTATCGCGCGGTCGACCGGCTCGTCTTCACCCAGGGTCCCCTGCTCCCTGAAGCCCGTCCCGCCAGGGTGCCGGCACCCTTGCCGGCGGACGACCGGGCGGCGCTTGACCGGCGCCTCGGCCCTATCGAGGACCCCGGCCTGCGCGAGGCTCTGCGGCGCCTCGGCGAGGCCGTCATGACGGCCGATCCGGGCAAATAGCCGCCCGGCTTGCATTGGCCTCCGACAACCCTTAGCATCAATATGTGGGGGAGCGGAGCGCTTGATGCGTCATATCTGGTGGATTTCCGCCGCGTTCGTCTTGGCCTTCACAGGTCTCGCCCAGGCCCAGTCGGCGCCGACCCAGGCGCCCGACGATGTGGTGCTGGGCAAGCCGGACGCGCCCGTCACCATCTTCGAGTTCGCCTCGCTGACCTGTCCGCATTGCGCCGAATTCGACGCCGAGACCTTGCCCAAGGTGCGCAGCGACTGGATCGACACCGGCAAGGCGCGGCTCATCTACCGCGACTATCCGCTCGACCAGAACGCCCTCAAGGCGGCCATGATCGCGCGCTGCGCCCCGCCCGATCAGTTCTTCAATTTCATCGACGTGCTGTTCAAGAACCAGATCAACTGGGCGGTCGGCACGCCTGACCAGGTGACCCAAGCGCTCTCGCGCATCGCGCGCCTGGGCGGCATCAGCGAGGACAAGTTCAACGAATGTATGAACGATAAGGCCTTGTCCGACCACATCCTCGGCGAGCGGCTCGCCGGGCAGCACGATTATGGGGTCGATTCGACGCCGACCTTCTTCGTCAACGGCAAGAAGGTCGTGGGCGCCCTGCCCTACGAGCAGTTCGCGCAGGAGTTGGCGGCGGCGACGCCGGGCGGCGCCGCGGTCGCGGCAGCGACGCCCGCCCCCGTGGGCGCCAGCACGCCCGCCGCCGCACCGCCCGCTATGCCCGAACAGGAAGTGTGGTGGAAGCGCTGGTATCACGCACTCATGAGCTATCTATGAACGCAACAACATTCGGATAACGCGCGTGCATTTCGTCAAGCTCCGGCTCGCCGGCTTCAAATCCTTCGTCGAACCGACCGAACTCGCGATCGAAGCCGGCCTCACCGGCATCGTTGGGCCCAATGGCTGCGGCAAGTCGAACCTCGTCGACGCGCTCTCCTGGGCCATGGGCGAGACTTCGGCAAAGCGCATGCGCGGCGGCGAGATGGACGACGTGATCTTCGCCGGCACGTCCGACCGCCCATCCCGCAATTTCGCGGAAGTGGCGCTCTTCCTCGGAAACCCCAAGCGCGACGCCCCCAAGCCCTATGACGCGTGCGAGGAGATCGAAGTCGTGCGCCGCATCGAGCGCGGCGAGGGCTCAGCCTATAAGGTGAACGGGCGCGAGGTACGCGCGCGCGACGTGCAGCTTCTCTTCGCCGACGCCGCGACCGGCGCGCAATCGCCGGCAATCGTGAGCCAGGGCCGCATCGGCGCCATCATCGCCGCGAAGCCCGCCGACCGCCGCGCCGTGCTTGAGGAGGCGGCCGGCATCACCGGGCTCCACGCGCGCCGGCACGAGGCTGAACTGCGCCTGAGGGCGGCGGAGGCCAATTTACTGCGCCTCGAGGACGTGCTGGCCACGCTCGGCGTCCAACTCGACGGGCTAAAGAAGCAGGCGCGCCAAGCCTCGCGCTACCGACGCCTCTCCGACCACATCCGCCGCGCCGAGGCGGTCGTGCTGCACCTCAAATGGCGTCTCGCCACGGTCGAGCGCGCGGAGGCCGAAGAGCGGCTTCGCCGCGCCGAGCGCGACGTCGCCGACCGCACCGCCGCACAGCGCGCGGCCGAACGCGAGCGCGAGGAGGCGGTCGACGCGCTGCCCGAGCTGCGTCGTGCCGACGCGACGGCAGCGGCAGAATTGCAGCGCCTCAACCATGCGCGCACCGCCCTCGAGGAGGAGGAGCGGCGCGTCGTGGAAGCACGCGCGGCGGCCGAAGCCCGCGTCGTGCAGGCGACGGCCGACATGGCGCGCGAGGCGGAGCTCGCCGAGGATGCGCGCGCTGCCTTGGCGCGGCTCGAGTCAGAGCGCGCCGATGTTCTTGCCGCGCAAGCGCGCGAGGAAGCCGCCGAGGCGGAGGCCGCATCTGCACTCGCAATGGCGCAAGCGGAAGCCACGGCGCTGGAGGCGGAGCTTGCGCGTCGCAGCGAAGAACTCGCCGCGGCCGAGGCCCGCCGCGCGGCACTTGAGACGAAGCGCACGGAGGCCGCACAGCGCGCCCAGCGCCTCACCGAGCGCATGGCCGCCATCGAGGCCGAGCGCGCCGCGGTGGAGGCCGAGACGATCGCTGCCTCACGAGTCGCGGCGGCGGCGCAACGGGTCCGTGAGGCCGAGGAGCAGGTGGCGTCCGCCCGCCTCGCGGCGGAAACAGCGGAACAGGAGCTCCGCGCGGCCAACGCTGCGGAAGCAACAGCGCGCGCGCCGCTCGAAGCGGCGGAGGCGCGCCGGGCCAAGCTCCGCACCGAGGCACAGGCATTGACCGAGTTGCTCGCCGCCGCGAGTGACAAGCGCTATCCGCCGGTGCTCGACCGCGTCGTCGTGACCGCCGGATACGAGGCGGCGCTCGGCGCCGCGCTCGGCGACGACCTTGCCGCGCCGCTCGATACCGAGGCGCCGATCCACTGGCGTGGCCTTGCCAATTATGACGCGCCCCTCGCCCTGCCCGAGGGCTGCACGCCCTTGGCGACGCACGTCACCGGGCCCGCGGCGCTCGAGCGGCGCCTCGCGCAGATCGGCCTCGTCGCCGATTGGGAAACCGGCGAACGGCAGCAGGCCTCGCTGCAGCCTGGCCAGCGGCTCGTCAGCCGCGACGGTGCCCTCTGGCGCTGGGACGGGCTGAAGCGCGCTGCTGGCACGCCGACCGCCCCGGCGCAGCGCCTGCGTCAGCGCAACCGCCTCGCCGAGATCGAAGCGTCGTTGCGCGATCTCGACGCCGAGATCTCAGGCCTCGCGGAGAGCTTTGCCGCGGCTCAAGGCGCGACGCGACGTCTGGCCGAAGCCGAGCGTGAGGCACGCGAGGGAGCTCGGGGCGCGCTCGACCGCCTCGCCACCGCGCGCAACGAGGACGCCGAACTCGCGCGCCAAGCCACCGCCATCACGTCGCGGCTCGACGGGCTTCGCAGCACCGCCGAGCGCCTTTCCGCCGATCTCGCCGACGCGCGCAGCGAGGACGCCGCCGCAGCGGATGCGCTCGCGGGGCTGCCGGATCCGGCGCTCGCACGTGCCGCGATCGAGGATCTGCGCCAGCGCGTCGCCGAGCGGCGCCTCAACCATCTCGCCCGCCAAGGCGAATACGACCGCCTCAAGCGCGAAGCGGAGTTGCGGCGTGAACGGCTCGACGTGGTCGAGAGCGAACTGCGCTCGTGGCAAGGCCGTGCCGAGGCAGCGCACCGCCAGCGCCGCATGCTCGAAGAGCGGCTTGAGGCGCTTCGTGCCGAGATCGAGGCGCTGGCGCAGCGCCCGGCCGAGATTGAGCAGCAGCGCGCGGCACTGGTCGAGCACATTGCCGCCGCGACATCGCGCCGCAGCGACGCAAGCGACGCGCTCGCATCGGGTGAGACACGGCTTGCCGCCGCCGAGCGCGCCGCCCGGGCAGCCGATGCGGCGCTCGCGGAAATGCGGGAGGAGCGGGTGCGCTGCGAGGGGCATCGCGACCAGGCCGAGGAAGCGGTCCGCGCGCTCGCCGCACACATCGCCGAGCGGCTTCAATGCGCGCCCGACGAGACGCTCGCGGCCGCGGACATCGCGCCCGACGAGACCATGCCCGAACTTGCCGACGCGACACACCGCTTCGAGCGCCTGACGCGCGAGCGCGAGACCATGGGGCCGGTCAATCTCGTCGCCGAGCAGGAGGCGCACGAGGTCGAAGAGAAGCTGCAGGTGCTGACCCGCGAGCGCGACGATCTCGTCGCCGCCATCGCGAAGCTCCGCCAGGGCATCCAGGCACTCAATCGCGAAGGACGCGAACGGCTCCTTTCCGCCTTCGCGCAAGTGAACGAGCATTTCTCGCAGCTCTTCACACGCCTCTTCGGCGGCGGGCAGGCGCATCTGCGGCTCGACTATGACGAGGCCGAGGGCCAAGACCCGTTCGAGGCGGGGCTCGAAATCATGGCGAGCCCGCCGGGCAAGAAGATGCAGGTGCTGTCGCTTCTCTCGGGCGGCGAGCAGGCGCTCACGGCACTCGCGCTCCTCTTCGCGGTGTTCCTGACCAATCCCGCGCCGATCTGCATCCTCGACGAGGTCGATGCGCCCTTGGACGACGCCAACATCGACCGCTTCTGCCGTCTCGTCGAGGAGATCGCCGAGAACTGCGAGACGCGCTTCCTCATCGTCACGCACCACCGCCTGACCATGTCGCGCGTCCATCGCCTGTTCGGACTCACCATGTCCGAAAAAGGCGTGTCGCAGCTCGTGTCGGTGGATCTTCAATCGGCTGAGCAGCTGAGACGTACGGCCTAGCGCCGCATCCCTTTCTTTCCAGAGGGAAAGAGGGATTCGCCCGGCGCAATTCTTGACAGCGTTTCCGCCCATCCCTAAGGTGCGCCGCCGCTTTGGCGGGGGTTAATCGACGGCCGGCGATCAGGATCCGCTCAAGGAACTCGGGCGCCGGCTCGACGAGGCGCGGCGTGCGCAAGGGGGCGCGCGAAGGCCAGCGGGACAGGAGGCACCACCCTCCTTCGGCAACGCGTTCGCGCTTGCCTGGCGGATCGGGATCGAGCTCGTTGTCGCCATCGCGGTCGGCACCGGGATCGGATGGGCCTTGGACCGCTGGCTAGGCACGCGGCCGTGGGGGATGATCGTGATGTTCTTCCTCGGCACCGCGGCGGGCATGCTCAACGTGTGGCGCGCCCTAACCGACCAGGGCATGGCAGTAGGCTATCGCCGGCAGCAGCAAAGCACGCCGGCCGAGGACGACGAGGACTGACGTGGCAATCGAGATCAAGCCGCTCGAGCAATTCAAGATCGAACCCATCCTTCCGATCCATATCGGCGGCTTGGACTTGTCTTACACGAACTCCGCCCTCCTGATGACGATCGCGGTGGTGCTTGTGACGGCACTCGTCGTCCTTGGCACGAGTCGCCGGGCGCTCGTGCCAGGCCGGATGCAGTCGATCGCGGAGATGAGCTACGAGTTCGTCGCCGACATGGTCGAGACCAACGCCGGGCACGGCGGCATGGCCTATTTCCCGTTCATATTCACGCTCTTCATGTTCGTGCTGCTCGGCAACACGCTCGGCCTCATCCCCTACAGCTTCACCTTCACGAGCCACATCATCGTCACGTTCGGCCTCGCCATTACCGTCTTCATCGGCGTAACCATCATCGGCATCGCGAAACACGGCTGGCACTTCCTCAGGCTGTTCGTGCCGACGGGCGTGCCCGTTGTGCTGCTCTTGCTGCTCGTACCGATCGAGCTCCTGTCCTACTGCATCCGGCCCTTCACGCTGTCGATCCGGCTCTTCGCCAACATGCTCGCCGGCCACACCATGCTCGCGATCTTTGCCGGCTTCGCGGCGAGCGTGCCGCTCTTCGGCATCCTGCCGGTCGGCATCGACGTCCTGATCTATTTCCTCGAGATCCTGGTCGCGGCGCTGCAGGCCTATGTCTTCGCGATCCTGACCTGTCTTTATCTCCACGACGCGCTTCACCTTCACTGATCTGAAAAGGAACAGCCTCATGGATGTCGCCTCCGCCAAGCTAATCGGTGCCGGCCTCGCCTGCGTTGCGCTCGTCGGCGCCGGTATCGGCATCGGCAACGTGTTCGCCTCGCTCATCAGCGCGCTGGCCCGCAACCCGGCGGCGCAAGTGACGCCGTTCGCGTTCCTGGGTTTCGCGCTCGCCGAGGCGACCGGGCTCTTCGGCCTCGCCATCGCCTTCCTCATCCTGTTCGTGTTCTGACCCGATGCCGCAGCTCGACGTTGCGACCTTTCCCTCGCAGCTCGTCTGGCTCGCGATCACCTTCATCGCGCTCTTCATCGCGATGACCTGGATCGGGCTGCCGCGTGTTGGCGCGATCCTCGCCGAGCGGCGCAGGCACATCGACGACGACCTCGGACGTGCGGCGCAGATGAAGGAAGAGGCCGAAACAGTAATTGCCGCCTACGAGAAGGCGCTTGCCGAGGCACGCGACGAGGCGCAGGCGACTCTGCGCGCGACGGTCGAGCGCATGAACGCGGCAAGCGCCGAGCGGCTGAAGAAGCTTGCTGACGCGCTCGCGGCGGAAACCTCTGCCGCCGAGCGGCGTATCGCGGAGGCGAAGGATGCGGCATTGGCCGGCCTGCGCGACGTCGCGGTCGAGGTCGCGCGCGCCGCGGCCGCGAAGGTAGCAGGCGCCGAGCTCGACCCCGCCCGCGCGCGCGACGCGGTCGACGCAGTTCTGAGGGAGCGCGCGTGATGGAGCTTCTAAAGGACGCCGAGTTCTGGGTCCTCATCGCCTTCGTCATTGCCTTCGGCTTCCTCGGGTGGAAGGTGACGCCGATCCTCACGCGCCAACTCGATCAGCGCGCCACCAAGATCCGCGACGAGATCGAAGCCGCCGCACGGCTCCGCGACGAAGCACAGACGGCGCTTGCCGAATATCAGCGGAAGCAGCGCGACGCCATGAAGGAGGCGGACGCCATCATCGCCCACGCGCGCGAGGAATCATTGCGCGCAGCCGAGCGTGCCGAGCGCGAGATCGAGGCTGCGCTCGAGCGCCGTCGGCGCATGGCGAGCGAGAAGATCACGCTCGACGAGGCGAAAGCCATGGCCGAGGTGCGCGCACGGGCGGTCGAGATCGCGATCGCCGCGGTGAGGCGCGCGCTCGGCGAGACGCTCGATCCGGTGCACCGGTCCGCGCTCCTCGACGAAGCGATCGCAGGACTGCCGCGCGCGCTCCACTAAGGGCGCCCGTCGGCCATGCCGCACGAGGAACATCATCGCATCCATCGCTCCGGCTGGCTTCGCGCCGCCGTCCTCGGCGCCAACGACGGCATTGTCTCGACCGCGAGCCTGCTTCTCGGCGTCGCTGCCGCACACGGCTCCCACGCGAGCATCGTGCTCGCGGGCATTGCCGGCCTTGCCGCCGGCGCCATGGCGATGGCGGCAGGCGAATATGTGTCGGTGAGCTCGCAGGCGGATACCGAGCGCGCCGACCTCGCACAGGAGCAGCTCGGTATCGAAACCGATATCGAGGAGGAGCACAACGAGCTCGCCTCCATTTATGTCGGGCGCGGCCTGAAGCCCGATCTCGCGCAGGAAGTGGCGCGTCAGCTTATGGCGCACGATGCGCTCGGCGCACACGCGCGCGACGAGCTCGGCATCAGCGATACGCTGCGAGCGCGCCCGCTCCAGGCGGCACTCGCCTCAGGCACGAGCTTTGCCTTCGGCGCAGCCCTGCCGCTCTTGACGGCGATCATCGCCACCGGGCCGTATCCGAGTACCCTCATCGCGCTCGTCTCTCTTATCATTCTGGCGCTGCTCGGCGCGCTCGCGGCACGCGCCGGCGGAGCCAGCATCATCGTTGGCGCGACGCGCGTCCTATTTTGGGGGGCGCTGGCGATGGCGGTGACGGCCGGGGTCGGCGCGCTCGTCGGCGTCGCTGCGTGAAGAGCGGCGCCGTGCGATCAAACCCGACGCGACGCAGGAGGCATGCGATGCGAGCATTGTTCGTGGCGATCTTGCTTTTTCTAACGGTTCCGGCGCGCGCTGCGGACACCGTCGAGACCGGCGCCATCGGCTCGCCCTCAGGCTCGCTGTGGCCGATCTATATCGGCGAGAGCAAAGGGTTCTTCGCCAGGGCCGGCGTCGATATCGATCTCATCTTCGTGCCTTCGACCTCGGGTGTGATCCAGCAGCTCACCGCAGGCTCGCTCGACGCGGTGGCGAGTACGGGCCTGCCAGAGCCGATCAGCGCCATCGACAAAGGTGCGGCGATCGCCATCGTGCGTATCGTGTCGCAGGCCAATCCCTACGCGCTCGTGGCGCGGCCGGGGATCTCCAGCATTCGCGATCTCAAGGGCAAGACGATCTCGCTCGGCGGCACGACCGACATCACCGCCATTTATTTTGCGCAAATGGCGAAGGCGGAAAACCTTGCCAAGTCCGACTATGACGTGGTCGTGGTGGGCGCCACGGCTGGGCGGCTCGCCGGCCTGCGCTCGGGCGCGGTCGCGGCCACGCTCCTCCTGCCGCCTATTCTGTTCGAGGCGGAGGATTCGGGGTTCGTCAATCTCGGTCTCGTCTATCCTTACACGAAGGACCTGCCCTTCGCCGGGTTCGAGGTGAACCGTGCCTGGGCCAGTGCGCACCTCGAGTTGGCGAAGCGCATGCTTGCGGCTTTCGACGAGAGCGTTGCCTGGTTCTATGACGACAAGAACCGCGACGAGGCGATTTCGATTCTGGCGAGCGCCGCCAAGATGAAGCGCGACGACGTGGCCAAGACCTATGACCTTTTCCGCAAGATAACCTTCTTCGCGCCCTTCCCCACAATATCGCGCGCGCTTCTCGACAATCTGATGAAGGCGGAAATGGCGATCGGCGATCGCGATCACATCGTGCCCGCCGATCGCCTCATTATGCCTGAGCTAGCGAAGCTCGGGGACTAGCCGCGCGACGGAACCGACGTTGCACCCATTATTGGATGGCCGATGCCCAAGGGCTTCGCGTCGATCAGCACGAAGGCGATGCGCGCCGCCTCCGTGCCGCGGTTGACCCACGAATGGTTGGTGCCGCGCTGGATGACGACGTCACCAGCCTTGAGACGCACTGAGCCCTCGTCCATATCCATGTCGACCTCGCCGGCGAGCACGATGCAATAGTCGAGAGTTTCGGTGCGGTGCATGACGCCCGGCGCGCCCGGCGGGATGTCGTTGATGGTGAAGCGCGTGCCGTTGGTGGGTGGCGCCGTGCCGAGCATGCGCGCGCCCATGTCCTCGATCTTCTCTCCGATCGCGACGTCGACCGGCATGCTATCCGTGCACCACATGAGGACGCGCGAGCGGCCCGGCTCGCCACGGTTGTTCATGGCTATGCCGTCAATCAGCACCTTCGCCACATTCTTGGCGTCGTGCCCGGTGACGACGCGGCGCGTCGGCGGCAGCTCTTTCGGCATTTTCCTCCCTTTCGCTATTCCGCAAGCGCGGCGTCGGGCGCGAGCACCGGTATCCCGAGATCGTGCGCCACGGCAGCGTGCGTGATGCGGCCCGCGTAGACGTTGAGGCCGGCGCGCAAATGGGGGTCGTCCTGGAGCGCGCGGCGGAAGCCCTTGTCAGCCAAAGCCTCGGTGAAAGGCAGGGTCGCGTTGTTGAGCGCCACGGTTGAGGTGCGCGCAACCGCGCCCGGCATGTTGGTGACGCAATAATGGATGACGCCTTCCTCGACATAGGTCGGATCGGCATGCGTCGTGGGCCGGCTCGTCTCGAAACAGCCGCCCTGGTCGATCGAGATATCGACGAGCACCGCCCCCGGCCTCATGCGCCGCACGAGCGCGCGCGAGACGAGCTTCGGCGCTGCAGCACCCGCGACCAGCACCGCGCCGACGACGAGATCGGCCGACAGAACCTCGTTTTCGATGTTCTCGAGCGTGGCAAAGAGCGTGTGGAGCTGCGAGCCGAACTGCATGTCGAGCTCGTAGAGACGGGCGAGGTTCTTGTCGATGACCGTGACATAGGCCTCCATACCCATGGCGACGCGCGCCGCATTGGTGCCGGCGACGCCACCGCCGAGGATAACGACCTTGGCCGCCGCGACGCCCGGGACGCCGCCCAGGAGAATGCCGAGCCCGCCCTGCTCCTTCTCGAGGCAATGGGCGCCGACCTGAATCGCCATGCGCCCCGCGACCTCGCTCATCGGCGCGAGGAGTGGAAGCCCGCCCTTCGCATCGGTCACGGTCTCATAGGCGATGCAGGTGGCGCCGCTTGTCATCAAACCTTCGGTCTGCGCGCGATCGGCCGCGAGATGAAGATAAGTGAAGAGCACCTGGCCGCGCCTGAGGCGCACGATCTCGAAGGGCTGTGGCTCCTTCACCTTGACGACGAGTTCGGCGTTCGCGAACACGTCCTCGACAGACGCGATCCTCGCGCCTGCCGCGACATAGGCATCGTCGCCGAAGCCGATCCCGGCGCCAGCACCGCGCTCGACCATCACCTGGTGGCCCTTGTGCACGAGTTCGCGCACGCTGCCCGGGACGAGGCCGACGCGGTATTCGTGCGTCTTCACCTCTTTCGGCACGCCGATCAGCATCAGGCCGCTTCCTTCAGCACGGCGCCGAGAATCCCGAACAGCTCGTCGATCTGACCGCGCGAGATGACGAGCGGCGGCGACAGCGCGATGATGTCGCCAGTGGTGCGGATCAGAAGCCCGCGCTCGTAACAGCGCAGGAACACGTCGAACGCGCGCTGGGCCGGCTTGCCCGGAACGGGGTCGAGTTCGATCCCGGCGACGAGGCCGATATTGCGCAGATCGACGACGTGCGGCAGGTCCTTCAGGCTGTGCACGCCATCCTCCCAGTACGCTTCGAGCGATTTGGCGCGCGCGAAGAGATCCTCGCTCCGGTAAATCTCGAGCGCGGCCAGCGCCGCCCCGGCGGCCAGCGGATGGCCGGAATAGGTGTAGCCGTGCGGCAGTTCCACCGCCGTCTCGGGGCCCGACATGAAGGCCTCGTAAATGCCGCGCCGCACGATCACACCGGCCATCGGCACAGTGCCGTTGGTAAGCCCCTTGGCGCAGGTCACCATGTCGGGAACGATGCCGAAGCGCTCGGCTGCGAAGGGCGCGCCCAAGCGCCCGAAGCCGGTGATGACTTCGTCGAAGATGAGGATAAGGCCGTGCTTGTCGCAAATCGCTTTGAGGCGCTCGAGATAGCCCTTGGGCGGCACGAGCACGCCGGTCGAGCCCGCCATCGGCTCAACGATGACGGCGGCGATGGTTGAGGGATCATGTAGCGCGACGATGCGTTCAAGCTCGTCGGCAAGATGCGCGCCCCATTCGGGCTGGCCGCGCGAGAACGCCTGCTTCGCGCGGTCGTGCGTCGACGGCAGATGGTCCGTGCCAGGCAACAGGCTGCCGAAATAGCGGCGGTTGACCGAAATGCCCCCGACCGAAATGCCGCCGAAACCGACACCGTGATAGCCGCGCTCGCGGCCGATGAGGCGGGTGCGCTGACCCTCGCCGCGCACGCGGTGATAGGCGATCGCGATCTTCAAGGCGGTATCGACCGCCTCGGACCCGGAATTGCAGAAGAAGACGCGGTCGAGATCGCCCGGTAGCAGCGCGGCCAAGCGGGAGGCCGCTTCGAACACGGCGGGGTGGCCCATCTGGAATGCCGGCGCATAATCGAGCGACAATGCTTGGCGATGGACGGCGTCGGCGATCTCGCGCCGCGCGTGGCCGCAATTAACGCACCATAGTCCCGCAGTCCCGTCGAGGATCTGGCGGCCTTCTGCGGTGCGATAGTGCATGCCCTCGGCGGCAACAAGAAGCCGCGGCTTCGCCTTGAATTGGCGATTGGCCGTGAACGGCATCCAGTAGGATTCGAGATCGTTGGGCGCCCCGCGCGGCGCCTCGACTCGCAGCTCAGCCATGGCGGCTCACTTGGCCGGAATCTGGCCCTGTGCCGGAGGCGCGGGCACGGCGGCAGGCGCGGGGACCGCGGGCGACGCCGGCGCAGCGGCGGCTGGTTGCGGCTTCGACGTGCTGCTTGGCAGGAGAGTTACCCCTGTCGCGATGCCAATCATGCCGATGATCGCCACGGCAAACCACATGTCACCCCTCCTTGCTCACGCGATCCAATCGTGCCCTTCCTATGTCGCTTCGGCAAGCGGCGATTAACGCTAGCGAAACCATCGCGCAGCGAGACTTGTGCCCGTGATGGAAATGCTCGCGAGTCTTGCCCTCATGTATCTTGCCGTCGGCATCGGACTCTTCGCCCAGCCCGAGCCCGGTACGGCACGGTTCGAGGATTTCACGCCGTTCGGCCAGGCGCGGATCTTTCGCACGACACTACCGGCCGTGACGCTTTGGCCGATTGTGCTGTTGCGCCGCCTCGGCTAAGCAGGTCGCATGAACCGCCGGGTCGTTCTTCTGGCGCCGCTCGTACTTGCGGCGGCACGCGCGGCCAAAGCGCAGATCTTCACGAGCGGCGGCATCACCATCGACCATCCGTGGGCGAAGCCGTCCGTCACCGAGGCGGCTGCTGCCTTTTTGGTGATCGAGAATCGAGGGCGCCGTGCCGACCGCCTCGTCGGCGGAGCCTCGCCCATTGCCGAGCGCGTGATTCTGCGTGAATTCGACGGCTCGCCGCTTGAATTTTACGATCTAGAGCCGGGCCGGCGCGTGACGCTTCAGCCAGGACGCCGCTACATTGCGCTGCGCGGCTTGAAGCGTATCCTCGCAGTCGACGACGTATTCCCGCTGACGCTTGCCTTCGCTGAGGCGCCGCCTCTCGAAATTTCCGTCGTGGTCGCCGAAGGACCCGACGATTCCTAATCGAGCAGCCGCGCGACATGTGCGGCCAGTGGCAGCGAGGCGGTGATGCCGGGCGACTCGATGCCGTAAAGATTGACCAAGCCCGGCACACCATGTTCGGCCGGACCCTGGACCACGAAATCGGCGGACGCATCGCGCGGGCCGTTAATTTTCGGCCGTACGCCGGCATAGCCCGGCTGTAACGCGCCGTCCTTGAGGCCTGGCCAATAAGTGCGGATGGCGGCGTAGAAGCGCTCCCCGCGTGCGGGATCGACGGTGTAGTCGATGTCGCTAATCCACTCTGTATCGGGTCCGAAGCGCGCCTGACCGGCAAGGTCGAGCGTCAGGTGGACGCCAAGGCCAGCCGCTTCCGGCACGGGATAGACGAGGCGGCGGAACGGCGCCCGCCCAGCAAGCGTGAAATAGACGCCTCGGCAGTAGTAGGCGCGCGGCACACTCACCGCGGGCACGCCCGCAATGCGCGCGGCCAATAGCGGCGCCTCGAGGCCGGCGCTGTTGACGAGTAGCTTGCACGCGATCGTCGTCGGCTCCGCTCCACCCACTTCGAGCGTGAATCCTTTGGCCTCAAGACGGCCGCGCAGCACCGGGGCGCGCAGCACGATCGTAGCGCCTGCCGTCTCGGCATCGGTCTCGAACGCGAGCATGAGACCGTGGCTGTCGACGATGCCGGTCACCGGGGAATGGAACGCGGCGAGGCAGAAGAGTTCGGGCTCGAGCGCCTTCGCCTCGTTTCCGGGAATCCATTCGAGGCCCTCGACCCCATTCGCCTCGGCTCGCTCGATGACCTTGCGTAGCACCTGGACCTCAGCCTCGGTGCAGGCGACGACGAGCTTACCGACCCGCTTGTGAGCAACGCCACGCTCGGCGCAATAGGCGTAAAGCTCTCGCCGACCCGCCACGCAATAGCGCGCTTTGAGACTGTCCTGCGGGTAATAGAGGCCGGCGTGGATCACCTCGCTGTTGCGCGAGGAAGTATGCGCGCCGATCCAGCGCTCCTGCTCGAGCACGAGCACCTCGTGTCCCGCCTGCGCGAGCGCGCGCGCGCAGGCGAGCCCGATCACGCCCGCGCCGACGACGACGCACTCGACCGCATCCGTCATGACGCGATCCTCGCCGATCCGCTCAGGCAAAAAAAGCCCCGCCGCTCGGGCGGGGCCCAGTTCAGGGAGGAAACACACGGGAGGAGACCGTGTAAATTAGATACGCGACACCCGCCTGGGTGGATCACTCTTTTCGCGCGCCACAGAGCGCCGCGGCGATGGCCGCGAAATCCGCGTCCGAGGCGAGCGCAGCGAGGTTCTTCCCAAGGCGGCGGCGCCAATTCGGATGCTCGTCCACCGTGCCCGGAATGTTGGCCTGCTCTACCTCGCCGGCCGCATCCTCGATCGACATGAGGGCGAGCGCGGAATTGGCGCGGCCAAGAAGGCGATGCAGTCCCACGACAAGCTCGAGTGCGAAGACCGGATCGTCGTCGCGCGGCAGAAGGCGGGCCGCCGCACTTTCGTCGATGAGCCCTTCGGCCATAAGCAACGCCAGGAGCTCGCGCCGGTCCTGCCGGCGGCAATCTTCATCGCGCACAGCAGCCGGCGCATCGGGATAGAGATCGAGCTTGCGCCGCCACGCGATGTCGGCACCGAGCCAGAAACCGCGCATCGTGGGGAGATCGTGCGAGGAAAACGTGGCCGCCGCCGCGCGCGGATAGGTTCGCGGCGCCCGGAAGCGCTCGCCCTCCTTTTCGAACATAAGGAGGCGGTAGGACAGGATGCCGCAATCGTTGAGCGTGCGCGTGAAGCCCTCGGGCACGGTGCCGAGATCCTCGCCGATGACGAGGCAGCGGTTGCGCTGACTTTCGAGCGCGATGATGCCGAGAAGATCACGCAGCGGATAGGAGACGTAGGCCCCGCTCCCGGCTGGCGTGCCGCGTGGGATCCAATAAAGCTGCTGCATCGCCATTACGTGATCGATGCGCAGTACGCCGGCACCGCGCATATTGGCGCGCAACGCGGCGATAAACGGCTCGTACGCACGCCGGCGCAGCGCCGTGGGATTAGGCGGCGCAAGGCCCCAATTCTGGCCCTTCAGGTTCAGGAGGTCCGGCGGCGCGCCGATCGTCGCGCCAGAGACGAGAAGATCGGGATCGGCCCACGCGCCGGCTCCGCTCGGATCGACGCCGACCGCGAGATCGCGGTAGAGTCCGAGGCCGAGCCCCGCCGCAGCAGCGCGCGCGGCGGCCGCGTCGAGCTGGCGACATGATTCCCATTCGAGATATTGATGAAGCTCGACCGCCGCCTCGTGCTCGCGCGCGAATTCGGCCACCGCGTCGGAATTCGCGCGACGGAACGGGGCGGGCCAATCATGCCAAGATGCGCAGCCGGCGCGGTAAAAGCCCTCGTGCAGTGCGTTGAATCGGCCGTAGTCGCGGAGACTAACGCCACCTTCGCGCTGGAAGCGCCGAAAGTCGGCGCCTCGCGCAGTTGTGGCCGCACCCAAAGGCGCGAGGTGGTGCGCCGCGAACGCCGCGTAGAGGAGAGCGAAGAGAGGCTGCTTTGCCGCGGCCACGGCGGTGTGATCGACGAGATCGCTGGCACGGGCGTGCCCGAGCGTGGCCCGAAATTCCGGCCCCGCCATGTGAGCCCTCGCTTCTTCGCACGCAGCGAGGTCGGGCATGGCCTCGACATCGAGATAGAGCGGATTGAGAAAGAGCCGGCTCGACGGCGAATAGGGGCTGATATGGCGCGGCTCGGCCGGGTAGAGCGCATGCAGCGGATTGAGGCCGAGCGTGGCCGCACCCTTCCCCGCCACGAGTCCCGCGAGGGCGCTGAGATCGGCGTAATCGCCCATGCCCCAGTTGCGCTCCGAGCGGAGCGAATAGAGTTGCGCCGAGAGGCCCCAGGCGCGTCGGCCATCGGCCAGTTGCGGCGGCAGGTAACCGCAGGTAGGGACGACGATGAGGCTCGTCTCCGCGCTTTCGTGCCCAGCGGCGAGGCTCAAACAGTAATAGCCCGGCGCGAGCCGCGGCAGGGGCAAAGCGAGGCGACGGTGGCGCTCGTGGCCGTCACCAATGCTCGCAAGCGTTTCGAGGGCGTGCAGATCGGCGCTGCCGTCGGCGTGCGTGTCTTCACCCTGGAGCGACCACAGAACGCGCCCGGCATTGAGACGGTCCGGTATGACGAAGGCGATGCTTGGCGCCGTATCTTCGTGGATCACAATCGCGGGTGGCAGCAGCGCGCGCCACGGCTCGGCTTCGAGGATTGCGATCTCGCGTGCAACCGCTGCGTCATCCTCGTTCGGATGCCCCATGGCCGCGAGCACCGCGTGTAGGTCATCCTCTGCAACCTGGCGCTCGGCGCCAAAGATGTCACGAAAGGCCGCTTGGACACCGGCCAGCGCAGCGAGGCGCAGGAGCGGCTCAGCCATCCGGCTCCCACGTGAGGATCGCGGTGGCAAGAGGAGGTAGGAGCAGCCGGAGCGACGCGGGCTGGCCGTGCTCGGAAACGGGCTCCGTCCGGGCTTCGCCGGAATTGCCAAGGCCACTTCCGCCATAGGCCTGCGCGTCGCTGTTAAAACGCTCCCGCCAGCGCCCAGCGCGCGGCACGCCGATCCGATAGTCATGGCGCGGTACCGGCGTGAAATTGCAGACGATCACGGCAAGTTCATGCGGCTCCCGGCCGCGGCGAAGATAAGCGAGCACGCTGCGCTCTGCGTCGCCGCCCTCAAGCCACTGGAACCCGGCCGTTTCACAGTCGAGCGTGTGCAGCGCCGGCAGCGCTCGATAGAGCCGATTCAGGTCGCGCACGACACTCTGCACGCCCTGATGCAGCGGATCCCCAAGCAGGTGCCAGTCGAGCGAGTGATCATGGTTCCACTCGCGCTCCTGTGCGAACTCGCCGCCCATGAAGAGAAGCTTCTTACCGGGATGAGTCCACATAAAGCCGAAATAGGCGCGCAGATTGGCGAAGCGCTGCCAGCGGTCGCCTGGCATCTTGGCGAGGAGCGCGCCCTTGCCGTGCACCACCTCGTCGTGCGACAGCGGCAAGATAAAGTTCTCGTTGAAAGCGTAGAGGAGACCGAAAGTCAGATCGTTGTGATGGAAGCGGCGGTGGATCGGGTCCAGGGCCATGTAGCGAAGTGTGTCGTGCATCCAGCCCATGTTCCACTTGTAGCCGAAGCCCAGGCCGCCGGCGGCGGCTGGGCGCGAGACCATGGGCCACGCGGTCGATTCTTCGGCCGCGGTCGTAGCGCCGAGACCGAGGCCTTCAATCTCCTCATTGGTGCGGCGCAGGAACTCGATCGCCTCGAGATTCTCGCGCCCGCCATAGCGATTCGGAATCCAGCCGCCCGGAGGCCGGCTGTAATCGAGATAGAGCATTGAGGCGACGGCGTCGACACGCAGGCCGTCGATGTGGAACTCGGTGATCCAATGAAGCGCACTGGTCGCAAGGAAATTCGCGACCTCCTGGCGCCCGAAATTATAGACATAGGTGTTCCAGTCGGACTGGAAGCCCTGGCGCGGGTCGGCATGCTCGTAAAGCGCGGTACCATCGAAGCGCGCGAGCCCGTGCGGATCGGTTGGGAAATGGCCGGGCACCCAGTCGGCAAAAACGCCGAGCCCGGCCTCGTGACAGCGATCGACCAAGGCGCGGAAATCGTCGGGCGTGCCGAAGCGGCTCGTCGGCGCGAAGAGGCCCAGCGACTGATAGCCCCACGAGCCATCGAACGGATGCTCGCTCACCGGCATGAGTTCGAGATGGGTGAAGCCCATGTCGCGCACGTAGGGGACGAGCTCCTCGGCAAGCTCGCGATAGGTAAGCATGCGGCCGCCCTCGTCGGGCTTACGGCGCCAAGAACCGAGATGACATTCGTAGATCGAGATGGGGGCGGCTCGGTCGTTCGTGCGTGCGCGGGCGTCGAGGAAGGCATGGTCGCGCCAGTCGTAGCCTGACGGCGGCGCGATGCGCGAGGCCGTGCCAGGCGAGCGCTCGGACCAAGCGGCATAAGGATCGGCCTTGAGCGGCAAAACCGCGCCATCCGGCCCCACGATCTCGTACTTGTAGAGCGCGCCGGGCGCGAGGCCGGGTACGAAGATCTCCCAGATGCCGATCCCGAGGCGCAGCCGCATCGGCCAGCGCCGCCCGTCCCAGTCGTTAAATGGACCGACGACGCTGACGCGGCGGGCGTTGGGCGCCCACACCGCAAAGGACACGCCGGCGACGCCCGCGTGCGTGCGGCAGTGCGCGCCCATCACCGTGCCGGCGCGCCGATGCTTTCCCTCTCCGAGAAGATACGCGTCGAGCTCTCCCAGTACCGGCGGGAAGGAATAGATGTCGTCGAACTCGACCGTGCCCTCGCCGCCCTCGGCGCGGAGCCGATAGGAGAAGCGCGGCCCTTCGCCGACCGAACCGGTGAAAAGCCCGTCGGGGTGGACGCGCGAAAGCTCCGCCGCCACCGCGCCCCCCTCGCGCCGGACGACCCAAAGCCGCCGCGCCCATGGGAGAAACACGCGGACTTGCTGTGCGCGGCCGCCCGCGTGCATGCCGAGCCAGGCGAACGGATCGCCGTGACGCGCCTCCAGGATTGCAGTGTCGGAGGCTTCAAGGACCGGCATCGGCCAACTCGCGGGTCTCGGTCAAATCGAGCACGGACGCGATCGGAATGCCGGCCCAAGTCGGCCGGTTCGAGAGCTCGTATTCGATCTCGTAGAATGCCTTTTCCAGAGTGAAGAAGGCGAGCAGCGCATCGGCAACCGCGGGTTCGTGTGGCATCGACGCCGCTCCCGTGATCACTGTACGATAGCGCGTGAGGAACGCCTCGCTCACGGCACGCCGCCATTCCTCGCCGCGCTCGAGCAGTGTCGCCTCGGCTGCCGGCTGTATCTCCGCCATCTGCCGCACTCCGGCCGCCGCCGCGTAGGCGAAGGAGCGCAGCATCCCGGCGACATCGACGAGCGGCAATCCCTTGACCCGGCGCTCGGCGAGCGGACGCATCGGTTCACCCTCGAAGTCGATGATCGTATAGTCGTTCTGGATGGCAAGCACCTGGCCGAGGTGATAATCGCCGTGGATGCGCGTCTTCAGCGCATCAACGCGCGCCGGTATCAACTCCTCGAGCCGGCGCGACGCCTGCTCGCGCCGCGCGAGAAGCCGCTCGCCCATTTCGCGCGATTGTGGCGGCAGGCGCCGCACACGCGCTGCAAGCATGCCCAAGGCACTTTCGGCCGTGGCGCGCGCGCGGCCCTTCCACAGCGCGAGATCATCCTTGCTGATGGGCTCAGGCCGGAACTCATCAGGAACGTCGCCGGAAGGGCAGAGCGCGCGGTGCAATTCGGCGGTGCGGCCACCGAGCTGGGCGGCGAGATCGACATAGAGCTGGTGCGAGGAGGTGTCAGCCGCGGCGGTGGGCGCAGTCGTCGTACCCTCAGTGACATTGTGGACATGCGGCGCCATCAGGAGCGCCTCGTCGAGATAGCGCGTAAGGTAGTTGAGCGCCTGCGCCCAGGCGTCGCCCTGGTTGCGGAGGTTAGCGAACATCACGCCCATGGCGGTGTTGGGCTCGCCGTCGCGCTCGATCGTAAAGTAGCCCATAAGCGGAGGCGTGTTTTGGAATGCCGCGACCTCGGTCAGGAACTCCGCCATCTCGATTTCAGGGTGAACGCCGCCCTGGAGCCTGCGATAGAGCTTGAGAATCGCGTATTCTTCGATCGCGATCGAGCTATTCGACTGCTCGCCGCCAATACGCTTGACGACGGGATCCTTGGGCAGGTTTCGCCGAGCGAAAGCGGAGGTGTGACGGAAGACAATGCGCGTACCCTCTCCGGCGTTCAGTGTCTTTCCCTCCTGCATCGCCTCGACGAGGGCGAGGGCGAAGCGCGGCTCAGCGATCGCCTCGTAGACGATGCCTTCGGAGCGCCCACGACGGGCGTGACACACGGTGTAGGTGGCAAGCGCAGCGGGATCGCTTTCCGGTATCTCCCAGCGCAAAGTAAGCGGCAGCGCATAGAGCTGATTTCCGCCTTCCGCAAAGCTTACCTCGAACGCAGTCAGCGCCATTTGGTCGAGTTCGCCCTCTGCGATGACGGCGGCCCGCACGATCTTGCGGCCCTTGGCACCGAACCAGCGCTGCGTCGGCAAGTAGGCGGGCACGACTTCGTACTCGACCTGGTGCCTGATGTGCTGGGCGAGGAGGCTCTTCGAGCGCCAGCCCTCAGGTAACACCAGCGTCACGAAATCCGGCAGCGATGCGCGCACAGGGGGCTCGACGGTGACATCAACCATGAACAAGTAGAAGCCATAGCCCGGGAGCGACAGCAGGTAGGGTTGCTCCGCAATCGGAGGAAAGACGCTGCGCCCGCCAAGCTCGACAAGGGAGCGGCCGAGGAACTCGGTGAGGTCCAACTCCACCGCTTGCGGAGAGCGTGACAGGTTGAAGACGCAGAGTAGCGTTTCGTCGGCGAAGCTACGGAGGAAGGCAAGCACCTTGCGGTTCTCGGGATAGAGGAAACGCAGGGTGCCGCGACCGAAGGCACGCCGCGCCTTACGCACGGCCACGAGCCGCTTCGTCCAGTTTAGCTGCGAGGTGGGCGCGCGCGTCTGGGCTTCGACATTGACGGCCTGGTAGCCGTAAACCGGATCCATGATCGGCGGCAGATAGAGCTGCGCAGGATCCGCGCGCGAGAAACCGGCGTTGCGGTCGAGCGTCCACTGCATCGGCGTACGCACGCCGTCGCGGTCACCGAGGAAAATGTTGTCACCCATGCCGATCTCGTCGCCGTAATACATGACCGGCGTGCCTGGCATCGAGAACATCAAGCCCAGAAGCAGCTCGATGCGACGCCGGTCATTCTCCATCAACGGCGCAAGGCGCCGGCGGATGCCAAGATTGAGGCGCATTCGCTTGTCGGCGGCGTAGAAATTCCACAGATAGTCGCGCTCGCGGTCGGTCACCATCTCGAGCGTCAACTCGTCATGATTGCGTAGGAACACCGCCCATTGGCAATTGGCAGGAATGTCCGGTGTCTGCCGCATGATATCGGTAATCGGATGGCGGTCCTCCGTTGCGACCGCCATGAAAATGCGCGGCATGAGGGGAAAGTGGAACGCCATGTGGCATTCGTCGCCTTCGCCGAAATACTGCAGCACGTCTTCCGGCCACTGGTTCGCCTCGGCAAGCAGCATGCGGTCGCCATAGCGCTGGTCGAGCGCGGCCCGCAATCGCCGAAGGATGGCGTGCGTCTCTGGGAGGTTCTCGCTCGAGGTGCCCTCGCGCTCCACCAGATAGGGCACCGCATCGAGCCGCATACCATCGACCCCCATGTCGAGCCAGAAGCGCATGACGTTGAGCACGTCGTTAACGACCCGCGGATTATCGAAATTGAGGTCGGGCTGATGTGCGTAGAAGCGGTGCCAGTAATATTGTTGCGCGACCGGATCCCAGGCCCAGTTCGACTTTTCGGTGTCGAGGAAGATGATTCGCGTGCCCGCAAACTTCTTGTCGCTGTCGCTCCAGACGTAATAGTTGCGCCAGGCCGAATCGCGCTTCGCACGACGCGCGCGCTGGAACCAAGGGTGCTGGTCGGAGGTGTGGTTGATAACCAACTCGGTCACGACCCGTATGCCGCGCCGGTGAGCACCGCGCACGAAGGCACGGAAATCGGCATGCGTGCCGTAGGCGGGATTGATGCCGCGATAATCGGCAATGTCGTAGCCGTCATCGCGCAACGGCGAAGGGTAGAAGGGCAATAACCAAAGCGCTGTGACGCCCAGATCCTGCAGATAGTCGAGCTTTTGGGTAAGGCCCGAGAAATCGCCGATGCCATCGCCATTGGCGTCGAAGAACGCTTTGACGTGGAGCTGATAGATGATCGCATCCTTGTACCAGAGCGGATCGGGGGGCGGGGCTGCGTCGGGCATGGCGAGGTTCTTGGCGGGCAGAGAGGGCGCTAGCGGCGCAGGACGTAGATTGCGACGGGATTGATGGATGGGTCGAGGCGCACACGTTGCACTGCGCCACGCCAGCGCTGCTCGGCCCCGGTCAACGGCTCGACGAGCGTGACGGTTTCCTCGGACCCGATGCCGAGCTCGTCGAGCGATAGGCGAAGCTCGGCTTCGCGCGTCGCGAAGGGATCGAGATTGACCGCGACGAGCACGACGTTGCCGCGGTCCGGCGTCGCCTTGCTGTAGCACAGCACGTGATCGTCATTGGCGTGATGGAAACGCAACGTCTCGATGCGATGCATCGCCGGATTGTCACGCCGGATGCGGTTGATGCCGGCAATCCAGTCCCGGATGTGGCCGGCACGGTCCCAGTCCCACACTTTGAATTCGTATTTCTCGGAATGGAGATAGTCCTCCGTGCCTGGCACCGCCGCCGCCTCGCACAGCTCAAATCCATTATAGATACCGTAAGTGGGCGACAGCGTCGCGGCGAGCGTCAGGCGGACGATGAAGGCCGGCCGGCCGCCCGTCTGCAGGTAGGGCGACAGAATGTCGGGCGTGTTGGTGAAGAAATTGGGCCGAAGATAGTCGCTGGCTGGGCCGTAGGCGAGCTCGAGCGCGTAGTCAGTTAGTTCCTCCTTCCCAGTCCGCCAGGTGAAATAGGTGTAGGACTGTGTGAAACCGGCCTTCGCCAGCGCGCGCATCGGCTTCGGCCGGGTGAAGGCCTCGGCCAGGAAGATCGTGCCGGGATGGCGGTCCTGCACCTCGCGGATGAGCCATTCCCAGAACGGCAGCGGTTTCGTATGCGGATTGTCGACGCGGAAGATGTGCACGCCCTCGGCGATCCAGTGCAGGATGACGTCACTGAGCGCCTGCCAGAGCGGCTCGTGCGAAGGTCCAGCCATCTCCAGGTTGACGATGTCCTGATATTTCTTGGGCGGGTTCTCGGCATATTTGATCGTGCCATCACGCCGGAACAGGAACCATTCCGGATGCGACTTGACCCAAGGGTGATCGGGCGCCGCCTGCACTGCGAAATCAAGCGCCACCTCAAGCCCATGCGCGCGGGCCGCGGCAACGAACCGGCGGAAGCCCTCGATGCCGCCAAGCTCGGGATGAACCGCATCGTGCCCACCCTCGGCCGCGCCGATCGCATAAGGGCTGCCCGGATCGCTGGATGTGGACGTGACCGAGTTGTCGCGACCCTTGCGGTTAATCCGACCGATTGGGTGGATCGGCGGCAGATATACGACATCGAAACCTAGCGCAGCGATTGCGGGAAGCCGTGTGATGCAGTCGTCGAACGTGGCGCTCTGGCCCGGCAACCTGCCTTGGCTGCGCGGGAACATCTCATACCACGCACCGAAGCGTGCAATCGGCCGATCGACAACGATCTGGAACTCTTGCGCACAACGTGTCACATCCGCCCGCACGGGCGTCCGAGCCATCATTTCGGCGAGCGGCTCGGACAGAAGCGCGCCGGCGCTCGGCTTCGCGTCGTCTACTGCGTACTCGCCAAGCAGTCGCTCAATCACCGCTCGATCTTCGGCATTGGCGCGCGCCAACGCCGAGCGCACAAGATCGACACCTTCCACAAGATCCGTCGCGATGTTGTCGCCAGCGGCACGCTTCTTCATCGTGTCGGCACGCCATGAAGCGAAGCGGTCGGTCCAGGCTTCGATCGTGTAGACATGACGCCCGACCTCTTCAAGCACGACCTGGCCGACCCAGCGGTCGTTGTCGAAATGGTGCATCGGCGCGGAGCGCCAGCATGTCTTGTCGGCGCGACGATAAAGCAGTGCTGCACCAAGCACATCGTGTCCGTCGCGAAAGATATCGGACCAGACTTCAAGCGTGTCGCCAACGATCCGCTTTACCGGCCATCGGCCGCAATCGACCGCCGGATAGATGTCCTCGATCGCGATGCGCTCCATCAGGCCGCGCGCACGGCAGGCATCGTGCAAATGCCGCGCACCCCCTCGAAAGCAGCGAATTCGCTTGTCACCGACCCTTTTGGATCGGGCGCTGACGCCCGTGCGGGAACTGGTCCACCAAAAGGGTGTTCTCCCCCAAACTCGCTACGATCGGAAAGAGCGGCGCCCCGATGCAGCCTTTGGACGATGACGACATCAACGCCTATCTCTACGACCGGCTCGACGCCGAGCAAGCATTCGCAATCGCGGCACATCTCACCTGGCACCCGCGCGAAGCCGCGCGCGTGGCTTCGTACCGGGCCGGCACCGAAGCTCTGCGGATGGTGCTGAACCCCGTCATGCAGCAGCCAGCGCCGGAACCGATGCGCGCGCTGCTGCGCCGCCACGGCGGGAGCGCCGCGCGTAGGCGCAAGGTGTTCGTCTCGGCCTCGATCGCTCTGTCGCTCGCCTTGGTCGGCCTCGGTGGTCGCGCGCTGCAACAACATCTCGGGCCCCTCGCCGCCGTCCTTAGCGCTCCCGCACCCCCGGCAATCACACCGTCCGATGCGGCGCGCTTCATCCGCATCTGAAAAGAAAGGCCGGAGCCAGTGCGTGGCTCCGGCGAGTTTGCGGGTGGCAAACCCACGGACAGGGAGACTTTGCCAAGCCGGACTGGGGAGTGCGGAACCGCGCGCGGGCGCCCGGCGGCCCGCGGATCCGGCAGCGCATCGAAACCGCTGCCGACTTTTCAACGCGGCGGAGGGCGCACGGTTCCGCGCCCTCGGATGGCGCCTCCGAACCATTTGGTAGAAAGATCGTCCGTTCGGATCAGCCGTCGCGCGAAGATCCCGCCTCAGCGAGATGGGGGCCGCGCACGACATCGGCGCCGGGAAATGGGATTGGTCGCCCCGCCGTTGCCGTCGAAGCGAGCGCGGGACGACGCACCGGGCCAATGCGCACAGGTTCGGGCTCGCGCTCCGGCACCATGCCCATGAGTTGGCGCAACATCTCGCGACCGCGCGACAGGCGCGAGCGGATCGTGCCCACCGGCACATCGAGCACCTGCGCCACTTCCTCGTATCGCATGCCTTCGAGGCCGACGAGAAGCAGAACCGAGCGCTGCTCCTCGGGAAGCCGCGCAATTGCGCGCTCGAGATCGCGCAGCTCAAGCCGCTTGCTCTGATTCGGCGCTGAAGTCAGCAGCGGCTCGGAATCGCTGAGCCCGACGGCAGCACCTTCGCGCACTGCCCGCCGCACATGGTTGACATACTGGTTATGGAGAATGGTGAAGAGCCAAGCGCGCAGGTCAGTCCCTTTCTGCCACAGATGCACCTTGCTCAAGGCGCGCGTGAGGCAATCCTGCACGAGATCGTCGGCCGCGTTGACGTCACGCGTCAGAGCGCGCGCATAGCGCCGCAGCCGCGGGATCTCCTCCTCGATCTTCTTGCATATGTCCGCCATCACATTCGCTCCCTTCGGGCCCTTCCGCGAAAAACGCGGCGGGTGAACGTCATTCTTGCGAGAGCGAAACTGTAGCGGCGGCTTGTAATGGGATGATGTCAGGCGTCGCGGAATTAAGTAAGAAATTGTAACCGTGCGTAACCGATCGCTACTTCGATCGCGCCAAAAGCGGCCCCCTGAATTCCAATCTCGGCGATATTGAATCAGAGCTAAAGTTGCGTCAGATTCGATGGTGATGACAGGGAGCGCCCACATCCTCGTTGTGGACGACCAAAAAGAGATTTGCGAGGTCGTCCAACAGTATCTGACAAGCGAGGGGTACCGCGTCAGTGCGGCTCATGACGGCGCAGGAATGCGCAAGGTCATGGCGCAGGACGCGGTCGACCTCGTGATCCTTGATCTCATGCTCCCTGGCGAGGACGGGCTCACCCTCGCGCGCCAGTTGCGCGAGGAATCGAACGTCGGCATCATCATTCTGACCGGGCGCGGCGAGACGGTTGACCGCATCATCGGCCTCGAGATGGGCGCCGACGACTATTTGCCGAAGCCGTTCCACCTTCGCGAGCTGCTGGCGAGGGTCAAGAGCGTGCTGCGCCGGGCCTCCGCGCGCGGCGACGAGCAGGAGAAGCAGGCCGGCCATTCGAAAGCACGATTCGCAGGCTGGAACCTCGATCTCGCAACGCGCGAGCTTGTGGCGCCCGACGGCGGCGAGGTGCGGCTGACGACCGGCGAGTTCGATCTTCTCGCCGCATTCGTGCGCAACGCGAACCAAGTGCTAAGTCGCGACCGGCTGCTCGACCTCGCGCGCAACCGCGAGGCGGGCCCGTTCGATCGCACCATCGATGTCCAGGTTGGACGCCTGCGGCGCAAGCTCGAGCCCGATCCGCAGCGGCCAACCATCATCAAAACCGTGCGCGGCACAGGCTATATCTTCACGCCAACCGTCGAAGTGAGCTGAGCCCGCACGGAACGCGTGAGGGGGAAGAACGAAAATGGCGATCTTGGCCAAAGGTACAATCGTGGCGCGTGGGATGCTGATGGCACTCGCGCTTCTGGCGAGCGGTGCGACCGCGGATGCCGATGCGACGCTTCGCGTCGGCAAGGCCATCGCCGGCCCGTTCGATTTCACGCCGCTGGATGTGGGCATGACCAAAGGCTTTTTCCATGAGCATGGCATCGCCATCGACGAGGTCAACTTTGCGGGCTCGGCCAAGCTGCAGCAGGGGCTCGCGGCCAGCGCGATCGATATCGGGCTCGGCTCCGGGCCCGAGCTCGCCTTCGTTGCAAAGGGCAACACGGACCGCGGCATCGCCGCCTTCGCCGGCCCGCCGGACGGGCTCGTCCTGATCGTGCGCGCCGACTTGGTGATCAAGACAGTCACTGACCTCAAAGGTCAGAAGATCAGCGTTTCGACCCCGGGCGGCCTTACCGACTGGATGGTGCGCGAGGTGGCGCGGCGCCAAGGCTGGGGCCCAGACGGCATTGACGTCGTACCGCTCGGTACCGATTCCGCGCAGGTCGCGACGATGCTGACGGGCTCAACCGAGGGGATGGCATCGGACGTGGCGAACGCCGCACTCCTCGAGCAACAGGGCAAGGCGCGCATCCTCCTCAAATTCGGTGATGTCGTGCACGACTTCATCAATCACGTGACCTATGCGACCGATGGCATGATGAAGAACCGACCCGACGATCTTCGCGCGTTCCTTGCCGCCTGGTACGAGACGATCCATTGGATGCGCGGGCACAAGGACGAGACCATCAAGATCGTAGCGCCCGTCATGGAGAAGCCGCCCGAGATCGCCGCGCGCGCCTACGACATCGTCATGCCGTGCATGCTCGACGATGGCCATTTCGACCCTAAGGGACTCGCAACGCTCGCCCGCTCCTTTGTCGAGATGAAGATGCTGCCGGCCGAGCCCGACATGACGAAACTCTACACGGAGGCGTTCTTGCCGCCGGCGACCGCGGCGGCGAAATAGCTCATTCCTTCCAGGAAGGCGCAACAAGGCGGCGCTTGCCATCGCGGCTCAGCAAAACTCCGGGCTCATCAAGCCTCGCCCGGTCCCACAGCTTGCACGTCACCTGCTTGTGCTTCTGGTCAAGGCCTTCACAGTAGTTGGTGAAGAGGCAGAGCCGCGTCTCGGCACCGCGGCCGAGGCGCAGCTTCAGGAACCAGTCCGGATCCGCTAGCGACTGGCGCGCGGCGCCGACGATGTCGCAGGCGCCATCAGCAAGCATCCGCTCGGCCATCTCGAAATTGTGGACCCCGCCGGTGCAGACGACGGGCGTAACGCAGCCCGAGGCGCGGATTGCCGCGCGCACCGCCGCCGTCGCCGCGACATTGCGGCCGAAGGGCCCGCGCTCGTCCGACAGATGCTGCGGCATGCATTCGTAACCCGATCGCCCGGTATAGGGATAAGCCGCTTCGCCGACCGGGGGCTGCTTCGCGTCGTCGAACTTGCCACCGCGCGAGGTCGAGACGTAATCCATCCCGGCCTGCGCAAAGGCGACGCCGAATGCCGCCGCGTCATCGACGCTGCTGCCGCACTCGATGCACTCCTCGGCGAGAAATCGGCAGCCGACAATGTAGTCGGCGCCCACGCGCGCTCGTACGGCCGTGAAAACCTCGAGCGGCAGCCGCAGGCGATTCTCGCGTGAGCCGCCATAGCCGTCGGACCGCGTATTGGTCGCCGACAGGAACGACGCCATCGTATAGGCGTGCGCGTAGTGAAGCTCGACCCCCTCGAAGCCCGCCTCGCGCGCGAGCGACGCCGCATCGGCGAAAAGCCCCGGAAGCCTCTGCGGCAAGTCGCGGATATGCGGCAGCTCCACGTCGGTGACGCGCTCGCGATAGCCGCTGTCGAGTGATTCGAGCTCGCGCGGCGTGAGCACGCGCTCCAGCTCATGCCTCGGCAGAGCCGCGATGCGAGCACGCAACTGCGGCTCGGGGAGGTCGCCGAACACCGCGCGATGGCGATCGGCGAGTTTCAGGAACTCGGCGAAATAGCGGCGTGGATCGGGGCGGCGGCGGATCGCGAGAAAATCGATGAGCTGGATGAAGAGGCGCGTGCGCCCGCCGCTCGCGCGCTTCACCACATCGACGACGCGGCGAAGGCCAGGAAGAAAGCGCGGATGGCCGATGCGCAGGAGTGGGCCGCTCGGCACGTCGCGGATGCCGGTCGCCTCGACCACGATCGCACCGGGTAGGCCTTGCGCGAAGCGCCCGTACCATTCGACGATCGCATCAGTGACGATGCCGTCCTCCTGGGCGCGCCACGGCACCATTGCCGGAACCCAAGTGCGGCTCTCGAGCGTCAGCGGCCCGACGCACACTGGCGAGAACAAACGCGAGGCCGCGGCCTCATCACGCGTTGGAACGCGGCCTAATGATGGCGCATAAAGAATCTTCTGCGGCGGCTTCCACATCACGCCTTGCCGTAACCGCCGCCGCCCGGCGTCTCGATGACGAAGACATCGCCCGCCCCCATCTCGACCTGGTGCGTGCCGCCGAATTCCTCACGCGCGCCGTCCGTGCGCTCAACCCAGTTGCGGCCCAACGCGCCGTTTTCGCCGCCTTTTAGGCCGAAGGGCGGTACATGACGCCGGTTCGAGAGAATGGCCGCCGTCATCGCCTCACGAAAACGGACACGACGCACGGTGCCGTCGCCGCCGTGCCAATGTCCCTTGCCACCCGAGCCGCGCCGGATCGCGAAGCTTTCGAGCAGCACCGGATAGCGCCATTCGAGCACCTCGGGATCGGTGAGACGCGTGTTCGTCATATGCGTATGGACGGCATCGGCGCCGTCAAAACCAGGTCCCGCTCCCGAGCCCCCGCATATCGTCTCGTAGTATTGGTGGCGTGCGTTGCCGAAAGTGAAATTGTTCATGGTGCCCTGCGCCGCCGCCATGACGCCCAACGCGCCATAGAGCGTGTCGGTGATGCATTGCGAGGTCTCGACATTGCCGGCGACGACCGCCGCCGGATAGCGCGGCCGCAGCATCGAGCCTTCGGGAATGATGACGTCGAGCGGCTCGAGACACCCGCCATTCAAGGGAATATCGTCCTCGACGAGCGTACGGAAAACATAAAGCACCGCCGCCATGCACACGGCGGCAGGCGCGTTGAAATTGGTCGGGCGTTGAGCGCTTGTGCCAGTGAAATCGATTGTGGCACGGCGTTGGGCGCGGTCGATCGCGACGCGCACGCGGATGACGCCGCCATCGTCCATCTCATAGGCGAAGGAGCCATCGCTCAGCTTGTCGATGGCGCGGCGCACCTGTTCGGCTGCGTTGTCCTGGACATGGCGCATGTAGGCCTCGACCACATCGCGTCCGAAATGACGCACCATGCGGTAAAGCTCGTCCGCGCCCTTGGCGCAGGCCGCGACCTGGGCCTTGAGGTCGGCAATGTTCTGGCGCGCGTTGCGAGCGGGATAACGGCCGCTTTCGAGGAGCGCCATCGTTTCGGCCTCGCGAAAGCGCCCGGCATCGACGAGCAGGAAATCGTCGATCAACACACCCTCCTCGTCGACGGTGTGGCTATCGGGCGGCATCGAGCCCGGTGTCATGCCACCGATATCGGCTTGGTGGCCGCGCGAGGCGACATAGAAATGGACAGGCCCCTTCCCTTCGACATCGTCTTCCGCGAAGACAGGCATGATGACGGTGACGTCGGGGAGGTGGGTACCGCCGTTATAGGGTGCGTTGAGGACGTAGACGTCACCGCGCCTCATGCCGCGCCCGTCGGCGCAGCCGTCGCGTGTGCGGATGACCGTGCGCACGCTCTCGCCCATCGAGCCCAGATGGACCGGCAAATGCGGTGCATTGGCGATCAGGGATCCGGTGCGGTCGAAAAGCGCGCAGGAAAAATCGAGCCGCTCCTTGATGTTGACGGAATAAGCCGTGTTCTGTAGGGCAACGCCCATCTCCTCGGCGATCGCCATGAAGAGATTGTTGAAGATCTCGAGCATCACAGGGTCTGCCCCCATGCCGATCGCGACGCGCGCCGGCAACGGCGCTACGCGTTCGAGAACCAGATAGCGCCGGCGGTCGAGCGTCGCGCGCCAGTCGGGCTCGACCACGGTCGTCGCCGTCTCCTCGCGTACAATGGCTGGGCCGACGATTGACTGACCAAACACGAGCGCTTCGCGGTCGAACACATCAACGTCATGCCATCGATCGGCCACGAACATCCGGACATTCGCCATCGGCTCCGGCGCGGAGAGATCCGGCGGCGCGTCGTAGACCCGATCCTCGGCGGCATCGGTCGATCCCACGACCTCGGCCGATACTGCTTCGACGACGAGCGGCTTCTCCGGCATGACGAAGCCGAAGCGCTGGCGGTGCGCGGCAGCAAAGCGCGCATCAATCTCGGTGTCCGAGCCATAGTCG
>DATIXQ010000121.1:0-33090 GCA_035518375.1 Allostellaceae bacterium | reverse complement strand
GCGGCAGTGCGCGCTTCGCCGGCAGTGCTGATCGTGCCGCTCGAACAGGCGTTCGGGTGGAGCCCCGCGACGATCGCGACGGCGATCTCGCTCAATCTCGTGCTCTACGGCTTTACCGGGCCCTTCGCCGCGGCGCTGATGCAACGGATCGGTGTCCGCCGCACGCTTATGAGCGGGCTCGCGGTGGTGCTTGCCGGCATGCTTCTGAGCACGCTCATGACGCGCCCGTGGCACTTGGTGCTGTTCTGGGGCCTGCTTGTCGGGATCGGCGCGGGGGCGGTGGCGCCAGTGCTGGGCGCTACTATCGTCAACCGCTGGTTCACGGCGCGGCGCGGCCTTGCGATGGGTGTCGTGACTGCCGCAAGCGCGGCTGGACAACTGATCTTCCTGCCGGTCCTGGCGCACGCCGCCGAGCGCGAAGGCTGGCGCGCCGCGATCTACGTGGTGGCCGGCGTCATCGTCACCCTCATAGCCGTCGTAGCTCTCCTGCTGCCCGAGCGCCCCGACTCGCTCGGGCTACGGCCCTTCGGCGAGGATGCGCGACCAGGCGACTCGGCGCCGCCGCCCGCCAACCCGCTCGTCGTCGCCGCCGAGGTGCTAGGCCACTGCGTAAAATCGCGCGATTTCTGGATCTTGTTCTGCGCCTTTTTCACATGTGGCGCGTCGGCCAATGGACTTATCGGCACACACCTCGTCGCTTTCTGCTTCGACAACGGTGTTCCCGAGGTACAGGCGGCGTGGCTTCTTGCTGCGATGGGCGCCTTCAACATCATTGGAGCGACGCTCTCTGGCTGGCTCTCCGACCGCTACGATCCGCGTGTCCTCCTGATGTGTTTCTTCGGTCTACGTGGTCTCTCCTTGCTCTATCTGCCCTATTCGCACTTCGATTTCTCGACCTTGTCGGTGTTCGCGCTTTTCTATGGGCTCGACTGGATCGCGACCGTGCCGCCGATCATGCGGCTCATCACTAACCGCTTCGGCAAGGTCGACGCGCCCGTTGTGTTCGGTTGGATTTTCGTCGCACATCAGTAGTTTGGGGCCGGTTCGATCGCCTCGCTCGCCGGCGTGCTGCGCGGTGCCCTTGGCAGTTACATGCTGCCGTTCATGCTGTCGGGTGGCCTGTGCGTCGCCGCGGCAGTCCTGGTACTAAGGACGGGCGCGGGTGCCCGCCCGCTCGCACCGCAGGGTGCGACGGAGTAGGGCGGGCGGGGCAGGCTTTGACCTGCCGAACGGCGCTTTGGACAAACGTTTTTCCGAGTAGTTTCTGGGGGTTCTAGCGAATCGGCCGGGTCCCGCTGGCGCTTGCCGGAGCGGTCGGCTGGGGGCGGAGGGCTTTTTACCGCCATTGATTTGTCGCCCCCGCGTGCCAATATCGTGAGCTTGAAAACCCCCCGGACGGGGCGGAGGAGTTCAATGTCATACGATCAGGGTAGCCGCTGGACCGCACGGGCGACGATGCCGCAAGTCGGCATCGATGTCGGCCTGCGCGACTACATGCTGCGGGTCTACAACTACATGGCCGGCGGTCTCGCGATCACCGGCGCCGTCGCCTATCTCGCGGCCGCGACGGGATTTTATCAGGCGATCTTCGGCACTGCGCTCTATTGGGTCGTCGTGTTCGCGCCGCTGGCGCTCGTCCTGCTTCTGAGCTTCCGCATTCAGAGCATGAGTCTGGGCGCTGCGCAGGTGACCTTCTGGGCCTATGCCGGATTGGTCGGCCTGTCGCTCTCGGGCCTCTTCATCGTCTATACCGGCGCCAGCATCGCTCAGACCTTCTTCATCACGGCTGCGACCTTCCTGGCGATGAGCCTCTATGGCTACACGACGCGCACCGACCTGATGCGTTTCGGCTCATTCTTGTTCATGGGCTTGATCGGCATCGTCATCGCCGGGCTGGTCAATCTATTCCTGCATTCGCCGGGGCTCCAGTTTGCGATCTCGGTGATCGGCGTCCTCGTTTTCGTCGGGCTCACTGCCTGGGATACGCAACGAATCAAAGAGATGTACTGGGAAGGTGACAGCTCCGTCGTCGCCGGCAAGAAGGCGATTATGGGCGCGCTGGCTCTCTATCTCGACTTCATCAACCTGTTTGTCATTCTGATGCAGTTCATGGGGCAGCGGCGCGACTGAGTTTTTCCCACCGCACGATACCCGACTTTCGAGAAGGACCCGCGGGCAGTGCCCGCGGGTCTTTTCGCTTTATGTGCACGCCCAGGGAACCCGGTTTCCGGGCCGTCGTTGCTGGGTCGGGAAGGAGATCGTGATGGCGCAGGGATCGCCTAATGTCGCCGAATGGGAGCGCTGGGCCTCGTCGGTCGCGGGCGCGGCGCTACTGATGACGGCTGTGCGCCGGCCGCTCATCGCGAGCGCGCTACTTACCGCCGCCGGCGCGTTCCTCCTCGGCCGCGGCCTGAGCGGCCGTTGCCCGCTTTATGGTGCGTTCCGAGCATCATCGCACGACGCGGCACAGGGCGCCGAGGGCATCATCGATGCCGCCTCCGAGATGAGCTTCCCCGCGAGCGATCCTCCTGCCTGGACTCCAACCGCGAGCGGACGCCCCGTCCACGTTTCGTGAAAATGGACTTGCCCGCAACGCGGGCGCGAATTATGGGACGATGATCCGGGCGGGCAATGTGCCCGCCTTCTTCGCGCCAAGGGGGGCGGGAAAGAATGAGCGATGCTGTGACGGTGCTCGGCATGTCCGGAAGCCTGCGCCAGGGCTCCTACAACACGGCAGCGCTGCGCGCGGCAGGCGAGTTGCTGCCCGACGGCATGACGCTCGCGACCGTCGGCATTCGCGATCTGCCGCATTACGACGACGACGTGCGATTGAAAGGTTACCCACCACTCGTCCAAGACTTCCGCAATCGCATCAAGGCGGCCGATGCCATCCTGTTCGTGACGCCCGAATACAATTACTCGATCTCCGGGGTCCTTAAGAACGCGATCGACTGGGCATCGCGTCCGCCCGATCAACCGTTCAACTGGAAGCCGTGTGCGATCATCAGCGCATCCGGCAGTCTCCTCGGCGGCGTGCGCGCGCAGTATCACCTGCGCCACATGTGCGTATCGCTCAATTGCTTCCCTCTCAACACACCGCAGGTCTACATCACCGAGGCGCCGAAGAAATTCGATGCGGAGGGCCGGCTCACCGACCAGGCCGCGCGAGACCTCATCAAGCAGCTCATGGCGGAGCTCAAAAATTTCGCCTTGCGCTGGAAGCGCGGCGCGAGCGCCAATTAGCGGCCGGGCGCGGCCGGCGTGGACGCCTCTACGCTCCTTCTCGCAGCGCTCGGCGTTTTCGTCGGCGGCGCGGTCAAGGGCCTCGCGGCCCTGGGCCTGCCGCTCGTGGCAATCCCGCTCGTTACGCTTGTCGTCGGCTTGAAAAAGGCGGTGGCGCTGCTCGTTGTGCCGATGATCGTCTCGAACTTCGTGCAGAGCTTTCAGGGCGGCAATTTTCGCGCGAGCCTCGCTGAGTTTCGCGTGCTTACGATTTCGGTATTCGTCTTCGCGATCCTTGGCACCCAGCTTCTCGTGCGCCTGCCCCAGCGCGTGCTTGAGTTGGCGCTGGGCCTCTCCCTTATCGCGCTGCCGCTTTTCCTCCATTTCCGCCCGGATATTAGGGTCACCCGCGCGCAACGACGGTGGGCCGACCCAATGGTGGGCGCGCTCGCGGGCCTTCTAGGCGGCGTTGCCGCTTATTACGGGCCGCCGCTGATGATCTATGTGCTCGGCATGCGGCTGTCGAAGGAGCGGTTCGTCTCGGGCATCTCGATGCTGTACTGGGTCGCCGGGGCCGGGCTTTTCGTCGGCATCTACGTATCCGGTATCGGCGACCTGTCGTTGCTCGGGGCGTCCGTGCTGATGCTCGTGCCGACCGGCATAGGTATGTGGCTCGGCCAGCGCGTCCAGTTCCGCCTCAGCGAGGAGGCCTTCGGGCGCGTCATTCTCGGCGTCTATCTCCTGACGGGCGCAACTTTCCTCATTTCGGCCGCGAGGCCGGATCACTCAGATCGTGCGAGCCTAAGCCACTCCTCCTCGGAGAGCGTTGTGACACCGAGTTCCTTCGCCTTTGTCGCCTTGGAGCCCGCGTCGGAGCCGACCACGACATAGTCGGTCTTGTTGGAAACGCTGGACGTGACGTTGGCGCCCAACGCCTCCGCGCGGCTCTTCGCCTCCGAGCGCGACATCCCTTCAAGGGTACCGGTGAAGACGATGGTCTTGCCGGTCAGAGGCGAGGCGCGCGATGCTTGCGGCGCCTCGTAGTCTCTGACACGCACGCCCGCGTCATTCAGGTCATTGAGCACCTTGCGGTTATGTCGTTCGGCGAAGAACCCGACGAGGTCGGCCGCCATGTCCTCGCCGATGCCGTGAATGTCTTCGAGCTCGCGCCGTGCGTCGCAGTCGGGTTCGTTCGCCTGCTCCATCGCCTTGCGCCAGTGCGCGAACGAACGGTAATGCCGTGCGAGGAGCTTTGCCGTTGCCTCGCCAACTTGGGGGATGCCGAGGGCATAGATGAAACGGTCGAGCGCGATTTCGCGTCGCGCCGCGATCGCTTCGACGAGCTTTCGCGCGCTGACCTCGCCCCACCCTTCGCGCGCTTCGAGCTGTTTGGGCGTGAGGTGGAAAATGTCGGCCGGCGTGCGCACGAGCTTGTCATTCCAGAATTCCTGCACGTGCCTTTCACCCATCCCCTCGATGTCGAATGCATCGCGCGATACGAAATGCCGGAGGCGTTCGACCGCCTGTGCGGGGCAGATGAGCCCGCCGGTACAGCGCCGCGCCGCCTCGCCTTCTTCGCGCACGGCTAGGCTCTTGCATTCTGGGCAGTGCGTCGGGAACTCGTAGGGCTTGCTGCCACGCGGTCGGCGAGCGGTCACGACCGATACGACCTGCGGGATCACGTCGCCGGCGCGCTGGATCACGACCGTATCGCCGACGCGGATGTCCTTGCGTACGATCTCGTCCTCGTTGTGAAGTGTCGCGTGCTGCACGACGACGCCACCCACCGTCACGGGCTCAAGATCTGCGACGGGTGTGAGCGTGCCGCGCCGTCCGACTTGGATGCGAATGGCGTTGACGACTGTTTGTGCCTGTTGCGCCGGGAATTTATGCGCGATCGCCCACCGCGGCGCGCGAGAGACGAATCCTAGGCGCGCCTCGAGATCGAGATCATTGACCTTGTAGACGACGCCATCGATGTCATAGGGCAGCTTCGCGCGCTCCTCGCCGATCTTGTGATGGAATTCGATAAGCGCATCGACCCCGCGGCAGAGTTTCGACAGCGGATTGACGGTAAAGCCCCAATGTTTGAGCTTCTTGAGCGCTTCACCGTGCGTCTTGGCGAACGGATGCGTCGTCTCGCCCCATGCGTAAGCGAAGAATTTCAGGGGCCGCCGTGCTGTGATGCTTGGATCGAGCTGGCGCAAGGAGCCTGCGGCGGCGTTCCGAGGATTGGCGAAGACGGGCTCGCCCTCTTTCTCGCGCTCCTCGTTGAGCGCGAAGAATCCCGGATGCTCCATATAGACCTCGCCGCGCACCTCGATCGCGTCAGGCCAGCCACTGCCGCCGAGCTCTTTCGGCACCGTCTTGAGCGTGCGCACGTTCGCGGTCACGTCCTCGCCCACGACGCCGTCGCCGCGTGTTGCCGCGAGCATGAGCTTGCCGCGCTCGTAGCGGATCGAGGCAGAAAGCCCATCGATCTTGGGCTCGGCCATAACCTCGATCGTTTCCTCCACGACGCGCGCGATGTCTGTTGGCGCCTTGAAGAAGTTGCGGATCGTACGGAAGAACGCGCGTACCTCCTCCTCGTCGAAAGCGTTGTCGAGGGAGAGCATCGGCGTCGGATGGCGCACCTTGGCAAAGCCTGACGCCGCGGCGGCACCCACGCGCCGCGAGGGGCTGTCGGTACGGACGAGGTTCGGGAATCGCTTCTCGATCGCATCGTTGCGTCGGCGCAACTCGTCATAATCGGCGTCCGAAATCTCGGGCGCGTCCTTCTCGTGATAGAGTTTGTCGTGATGCGCGATGGCCGCTGCGAGCCGCTTCAGCTCAGCTTTGGCCTCTGCCTCGGTGAGCGCCGAAGGCGCGCGCGCGGCCATGTCCTTGGGGCTCATCGCGCGGCCCCTGCGATGAGGCTTGCTGCGGCCGCACGCGCCTCGGCCGTGACGGATGCGCCGGAAAGCATGCGTGCGATCTCTTCGCGCCGCGCAGTCTCGTCGAGCGCCTCGACGCGGGTCGAGGCACCGCGCTTGCCGCCGGCCTTGACGACGCGCCAATGGTGCGCGCCGCGCGCCGCTACCTGCGGCGAATGCGTGACGACGAGCACCTGGAGTTCACGGCCCAGGCGGTGAAGGCGTTCGCCGACCGCGGCCGCAGCGGCGCCGCCAATGCCGCTGTCGACCTCGTCGAAGACGAGCGTCGGCACCGATGAGCTCTGCGCCAGCACTACTTTGAGCGCCAGCATGAAGCGAGACAGCTCGCCGCCGGAGGCTATCTTGGCGAGCGGGCCCGCCGGGACACCCGGATTGGTCGCAACCTCGAAACGCACGCGGTCGGCGCCGCCAGCGCTCCAGTCCGTCTCCGCAAGGGGCTCGATAATGGTGACGAATCGAGCCTTTTCTAAATGCAAGGGCGGCAGCTCCTTCATCACCGCCGAGTCGAGCGCACGTGTCGCGCGGCGGCGGAGCTGGCCGAGTTTCTCCGCGGCCGCAACATAGTCCGCTCGCGCCTCGCCGGCGTGGCGTTCAAGCGTCTTCAGTCGATCGCCGCCATCGTCGAGCGTGGCGATCGCGTGCGCAAAGGTTGCGCGTCGTTCGGGCAGGTCATCAACCGCGACACCATATTTGCGCGCCGCCGCACGTAGCGTGAAAAGCCGCTCCTCGATCCGCTCGAGCCCGGATACGCCGCTCCCGAGCGCGCGCACTTCCGAGCTGAGCGCTACGATAGCCTCGCGTGTTTCGAGCGCAGCACGATCGAGCGCGGCGCCCGCCGAGTCGAGCCGGCCCATCGCTTTGCCGCGCAGCCGTTCAAGCGCGCGTTGCGCTTGGCCCAAGGCGCGTTCCGCACCGCGCTCGCCTTCGAGCTCGCGCAACGCGGCCTCGACCGCCTCTTCGATCCGTTCGCGATTGAGGAGAAGTGTGCGTTCCTCCGCCAGGCTACGCTCTTCGCCTGTCTTGGGGTCGAGTGTGTCCAGTTCGGCGAGCGCGTGGCGCAGGTAATCCTCATCGGCGCGCGCCTTTGCGAGCACGGCCTCCGCGTCGGCGCGTTCTTTGGCGATCGCGCGCCAGGCATGCCACGTTCGTTCGACCGCCTCGAGCGTGGCGCCGTATCCGCCGAAGGCGTCGAGCGCGGCGCGATGGGTCGCTTGGTCCATGAGGCCGCGCTCGGCGAACTGGGCTTCGATCTCGATCAGGCTCTCGCCGACCTGACGCATGAGTCCGACGCTCGCCGGCTGATCGTCGATGAAGGCACGGCTCCGCCCGTCGGCTCCGAGATTGCGGCGCAGGACGAGCGTGTCTCCGCCGGTGGCAAGGCCAGCCTCAATAATGAGCGCCCGGGCGCTATGATCTGGCGGCACCGCGAACTCGGCGCTGACCACGGCCTGCTCGGCGCCGGTCCGCACTAGCGCGCTGTCGGCGCGCATGCCAAGTGCGAGGCCCAGCGCGTCGAGCAGGATCGATTTGCCGGCGCCGGTTTCGCCCGTCAGCACGCACAGCCCCGGCCGGAAACTTAAGTCGAGCCGGTCGATCAGTACGACATCGCGGATGGTGAGGCCGAGCAGCATGAACGCGCGGCCGATGATAGCGGCAGGTCCCGCGCTAGGCCAAGCGTGGGCAGAGACTCGGGAGGGGGCCGGCGGCGCCGAGCCTAGAACACCCAGTCAAAGACGCGAGCGAACCAGCCTCTCTGCTCACTCGCCACGGCGGGTCCGCCGCCGTTCGTGACCAGCGCATAGGTGTCCTCGTACCAGCGGCTACCCGGGTAGTTGTAGCCCAATACCGCCGCGGTACGCCGCGCCTCGTCGGAAAGGCCAAGCGCGAGATAGCATTCCGTTAGCCGCTCGAGCGCCTCCGGAACGTGCGTCGTTGTCTGGTAGTCATCGACCACACGCTTGAAGCGATTCATCGCGGCGAGATAGTCGCCTCGATCTTCATACCAGCGCCCGATATCCATCTCCTTGCCGGCCAGATGATCGCGCGCCAAGTCCATCTTGAGTCGCGCGTCGCGCGCGTATTTGGTGTCCGGAAAGCGCCGCGCCACTTCGCCCAGCGCATTCATCGCTTGCTGCGTCATTTTCTGGTCGCGGCCGACGTCTGTAATTTGGATGTAGTAGTCGAGCGCCTTCAGGTAATAGGCGTATGCGACGTCGCGATGTCCCGGATGGAGCTGGATGAAGCGGTCGGCAGCGACGATCGAATCGTCGTACTTGCCCTGCTCATAAAGCGTGTAGGCCGACATGAGCTGCGCCTTGGTCGCCCACACCGAATAGGGGTGCTGGCGGTCGGTCTCATCGAAATCCTTTACCGACTTGGTGTAATCGCCATCCTGCAGCTCATCCATCGCGCTGTTGTAGAGGTCCTCGACAGGACGCTCGACATAGTCGTCCTTCTTCTGCGCGCATGCCGTAAGTGCCAACGCGGCGAAAGCAACGGCAACAAGTTGTGGCAATCTCGACATGACAAAGACCCCCGAACTCCGCGCCTTATAGCACGGGTCCCAGGAGCGGGCGACGGCTGCTTGTCAGGCGGTGGCGCGGTGCGGCGCTTCGCTCCACGCCGTCGCTGTCTCGGCTTCGAGCGTGGTGAAGCGCCAAGCTTTGGAATCGGCGAAGAGCCGCTGCAACAGGCGGCGGTTCAAGGCGTGGCCCGACCGATGGCCGGCAAAGCGGCCGATGATCGGCCCGCCCGCGAGATAGAGGTCGCCCATCGCGTCGAGCACCTTGTGGCGCACGAACTCGTCGCGATAGCGCAATCCCTCCTTGTTGATTACGCCGTCTTCACCGATCACGACGGCGTTGTCGAGCGATCCACCGAGCGCGAGACCGGCAGCGTGCATCTGCTGCACTTCCTCGAGGAAGCCGAAGGTGCGAGCCCGGGCGATGCCGTGCCGGAAGTTCATCGGATCGGGCGAAACGGCGAGGCGCTGCCGCCCGACAGCGCCCGACGCGAAGTCAATGACGAAATTGACCGAGAAGACCGCGGCCGGCTCAAGTGAAGCTTCGGCCCCTTCGCTCGCAACGTGCACCGGCTTCAAGACCTCGATGGCGCGGCGCGGCGCGTGCTGCTCGGCGACGCCGGCTCGCTCGATCAGAGCCACGAAAGGCGCAGCGCTGCCGTCCATGGCGGGGACCTCCGCACCGTCGATCTCGACGAGCGCGTTATCAATCTCGAGCCCCGCAAAGGCGGCCATCAAATGCTCGACGGTGCCCACAGAGACACCATTCTCGGCGAGTGTGCTGCACAGGCAGGAGGAGACAAGGTTGCGCCAATTCGCACCGATCTCGACGCCGGCGTCGGCGCGGCGGAACGTAATCCCCGCGTCGATCGCGGCCGGGTGCAGCGTCATCGTAGTGGCTTGGCCAGAATGCAGGCCGACGCCGGCGCATCGAACCGCGCTCTTCAGGGTCTTTTGCCGGGTGGCCCGCGTCCTATCCATGGGCAGGGTGACTGCTCGTAGTGGTAAATTTCGACGGTCCAGCAGTATCAGTCGATATTGCTCTGCACAAATCACTCTTTGTTTCAAATTATTTCAGTGAAAGCCTCATTTTTTCAATGACTTACGGTATCGAACGCGGCTTCGACAAAGCCCCTTTCTTCCACACTGCTGGCATGGTGAACGCGACCCAGGGCGAGTGATCCTCGCCCTGGGTTCGGAGCAACTGCTCAGTTCGCCTGCCGGCGCAGGAAGGCGGGGATATCGAGCACATCTTCATCGGTCCGCGCGGGGCTGATGCGGTCCGACGGATCGACCGAACCGAGCCGGGGTGGCGGCGGCGCGGCAGGCGTGACGCGGGCGCCGGCCGGCGGCTCGTCGCGCTTCATGAGGCGGCCGGCATTGGTCACGCGCTCGAACAATGTTGGCATCCGGCTTTTGGGCTTTGCCGCGGGCTTCTCGACCGGGGGTGGGGCGGGGGATGCCGGCGGCACCATCGGCGCCCGAGCGAGCGATGGCTCGGCCGGTTTCGGGGGATCGATCGGGCGCGGCGGCACGAAGCCGGCACGCTCAACCGCGGCCTGCTCGGCCACGGCGACGTGCGGTGGATCGGCCTCGACGGCGAAGGATGCCGCTGGGGCCTCGGCGGCTGTTGCCATCGCGGCCTCAGGGGCTGCGATGTGCGCCGACGCTAGCGCCGGCTCGACCTTGTGTCCGCCATCGCCGGCCCCGAGCTTCGCCTGCGGCCCGCGGCCTCGGTCGCTAACAAGGCTGATGACAGGGCGAGGCTCGCGCAGACCTTCGTGGTCGATGCCGGTAGCGACTACGGATATGCGCATGCGGCCCTCGAGCTTGTCGTCGAAGGTCGAGCCGAAGATGATGTTCGCGTCGGGATCGACTTCCTCGCGGATTCGGTTCGCCGCCTCGTCGACTTCGAACAGCGTCATATCGAGCCCGCCCGTGACGTTAATGAGGACGCCGCGCGCGCCCTTCATCGAGACGTCTTCGAGCAGCGGATTCGAGATGGCGGCTTCGGCGGCGTCGATGGCTCGGCGATCGCCGTCGGCTTCGCCCGTACCCATCATCGCTTTGCCCATCTCGCTCATCACCGCGCGGATGTCGGCGAAATCAAGGTTGATGAGGCCGGGCATGACCATGAGGTCAGTGACGCCGCGGACGCCCGACGCGAGGACGTCGTCGGCCATTTTGAAAGCGTCGGCGAAGGTTGTGCGCTCGTTGGCCACCCGGAACAAGTTCTGGTTCGGGATGATGATGAGCGTGTCGACGAATTTCTGCAGCTCTTCGATGCCGGACTCGGCGAGCCGCATGCGGTGGGTACCCTCGAAGTGGAAGGGCTTGGTGATAACGCCGACCGTCAGGATACCAGCCTCGCGCGCGGCCCGCGCAATGACCGGCGCGGCGCCGGTTCCAGTGCCGCCGCCCATGCCGGCCGTGATGAACACCATGTTGGAGCCGTCGAGGGCGCCCATTATTTCCTCGAGCGCCTCCTCGGCCGCGATGCGGCCGATCTCGGGTCGCGAGCCTGCGCCTAGTCCGCGCGTGACGCCAACGCCGAGTTGAATCCGTCGCTCGGCAAGCGATTGCCGCATTGCCTGCGCGTCGGTATTGCACACGATAAATTCGCAGCCGTTCAAGCCCGAGCGCACCATGTTGCTCACGGCATTGCCGCCGGCGCCGCCCACACCGACGACCGTGATGCGCGGCTTCAGTTCTTGGTCTTCATCCGGAATGCTGAGGTTCAGGCTCATATTTTTCTCCAATCCTTCTCCGCTTCACTTCGCCCCGGCGGCGCGGGACGGTCCCCACTCAAAAATACTCACGAATCCAATGGCCGAACCGGCCCAGGAAGCCATCCGGCTCGTCCGTCAGCGCGCGACCGTGCCGCGGGATCTCCGCGCGTTCGGAAAGGGCGAAATGCACGAGCCCCGCGGTCGTCGCGAAGGCCGGGCCGTTGGTGGCCTCGGCAAGCCCTGCGACGCGCAGCGGCTTGCCGATGCGAATTTGCTTGTCGAGGATCAGGTTCGCGAGCTCGCGGGTTCCCGGCAGCTGCGAAGCGCCGCCTGTCAGTACGACACGACGGCCGACGATTTTGTCGAAGCCCGAGGCTTCGATGCGGTCGCGCACCAGCTCCAGCGTCTCCTCGACGCGCGGCGCGATGATGCGGATCAAAAGCGACTTCGGCACGTGGTTGGCCTGACCGTCGTCGTCCTCGCCCACTTGCGGCACCGATATGGTTTCGCGTTCGTCGGTGGGCGAGCTCATTGCGCTGCCATAGAGCGTCTTCATGCGCTCGGCGTGCACGACGGGAGTCGAAAGTCCGCGAGCGATGTCGTTCGTCACATGGATGCCGCCTACCGGCACGTTGTCTGTGAAGACCAGGTTGCCATCGAAGAAAACGGCTATGGTTGTCGTGCCGCCACCCATGTCGACCACGGTGACGCCAAGCTCGCTCTCGTCCTCCACGAGAGCTGCGAGCCCAGCGGCATAGGGGCTGACGACGATTGCCGCGATCTCGAGATGGCAGCGTCCGATGCAGCTCGTGAGGTTCTGGATACCCGAGGCGGCCGCTGTCACAACGTTCATGTTAACCGCAAGACGCTGGCCAAAGAGGCCTCGTGGATCGCGAATGCCGCGGCTGCCGTCGATCGAGAAGCCGACGGGGACCGAGTGGAGCACAGTCCGATCCGACGGCTCTTTGAGGCGATAGCCCAGTTCGAGAACGCGTCGCATGTCGCGGTCGGCGATCTCGCGGCCGTTGACCACCGTCTCGGCCTTGACTAGGCGAGAGGCGCCGAAACCGCCCGAAATGTTGGCGACGATTTCGTTGATCTGCTCGCCCGCCATCTGCTCGGCGGCGTTTACGGCGGTCGCGATCGAATGGCTTGCCGCCTCGATGTCGACGATGACGCCATTCTTCACCCCGCGTGCGATCTGGTGACCAATGCCGACGATGCGCGGTATGGCGCCATCACGCTTCGCAATGAAGCAGCAGATCTTGGTGGTGCCGATATCGAGCGCGGCGACGAGGCCGCTTGCGGCGTTGCGGGCGAGCGCCTTTGTCATGCGGGATGGTTCCCCGGCTTGCCCTTCTTGGGCGGGGGCACCTTCGCCGGCTCGGGCGGCAAGCGCAGCACGAGCCGGTCGGGAAGCCGCATGTCGACGGCGAGGACATTGCGTTCGAGGAGGCTCTGCTCGCGGTCAAGCTGCGCAAGGCGATGCCATGCTGCGGCCGGATCGTCGTCCGGAAGCGCAATGTCGATGCCGTTGTCGAGCCGCAGGTTCCACCTCCGGCCGCCAACACGCACCGCTGCCGCAACGTGCGGATACAGCGCAGGCTCGCTTGCCAGCATGGCAAGGAGCGGGGCGCCGAGCTTCGGCGCGTCGTCGCCCACGAGCACGATCAGAGAGCCATAGGAGTCGAGCTTCTCGCCGGGGAGCTCTGCGCCGTCGTCGGCCACGAGCGACAGCTTGCCTTGGCGCTGCCACAGCGCGAGCGGATGGCGCTCGGCAAGCCGCACGAACAGCGTGTCGGGCAGCAGCCGCTCGACCTCGGCGCTTTTGATCCATGGCAGCGCCTCAAGCCGCGCTTTTGCCGCGCCAAGATCGACGCCCAGAATGGGCGTACCTCGTGCGACGCCAAGTGCTGTGAGGATCGCCTGCCGGTCTGCGCGCTCGCGGCCGACGACGGAGACGTTTTCGACAGTTAAGCCCAACGATTTCCCGGCGCGCGCCGCATGCGCATCGATTGCCACCATAGCCGCGGCCGCGAGGCCCGCACGCGTAAGCCAGGCGCCGCCGGCGGCGAGAAGTCCGAGCGAGGCGGCAAGGCCGCCCGCGATGAAGACGGCGCGTTGCGCACGGTTTGACGGCCGCTGGCGCAGCGCCATCTTCTCGGCATCGCGGTGCTTCAGGAATCGCATGCCGCGTTCTCCACCATCCACCGCACGAGCTCGGCAAACGACAACCCCGCGTGCCGCGCGATCTCCGGCACGAGCGAGGTCGGCGTCATGCCCGGCTGGGTGTTCACTTCGAGCAGCACCATGCGGCCGGGCTCGCCGTGTGTGTCGTCGTAACGCAGGTCGCTGCGAGAGACGCCGCGGCAGCCGAGTGCCTGGTGCGCACGCCGCCCGATGTCGAGCGCCGCGCTATAAGCTTCCTCGTGGATCGGCGCCGGCATTAGATGAACGGAGGCACCGGGCGCGTATTTTGCCGTGTAGTCGTAGAAATGGCCGGGCGCCGGCCTGATCTCGAGCGCGCCCAGCGCGCGGTCGCCCATCACGGCGACTGTGACTTCTCGCCCGGGAACATAGCGTTCGACCATGACACGCGCGCCGTAGCGCCCGTCGTCGCCTTCGTCAGACCACTGATCGCCGCAGCGCACGATGCGCACGCCGACGCTTGAGCCTTCGTTGAGAGGCTTCACCACGAACGGGCGTTTCATCGGATCGCCCTTCACGAGATCGGCCCGTTCGATCACCATGCTTTCGGCGAGCGGCAGCCCGGCCGCAGCGAAGACGGCCTTCGCCATCGGCTTGTCCATCGCCACGGCGGACGCGACCACGCCCGAATGCGTATAGGGGATGCGCATGAGTTCCAGCACAGCCTGGACCGTTCCATCTTCACCGCCACGCCCGTGCAGCGCGTTGAAAACAGCGTCAGGCTTTGGCGTGAGCGCCGCTATGAACGCCGAGAGGTCTCGCTGCATGTCAATCCGAGTGACGCGATAACCGAGCCCCTCGAGCGCGTCGGCGCAGGCGCCCCCCGAGACGAGCGACACCTCGCGCTCGGCCGACCAGCCCCCCATAAGCACTGCAACGTGCTTCATGCGCCGCCTCCGGGAACGCCGATACGACGGATTTCCCAGGCAAGCTCGATGCCCGTCGTCTCGCGCACGCGCCGGCGGACCTCCTCGCCGAGCCCTTCGATGTCTGCGGCGGTCGCGTTACCGGTATTGATGAGGAAATTCGCGTGCTGCTCCGACACCATGGCGCCGCCGTACCGCAGGCCGCGACAGCCGGCACGATCGATCAGCTCCCACGCCTTGGCGCCGCTTGGATTGGCGAAGGTCGAGCCCCCGGTGCGCGAGCGGATGGGCTGCGTCGCTTCGCGCGCCGCCTGGATTTCTTCCATGCGCCGGCCGATCACATCTTTGTCGCCAGGGGTACCCCGGAAACGCGCGCGTACGAAAATCCAGTCCTCGGGCACCGCGCAATGGCGATAGGAAAGGCCGAGCTCCGCGCAGGGCATGACGTGGCGGTGCCCGCTCGCATCGAACGCCTCCGCCTCGATCAGCACGTCCTTGAACTCGGCGCCATAGGCGCCGGCATTCATGCGCAGGCCGCCGCCGACGGTACCGGGAATGCCACACATGAATTCGAGACCGGCGATACCCACAAGGCCAGCGGCAAGCGCCACATTCAGGTCGAGGGCACCGGCGCCTGCGGCAACGGTCGCATCTTCGGGCGCGATGTCGACGAAGCCGCGGCCGAGCCTGACAACCACGCCCGGCACGCCGCCATCGCGCACGAGAAGATTCGACGCGACGCCGATCACAGTGACCGGAACGTCGCGCGGTTTTTGCGCGAGAAAGTCCGCGAGGTCGTCCATATCGGCAGGGCGGAACAGCACCTCTGCCGGCCCACCAACGCGAAACCATGTAACCTGCACCAAGGGCGCGTTCTCGCTCAGGCGTCCGCGTACCGGCGGCAAGCGCTCGATGAGGCGGGAATGGGTCAATTCGGCCGCCATCATGCGCGCACTCCGCGCCGCGTTGGCCGCAGCCGCTCGAGGTCCTCGGGCAACGCCTGCGCCCAGTTCGTAATCGAGCCGGCGCCGAGGCAGACGACGAAATCGCCTGGCTGCGCGAGGTCCGCGACGAGCGCCGCGAGCGCGGCAGGCGAGTCGAGCGCCAGCGCATTGCGGTGGCCGCGCGCGCGGAGGCCGGCGACCAGTGCGTCCCGGTCCACGCCTTCAATCGGAGCCTCGCCTGCAGGATATATGTCGGCGACGACGACGGTGTCGGCGTCGTTGAAGCAGGTGCAGAACTCCGCGAAGAGATTGGCGACGCGCGTGAAGCGATGCGGCTGGACGACCGCGATGACGTTGCCGCCGGCTGCGCTGCGCGCGGCACGCAGCACGGCGGCGATCTCGACCGGGTGGTGACCGTAATCGTCGATGATCGTGACGCCGTTCCACTCCCCAGTCTTGGTGAAGCGGCGACGCACGCCGCGGAAACTCGCAAATGCGGCGCGTACCGTGTCGTCGTCCAAGCCCAATTCGTCGGCGATGGCGACTGCGGCCAGCGCGTTCTGCACGTTGTGCTCGCCAAACATCGGCAGGAAGAGCCGCTGGATCGTGCGGCCGCGCTCGCTCAAGCGGTCCATGATCTGCGCGTCGAACCGCGCGCCATCGCGCCCCATTGCCACATCGATCGCCCGCACGTCCGCCTGCGGCGTCAGGCCATAGGTCACGACACGGCGCTCCGATAGGCGCGGGATCATGCCTTGTACGACCGGATGATCGAGGCAAAGGACGGCAAAGCCGTAAAACGGAATGTTCGAGACAAAGCTCTCGAACGCCTGCTGCACCGCCTCGAAATTTCCGTAGAAATCGAGATGCTCGGGATCGATGTTGGTGACGATGGCGATGGTCGAGGGCAGCTTGACGAACGTGCCGTCGCTTTCATCCGCCTCGACCACCATCCAATCGCCGGTGCCGAGCCGCGCGTTGGTGCCGTAGGCGTTGATGATGCCGCCATTGATGACGGTCGGATCAAGCTTCGCGGTATCGAGCAGATGGCCGACTAGCGAGGTCGTCGTCGTCTTGCCGTGGGTGCCTGCAACTGCGATCGCCCATTTGAGGCGCATGAGTTCGCCCAGCATCTCGGCACGGCGCACAACCGGCACGAGACGCGCCCGCGCTGCGTCGACCTCGGGATTGCCGCTTTTCACGGCCGAAGAGATGACGACCACCTGCGCGTTCCCGAGATTCTCCGCGCGGTGGCCGATTGCGACAGAAATGCCGAGCTCCTGAAGCCGGCGCACATTACCGCCGTCGCTGAGGTCGCTGCCCTGAACCGAATAGCCGAGATTGTGCAGGATCTCGGCGATGCCGCTCATGCCGATGCCGCCGATGCCGACGAAATGGATGGTGCCGATGTCGAGCGGGAGGGCCCTCATGCGGCGTGCTCCCGCGGCAGCGTGTGACCGTTGCTGCCCCCCGCGGCCTCGGTGACGAGATCGGCCAGGCGCGACGCCGCATCGGGCCGGCCCAGGCGGTGCGCGGCGCCTGCCGCTGCTGCGAGGCGCTCGGGTGCTTCGAGGAGCGCGATGATTTCGCTGGCGAGAAGTTCCGGCGTGAACGCCATCTCCGGCATGACCCAGGCCGCGCCCGATGCCGAGAGCGCGCGCGCGTTGGCGCTCTGATGGTCGTCGGCGGCATGGCGATAGGGTACGAGGATCGCGGGCCGTCCGACCGTCGTCAGTTCGGCCACACTCGAAGCTCCGGCGCGCGAGATCACCAGGTGCGCCTGCGCGAGTCGCGCCGGTACGTCTTCGAAGAAGGTCGCCGTCTCGGCCGCGATCCCCGCCGTCTCGTGTGCGCGACGCACCGACGCCAGATCCTCGCTGCGTGCCTGCTGCATCACGACGAGCCGGCGGCGTAGCTCAGGTGCGAGGCGCGCCAGCGCCGATGGTACAACCGCGCTCAGAATGCGCGCGCCCTGGCTCCCGCCCAGCACGAGAACGCGCACAGGATGGCCAGGCGTCGTAGCGGCATAAGGGGTGCGGCGTTCGGCGACGATTGTTGGCCGCACGGGATTGCCGGTCTCGACGACACGGCCACCCCGTGCGAGGCGCATGCCGCCCACCTCGGCGAAAGATGTTGCAATGGCGCCAACGCGCGGAGCCAGCAGCCGGTTGGCGCGCCCGAGGACTGCGTTCTGCTCATGTAGGAGCGTGGGGATGCCCTGGCGCGCTGCCGCGAGCATAGTTGGCACTGACGGATAGCCGCCAAAGCCGACTGCGGCCGCCGGCGTCAGCATGCGGAGCAACCGCCCGGCCTCGATCACGCCGAATGCCATGTCGGCGAGCGCTGTGACCTTGCCGACGAAGCCCCGGTCAAGCCGACCCGCGCGGATGCGGTGCACGACGACTTCCGACACTTTGTCGCCGAAGGCCTGGCCGCGCCGATCGGTGACGAGCGCCACCTTGAAGCCGCGTGACAGAAGCTCGCGCGCCAGTGCTTCGGCAGGGAACATATGTCCGCCGGTACCGCCAGCAGCGAGCACGATGGTACGCGCGCTCATTCGCTGCCTCCGAAGCGCCGCCGCGTCAATGCAAGCGCCATTCCCATGCCAAGCGCCAATGCCAGCATCGACGAGCCGCCATACGAGATGAACGGCAAGGTCATGCCCTTGGTCGGCATGAGGTGGAGCGAGGAAGCCATATTGATCACGGCCTGGAGTCCGAACTGGACGAAGAGGCCGGTCGCACCTAGCACCACGAACAAATTTCCTTCCTGCATGAGGCGCGAAAAGCCACGCAGGACGATGAAGGCGAACACGGCAATGACTGCGAGGCAGACGACAACGCCGAGTTCCTCGCCCATGACTGCGAAGACGAAGTCGGCATGCGCGTCGGGTAGATATTCCTTTACCGTGCCCTCGCCAGGCCCGCGCCCCCATAGTCCGCCGTTGCCGAAGGCTTCCATGGCGCGATCGACCTGGTAGCTGTCGCCGCTCGCGGGATCGAGGAAGCGGTCGACGCGGCTTGTGACGTGCGGCAGGGTGAAATAGGCGCCAACGAGCCCAGCTGCGCCCGCGACGAGGCCAATGCCGACCCAGTAGAGTCGCAAGCCAGCAAGGAAGAATTGCGTGAACCAGACCGCCGTGATCACCACGGCCATACCGAGATCGGGCTGGCGGATCAGGAGCGCGATCACGACTACATAGAGCGCCATCGCGATCCAGTGGCCGGGGAAACCCGGATTGAGCCGGTACTGCGCGAAGAGCCAGGCGCACACCACCGCGAAGCTCGGCTTTACGAACTCCGACGGCTGGATCGAGATTCCCGGCACCTCGATCCAGCGCCGCGCGCCTTTGATCTCGACTCCGCCGACGAGTGTATAGGCAAGCGCGAGAAGGGACACGATGAAGACGATCGCGGCAATGCGGCGGATGCCGCGCGGACTTTGCAGCGAGACAACGAACATTGTCAGAAGCGTCGCTGGCAAGAAAGCGAAGAAGCGGTGGATGAAATGGAGACTGTTGGCACCAATCCGCACTGCCACGGCCGGGCTTGCCGCCATCACCATGAGAGCGCCCATGCCGATTAGCATTGCGAGCGCCAGAAGGGTCCAGCGATCGACCGTCCACCACCATTGCGCGATCGCGCTCTGATCGGTCCGCGCGAAATTCATGCGTGCGCTCCCGGCAGGGTCGCGACGAGGCGGCGGAACGCATCACCGCGCGCTTCGAAGTCGGTGAACTGGTCGAAGGAAGCGCAGGCTGGCGACAGGAGTACCGTCTCGCCGGCGCGCGCGGCTGCATGCGCCGCCTCGAGTGCGCGCGCAAGCGTGCCGCATTGCTCTGAGGTGACTTTGCCCTCCAGCGTTGCCGCGAAGTCCTTGGCCGCCGCTCCAATAAGGTACGCCTTACGGATGCGCGGGAAATATCTCGCGAGCGTCGTAATGCCGCCCTCTTTTGCTTGACCGCCCGCGATCCAATGGATGCGCTCGTAGCAGGCGAGGGCCTTTTCTGTGGAAGCGGCGTTGGTCGCCTTCGAATCGTTGACGTAGCGGACCCCGTCGATGACGGTGATCGTTTCCTGGCGATGGGCCAGGCCGGCGAAAGTGCGGATGCCCGAGGCCGCTTCTGTCGCGGAAAGCCCGAGTGCGCGCGCCGCGGCGAACGCGGCGGCCGCGTTCTGCCAATTGTGCCGCCCAGGCAATCGCTCGACCGTGCGCAAATCGAGGATGCGCTGCGCCGCGCCCTCGGTGTCGTCGACGAGCCAGCCGTCCGCCGCCGAGACGCCGCCCGGCGCCTCATGCGCGCCGGAGATAGGGATGACACGCTGGCGTCTCAGCTTCGCTGCGATACCGCGGCAGATCGCGTCGTCGAAACCAACGACGGCGAAATGATGCTCGTTCTGGCCTGCAAAGATGCGCTCCTTGGCGGCGACGTATCCGTCCATGCCGCCGTGCCGGTCAAGATGGTCGGGCGTGATGTTCAGCAGCGCGGCGCCGTCGAAGATGAGGCTGGGGCAGAGTTCGAGTTGATAGGAGCTCATCTCCAGGACGTAGGTGCCGTCTGCGTTCAATGCGTCGAGCGCGAGCGCGGGGACGCCGATATTGCCGCCCACGGCGACGCGCCGTCCGCTCTGGGCCAAGATATGGCCGATGAGCGCCGTCGTCGTCGACTTGCCGTTCGTACCCGTGACGCCGAGATAACGCGCCTCGCGACGGCTCAGGGCGAGCAACTCGATATCGCCGATGATCGGAATGCCCGCTTCCTTCGCGCGCGCAGCGACTTTGTGCGGCACCGGAAACGAGTGCGGAATGCCCGGCGACAGCACGAGCGCGCGCACGCCGCGCAGGTCGGCGGCGGTGAGATCGGTGAGTGGCACGCCCGTCTCAAGCGCCTCGATCCGGCGCTTCTCGGCATCGTCCCACGCGAGGACGCGCGCACCCCCTTTCTGCAGCGCCTTTGCCGCGGCGAGGCCCGAGCGCGCAAGGCCAAGAATGGCGACACTCTCGTTTCTGAAGCGGCTCACCTCAATCATCGCCGTTACCTGAGCTTCAGGGTCGAGAGCCCGGCAATGGCCAGGATCGACGCGATGATCCAGAAGCGGATGACAATCGTCGGCTCCTGCCAGCCCTTCTGCTCGAAATGATGATGGAGCGGCGCCATGCGGAAGACGCGGCGGCCGGTGAGCTTGAAGCTCGCCACCTGCACGATCACAGACACGGTCTCGAGCACGAAGAGCCCGCCAATGATCGCAAGCACTAGCTCATGCTTGGTAATGACGCTTACGACGCCCAGGGCGCCGCCGATCGCGAGCGAGCCGGTGTCGCCCATGAAAACCATTGCCGGCGGCGCATTGAACCACAGGAAGCCTAGAGCCGAGCCCACCATCGCGCCGCAGAAGACGGCAAGCTCGCCCGTTCCGGCGACATGGTTGATCTGGAGGTAGTTGGCAAAAACAGCATTGCCGACAAGATAGGAAATGAGCGCGAAGCAGCCAGCGGCGATCATCGCCGGCACGATCGCAAGCCCGTCGAGCCCGTCGGTTAGGTTGACCGCGTTCGAGGCGCCCGTCATCACCACGATCGCGACCGGAACGAAGAGCCAGCCTAGATTGAAAAGCGCGCTCTTGAAGAACGGGATCGCGAAAGACGTCGCAAGCGTGCCGCGCGTCAGCCACACGATGGCGATCGCGCCGATGCCGCCGATCACCATCTCAGCCAAGAGCTTCATGCGGCCTGGCACGCCGCGGGAGGACCGCCGCGTGAGCTTCTGATAGTCATCGAAGAAGCCGATGAGGCCGAAGCTCGCCGTGACGAAGAGCGTCACCCAGACATAGCCGTTGGTGAGATCGGCCCAGAGCAGGGTCGAGACGATGAGCGCCAGCAGAATCAGCACGCCGCCCATAGTCGGCGTTCCCTTCTTCGAGACGAGGTGCGTCTGAGGCCCATCGATGCGGATGGGTTGACCTTCCTGCTGCTTTTTCCTGAGCCAGGCGATGACCGAGGGTCCGAGCGCGAAGCTCAGGAGTAAGGACGTCACCACCGCGCCGCCCGAGCGGAACGTCAGATAGCGAAAAAGATTGAAAGGTTCGAACTTGTCGGAGAGTGGGGCCAGCAGGTGATAGAGCATCGCGCTAGCCTTTCACCGCCGCAGCCATGCGGAGTGCAAGGAGCCGCGCCACCACCTCGTACATGCGGCTGCCGTGCGATCCTTTGATCGTGACGATATCTCCTGCGTTGAGGCGTAGCGGCAGGAGTTCGGCCATATCGGAAGCGGTCGCAGTGAAGCCGCCGCGCTTTCCCTTCGGCAGCGCATCGTAGAGCGCGCGCATCTCCTGACCGACGGCGAAGACGAGATCGATATGCGCCTCTGCGATCGGGCGGGCGAGCTCGCGGTGGAGACGGCGCGCATCCGCGCCCAACTCCAGCATGTCGCCGAGCACGGCGATGCGCCGACCGCCCTTGCCCGGCTCGTTGGCGGCGAGCACATCGAGGGCGGCGCGGATCGAGGCGGGACTGGCGTTGTAGCTTTCGTCGATAAGGTCGGCGGTGCCGCCGGCCGGAACTTCGATGCGGTGGCGCCGGCCGCGCCCTTCCATCGGTTCGAGCGCGCCCAGGGCCGCTGCCGCGGCGCCCACGTCGCCGCCCGCCGCCTTTACCGCGGCGAGCACCGCGAGGCTGTTCATTACCCAATGTCGGCCTGGGATGGCGACGCAATAGTCGACGATCTCGCCCATTACCGCGGCCGTGACGGCGCTCGCCGTCGCGTGGAGGTGGCAGTCGATGAGCCGCACTGCGGCTTCGGCATGGAGGCCGAAACCGAGAATGCGCTGGATGCCGCGCACCCGCGCGGCCTCCGCAAGCCGCGCGAAGTGCACGTTGTCGCGATTCAGCACGGCAGCGCCGCGTGGCCCCATCCCGTTGAAAATCTCGGCTTTCGCATCGGCAATAGCCTCGACGGACGGGAAGAAGCCGAGATGCACCGGCTCAATCGTGGTGATGACGGCGATGTCCGGCCGCGCAAGCCGTGTCAGCCCGTCGATTTCGCCAGGATGGTTCATGCCTATCTCGAACACGCCGAAATTCGTCTCGCGCGGCATGCGTGCAAGCGAAAGCGGCACGCCGAACTGGTTGTTGAGGCTGCCGGCCGAAGCGACCGTGCGGCCCTGCCGCTCGAAGGCGAGGCGCAGCGCTTCCTTCGTTCCGGTTTTGCCGACACTGCCCGTGATGGCGACGACGGTTGCACGGGCGCGGGCGCGGGCGGCGCGGGCGAGATCTTCGAGCGCTTTTTGCGTGTCGGCCACGGTGAGCAGCGGCGCATCGACCGTGACATTCCTGGGTTCGCGACTGACGAGCGCTACCACCGCGCCCTTTTGGAGCGCGTCGGCAACGAAATCGTGGCCGTCGAAATTTGGGCCGCCAAGGGCAATGAAAAGATCACCCCTCGCCACCGTGCGGCTGTCGATCGAGACGCCCATCGCGCTCCATTGGCGCGCACTCGTACCGCCAGTCGCGGCAGCGGCTTCCTCTGCCGTCCAGAGCGGCGTCACCGGCCTGCTCCGTCGAGCTCGGCGATGGCCACGAGCGCGACTTCGGCGTCCGAGAATGGCAATGTTCGCGCACCGACGATCTGGCCGCGCTCGTGCCCCTTGCCGGCAAGCAGCAGAAGGTCATCGGGACCCAGCATTGCCGCGCCGTCGCGGATCGCGGTCGCGCGGTCGCCGATCTCTCGCGCGCGCGGGCAGGCCGCGAGGATGGCACGACGGATCGAAGCGGCATCCTCGCTACGAGGATTGTCGTCGGTGACGATGACACTATCCGCGAGCCGCGCGGCAATCGCGCCCATCAGCGGCCGCTTGCCGGGATCGCGGTCGCCGCCACAGCCGAACACCACAACGAGCGAGCCGCGGCAATGGGAGCGCAGCGCCAACAGCGCGGTTTCGAGCGCGTCAGGGGTGTGGGCGTAGTCGACGATGATGGGAGCGCCGGTGGCGCGCGTCGCGACATGCTCCATGCGGCCGGGCGCACCTTCGAGCTGCTTGAGGGCCGAAACAGCCACGTCCACCGGAACGCCGGTCGCTACGGCGAGGCCCAGGGCGGCGAGCGCGTTCATCGCCTGGAACGTGCCAATGAGCGGCAGGAGAAGCGTGGAACGAGAACCGAAGGCGTCGATCGTGATGCGCTGCCCCGCGCCTTCCGGCTCAGCCCCGAGCAGCCTGAGCTCGGCATCTCCGCTGCGTCCGAACAGGATCACGCGCTGCCCGCGCGCAGCGCCGAGCGCGGCGAGCTCGCGTCCCTCCGGCCCGTCGGCGTTGAGCACCGCCGTTCCGCCCGGCGGCAAGAGCTCGGCGAAGAGGCGGCGCTTAGCCGCGAAGTAGGCCGACATGTCGACGTGGTAGTCGAGGTGGTCGCGCGTCAAGTTGGTGAAGGCTGCCGCCGAGAGAGTAAGCCCGTCGAGGCGGAACTGGTCGAGCCCATGGCTTGAGGCCTCGACCACGACGTGGTCGATACCCTTCCTCGCAAGCCCGTTGAGCTCGCGATGCAGCGCCACCGGGTCGGGCGTCGTGAGGTTGCCGGGGCGCTCGAAATCAGGGCCGACAATGCCGATCGTGCCGAGGCTCGCCGCGCGCCAACCACGCTGCGCCCAGATCTGCCGCGTGAAGACGGCGACGGAGGTCTTGCCGTTCGTGCCGGTAACTGCGGCGATTGTTTTGGGCTGCGGCGCGTGAAATCGAGCCGCGATCAGTGCGAGACGGCGGCGCGGTGCCGGATCGACAATGACCGGGACCGGAAGCGCTGACGCTGCCGCGCCGTCGGAGGTCAATACCGCCGCCGCACCCTTTGCAATTGCTTCGCCGATGAAGCGGGTGCCGTCAGTGCGCGTCCCGCTAAGCGCGGCGAACAAGTCTCCCGCTTTCGCCTCGCGGGAGTCGGAGGTCAGCCCCGTGATTTCCGGATCGCCGGGCGGCGGTGTCAAAATTAGGGCGCTCGCGCCGTCCATGAGCTCAGTTAGCCGCAAATTTCCGCCCCTCGGGGGAGGGCAAGGTAACCATGAGAGAACGGCGAATTTCGGGCGAATCTTCGTCAACCGGTGGAATTCCGACGATCGAGGCCATGCGCTCGATGGTCTCGCGCACGGCCGGCGCGGCGATCCAGCCGCCCGTTGCGTAGCCCGCCGTCTGTTTGTTGCCGTGCGGTTCGTCGACGCTCACCAGCACGAGATAGCGCGGGTCGTTGACCGGGAAGACCCCGACGAAAGACGAGAGCAGCGCATGCTCGGCGTAGTGGTGCCCGGACACTTTCTCCGCCGTGCCGGTCTTGCCACCTACCAGATAGCCATCCGCCTCCGCGAGTTTGCCGGTGCCGTGCTCAACCACCAGACGCAGAAGCTTGCGCATCTCGATTGAGGTCTCCTGCGTCAGGACGCGCGTACCCAGCGCTTGTGCATCGTCCGCTTGCTTCAGGAGCGTTGCGGAATGGAGAATGCCGCCGTTGGCAACCGCGCTTACCCCGGTCGCAAGCTGCAACGGGCTCACCGAGATGCCGTGCCCGAAGCCGACCGTCATCACGTTGACCGGGTGCCATACGGCCGGCACGAGCGGCGTGGCGATCTCCTTGAGCTGAAAGTGGGGTGCGCTGAGAAGGCCGAGCCGGCCGAGGAAATCACGTTGCCGATCGGCGCCGACATCGAGCGCGACCTTGGCCGCGCCGATGTTCGAGGAATACTCGAAGATCTCCGGCACGGTGAGCCAACGCCGCTGCGCATGATCGTCGTGAATGGTGAAGCGGCCGATATGAATGGGATTGGTGGCGTCGTAGCTGCTTTCGAGCGTCGCGACGTGATCGTTGAGCGCCATCGCCATCGTGAAGATTTTGAAGACTGAGCCCATCTCGTAGGCGCCGAGCGTTGCGCGGTTGAATGTTGTCGCCGGGGTCGCCGTATTCGCATCGTTCGGATCGAAATCGGGAAGCGACACCATCGCGAGAATCTCTCCCGTGCGCACGTCCATGACGATGCCCATGCCGCCGATGGCGTTGAACTCGCTCACTGCCTTCGCCGTCTCGTCGCGCAGGATGTACTGCACCCGTGCGTCGAGCGAGAGCTGGACCGGGGCGCCGCCTTTGCGCAGCCTCGCGTCGAGGCCGCGCTCGATGCCCGCGAGCCCGTTTCCGTCCGTGTCGGTGTAGCCCACGACATGTGCGGCAAGATCACCTTCGGGATAGACGCGTTTGCCTTCGGGCATGAATTGCAGGCCGGGCAGGCCCAGCCGGTTGACGGCTTCCTCCTCGCGCGGCGTGAGGTGACGCTTCAGCCACACGAAGCTCTTGCCGGAACCGAGCTTTTGCACGACCTCCTTCTCGTCGAGATCGGGCAGGATCTGAACAAGCGCGCGTGCCGCCTTCTGCGCGTCAGCGATCTCCTTCGGATCGGCGAAGAGCGAGGGCGTCTCGAGTGTTGTCGCAAGGAGCACGCCGTTGCGGTCGACGATGTCGGCCCGGCCCGTGGTGATGCCGCGGCTCGGTTCTTGCCGGGCAATATGCGCGTCGTCCCCGCCCAATCCCACCTCGACGAGGCGCACGCCGATGACCGCGAAGACGAGACAGAACAGCGCCGCCGTGATGAGAAGCCGCGTGTGGCTCTGGTCGAGCGACTGGCGCGCCGGGCCTTCGGCGGGCGTTGCAGGACCGCAGGGATCGGGCCGGAAATGGCGCGGCCGACACGGATTCTCTTCGCGCGGCGAAGACTCGGTCATCGTTCGGCACTCGTCTTGAGGTCGGCCATCCGCGCGGGCGCGGGTGAAGACGCTGCGGAAGCGCCCGCGGTCCCCTCGGGCACGCGAAGCGGAATAGCGGCGATGTCGATAAGCTGCTTCGGCCCGATCGGAACGAGCGTGAGATAGCGCTTGGCGAGCTCGTCAAGCCGGGCCGGCTGCGACAGGTAGTTCCATTCGGCGTTGAGCACGCGCACCGCCTCGCGGTCGGATGCAATATCATGGTTAAGGCGTGCGAGTCGGTCTTCCTGCTGCATGACTTCGTACTTCATCTGGAACATGGCGTAACCGACGGCGACCACTGCGCAGCCCCACAGGATCGTGCTCGGGCGGATCATGCTACCGGGCCCATTGGCGCGGCCTCGGTGCGCTCGGCGGCGCGAAGCCGCGCCGAGCGAGCGCGCGGATTGCGCGAGATCTCGGCATCGCCTGGAGTGATCGGCCTGCGGTTCAGGAGACGGAAGCTCGGACGCGCGGCCCGCGCCTGCGGCGGCAAGTGACGCGATCCGCGGGGACTGGTGCCGCTGCGTACGCGCAGGAAATCCTTCACACGGCGATCCTCAAGCGAATGGAAAGAGACGACCGCAAGCCGCCCGCCCGGGGCGAGGAGTCGTTCGGCCGCGGCGAGGCCGCGATCGAGCTCACCCAATTCGTCATTGACGGCGATGCGCAGGGCCTGAAACGTGCGCGTGGCGGGATCGATGCCGACCGTCGCGGCCGGAACGACGCCGCGCACCAACGCGGCGAGCGCCACCGTGCGGGTGATCGGCGCCTCGACACGGGCACGCACGATCGCGCGCGCGATGCGGCGGGCGTGGCGCTCTTCGCCGTAGTCGCGGATCAATTCAGCTAGGTCGTGCTCGGGAAGGGTGTTGACGATATCCGCGGCGCTCGCGCCGTCGGCGCCCATTCGCATGTCGAGGGGCCCGTCGCCGCGAAACGAGAAACCGCGCGCGGGCTCGTCGAGCTGGTTCGACGAGACGCCGAGGTCGAGCGCAACGCCGTTCACCGCGGCGATGCCCAAAGGCCGCAGCAGCACGTCCATCTCGCCAAAGCGTCCTTCAACGAGCGTCAAGCGGCCGGCGAAGCGGCTCGCAAGGGCGGCGCCGCCGCGGAGCGCTGCCGCATCGCGATCGATCGCGACGACGCTGCAGCGTGCGGCCTCGAGTAGCGCCTTGCTCCAGCCGCCGCCGCCGAAAGTGCCGTCGAGGTAGAGCGCGCCGTCGCGCGGGCCGAGGGCCGCGAGTGTCTCCGCGACGAGGACAGGCTCATGCACGGCGGCGCTCATTTCGGCGCCGGGGCCGGGAGCGGCAACGTTACGCTCCGCGCGCGAGCGCGGCGCTCCTGCTGATGCAGCTCGAAGCGCCCGGGCTCCCAGATCTGGAAGGTCTTACCGTTGCCGACGAAAGCCGCGCCCATCTCGAGCACGATCCCCGCGTGCTCACAAAATTCGGGCGGCAGCGTGATACGGCCCTCGCTATCGAACGGGAGCTGCTGTGCGTCGGCGAAGATCGTGGAGATCGCGTCGCGCTCGTCGGAGAATTCCGGCAGCGCGGCGATCCGGGCGTAGAGTTCCTCCATCCGGTCCATGCCGCTTCCCTCGAGGGCGCGGCTGTTGATGGCGGGGAAAAGAACGACGCCGGGGTAGGATTGATCGGCCAGCGCGCTTCGGAACGGAGCGGGAACAGAGACCCGGCCCTTCCGGTCGAGCTTGTTGATGAACGTCGAAAGGAACAGTGGCACGCCCCAGCTCCCGCCCTCGCCCCAGGGATGGCAGGACATGGGCGTTGCCTGCTCATGATGGGACGGTATGGGATAGCATGGGAACGTGCGGTTTGTCAAATCATCTGCGAAGTAAAACCGTGAGTTAGGCGGGATTTCTCAAATGGAATTCCTTCCCACTGATGGGGTCGAATAGTCCCAAAGTCACAAGCAATGGAATTCGTTCTCTCTATGTTCGGATAATGCCAGACGGCCTATAAGCCGGGTTCTGTCCCCGCCGAGGGCGGGGGATGACCATTCATCTGGGACGCCCGTCGCCGAGCGCCTCACGCGACCGACCCGGGCGGCGGCGCGGAAACTCGCCTGGCGCCTCGCGGCGCCCGCCGCCCCTACTTGGTCTTGCTCCCGGTGGGGTTTGCCCTGCCGCCGCCGTTGCCGGAGGCGCGGTGCGCTCTTGCCGCACCATTTCACCCTTGCCACCCCGCCCTGCGGCGGGGCTTAGCGGTATGTTTCTGTGGCACTTTCCCTGAGGTCGCCCTCGCCGGGCGTTACCCGGCACCCTGCTTCCGTGGAGCCCGGACTTTCCTCCCTCGCCTCGCAGCGAGGGCGGCCATCCGGCCGTCTGGCATTCCAAGATAAGCGGACGTGGTGCGCCAGAGTCAAACCCCGCGGTACAGATTCGCGATTGCGGCAGCCATTGCGCGCGTTTCCTCGTCAGGGACGCCGTCGCACGGAATGGGCCGAAAATGGCGCTGGAAGGCAGTGATCGTCGGTGCGAGCGCCACGTCCGGATCGTAACCGATGGCGCCCAGCACGGGTCTGATTTCACGCGGCGCCGGCGGCAGCGGCGATCCGGGCCAGACCCCGATGCCGGCAAGCGCAAGGCGCCTCCACGGGAACAGCTCGCCCGGATCCTGCTTGCGCGCGGGCGCCACGTCCGAATGACCGAGCACATTGTGCGGCGGGATCGCATGCCGCCCGAGAATGTCGCGGGCGAGCACTTCGAGCGCGGCGAGTTGAGCCTCGGGAAAGGCGCGGTAGCCGAACTCGTGTCCGGGATTCACTAACTCGATTCCGATCGAGGCGCTGTTGATGTCGCGTCGCCCTCGCCAGAACGAGATCCCGGCGTGCCACGCACGCCGCTCTTCCGGCACGAGCCGCCATACGGTGCCGTCCTCGTCGATGAGGTAATGCGCGCTCACGGCCGAATCGAGTGAGGTGAGCCGAGCGAGCGCCTCGGTCGCGTTCCTCATACCGGTGTAGTGAACCACCAACATGTCGATCGCGGCAGCGCGGGGTCCGTGATTGGGTGAAGGCAGGTCGCGAAGCGCCATTCCCAATGCTACCAGAAGAGGAAGCGCGTGATGAGGAAGAGCAGGCAGCCGACGCAGGCACCGACCAGCGTGCCGTTCATTCGGATGTACTGCAGATCGCTGCCCATCGCGAGTTCGAGCCGTGCTGCGACGGTGTCGGCATCCCACGTGCGCACAACTTCGGCAATGAGCGCTGAGATCTGGCCGCGCCAGGGCACTACGGCGAGCGCCACGTGCTCGACGGCGCCGTGGATGCGCTGCCGCATCGCCGGGTCTGCGGCGAGGGTGTGCCCCAAAGATTGCAGCCCGGCTGCGATGGCTTCGCGTGTACGAGAGCGCGGCGACTCGAGGTCTTCGACCACGATGCGGCGCAACTCGTCCCATACTGCCGCGAGCCAGTCCTGGACTTCCTTCTGTTCGAGCACGGTCTCCTTCAGTTCTGCCACGCGCCGGCGCCAGTCTGGCGAGTGCACCAGTTCGTCGGTCGCGTGCGCGACGGCGGCGCGAAAGCTTGCGCGCGCGGCGCTTTCCTTGTCGCGAAGCTCGGCGAGGATTTCCTCGATGCCGCCAACGATCTGTTCTGCGACACGGCGGTCGATCGAACGCGGAATCCACCAGCGGCTGCGCTCGGCAACGAGCGCGTAGATCCGTCCCGTGTTGTCAGCGAGCGCGTCGCGCGCGGCGTCGAGCGCTCGGTCGAAGAGCGCGTCGTAGGGCGCGCTTCGTGTCAAAATGGCGAGCATGCGCCCGAGCGCGGGCGCGAGTTCGGCCTCGCGCAGCTGCTCGTGAAGTGAGCGCGCGACGAAAGACCGAAGCTCCGGGTCCTCGAGCGAGCGGACAAGCGGCGGCAATGCGTCGCAAATTCCCTGAGCCGCCGCGCGCGCATGGTCGGGTGCGGCGAGCCAGCGCGCCACACGCTCGACCGGCTCGAGCACCGCGAGCTTCGCCGCGAGTATCTCGGGAGCGAGGAAATTGCGCTCCACGAACTGGCCGAGCCCTTCGCCGATGCGGTCCTTGTTCTTCGGGATGACGGCCGTCCGAGGAATCGGAAGACCGAGCGGATGACGGAAGAGCGCCGTCACCGCGAACCAGTCGGCTAGTCCTCCAACGAGGGCCGCCTCGGCGCCCGCCCGCACCAGCGCGATCCAGAAGCCCGGCTCGGGCACCGCGCTCGTGCCGATGAAGACGAGCGCAGCAACGCCCAGAATTCCGGTTGCGAGCGCGCGGTTGCGTCGGAGCGTCCGCCTGAGGCGCGCCTCGTCGGCGAATGCCGGGATTGCACCGCTCTTCTCCACCCCGCTCCTCGCGCGCCTTACCGCCATGTGTTAGCGTCAGTCCCCGCAACCGATCAACAACGAGAGCGCCCGCGATGTCGTTCGGCGTTGGGCTCGTACTCTTCATCCTCGGCAGCGTCGGTATCGGTGTCTGCCTCTGGTGCATCCCGGGCAAGGGCGGTGCGGCGGCCGCGCCACCGCAGGATCACGGCCACCACTGATGCCGGAAGAGCTCAAGGCAATCGTGTTCGATGTGTTCGGCACCGTCGTCGACTGGCGCGGTGGCGTCACCCGCGCCGTGGCGGCAGCGGGCGTGTTTGGTGATCCCGCACGATTTGCCGATGAGTGGTACGCGGGGTATCGCCCAGCGCTTGATGCGGTGCGGAGCGGCGTCGAGCCGTGGGCGAAGCTCGACATTCTCCATCGCCGCAATCTCGATGCGCTTCTCTCGCGCCAGCGCGTGACGCTCGACGACGCGGCGCGGCAGTCACTCGGGCGGGCGTGGGAGCAGCTCGATCCCTGGCCCGACGCCGTCCCGGGGCTCGCGCGCCTGAAGGCGCGCTTCATTATCGGCACGCTCACGAATGGCAGCGTCGGCCAGATGGTGCGCCTCGCCAAGCACGGCGGCCTGCCGTGGGACATCACTTTCACGGCCGAACTCGTGCGCCATTACAAACCCGATCCCGAGGCGTACCGGATGGTACCGGACTATCTGGGATTGGAGCCGGGTCAGTGCATGCTGGTCGCGTCGCACGCCTACGATCTCCGCTCGGCACGCCAACATGGGCTCCGCACCGCGTATGTGACGCGCCCCTTGGAGTACGGACCGGGCCCGCCGCACGAGTCGGTCGCGGAGGGCGAGTTCGATCTCCTCGCGCGCGACTTCCTGCATCTGGCAGGGCTTCTGGGCGCATGAGCGACGGCGAGGCGTGGCAGTTCTGGATCGACCGCGGCGGCACCTTCACCGACGTAGTGGCGCGGCGTCCCGACGGCAGCCTAGTCAGCAAGAAGCTGCTGTCCGAGAATCCCGGCCGCTATCGCGATGCGGCGATCGCCGGCATCCGCGAAATTCTGGGGCTCGCGCCGAATACGAAGATCCCGGCGGCTGCCGTCGCCGCGGTGAAGATGGGCACAACGGTCGCGACCAACGCGCTTCTCGAGCATAAGGGCGAGCGCACGCTTCTCGTCATTACCAAGGGCTTCGCCGATGCGCTCCGCATCGGCTACCAGAACCGTCCGAAACTGTTCGCCCGCCACATCGTCCTGCCGCAGCAGCTTTACGAGCGCGTTGTCGAGGTGAACGAGCGCTTGACCGCGGCGGGCGACGTGATATGCGCGCCAGATCCGGCGGTGATCCGCGCCGATCTCGCGGCGGCCTATGCGGCGGGCATCCGCGCCGCCGCTATCGTGCTGCTGCACGGCTATCGCTATCCCGCGCACGAACGAATCGTCGAGAAGGTCGCGCGCGAAGTGGGCTTCACGCAGATCTCGGTGAGCCACGAGGTGAGCCCGCTGATGAAGCTCGTGAGCCGCGGCGACACGACAGTCGTGGACGCATATCTCTCCCCGATCCTGCGCCGCTACGTCGTCGAGGTCGCGGCCGAACTCGAGGGTGTGCGGCTACTCTTCATGCAGTCGAATGGCGGTCTTGTCGATGCGCACCGTTTCCAGGGCAAGGACGCGATCCTCTCGGGTCCGGCGGGCGGCATCGTCGGCGCCGTGCGCACGGCGCAGATGGCCGGTTACGACAAGATCATTGGCTTCGACATGGGGGGCACCTCGACCGACGTGTCGCATTACGCCGGCGAGTATGAGCGCCGATTCGAGACAATGGTGGCGGGCGTGCGGCTGCGTGCGCCGATGATGTATATCCACACTGTCGCCGCGGGCGGCGGCTCGATCTGTGTTTTCGACGGCGCGAAATACCGCGTGGGTCCCGATTCCGCCGGTGCGGTGCCCGGCCCGGCCTGCTATCGCCGCGGCGGGCCGCTCACCATCACGGACTCTAATGTCATGCTCGGCCGGATCGAACCCCGCTTCTTCCCGCGCGTCTTTGGCCCCTCCGGTGACGACCCCCTGGACCGCGACATCGTCGAGCGTAAGTTCACGGCGCTCGCGGCCGAGATTTCGGCCGCCACAGGCGACAAGCGCGAACCGGCGGCGGTCGCCGAGGGCTTTCTCAAGATCGCCGTCGAGAACATGGCGAACGCGATCAAGCAGATCTCGATAGAACGGGGCTACGACGTCACCGAATATACACTCTGCTGCTTCGGTGGGGCCGGCGGTCAGCATGCCTGTAAGGTCGCCGACGCGCTCGGCATGAAGCGCGTCTATATCCATCCTCTGGCGGGCGTGCTGTCGGCCTATGGTATGGGGCTCGCGGATTTGCGCGCGCTCAAGGAGGAGGCGGTCGAGGCGCGGCTCGAGCACGATCTCATGCCGACCCTCGATCGCGCGCTGGCGCGGCTTGCGGCAGCCGGCAAGGACGAGATGCTTGCGCAAGGCATCCGGCCCGAGCGCATGAGCATCCTCAGGAAGGCGCACGTGAAATATGACGGCACCGATGCGCCGCTCGTCGTCGACTATGGCTCG
>DATIXQ010000120.1:0-11931 GCA_035518375.1 Allostellaceae bacterium | reverse complement strand
CTTCGCCTCGCCGGTGGCGGGCTTGGGCGGCAAGATTGGGCTCGACGCCACCGACAAATGGCCGGGCGAGACCGAGCGGCCGTGGGGCAAGCGGCTCCGCATGCGCGACGATATCGTCGCGGCCGTGACCGAGAAGTGGCCGCAGCTCGGGCTCCCCGGCACGGGCAAGCCGATCTGGCGCTAAGCGGCGTTGCTGTTGCTTGCGAAGAGGGCGTCGATATCGGCCTGGCTCACCGGCGCGGTTGGCTGCGCCGTGGACCCGAGATCGGGCATCGGCGCGCGCGCGCCGTTGCTGGCGAGGACGGCGATCGTGCCTTCGACCATCTGCAGATGCTCGATGGCGCGGCGGATGCGCTGGCCGGCGAGATCCTGGAAGGCGCAGGCGCTGAAGATCGTCTCGAGCTTCTCGCGGATCACGTCGTCACCGGTTCCGGCGGCCTCGATGGCGCGGCTGATCGCCTCGGCCGCCTCTAGGATCTGGTGCGCCGCATCGGCGGTCGCGTCGACGATGGTGGCGAGCTGAACGCCCGAGTTGCCACCGCCCGCCTCGGGCGCGGCGAGCACGCGCGAAACCTGGTCCTGAATGCCGGCAAGCTGCCCCGAAAGGGCGGCCTCGCTGAAATCGACGATCTGCACCGCGGCGTTGATCTCGGCGCTCACCTCGGACATGCGGCGGTCGACGAAGGCGCGGAGCTCATCGCAAAAAGGCTGCAGCGCACGGCGCACGGCCACTTCGACCTGCGCCTCGAGACGGTCGCCCGCATCGCGCGTTGTTCGCTCCATCGTGGCGGCAAGTTTGCTGGGACCGCGCTTAAATCGCGGTTAACGGACGCGGGACGGTACCGCCCAAGCTTCCCTTGTGCTCGCTCAAGCAGTTGTTAAGGTTCAAGTCCCGTTAAGGATGATGCCATGGATTCCCTGTCTTTTCTCGGCGACCTGATCGCCCGCGCACGGCGCGCCGGCGCCGACGCCGCCGACGCCGTGCTGTTCGAGGGCGCATCGCTCGCGCATGCGCAGCGGCTCGGCCGGATCGAGAAGCTCGAGCGCTCGGAGAGCTACGACCTGGGCCTGCGCGTCTTCATCGGCCGGCGCCAGGCGAGCGTGTCGTCGAACGAGCGCGATCCCGCGCGTGTGGGCGAGCTCGTGGAGCGCGCCATCGCCATGGCGCGCGCCGTGCCGGAGGACCCCTATTGCGGCCTCGCGCCCGAGGAGCTGCTCGCGCGGAGCTGGCCCGATCTCGACCTCGCCGACCCCGTGGAGCCCGAGCCCGAGCTTCTGATCGCGCGCGCCGCGGCGGCCGAGGACGCCGCCCGCGCCGTCCCCGGCGTCACCAATTCCGAAGGTGCCGAAGCGAGCTGGAGCCGCTCGTCGATGGCGCTCGCCGCCTCGAACGGGTTTTCCGGCACTTACTCTGGCACGGGCCATGGCGTCAGCGTCGCCGTGCTGGCGGGCGAAGGCAGCGAGATGGAGCGCGACTACGATTATTCGAGCGCGGTCCATGGCAGCGATCTCGAGGACGCGGCGACGGTCGGACGGCGCGCCGGCGAGCGCACGGTCAAGCGCCTCCACGCGCGCAAGGTCGCAACCTGCAAATGCCCGGTGGTCTATGACCCGCGCGTTGCCGGATCGCTCCTGCGCCATCTCGTCGGCGCCATCAGTGGTCCGTCGGTGGCGCGCGGCACGAGCTTTTTGAAGGACCGGCTTGGCGCCCCCATCTTCGCGCACGGCACGGCCATCATCGACGACCCGCACAAGCGCCGCGGCCTGCGCTCGAAGCCGTTCGACGGCGAAGGCGTCGCCAATCGGCGCCGCGCGATCGTCGCCGACGGCCGACTCGAGACCTGGATCCTCGATCTCGCCTCCGCGCGCCAGCTCGGCCTCTCGAGCACGGGCCATGCGAGTCGCGGCACCAGCGGCCCGCCAGGCCCCTCGCCCTCGAATCTGTGGCTCGACCGCGGCACGCTCTCGCCCAAGGAGCTCATGGCCGACATCGAGTCAGGATTCTATGTTGCCGAGCTCATGGGCATGGGCGTCAGTGGCGTCACCGGCGACTATAGCCGCGGCGCCGCCGGCTTCTGGATCGAAAAGGGCGCAATCGCCTACCCAGTCTCCGAGCTCACTATCGCCGGCAACCTGAAGGACATGTTCCTCAACTTGACGGCGGCCAACGACCTCGTCTTCCGCACCGGCCTCGACTCGCCGACCGTGCGGATCGAGGGCATGACGGTGGCAGGGGCCTGAAATCCGGTAATTTTTGCGACGAGGGACGGCCAAGGCTACAATCCACCGCGGTGCAGGTTCGATCCGGATTTCGCGCGGCGATGGCGACATGAGCTGGCTCAAGGGCGAGGCGAGCCTTCATACCGTGCCGCTGCTGCGGCGGCTCATGCGCGATTTCCTGCGGCCGCACCTCGGACGCATGGCGCTCTCGCTCGCGGCGATGGGCGTGGCCGCCGCAGCGACCGCGGCCAACGCATGGCTCATGCAGCCGATGCTCGACCGCGTGTTCATGGAGCGCGACGCCTCGCTCCTTCTGGTGATCCCGGCCGCGATCGTCATTCTCGCGCTCGTCAAGGGATTGGCGAGCTATGCGCAAGCGGTGTTGATGACGACGGTCGGACAGCGCGTCGTCGCCGACATCCAGCTCACCCTCTTCGCGCGGCTGATGCGCGCCGACATCGCCTTCTTCCATGCCAACCCGACCGGCACGCTCATCTCGCGCTTCACGATCGACACGCTGATCCTGCGCAGCGCCGCGACGAACGTGCTGGCGGCCTTGGGCAAGGAGGCGGTGACCGCGGTCTTCCTCGTCGCCCTCATGTTCTACCAAGACTGGGTCCTGGCGATAATCGCCTTCGTGGCATTTCCACTGGCGCTCCAGCCGATGAGCCGGGTGGCGCGACGCATGCGGCGCGTCTCGGCCGATACGCAAGCCGAGTTCGGCCAGCTCACGACGCTCTTGAACCAGTCGTTCCAGGGCGCGCGCCACGTCAAAGCCTATGGCATGGAGGCGCACGAGACCTCGCGCGCCGGCGGCGTCATCGAGCGCCTTTACAAGCTCGTGCAGCGCCAAGCCCGCACGCGCTCGATCTCCTCGCCCGTCATGGAGACGCTGGGCGGCATCGCCGTGGCGCTCGTCGTTCTCTATGGCGGCCACCAGGTGATTGCCGGCGTGCGCACGCCCGGCACGTTCTTCTCCTTCGTGACGGCGCTGCTGCTCGCCTATCAGCCGATGAAGAATCTCGCCGGGCTCAATGTGAGCCTCCAGGAAGGACTCGCCGGCGCCCAGCGCATCTTCGCGGTGCTCGATCTCGAGCCCGAGATACGCGACCGGCCAAACGCGGTGCCGCTGCGCGTCAGCGGCGGCGAGATCGTGTTCGACGCCGTCCACTTCACCTATGCGAACGGCACCGAAGCCCTCCGCGGCACGAACCTCGTCGTGCCGGCCGGGAAGACCGTGGCGCTCGTCGGCGCCTCGGGCTCCGGCAAGAGCACCATCTTGAACCTCATTCCGCGCTTTTACGACGTGGGCGCGGGCGCGGTCAGGGTCGACGGCGCCGACGTGCGCGACGTGACGCTGGCCTCGCTCCGCGGCGCCATCGCCCTCGTGAGCCAGGAGATAACCCTGTTCGACGACTCGGTGCGCGCCAACATCGCCTATGGCCGGTTTGGCGCGAGCGAGGACGAGATCGTGGCGGCGGCGCAGGGGGCGGCGGCGCACGAGTTCGTGCAGGGATTGCCGCAGGGCTACGACACGCTCGTCGGCGAGCATGGGGTCAAGCTGTCGGGCGGGCAGCGTCAGCGCATCGCGATTGCCCGCGCCATGCTCAAGAACGCGCCGATCCTTCTCCTCGACGAGGCGACGGCGGCGCTCGATACCGAGAGCGAGCGCCAGGTCCAGCTCGCGCTGCGGGCGCTCATGCGCGGACGCACGACCGTGGTGATCGCGCACCGCCTCTCGACCGTGCTCGATGCCGACCTCATCTGCGTTGTCGAGAACGGCCGCATCGCCGAATCCGGCACGCATGCCGAGCTGCTGCGCCGCAACGGCGCCTATGCGCGGCTCCATGCGCTGCAATTCGCGAGCGAGCCCGCGGCGGCGGAGCTCAGGGCCTGAGGATGAGTGCACTGAAGCGCTGGCTCCGTTCGGACGCGGCCCGCCGCGTCCTCTGCTTCGTGCTCCAGCTCTATATCCGGCTCGTCTACCTGACGAGCCGGTGGAGCACGGTGGGCGAAGAGCATCCGCGCGCGCTCACGGCAGAGAAACGGCCGTTCATCGTCGCGTTCTGGCATGGACGCATGCTCATGCTGCCGCTGATGTGGGCGCGGCGCCAGCCGCTCTTCATGCTCATGTCGGGCCACCGCGACGGACGCATCATCGCCGGCGCGGTCTCTTATTTCGGCATCGGCTCCGTCGAAGGTTCCAGCAACACCGGCGGGACGGCGGCGCTCCGCACCATGCTGCGCCATCTCCGCGCCGGTGCCTGCGTTGGTATCACACCCGACGGACCCAACGGCCCGGCGATGCGGGCGAGCGATGGCATTATCGCCGTGGCGCGCATGGCGGCCGCGCCGATCGTGCCGATGACCTACGCGACGAGCCGGCGCCGCATCATGGCGAGCTGGGACAGCTTCCACCTCGCGCTGCCGTTCGCGCGTGGACTTTATCTCTGGGGCGAGCCGATCGCGGTTCCGGCGGTGCTCGGAGCGGACGAGAGCGAGCGCTGGCGCAGCCTCGTCGAGGAGCGGCTCAACGAGCTGACGGCCGCGGCCGACCGCGGCGTCGGGCGCGACACGGTGAAGCCGGGCACGCTGCAGCGCCGCGAATGGCGCGCGGCGCGACGCGCGGCAAGCAGCCGATGAGCGCCGCGCTCAAGACCTATCGCGCGCTCTCCGTGGCCTTGGGACCGGCGATCGGGCTTTATCTCGCGCACCGCCTCGCCCGCGGCAAGGAGGACCGCGAGCGCATCGCCGAACGGAGCGGCCAGGCCTCGCATGCGCGGCCCAAAGGTGCGCTCGTTTGGATCCACGCCGCAAGCGTCGGCGAAGCGGTTTCGATGCTGTCGCTCATCGACCGCATCCTGGTCGAGCGTGCGAAGCTCTCGGTACTGGTGACGACGGGCACGGTGACGTCGGCGCGCCTTCTCGCAAGCCGCCTTCCCCCTGATCGCGCGTGGCACCAATACGTCCCGGTCGACCGGCCCACCGCGGTCCGCCGCTTCCTCGCGCACTGGCGGCCCGACTTGGCGCTCTGGGTCGAGTCGGAGCTGTGGCCCAACCTCATCACCGAGACGCATGCCGCGGGCGTACCGCTTCTGCTCCTCAATGGCCGCATGTCGCTCAGGTCGTTCCGGCACTGGCAGCGCCTGCCCGGCCTCATCAACGAACTGCTGTCGTCTTTCGATCTGTGCCTGGCGCAGGATGCGGCGCAGGCCGAGCGCTTCAGCGCCTTGGGCGCAGCGGGCGCGGCAACGGTCGGCGACCTCAAGGCCGCGGCGGCGCCGCTGCCGGTCGACGAGGCCGCATTCGCGGCGCTCGCGGCCTCGTGCGCGGGCCGTCCGCTCTGGCTCGCGGCGAGCACGCACGAGGACGAGGAGGCGCAGGTGGCGTTCGCCCATCGTGCGCTCGCGCGTCAGCACCGGGGCCTCCTCACGGTGATCGCGCCCCGCCATCCCGCCCGCGGCGACGCCATCGTCGGCCTCCTCGAGGAGCGCGGCCTGCGGGTGGCGCGGCGCTCGCGCGGACAGGCGATCGAGCCTGCGAGCGATGTCTATCTCGCCGACACGCTCGGCGAGCTGGGCCTTTTCTATCGGCTCGCCGGCATCGCCTTCATCGGCGGTTCGATCGCACGCAAAGGCGGCCACAATCCGCTTGAGGCGGCGCTGCTCGACTGCGCCATCCTGCACGGACCCGACATGAGCAACTGCGCCGCGATCGCGCGCGCATTGGCCGCGGCCGGCGCCACGCTGACCGTCACCGATGGGACGAGCCTCGCCGCCGCCGTTGGCCGGCTCCTCGACGACCCGGTCGAGCGCGCCGCGCGCGCCGCCGCCGCCTTGGGCGTCGCCGCGCACAATCGCGACGTGCTCGACGCGGTGATGGCGCAGCTCGCGCCGTGGCTCGACCGTCTCGCACCGGATGAAAAAGCGGTCTACGCCTGAGTTCTGGGCGCGGCCCGGGCTGGCGCAGGCCGTGCTTGAGCCGCTCGCCTGGGCCAACGCCGCAGCGGGCGCGGCGCGGCGCGCACTCGCGACGCCATGGCGCGCGAGCGTGCCGGTGCTGTGCGTCGGCAACGCCGTCGCCGGCGGCGCCGGCAAGACGCCGGTTTCGCTCAGCCTCGCGCAGCGTCTTAGCGCCAGGGGCGCGCGACCCTTTCTCCTGAGCCGCGGCTATGGCGGCACGGAGCCAGGTCCGCTGCGCGTCGATGCCGCACGGCACGACGCCAATGCGGTCGGGGACGAGGCGCTGCTTCTCGCGGCGGCGGCGCCGACCATCATCGCGCGCGACCGCGTCGCGGGCGCTCGCGCGGCAATCGCTGCGGGCGCCGGCATCATCGTCATGGACGACGGGTTCCAGAACCCGAGCCTCGTCAAGGATTGCGCGCTGCTCGTGGTCGACGGCGCCTATGGCTTCGGCAACGGCAGCGTCATTCCGGCGGGTCCGCTGCGCGAGAGCGCGGCCGGCGCCCTGGCGCGTGCCGACGCCGTGGTGCTGATCGGGGCCGACGAGGCTGGCGTCGCGCCGCGGCTCGCGGGCACGCGCGTTCTCGCGGCCGAGCTCGCGGTCACGAGCGCGCTCCCGACCGGACCGCTTGTCGCCTTTGCCGGCATCGGCCGGCCGCAAAAATTCTTCCGCACGATCGAAGCCGCGGGCGGAAGCATCGCCACGCGGCACGAATTTCCCGACCACCACCCCTACGACGAGGCCGAGCTCCAACATCTCGCCGACGTGGCGCAGAAACTTGGCGCGCGCCTCATCACGACGGCGAAGGACGCGGCAAGGCTCGGCGCCCCGTGGCGCGCGCGCATCGATGTGCTCGAAATCGAGGTGCGTTGGCGCGACGAGGCGGCGCTCGACGCGCTTCTCGCGCCGCTTCTGACCCGCGCCCATGGCTGAGCCGCGCGTCAAACATCTCCTCGAGGCGGTCGGCGCGCGGATCCTCTTCGGGTGCTTCCGCGCGCTCACGATCGACCACGCCTCGGCCGTGGGCGGGTTTCTCGCGCGCACGATCGGACCACGCCTCGGCGCCTCGAAGCGCGCCGTCCTCAACCTGCGCCGCGCCATGCCCGAGCTCGACGACGCCGCGATCCGCCGCATCGTCATCGGCATGTGGGACAATCTCGGCCGCGTCGTTGCCGAGTATCCGCATCTGGGCGAAATCGAGATCTTCAAGGAGGGTGGGCGCGTCGCGCCGGTCGGCCTCGATCTAATTCGTGCCGATGCGGGGAGCGGCAAGCGCTACATCTTTTTCTCCGCACATTACGGCAACTGGGAGATCGCGACGCTCGCCGCGACGCAGGCGGGATTCCGCGTGGCGCAGGTCTATCGCGCCGCCAACAATCCTCTGATCGATCGGCTCATCATGGAGGCGCGCGCGCCCGTCGGCAGCGAGCTGGTGCCGAAGGGCCCATCCGCGGCGCGCCAGCTTCTGCGCGCGATCGAGAGCGGCCACGCCGTCTGCATGCTGGTCGACCAGAAGATGAACGATGGCATCGCCGTGCCCTTCTTCGGCCGCGATGCGATGACGGCGCCGGCGCTCGCGCGCCTCGCGCGGCGCTTCGACTGCATCGTCGTGCCGGCGCGGGTCGAGCGCACCGAGGGCGCGCATTTCCGCCTCATCTGCGAGAAGCCGCTTGCGGTGCCAAAGACGAAGGACCAGCACGCCGACGTGCTGGCGCTCATGACGGCGGTCAATGCCACGGTCGAGCGTTGGATTCGCGATGACCCCAAGCAATGGTTCTGGCCGCACCGGCGCTGGCCGGATTGAGCTAGACGCGGACGCCGCGCGCGATCTCGAGAAACTGGTTGGGATCGACGCGGATGGCGGCGCCCGTGGGGCAGGCCGAGACGCACGCCGGGCCGGTGGCACGCCCCTGGCACATGTCGCATTTGACGGCGTGCTTGGGACCGGTCGCTTTCGCGGCCGCCTCGCGCGAGCGGTCCTCGCCCGGGCCATGGCCCGAGCCGAACAGCAGCCACAGCAGCAGATTGGGCTTGGGGCCCGGCTCCGCGGCCATGCGGATAACGTCGTAGGGGCAGCTTTTCTCGCACGCGCCGCAGCCGATGCAGGCTTCCTGGTCGATATAGACCTCGCCGTTGAGGGCGCGATGGATCGCGTCGGCGGGGCAGTCGATCATGCAGTGCGGCTGCTCGCAATGGCGGCACGAGGTGGGCACGTGCAAGGTCGCGTAGGTCGGCCCCGCCTCGCGGTTGAGGCGGCTGATACCGCCATGGGTCTCGGCGCACGCGCTCTCGCAGTTGTTGCAGCGCGTGCACATGGTCTCGTTGATGACGAGTATGTTGGTGGCCTCGCCGACGCCCTCGGCAAGGAAGTCGCTGAAGATACCGCCCGAACCGCCGGGCAACGCCATGGTGCTGACGTTCTCGCGCAGCTCCTGTTCCATGCGCGCCTTGAGGCGCTGCATGAGCGCGGGGTTGCGCGCAAGCACGCGCTGGAACACCGCGCCCTCGATGCGGATGGCGACGGTCTTCGTCGCGGCCACGACCGCGACCTGCACCGGCTGATCGGAGAGATAATGCTGCTCGCCGATCATCTGGCCGGCCGGCAGGTAGCGCAGTACGACGTCGCGGCCCCAGCTCCGGCTCGTGACTTTGGCCGAGCCCGACTGGATCAGGAAGACGTCGGACTTGGCGGCGCTGGGCGCGAGGATCGTCTGGCCGAACGCGAACGACACCGGCGTCGCGGCGGCGACGAGCTCATCAAGATCGGCGCCCGCCAGATCCTCGCTCACATAGGCGCGGATCTGACGCGGCGTCAGCGCCTCGTCGATCTTGAGGCGCGCCTGCGGCACCGACGTGAAGAGCTTCAACGCGGCGCGGCGCGGCACCTCGATCATCGTGCAGTCATTGACCGCGCGCACCGTGGCCGAGCGCGGCCGGCCCGAGATCAGCCCCATCTCGCCGAAGAACTCGCCCTTGTGCAGGATGCGCTTCATCTGCAACACGTCGGGCTGAACCTCGACGCCGGCGGCGCCGTCGAGGATGGCGAAGATCGAATCGCCATAGTCGCCGCGCTTGATGACGATGTCGCCCGCCTTCTTGCGCACGAGCTTGCTGTCGAGGAGCACGTCGCCGAGACCGAGGCGGCTCAAGCCGGCGAAGAGCGGGATGGTGCGGGTGATCTTCTGCAGCGCCGCCTCGAGATCGCGCTTCCGCACGATCTTGCCGAAAGTCTCGGCCAGAACCGGCGCGTCGGCCGGCGCCACCGGCTCGCCCGTGATCGCCTCGACCGCTTCGAAGCCCTGATTGAGGCAGTGCTTGATAAGCGGGTAGCCGGCGAGCGAGCCCACCACATAAAGGCCGGGCACCGCCGACTGATAATGCGCGTCGAGCGCCGGATCGGCGTCATCGCCCTCGGTCTCGAAGGTAACGCCGCAGGCTTCGAGGAATTTGCGCGGCTTGACCGAGCCGATGCGCGCGATGACGTGATCGCACGCGTGGTTCTCCTCGCGACCGGCGACGCGGAGCACGATGCGGCGCTCCTCGATCCGCACCGTCTCGGCGTCATAGCGACACGCGATGCGGCCGTCGCGGATTGCCGCCTCGACCGCGGCGAGATTGGCGACCGTGACCTTCTCGGGCTTGAAGGCGCGTCCGCGCACGACCATCGTGACGCGGTTCTGCTCGGAAAGTGCCAACGCATTCTCGATCGCGGTGTCGCCCGAGCCCACGACGAAGATCTCGTTGCCGCCATATTCGTTGGCGTCGCGAAACTGGTAGCGCACGCGCTCGGCACCGGGAACGGTGAGCTTCGTGATGTTGCCCTGCGTCCCCATCGCGAGGATCACCGAATCCGCGCCGATCGTGTCGCCGCGCGCGAGCTCGATGCGGAAGGACTTGCCCTCGCGCGCGATGCTGATCGCCTCGCTCGCGATCCTGAGCCGCTTCAGCGCGCCGGCCTCGTCGAGCTCCTTGCGCCAGGTGGCGAGCACGCGCTCGACCGGGCCCTCTTCGAAGGAAAGCGCGAGCCCGGGCTGCAAGGGCAGGCGCTTGGGCGTGCTCATGACGAGCTTGCCCTTGGCGAAATTATGGATCGTGTCGGCGAAGTTCGAGCTGCGCTCGAGCATGATGTAGCTCATGCCGCGGCGCTTCGCCTGCACCGCAGCGGCGAGCCCGGCCGGGCCCGAGCCGACGATTACGAGCGGGGCGCCGTCCATGACGCCTCCGGCGCGCGCGTGAGCTCGAAGGCACCCAGGACCCCGAAATTCTTCGCGGTTGCGATCTCGCCGACATAGCGGCAGGCGAGCGCGCGGTCGGCACTCGCCGCTTCGGCAAAGCTCTCCGTGACGTAAACGGCCCCCGGCGGCGTCACCGGCTCGAGCCGCGCCGCGCGCGTCACGTGCACGCCGTAGAAGGTCAGCTCCTTGCGGACGAAGTCGTAGCCCTGCCAAGTCCGGCCATAGTCGCCGGCGATGCGCGGACGAAGCGTCGCCGGCAAGCCCAGCGCCGCGAACGGCATGCAGGCGAGCCGGTCCTGGAGGTCGAGCGAGAAATGCGCCGCGCGGCTTGCATCCTCGAACACGGCGATGATCGCGTCGCCCCAGGAATTGTCATAAAGCCGCCCGTCCTCGTGCTCGGCCATGACCTCGGCCACGGGGCGCATGACGCACTCGTGGAAGATCGGGATCGACGCGTCCGGAAGGCGCGAGAAGGCCGCGAAGTCGATCACGAGGATCGCACGCGGATCATCGCAGAGGCGCGGAACGGGATGGAGAGCTGGTCCGCGCTCGGCGTTTGTTGTGGTCTTGAGAGCCCGCATGGCGCTGCGGGTTTAAGGCTGAATGCCTTAACAGATGGTCAGCCGGATCACTCGGCAGACCAACTATTTACGCCGATTTTCCGGGCTTTTTATGAATGTTTGCGGCGTGCTCGAAGCATCGGCCCGCGGCGCATCAGAGAAGCTTGCCCTGGCGCATCTCGGGGCCGCGCGGAGTACGCTTCTCGCGCGCCGCCGTCGCGGGCACGGCGCCGTCGTGGAACTCGAGCAGCAGAGACGCGCCGGGCGCCACGTGCGCGGCATCGGTCAGGACCGTGCCGCTCTCGCCGCGCACGCGCACATAGCCTTTCGCCATCACGCTCTCCTGCGCCTGCTGCCAGCTCTGGAGGCGCGCGGCAAGGCCTTGCAATCGGGCCTCGCCGTCAACGACGAAGCGCCGCATCGCGCGCTGCAGCCGGAGCGGCACGTCCTTGAGGCGCTCGGCCGCGATGCGCGCGAGATGGCGAAGCGCAAGCCCGAGCCGCTCGGCGCGATCGTCGAGCCGCTGCGCGGCGTGTTCGAGCAGCGAGCGCGGATGGGGCAGGCCCCGGTCGGCCGCAAGCACATGCGCGCGCCATTCGCGGAAGCGGCGCGCCATCGCGTTGGCCGAGCGCGCACCCTTGGTTTCAAGCTCGGAGAGAAGCTCGAGCCGCACCGGTACGGCCATCTCGGCCGCCGCGGTGGGCGTCGGCGCGCGCCGGTCGGCGGCGAAGTCGATAAGCGTCGTGTCGGTCTCGTGACCGACGGCGGAGATGAGCGGGATCGCGGAGGCGGCGGCGGCGCGCACCACGATCTCCTCGTTGAACGGCATCAGATCCTCGAGGCTGCCGCCGCCGCGCGCCACGATGAGGAGGTCGGGACGCGGCACCCGGCCGCCCGGCGCCAGCCGGTTGAAGCCGGCGATCGCGGCGGCGACCTGCTGCGCCGCCCCCTCG
>DATIXQ010000119.1:0-2587 GCA_035518375.1 Allostellaceae bacterium | reverse complement strand
CGAAATAATCCTGGCGGTCGTTCAGCACGACGGCGAGGCACGGCCCCTCGTGGATGCCGATCTTGAGCAGCAGGTCGTCGACATTGTGCGCGGACGCAAGCCCGTGCATCGCATCGCGCATGCGGAGCGCCGCAGCAACGGCGCGGTCAGGCGTCGGAAAGGTCGCCATCACCGCGTCGCCGATCGTCTTAACGACGGCGCCCGCTTCGCTCGCGACGATCTCGTGCAGAATGTGGAAATGCGCCTGCACTAGGTCGTAGGCAACGAGGTCGCCGACGCGCTCGTAAAGCTCGGTCGAGCCGCGCAGGTCGGTGAAAAGGAAGGTCAGGCTCGTGATCTTGAGCCGCTGCGTGATGTCGAGCGTCTCGGTGCGATAGATGTCGCGGAAGGTCTGGTTGGTGAGGAGACGCTTTGCCGTGAGGAACGGGCGGCGCTTGCCCAGCAGGTCATGCAGCGTGTGCCCCGCGATCCACACGCCCGGGAGCACGCGCCGCTGCAGCCGGTTCTCGAGCGAGATGCGCAAGGGGCCCGGGCGCATCGCCACCGTGTCGTTGGGCCTGTGCACGTCGCTGAACATCATCGAAAGCGCTTGGCGCTCGCGCGTCGGCTCGCCCTTGACGTCGAGGAATTGCGTCCCGTGCGTGACCGGATCAAATACGATGAGGAATTCCGCCGGCATCTGCAGCGACAGCACCGCGCGCTCGCCGCCCGGCAGCTCGATCGATTCGAGCGTGATCTCCTCGAACACCTTGTCGAGCTCGTCCGGCAGGTCGATGCCCGAACCCCAAAAAATCTGCCGGAAATACTCTGGCGGAGGCAGGTCGTCGGGATTGTGCGCGGCGATGCGGCGCACGCGCGGCGCGACCGTGAACGTGACTTCGACCATTTCGTCGAGCGTCGGCTCGTAGGCGCTGTTGCAGAGCGCGCAGTTGTAGGTCTCGTGATCGACCGCGCGCAGCGTCGAGCCCGTCTCCAAGACGCCGCCGCAACCGGGGCAGAGCACGTTCCACGACAGCTCGAAGATTCCAAGCCGCGCCGCGTGCAGGAAGGCGGCGATGACGCGCTCCTCGTTGAGCCCGTGCTTTGCGGCGAAGGCGAGCACGTTGATCCGGCACAGCTCGCGCTCGGGCGCCTCTGCCACGGCACGCTCGATGGCGGCGGCGGCGTCGGGATCGGCGGACTGGCGGAGGGCCGAGAAGAGGGGGGTGGCTTCATTCATGGCGGACCTGCCTTGGCCTTCAGTATAGGACACCGGCCAAAAATGACGCACGCGGAACCGAACGGAACCCGTCAGCGTTGCGCCGAAGCGGGGTTTTGGAACGGGGAGATTTCATGCGTTGGGGGTTTGCGGCGCTCATCGTGGCGGCGGCGCTGGCTGCGTGCCAGCCGACCCCACCGCTTCCGCCGCCTTCGCCGCCGCCCGCCGCCGCCGGTCCGCCGCGCTACATCGAGGTCGGCATGGCCTCGTGGTATGGGCCGGGCTTCGCCAAGAAGCGCACCGCCGACGGCGAGCGCTTCGAGCCCAACGCCTTGACCGCGGCCCATCGGCTGCTGCCGCTCAACAGCTTCGCGCGCGTCACCAACCTCGAGAACGGCAAGAGCGTAGTCGTGCGCATCAATGACCGCGGCCCCTATGCCCCCGGCCGCATCCTCGATCTTTCGTCGCGGGCCGCGCGGGAACTCGGGATGAAGAAGGACGGCGTCGCGCGCGTGCGCATCGAGGAAATGCCGGAAGCTCAGGCGAACGTGATGTAGAGCCGGCTCGGTTCTTGCGCGCGGCATCCCGCCGGCCCACCATGTGCGGCCGGAGGGAGCGATGAAGAACAGTGCTACGAAAATCCGCGTGTCGCATTGCGGCCGGCTGCCGACGCCGGCGGGCTTCGAGGAGCTGTCGCGCAAGCTCGCGTTGGGGGACGCGACTGACGCCGAGGTGAACGATAAGGTCGTGCCTATCGTCGCCGGCGTGGTGAAGCGCCAGGCCGCGATAGGCATCGACACGCTCGGCGACGGCGAATTCTGGTCGACGCTCGCCTTCAAATGGTACGGCCAGCAGATGAGCGGCCTTTCGACGCGGCCATTGAAGGCCGGCGAGGTCGCGGCGATGCGTGAATCGACGCGCGAGCGTGACGTGTTCAAGACGCTCTATGCCGACATGGATCGCGTCGGCACGATCGCCTGCATCCCCGGCGAGCGCCCGATCCCGGCGGCGAAGGAGCGCATGATCGTGAGCGGGCCGGTCAAATCGAAGGGCATCGACGCGACGAAGCGGCAGCTCGACTGCTTCAAGGCGGCGATCGCGCAATCGGGCGTCGCCGTCGACGAGGCGTTCGTGCCGGCGCTGGCGCCGGGCTGGCTCGATCATTTCATCTACAACGAGTACTACAAGACCGACGAGGAATTCGTCTACGCCTTGGCTGACGCGATGAGCGACAAGTACCGCGCCATCGCCGACGCCGGCTACATCCTCCAGCTCGACGATCCCGGCATCGCGACCTCGTGGGACATGCTGAAGCCGGAGCCGAGCATGGCGGATTATCGCAAATACATCGCCGTGCGGATCGAGGCGCTGAACCATGCGCTGAAAGGC
>DATIXQ010000118.1:0-29844 GCA_035518375.1 Allostellaceae bacterium | reverse complement strand
TCTCAATGACGCCATAGCGCGGGATGCTCGCGAGCAAAGTCAGATAGTCGAAGTGCTCGCGCGGCAACGTCACCTGGAACTTTTTTGGCTCGCCTTTACTACCGGGCGCGCCGCGCTTCCCATTCGCCATCCCATGCCCTTTGTGGGCTGAATTAGAATGGCATTATAAACCGATTATAATTCTTGACGACTCGACTCGCGTTTCGGCAGACTCGGGCGTACAAAAGATTTGGGCGGTCCCTGATGAGGCCGCCCAAGGTGGAAGGGGTTAGTTTATTTGCGGGGTGAGGGAGGGGAGTCGAACCCCCGACCAAGCGATCTCTAGGCGCCCGCTCTACCGCTGAGCTACCCCCACCAGCTAGACGCCCTGCCCGGAGGCACCGAGCGGGGCGTTTTGCTGCTTGACCCGCGCGTGAAGAATGCCACGGCGGCTCGCCGGGTTCAACATTTAGTGGGGTAGCAACGCCCGTGCCGCTAGCCGTTGGCGTTAGGTGCTTTACGCCAACGGTGCAAACGCCCGGAAAATCGCATTGCTAATACTTATTTTCCCCTCCATCGCACGCCCTTCCCGTGCCCGAGCCGATCAATCCGCCCGTCCCTTTGGAGCCTGCCCATTGCCCAATGGAACCGGCGGATGAAGTCCCGTCGCATGGTTTCGTCGCCCGCATCTAGGCCCTTGGCCCGGAGCGTGGCGTCCGCCAGATCGGGGATAGACACCCCCTTGTCGCCAGCCTCGCGGATGGCTTCCTGGCAGCGGCGGGATAGCTCCCCCATCTCAAAGTAGCCGGAGCGATCCGACATGCGGTGCTTCGCCCGGATGCCGTGAATTTTGATGGTCGGGTCTAGAAGCTTGAGCGTGGCGTCTAGGTGCAGGAGCGAAGCCCGATGCTGGGCTAGCTCCCGCTCTAGGTCTTGGATCAAGCCCGCGATTTTGGCGCGGTGCTCTACGAGTGCGGAAATCGCATAGGAATTACCTGTCATGGCTTGACAGGTAAGGGCGGAAGCGCCTATATCCTAGGTGTCACTTCCGACACTTGCGCCATAACACCGGAGATGCGCGACTGATAATCCTGCGCGCATTTGGGTGCGCGACCGCAGGCGAGTGCCGGATCGTCGAGATGGCCGCAGCGGCACGGGTTCATCGCGGCGACGAGCTGCACGCGGGCGGGGAATGTGACGTGCGCGGCGACGCGCGCGACATTGACGCGGCCTGCTTCGAGCGGCTGACGCAAGGCTTCGAGCGTCGCGCGCTGGAATTCCGGCAACTCGTCGAGGAAGAGCACGCCAAGATGCGCCAGCGAGACTTCGCCCGGCCGCGCGCGTGCGCCGCCGCCGACAAGCGCCGGAAGCGAGGCCGAATGATGCGGATCGCGGAACGGACGCTGGCGCATCAATCGGCCCTCGCGCAGGAGCCCCGCGACCGAGTGGACCATGCTGACTTCGAGCGCCTCGGCCGGGTCGAGCGGCGGCAGGAGCGCCGGAAGCCGCGCTGCCAGCATTGATTTGCCGGCGCCCGGCGGCCCGATCATCAGGAGATTGTGGCCACCCGCCGCCGCCACTTCGAGCGCGCGCTTCGCCGTCTCCTGCCCCTTCACGTCCTTCAAATCGAGCGGGCTTGCCGTCTCCTCGGCGATGCGCGGCTCCGGCGGCGACAGAAGCTGCGTGCCCTTGAAGTGATTGACGAGCGCCAGGAGCGACGGCGCCGCCACCACTTCGAGCCCGTGCGCCCAGGCCGCCTCGCCGCCCGATGCCACGGGGCAAATGAAACCGCGCGCGGCGGCCGCAGCTGCCATAGCCGCCGGCAGCACGCCCGCGACCGGCAGGAGCGAGCCGTCGAGCGCCAGCTCGCCCATCGCGACGAAGCTCTCGATCTCGTCCTCGGGCAGCACGCCCATCGCGGCGAGAAGCCCCAGCGCGATCGGCAGGTCGAAATGGCTTCCTTCCTTGACGAGGTCGGCGGGCGCCAAGTTCACCGTGATATGGCGCGCGGGAAGCGCCAACCCCATCGCCGCCAAAGCCGCGCGCACACGCTCGCGCGATTCACCGATCGCCTTGTCGGGCAGCCCAACGACGATGAAGGACGGAAGGCCGGCGGTGATGGTGACCTGGGTCTCGACGGGAACCGCCTCGATGCCCTGGAACGTCACCGTGCGCACGCGCGCGACCAATTTTCTGCTCCCCCGAACGGACTTCGCGGCAAAACCTATCAGGAAAGCGCCGCCGATACGAGGCAGGCCGCGCTTGACCCGCAAGCGGCTGCTCCCCTTTACTGTCACAAAACAACGGGAGGACGAATGGCCGGGTTCGAGGACCATTGTTGGCGGGATATCGTCCCGGCCGACATTCTCGACATCTACTCGCATTACGAGCGCCCGGTCGGTGTCGGCGCGGCGCCGGCGCTCCTCGCCATCGACCTTTACGAGCTCGCCTACGAGGGCGGCGCCAAGCCGATCAAGGACCTGCACAAGACCTATCCGAGCTCGTGCGGCGAGCATGCCTGGGCCGCGATCGAGCCGACGAAGCGCCTCTTTGCCGCCGTGCGCCGCGCCGGGCTTCCGGTCTTCTACTCGACGCAGGACACACGGGCGGATTCGAAGCCCGGTTCCCTTCCGGCGACACGGCGCCAGCGCATGAAAACCGCGCCCGAGCTTTATGCCATCCGGCCCGAGTTCCGCCCGCAGCCGGGCGACATCGTCATCACGAAGCAGCGCGCCTCGGCCTTCTATGGCACGCCCTTGGCCGCGCACCTGACGCAGCTCGGTGTCCGCACCGCGATCATCTGCGGCGAAAGCACGTCGGGCTGCGTGCGCGCGACCGCGGTCGATGCCTATTCCTATGGCTTCAACGTGGTGCTCGTCGAGGAATGCTGCTTCGACCGCAGCCCGCTCTCGCACAAGGTCAATCTCTTCGATCTGCACCACAAATACGCCGACGTGCTTCACCTCGACGCGGTGCTGACGCATCTCGACGGTCTTGCCGTGAAGAAGGCGGGCTGATGGCCGGGCCGATGCCGCAGACGCGGGCCGACGCGCCGCCCGCGCCGTGGGACGGGCTCGCGAGGCTCGCGCAGCCGTTCTTTCAGAACTGGATGCGCGGCACGCTGTCGATCGTGGGCGGCCTCGCGTTGTGGGAGTTCCTGAGCCGCTACGTCGTCGACAACTCGCTCTTTCTCGCCGCGCCGACACAGATCGCTGCCGCCCTCATCAAGCTCACGGAGACGGGCGAGCTGCAGCATCACATCGCCATCAGCGCGCTCGAGTTCGTGCTGGGCTTCGTGATCGCGAGCGTCCTTGGCATCGCCTTGGGCGTGGCGATGGCAAGCAGCGTCGCCGTGAAGCAGGTGATGCAGCCCTGGGTCTCGGGCGTCTACGCGACGCCGACGATCGCGCTGGCGCCGCTCTTCATCCTGTGGCTCGGCATCGGCATCTGGTCGAAGGTGATCGTGGTGGTGACGCTTGTCCTGTTCTCGGTCAGCATCAATACCGAGGCCGGACTGCTGCAGACGAGCGACCGTCTCGTCGAGATGCTCCGAAGCTTCGGTGCGACGCGCCGGCAGATCTTCTGGAAGCTGTCGCTGCCGTCGGCGATGCCGTTCGTGCTTGCGGGCCTGAAGCTCGGCATCGGCCGCGGCCTCATCGGCGTTGTTGTCGCCGAGCTGTTCGGCTCACGCGCGGGCCTCGGTCGGCTCATCAGCCAGTCGGCCGACAGCTTCAACATGCCCGAGCTCTTCGCCGGCGTCGTCGTGCTGGCGGCGGCCGGCATCGTCATGACGGCGGGCTTCTCGTGGCTCGAGGGCAAGCTTGTCCCCTGGACCAAGGATTGAGCCCTTGGACGCGAAGCTTTCCGTCTCCGCCCTCTCCAAGCGCTTCGGCGATCTCGAGGCGCTGCGCGATATCGTGCTCTCGATCGGCGCGGGCGAATTCGTGTCGATCGTCGGCCCCTCGGGTTGCGGCAAGACGACGTTTCTGCGCATCGTCGCGGGCCTTGAACCGGCGAGCGGCGGCGAGGTGCGGATCGACGGCCGCGTCGTCATGGGGCCGGGCGGCGACCGCGGCTTCGTGTTCCAGCAGGACAGCCTCCTGCCGTGGCGGACGGTTTTCGCCAACGCCATGATCGGCCCCGAGATCGGCGGCCAGGGGGGCGAGCGCGAGAAGCGCCGCACGCTCGATCTTTTGAAGCTCGTCGGGCTCGCGGGTTTCGAGAACTATTTCCCGCGCCAGCTTTCGGGCGGCATGCGTCAGCGCGTCAATCTCGCTCGCGCGCTCGCGATCGATCCGCAGATCCTCTTGATGGACGAGCCGTTCTCGGCCCTCGATGCGCAGAGCCGCGAGATCATGCAGACGGAGCTTCTGCGTATCTGGGAGCAGGGGCGCAAGACCGTGATCTTCGTTACGCACCAGATCGACGAGGCGGTTTTCCTGTCCGACCGCGTCTTCGTGTTCGCGCGCCGCCCGGGCCGGCTCCAGGACAGCGTCGCGATCGACCTGCCGCGCCCGCGCACGCTCGCGATGAAGCGCACGCCCGAGTTCGTGGGCTATGTCGACCGCATCTGGAAGCTGATCGAGAACGACGTGCGCGACAGCGTGCTCCACGAGCACGTGTGACGCTGGGCTCGGTCACCCTATCTGCACCTCGTCCCAGAAAGCGAGCACGGCGGCGGCAAGTGGTTCGGGGCGGTCCTCCGCGAAGAACAGCCGAGCATCGCTCACCTCGACGACGCGCCGGGCGCCCGGGATGGTGTCTTTGAGCCAATAGGCCCATTTCCTGTCGAAGAAGAAATCGTCGAGCGCCCACACGATCAGGGTGGGCACGCGGAGCGCCTTGAGTTCTGCGTGAACGGCGACCGTCTGGGCGCTGTCGAATGCGAGCCAATAGTTCTCGAAGGCCTTTATGCGCTGCGCCGACGCCAGGACCGGCTGGAGGTAAAGGCGGATGATCTCGTCGGTCAGCACGCTCGGGTCGGCATAGGCGCGAAAGAGCGGCATTGGTTCGCCTTTGGCGAAGCGCTCGCGCGCGAGATCGGGCCGCTCAGCCAACGGTTGGAAGACTGGCGCAAGCGTGCCGTTCCTCGCGCGCTCGATCAGCGGCAGGATTTGCGGCGGCGGCCATCCGTCGTGCACATCGCAATTGGTCAAGACGAGCGAGGCGAGCCGATCGGGATGATGCGCCGCAAAGATCTGCGCGATCGCGCCGCCGCTGTCGTTGGCGATGAGATCGACCTTCTCGATGTCGAGCGCATCCATCACCTCGGCGACCATGCGCGCCTGCGCGGCGAAAGAGACATCTTGCGAGGGCGCTATCTCGGTGTAGCCAAGCCCCATGAGATCGATGGCGATGCAGCGCCGCCGGCCCCGCAGGCGCTCGATGACGTAGCGCCAGTGATAGCCGTTGAGCGGTACGCCATGGAGGAACAGCGCCGCCGGCCCCTGACCTTGCTCGACATAAGCAATGTGCCCTGACTTCACGACGGCGAAGCGGCGGTTCGCATGAAAGGATGCGACGTTCACGGCGATGCCTCCATTACCATGGAGGTCAATCTAAGGCGCCGGCCCTCCGCTGCGCTGTCACGATCTTGCGCATTTGGGCGAGCTTGTGGCTCTTCAATCGGCGCCGCAGCGTCGCGGGCGTGCAGCCGAAGAATTCGCGGAAGCGCATGGTGAAATGGCTGTGGCTGGCAAATCCGCAGTCGAGCGCGATGCGCGTGAGGTCGTCGCCGTCGAGAACGGCATCGAGCGTCGAGGCAAGCCGCTCACTCAAAACATACTCGTAGATGGAGCTGCCCGTCATTCGGCGGAAAATCCGGCAAACATGATAGGGCGACAGACGGGCACTCTCGGCAAGCTTTTCCACGCTCCATTTGTCGGCGGGTGCTACCGCGACCGCCTCCTTGACGCGCTCGAGCGCGCGGGCCCAGCGCGTCTGCGTGCCGCGCCGCACGGGTCTTTCGCGGGAGCGCATCGTGCCAAGCGACATCGCCAGCAAGTCGAGGCCCAGCGATTCCGCTTCGAATTCGTCCACGGTGCTTCTTGCGAAGCGCGCGCACAGCAGATTGCGCAGCATCATCGCCTCGGCCGATAGGAGGCCGCTCGACGCAAGGGCGTCGTCGCCGCGGCCGGAAAGATCGCCGGCCGCAAGGGCGTCGTCGAACCGCAGGATGAGCGCGCGATCGCCGATCGCGCCGGGAAATCCCAAGCGATAAGAGGTATCCGCGGCGATCAAAACCGCGTGGCTTGGCGTTCCGATGACGTGCCGATGCGGCGCCTCATGCTTCGCGAACACGCCGCTGAAGGGCAGCACCACCACGTTCCGGCTTTGCTGCTCGACGTCGCCGCATTTGTCGGAGACGTTGCGTGCCTCGAAGAGGCCGATTTGTAGCGCCTCACTTTCGACAAGCGTCGTACGGGTAACTTGCACGAGGGCCGGCCCCGTTCGCAGACGCTAGTAAAGCTCCTCCGGCATGCGCTTGGCGTATTCCTCGTCGTAGGCAGCGCCGTCGGTGCCGGGATTGCGCGCCGCGGCAAAGGCGCCGATCGTGGGCACGCCCTTGGGCCGGCCCGCTTGCGCCGTCTTCCACAGATTCGAGCGCACGAGCGCCTTCGGGCAATGCTGGAACGCCTGCTCGATGGCGACGACCATGACGACGGTCGGCTCCTTGCCGTCGACAGAAAAGCGCGCTTTCAGCGTGGGATCCGTGCTGATCTGCGCACGGCCGTTGACGCGGTAGGTCTCGTTGGCGCCCGGCGCGAAGAAGATGATGCCGACGCGCGGATCGGCGATCAGGTTCTTCAACCCATCGATGCGGTTGTTGCCGCGGCGGTCGGGGATCATCAGCGTCTTGCCGTCGTCGGAGACGGCGACGAAGCCCGGCCTGTCGCCCTTGGGCGAGCAGTCGAGGCCTTGCGGCCCGCCGGTCGCGAGCACGAGGAAAGGCGAGGCGGCGATGAAGGCGCGGCCCAGCGCGTCGACATGGTCGAGTTCTTTCTTCAGCACGCGCTCGTGCGGCGCGGCGTAGAGCGCGGCGAGTTCCTCAGGCGTGGCGACGGTGTGTTTGGCAAGCCCGTCCATGGCGCATCCTTTCGCTTCCGCCGCAGTATAGCAGCAGAAGGGGCCGCGGAACGCGGGCGTCGTCAGACCGCGGCTTGCCGCGCGCCGTCGAGAAAGAGCCGCACCGCGCCCGCCGCCCACGTCTCGAGCTCGGCCGTGCCGAGTACCGGCCCGAGGCCCAAGGCGCGGCGCCGCGGTCCAGCGATCACCAGGTTGGTGAATTGCTCGGCCGCGTGGCGCGGGTCGAGCGCGAGCGTGCCACGCTCGTGCTCTGCCACGAAAAGATCGGCGAGGCGCCCGTTCGCGGCGGCGCTGCTCTCGGCGATGATGCGCGCGAGCTCGGGAAAGCGCGGCGCCTCGGCGATGAGCAGGCGATAGAGTTGCAGCGCCTCGGGCGAGAGCGCGGCTTTCAGGATCTGCCGCGCCGCTCCGCCCAGTACGTCCTCGAGCGCGCCGCCCGCTTCCACGCGCGCCTCGAACGGCCGGGCCCAGTCGGCGATGAGGCGGCGCACGACGGCGCGGAAGAGATCGGGCTTGTCGCGGAAGCGGTGATAAAAGGTCCGCTTCGAGATGCGGCAGGCCTGCGCGACGGCTTCGATGCTGGTCGCGCCGAAACCGTCGCTCAGGAACAGGCGTGTCGCGACCTCGAGGATGCGTTCGCCGATCTCCGCCGCGCCGCTGCGCGTGGGACGGCCGCCACGCCGCGCGGGCGCGGAGGCCGTCCCTTCAAGCGCCGTCATTAGCGGTAGTACCCGTGGTAGTAGTGCGGGCCGTAATAACCCGGGCCGGCGGGATAGACGACGCAGCCGGCGAGCAGCGCGGCCAGGACCGCGGCCGCGACCACGCTGGCGCCACGCCGGAGGATGCTGTTCCTGGTTTCGTTTGGCTTCATGGCTTTGGGCTCCTCACTCGTTTCGAGGACCGCTGGCCCTCCCCAGGCTATACGCGCCTTCGGACCGAAACGCTCCCGATGCGTAGCGAAAATATTTTTACATTATAGAGGGATTTCGGTGGGGATGCCTAGGCCGCCCCGGGCTTAGCACGAGGTACGACCTCTCAGGAGGAGAGACCCATGACCAAGATCCGAAGCTTTCTTCTGGCCTTCGCCGTGCTCGCCGGGACGGTGGGTGCGACGGCCGCGCCGGCCCTTGCCGATGACTGGAACCATCGCGACGCGCGCTATCACGACTGGCACCGCTACCATGCGCCGGTCTTCTACGCCGGGACGCCCTACGCCTATCCCTACGAGGTCCCGGCCCCGGCGCCGGTCTATGTGCCGCCGCCTTCGCCGGTCGTCTATGGTGCGCCGGCCGCGAACCTCAGCATCATGATCCCGTTCCACCTTTGAGCGAGCACTGGACGCCCCGCTTCGCGCAACAAGCGGGGCGTCCGCCCCTTTTTAGGGGATTCCCCGCGCCCCGGCGGCGCACGAGATTAGGCCATCGCATCGAAGGAGAGACACGGGATGAGCGCGAAACGCATCTTGGGCGTGGGCATGTTTTCGGCTGCGCTCGCATTGGGCGCGCCGCTGGCGCTGGCGCAGCAGCAAATGACACCCGCGCCCGCGGCGCCAAGCGCCGCCCCGGCGCCGAGCGCGGGATCGTCGTCGGCGACCGCGAAGCCATCGTCGCGCGAGGCACGCGTCGAAGCGCGCATCAAGTCGCTGCACACCCAACTCAAGATCACGCCCGGTCAGGAGCAGGAATGGGGCGCAGTCGCCGACGTGATGCGGCAGTCCGCGAGCAACATCGATGAGCTCTCGCAAGAGCGCAGCAAGGACCGCACCAGCATGACGGCGGTCGACAATCTCAAATCCTATCAGGCGATCGCCGATGCGCACGCCGACGAGATGAACAAGCTCGTCCCTGCGTTCCAGGCGCTCTACGTCAAGATGTCGCCTGACCAGCAGAAGAACGCCGACCAGGTGTTTCAGCCGCGCGCGCGGCACTCGCGCACGAAGAAGAGCGGCTAGCCGCCAATTCCGAAGGAGATATGCGATGTCCCGTATTCGCGTCGCGGTTCGAGGTCTGCTCGCCGGCACCGCCGCGGCGATCCTTGCCGTCGCAATGATCGGCACCGCCGCGGCGCAGCCTTATCCCTACCATCGCCCGCCGCCGCGGCACCACCATCGTCCGCCGCCGCCACCGCCCCCGGCCTGGGGCTATGACCGGCCGACCTATGTGCCGGCGCCGCCGCCTGTGGTCTACGCGCCGGAAGCCCCGCCGGCGGCCATCAATTTCGGGATCAGCCTCAATCTGCGCTGAGGCGCCAAGGCAAAGCGCGGTTCAGTCGGCCGCGCCGCCGTTGAGCGGATGCGCATCGGCGGCGACGCGATGCGGCACGCGCGCCGCGCCGAGGAGATAATCGACCCGCTCCTCGAGCCGCTCGATGCGCTGCTGGAGAGCCGGCCCCGGATCTTCCTCGATCAAGGCGGTCAGCCGCTCGCGGAAACGCGGCTCGATCCGAAGGCGGGCGGCAATCGCCCGCACCAGCGGCTTGTCGCCGGGCGGGACGCGGACATTGGTCTGCACGGTATTCATGGCGATGAACTCCGACACGAATTCAAACGCACGCTAGCTCTGAGATATTACGAAGTGGCGGTGGCGCCGGATCGACCGCGGCGGATTATTGCGCAGGATTTCCAGTCACAAACGCGCGCCACGCGGTGATCGCGCGCCGCAGTTGCCCGGCGAAGCTTCTGCGCTCCTCCGGCGCGAGAAAACCTCCGACGACGAGGCTCTTGCCGTGCGACGCGAGCGTGAGCGGGCTGCGCTCGGCCGCATCGTCAAAACTGATGCGCAGCCATGTCGGCTCGAAGCGGAATTGCCGCCGCTCGCCTTTGACCGACACGCGCTCGACCGTGAGGCTCTTCTCGGTGAGGCGCACGGCCTCATGCTGGCGCGCGCTGCGATAGCTCAGCCGGAAGGCGATGTAGACGAGCAACACATCGAGGCCGAAGAAGCCGAAGACCGGCCAGGCGCCGACGAGGATGCAGATCGTGCCGGCGAGGAGGCTCAAGCCCGCCAGCGCCAGCATCAGGATCACGAAGCCCTTGGGCTTCAGGCTGCGATAGGGATACAGCACCGCATCGAGGAAAACATGGCCGCCTTCGGCCTCGGCCTCGCTCATCCCATCACCTTCGGATGCGCCGCGGCGCGGTTTGGACCGCCGCGGAACGGCGCAACAGCGTCTTAATAGTCGGTTAACCACACCGGATCGAGACTTGTCCACGGGGATAGCGAAGGGGGCGGTTGGTGGGCAAGCCTGTGACCCTCGTCACTTTGGAGCACGCGCCGGCCGTGGGCGCGTGGCGCTTCTGGTGGCTCGCGGTGGCGGCCCTGAGCCTCGCCGGATGGGGCGGAATCGTCTCGCTCGCCGTGCTGTTGCGGACCCTGATCTAGCCGCAACTGCGGCGCAATCGCGCAATTGTCTAAAAGGTGATCCGCGCCGAGCAACTCGACGTAGAGGGGCCTGAGCGGCATTTGCCGTGTCCTGGCAGAGCCACGAGGGGTTTTCGGTGCTTCGGATCTTCCGCCATTACTGCTCCGCGCCGGCGCTTTTTCTGTGCGTCTGCGAGACTTTGGCCGTGGCGCTGGCGCTCTATGCCGCCGCCTCGATGCTGTTGCCGGCCGACGCCGCCGGCGGCCGTCTCATCGCCGCCGCCCTCGTCCCAGCGCTTGTCAACGCCGTGCTGATGTTCGGCATGGGCCTTTACGATCCGCCCCACGTCGCCAATTTCCGCCGCGCCCTGCCGCGCCTCGTCGCCTGCTTGTGCATCGGCGCCCCGATCCTCGGCCGCTCGCTCTCCTTCGCCGGGACGGGCGAGACGCAAACCCTCTACTACCTCGCCTGGACCGTCCTCGTCGTCGCCTGCATCGTGCTGGCGCGCATGCTGGCGACGCCCTTGGCGCGCACCGGCTTCTCGCCGCGCCGCGTCGTCGTGGTGGGCGCCGGGCGGCTCGCCGCCGAGATCGAGCAGCTCATGGCGCGCGCCCATGCCCATTCCCGCACCGAGGTGAGCGGCTACGTGGCGCTCGGCAACGAAACGCGCGAAGTGCCCGAAGCCCGGCTCAAGTCCAGCGAGGCCCCGCTCCTCGACGTGGTGCGCAACAGCGCCGCGAAGGAGATCGTGGTCGCCGCCGACGATCGCCGCGGCATCTCGCTGCAGCCGCTCTTGGATGCGCGCATGGAAGGCGTCACAGTCACGAGCTTCCTCAGCTTCTGGGAGCGCGAGACGCGCCGCGTCAACCTGCGCGCGCTCGATCCGAGCTGGCTCATTTTCTCCGACGGCTTCCACATCGGCAGCGCGACCAACGCCGTGCTGAAGCGCGCTCTCGACATCACCGCGAGCGTCCTCCTGCTCCTGCTGACCCTGCCGACGCTGCTCGTTGCCGCCATCGCCATCAAGCTCGACAGCAAGGGTCCGATCCTCTACCGCCAGGAGCGCATCGGGCGCCGCGGCCAGATCTTCCACATCGCCAAGTTCCGCACCATGCGCGTCGACGCCGAGCAGATGTCGGGCCCGCAGTGGGCGAGTGTCGATGATCCGCGCGTCACCCGGGTTGGCCGCTTCCTCCGCCGCATGCGGATCGACGAGCTGCCGCAGATCCTGAACGTGCTGCGCGGCGAGATGAGCTTCGTCGGCCCCCGCCCCGAGCGGCCGCATTTCGTGCGCCACCTCGCGGCCGAGATTCCGTTCTACCAGGAGCGCCACCGCGTCCGCCCCGGCATCACCGGCTGGGCCCAGATCAATTATCCCTATGGCGCCTCGATCGAGGACGCGCGCGAGAAACTCTCCTACGACCTCTATTACATCAAGAATTTCAGCTTCCTGTTCGATCTCCTCATCATCCTCTCGACCGCGAAGGCGGTGTTCCTCGATGGCGGCGGCCGCTGACGGAAATCTTTACAGTTTTATGATTGTTTGCCGCTAGTTAACTATATAAGCCCTTACTCCTAAAGAGCATTCAACCTCTGGCCCGCATTTTGCTTGCTCCGTCCTGAGGGGTGTGTCATGGACGAGAGCGACTTGGGCGTGACGACGCTGGAACAATGGCGCGAGAAGAACCGGGGGTTCATGGTGGCCCTCAGTGTCTGCCTTGCCATTTGGATCGTCGGCATCTGGCTGATGGTGCGAATCTAGTCTGCTGCGCCTTTACAGACCCGCGGTCGCTCGCCAGGATCGGCGGATGACCCGGGGAGCAGCCGAGCGGTTTTTCCGCCTTCTGGCGAAGGACCGGCCGGACCCCACGACCGAACTCGCCTTCATCAATCCCTACACCTTGCTCGTCGCGGTCGTGCTGTCGGCGCAGGCAACCGATGCCGGCGTCAACAAGGCGACCGAGCGGCTGTTCTCCCAGGCCCAGACGCCCGAAGAGATGCTCGCTCTCGGCGAAGGGCGGCTCATCGAGGCGATCCGAACGATCGGCCTCTTCCGCACGAAGGCCAAGAACGTGATGGCGCTGTCGCGCCTTCTCATCGAGCGACACGGCGGCACGGTGCCTGACGACCGTGCCGCGCTCGAGGCCTTGCCGGGCGTCGGGCGCAAGACCGCGAACGTCGTGCTGAACGTCGCCTTCGGCCATCCGACCATAGCGGTCGACACGCATATCTTCCGCGTCGGCAACCGCACCGGCCTCGCGCCCGGCAAAACGCCGCTCGAGGTTGAGGAAGGGCTTGAGCGCATCGTGCCCAAAAAATACCGGATGGGTGCGCATCACTGGCTCATCCTGCACGGGCGCTACGTCTGCGTCGCACGCAATCCGCACTGCGACGTCTGCGTCGTCCGCTCGCTCTGCGCCTACGACGCCAAGACGGTGGCGCCCGCGGCCGCGGTCAGCCGGGGCCGAGCACGTCCGCCATCCCGTAAAGCCCCGGCTTCCGGCCGACGCACCAGCGCGCCGCGCGCACGGCGCCGCGGGCAAAAATCTGCCGGCTCCCGGCACGGTGCGTAAGCTCGAGCCGCTCGCCCTCGCCGGCAAAGACGACAATGTGATCGCCGGCCACGTCGCCGCCGCGCAAGACCGCGAAGCCGATATCGCCCAATTTCCGTGCACCGGTGATGCCGTCGCGGGCACGCTGGCTCTTCGCGGCAAGATCGACGCCGCGCCCCTCCGCCGCGGCGCGACCGAGCGCGAGCGCCGTTCCCGACGGCGCATCAACCTTGTGGCGGTGGTGCATCTCCAGGATCTCGATGTCGTACTCGTTGCCAAGCTTCGCCGCGACCTCGCGCACGAGCCCGAGCAGCAGGTTGACGCCGAGGCTCATATTGGCGGCGCGCATTATCGCAACCTTGCCGGCGGCGTCGGCGACGGCGCGCTCGTGGTGAGATTCGAGCCCGGTCGTGCCGATCACCAGCGGCTTGCCGGACCGCGCGGCCTGGGCGGCGTGTGCCGCCGTCGCATCGGGTGCCGTGAAATCGACGACCACGTCCGCCGCGGCGAAGAGCGCCGCCGTGTCATCGCCGGCCGCGATCCCCAGCGCGCCAAGGCCGGCGAGCTCGCCGAGATCGCGCCCGACAACGGCATTGCCCTTCGCGTCGATGCCGCCGGCGATGCCGCATCCCGGCGTACCCGCAATCTCCGCGAGCAGCATCCGCCCCATCCGTCCGCCGCACCCGGTCACCCCGATCGCGATTTGAGCCATCGCCGCCTCCTGCGAGAGGCGATGATGATAGCGGAAAGCCAGGACGGCGGTGGCGCGGGCGCGCGAGGGCGGCCGACTCGTAAAATATTTTTACGCGCGGCCGGGCGCCGCAGTCGATGCCGCCGCAGCTTGAACTGCGACGCTTCCGCCCTTCCCTAACTCGGCCCCTTCCATTAGACGGGGCGCCATGGCGCTGTTGCGGTCGGTGGTGACGGTTGGCGGCTACACGATGGTGAGCCGTGTCCTGGGCTTCGTCCGCGACATGATGACGGCGGCCTTCCTCGGCGCCGGCCCCGTGACCGATGCATTTTTCGTGGCGCTGCGCCTGCCCAACCTGTTCCGATCGCTTTTCGCCGAGGGCGCGTTCAACTCCGCCTTCGTGCCGCTCTTCGCGGGTATGGTGGCGAGGGACGGGCGCGAGGCGGCGCGGCTCTTTGCCGAAGACGTGCTCGCGGTGCTGCTCGCGGCGCTCCTTGTGTTCGTGGTCGTGGGCGAGATGCTGATGCCGCTCCTGCTGCATGTGCTGGCGCCGGGCTTCGCCGAGATCCCGGCGACATTCGCCCTCACCATCCGCCTGACGCGCATCACCTTCCCCTATCTCCTCTTCATCTCGCTCGTGGCGCTGCAAGGGGGCGTGCTCAATTCGGTCGAGCGGTTCGCCGCCGTCGCGGCGACGCCCGCGCTCCTCAACATCTTCCTCATCGGCGCGCTCACCTTCGCGCGGCCGCCGAGCGGCGACGCGCTGGCCTGGGCCGTGACGCTCGCCGGCTTTGCCCAGTTCCTATGGCTCATGGGTTCGTGCGCACAGGCCGGCATCGCGCTGCGCCTGCCGCTGCCGGTGCTGTCGCCGGGCGTCAAACGCATGCTCGGCCTCATGCTGCCGGGCGTGCTTGGCGCCGGCGCGACGCAGCTCAACATGGTGATCTCGACCGCGATCGCCTCGCTCCTGCCGTCGGGCGCGGTGTCCTATCTCTACTACGCCGACCGGCTCGAGCAGCTGCCGCTGGGGGTCGTGGGCTTCGCCGTCGGCACGGCGATCCTGCCGCCCCTTTCGCGCCAGGTCCGGGTCGGCGACGAGGCGGGCGCGATCGACACGCAAAATCGCGGACTTGAATTGGCGCTGCTCCTCACGCTGCCGGCGGCGGTGGCGCTGGGTGTCGCGGCGTGGCCGATCCTGCACGTGCTGTTCGAGCGCGGCGCCTTTTCCGCCGCCGACACGGCGGCCACCGCGGGCGCGCTTACGGCCTACGCCGCAGGCCTTCCGGCTTTCGTCCTCGTCAAGGTCATGGCGCCCGGATATTTCGCGCGCCACGATACGAAGACGCCGGTCAAGATCGCGCTGACCGCGATCGGCGCCAACATCGTGCTGACGACGACCTTGGGTCTTTTGACGCCGCTCGCCCATGTCGGCGTCGCGACCGCGACCTCGGCCGCGGGCTGGATCAACGCGCTCCTGCTCATCCACATCCTGATGCGGCGCGGTCATTTCGCGCTCGACCGGCGTGCGCGGCGCGCGCTGCCGCGCATTGCCGTCGCGGCGCTCGGCATGGGCGCGTTCATCGTGGCGCTCGAGACTTGGCTCGCGCCCGCCTTCGGGGCGGGCCTCATCGAGCGCCTCGCCGCGTTGGCGCTGCTGGTGGGCGCAGGACTCGTTGTCTTCGCGGCGCTTGCGGTGCTGCTGGGCGCGGCACCTTGGGGCGAGGTGAAGCGGCGCCTCGGCCGCGCCTGAGGAGTAGAGAAATGTATCTGCCAAGGCATTTCGCCGAGACGCGCGTCCCCGTGCTGCACGAGGCGATCGCGCGCGCGGGCATCGCCACACTCGTGACGAGCGGTGCGGACGGCATCGAGGCGAGCCACGTGCCGATGCTGCTCGATCCGGAGCCGGCGCCGCTCGGCACTCTGTTGGGCCATATCGCGCGCGACAATCCGCAATGGCAAGGCGGCGCGGGCGATGCGCTCGCGATCTTCCTTGGCTCCGACGCTTACGTCTCGCCGTCCTGGTATCCGACCAAGAAGGAAGGCGGCAAGGTCGTGCCGACCTGGAATTACGTCGCGATCCATGCGCGTGGGCCCATCGAATGGTTCGACGATCCCGCGCGGCTCCGCGCCATCGTCACGCGCCTCACCGAGAAGCACGAAGGCGCGCGCCCCGCGCCGTGGGCCGTGACCGACGCGCCGCCCGACTACATCGAGATGATGCTGAAGGCGATCGTGGGCTTCGCGATCCCGCTCGCGCGCCTCGAAGGCAAGTGGAAGATGAGCCAGAACCGTCCGCCCGCCGACCGCAAAGGCGTGGTCGATGCGCTGCGCCGCGAGGGGAAGGACGATGTCGCCGATGCCGTCGAAAAGCCGCGCCCGGCTTGACGCTCTCGCCCAGCACGCGCGATAAGGCGGCGATGAATCGGATTTTTTCCGGCGTTCAGCCGACCGGCAACCTGCATCTCGGCAATTATCTCGGCGCAATCCGCAACTGGGTGCGCCTCCAGAACGACTACGACTGCATCTTCTGCATCGTCGATCTCCATGCGCTGACGCTGCCGCAGGATCCGGAGCAGCTGCGCGCCCAGACGCGCGAGGTGACGGCCGCCTACATCGCCGCCGGCATCGAGCCCGAGCGCTGCATCATCTTCGCCCAGAGTAGCGTCGCGCAGCATGCGGAGCTTGCCTGGCTTTTGGGCTGCATGACGCCGTTGGGCTGGCTCAACCGCATGACCCAGTTCAAGGAGAAGGCGGGCAAGGCGCGCGACGACGCGGGGCTCGGCCTTTATGCCTATCCGGTGCTGATGGCAGCCGACATCCTGCTCTACAAGGCCACGCACGTACCGGTCGGCGAGGACCAGAAGCAGCATCTGGAATTGGCGCGCGACATCGCCGGTGCGTTCAACCGGCGCTATGGCGTCTCGTTCTTCCCGCTGCCCGAGCCGCAGATCTTCGGCGCGGCGACGCGCGTCATGAGCCTGCGCGACGGCACCAAGAAAATGTCGAAGTCGGACAGCTCCGACTATTCGCGCATCAACATGACCGACGATGCCGAGACGATCGCGCTCAAGATCAGGAAAGCAAAGACTGATCCGCTCGCGCTTCCCGAAACGGTGGAGGCTGCCGAGGCGCGTCCCGAGGCCGAAAATCTTCTCGGCATCTACGCTGCCTTGGCCGACATGCCGCGCGCCGAGGCGGTGCGGCGCTACGCCGGCAAGAACTTCTCCGACTTCAAGCGCGAGCTCGCCGATCTTTCGGCCGAGGTGCTGGGCAAGATCGGCGGCGAGATGCGCCGCCTCACGGCCGACCCGGGCTATATCGACGGCGTGCTCCGCCGCGGCACCGAGCGCGCGAGCGCCATCGCCCGCCCCGTGCTCGCCGAGGTGTTCGAGATCATGGGGCTCTTGCGGGTCTAGCGCGCGCCGTCACTCGACGAGCGCGATCAATTCGATCTCGACCGGAATCTGATTGGGCAGCGAGCCCATGCCGACGGCGGAGCGCGCGTGCCGCCCGGCCTCGCCGAACACTTCGACGAGGAGGTCGGAGCAGCCGTTGATGACCTTCGGATGGTCGGTGAAGCTCGGCACCGCGTTCACCATGCCGAGCACCTTCATGATGCCTTTGACGCGATCGAGATCGCCCAATTCCTGCTTCATCGCCGCGATCAGGCCCAACCCGACCGTGCGCGCGTGCTGATAGGCCTGCTCGAGCGTGAACGCCTCGCCAACCTTGCCCGCGACAGTGGGCGTCGGACCACGCCCGGAGAGGAACAGAAGATTGCCGGCGCGGCGCGCGGGCACGTAGTTCCCCATCGGCGCTCCGAGCGTCGGGAGAGTGATCTTCAACTCTTCGAGCCGCTTCTCGATTTTCATTCCTTCCTCCGCCTCTTTGCGCCGTCGCCCCTCGCGCGGCCCGCTGTCATTCTCTCGGGCCGCGGCGCGTGCGTCAAATGTGGGACATGCGCCCCCGCGATCGCGTTCTGAAAATTATTTAAGTTGTCGCGCGCGCCGAACGCTGGTTCGATGCAGCCCGCAGCATCGCGAGGTGCGCATGATTCTCGCAGAAGCGGGTACGCGCGCAAAACGAGTGGCGCGGGCTTTGATCGCATCGCACGGAAGAAGCGCGCAGGCGATTGCGCTCGCCACGGCCGCCGTGCTCCTCGAAAATGGGCAGGGCGATTTCGCCATGCTGTGGCAGCAGGTTGCGCGCGCGGTCAGCACGCTGCTGGCCGGCGACAGCGCCATTTAGACATCATTAAGCGGCGATTAACCCTCCCTGAGCGAATGTTCGGGCGATGGACAAGTTTGCTTGCTCGCAGGCGCCGGAGCTCGATCTTCCGCGGTGTCACGAGAAGATCGCGGGAATCCTCGCCTATTGGCGCAGCCTTCGTCCCGGTCCCGGGGTGTTTCCGGGCCGGCAGCATTTCGATCCGGCGGCGGTCGCGCCGCTCTTGCCATGCATCAGGCTCTATGACGTGTTCCGCGAACCGTGGCGCTTCCGCTATCGCCTCGTCGGCACCGAGCTCGTGCGCCACCTTGGCCGCGATTTGACGGGCACCTGGTTCGGCGAGAACGTACCCGACGAGGCGCAAAGCAAAAGCTATCGCGACCTCGTGTTCGTCGCTTCCGGCAAGGGACTTTCCTATCACCGCGGCTATCCCGCTTATACCCAGGCGCACAAGGATCACCTGTCGGCCGAGCGCATCCTTCTGCCGCTCGCCAAGAACGGCCACGATGTCGACATGATCCTCGGCCTCTCGGTTCTGCACGCCGCCGTGGCGCGGCAGGTCGCCTAAAACATCGCTCAAATGCGCGGCGATTTCGCCGCGATCGGCATCTCGGAATTCAGCATCCCTTCACGGGACCGGCGCGATCAATGCCGTCATGATGACGGCAGAAAAATCCGACATGTCCCGCCCGCTCGCGCGCGAGCTTCTTCTGCTTGTGCTGGCAAGCGCGGTTCCGGCGGCGGCGGTGGCGGCGGCTATGGCCGCGAGCCTTTATGAGCCGGCGTGGCAGAACGGGCTGATGCTGGTGCTGGGCGCGACCGCGCTCGCGGCTGGCATTTATGTCTCGTGTCTCATCGCACGCGGCCTCGCCAACGCGCTCGCAGATCTCGCCGCCGACGCGCGCATGCTTGCCCGCGGCGTGCCGCTCGCGCGCCTCGAGCTGCAGGTGCGCGAGTTCTCTGCCATCGCCGATGCGCTTGCCGCTGCCGCGGCACGTCATCGTCCGCAAGAGCCGCTGCGCCTCGATCTCGGCGAAGGCGCGCAGAAATGGTCGCACGCCGTCGCCGCGCGCTATCGCGGCGGCGATATGGAGACGCAGGCTGCTGCGCCCGCGCCCGAACTCAGCACCCCCGCGGCGGTGCTCACGCGGCTCGCGCGCGGCTTCGCGCCAGGCGCCGCGGCTGCCGGCGTGGCGCTCGATTTCGATGTGGCGCCGGGCCTGCCGTCCGTGCGCGGCAGCGAGCACGATCTGGAGGCTGCACTCTTCGGCCTCGTCGACGCCGCGCTCGCCGTGACCGCGCGCGGCGGCCGCTTGGCGCTGTCGGCCCGCGCGCTCGCGGACGGCGCGGTGAAGATCGCGCTCGGCATGACGTCGCCGACGAGCGAAGGCGCGCCTAGCCTCGCTGACGCGGGCGGCATGATCGAGCTGAGCTGCGGCGTGGCGCTCGCGGCAAGCCTCGCGCGGGCGCGGGCGCTCCTCGCGGCGGCAGGCGGCGAGCTCGCGCCCGGCCGCGGCACCATCACGCTGTTGCTCGCGCCGGCGGCATCGCTCGCCCGCGCCGCCTGATCGCTACCACATGCGCGTGACGGGGTAGCGGTCGAAGATCGTCTCGTTCGAGACGATCAGCATCGCCTCGGACATCGCCTGCGCGATAAGCATCCGGTCGAACGGGTCCTTGTGCGGCCCTGGCAAAGCGCCGGCAAGCTGGCCGTGGCGCAACGTGACCGTGAGTTCGTGGAAACCTTGGCTGGCGACCGTGCCCGCCACGTCGGCGGCGAGCGCCGTGGCGCCAGAGAGGCGGCCGATCCGATGCTTGGTCGCAATCTCCCATGCGCTGGCTGCGCTGATGTAAGTCTCGTTGCCTTCATCGAGGATCGCCGCGACCGCGCTTTGCGAGAGCGCAGCGTCGCCTGCGAGAAACCAGATGAAGGCATGCGTGTCGAGCAGGAGACGCATGGGAGCTATTGATGCCAGGCCTCGAGTTCCTCGTCCGGAAGCGGCAGGAAGAACTCGGGCCCGATGCTGATCTCGCCGCGCATGGCGCCGAAGACCGGGCGGCGTTCCGGCGCGACCGGCACGAGCTTCGCGACGGGCGTCTTGCCGCGCGCGATCACGATCGCCTCGCCTGCCTCGACACGGGCGATGAGTCGCGAAAGATGCGTCTTTGCCGCATGAATGGTGACGATCTTGTCCATTAGTCCAGTATTTAGCTAACTGGATCGCCTTTGTCGAGAGGCGATGACGTTTCCCACTCAGCGCGCACCTCGGGATCGGCCTCGCCGGCTGCGAATTGCGCCGCCAACGCCGCGCTCCGCTGCGGCGTCGCGAGGCGGCGCACGGCCCACACTGCCATCGCCCGCACGAGGGGCGACCGGTCGTCGAGCCGCGCCATGGCGGCGTCGAGGAGATGCTCTGCGCCGCTGTTGCCGATCGCGATGAGCACGTTCCTGACGAAGCGGTCGCGCCCTACCCGCTTCAGCGGCGAGCCGGAAAAGAGCTTGCGGAAATCCTTGTCGTCGAGCGCCGCCAGTTCCGCGAGCCGGGGCGCGCGCAGCTCCTCCCGTGGGGTGAGCGCCGGAAGCGACGCGGCCCGCGCGAACTTGTTCCATGGGCAGACGGCGAGACAATCGTCGCAGCCATAGATGCGGTTGCCGATCAAAGGCCTGAGCTCGCGCGCGATGTGGCCCTTGTGCTCGATCGTGAGGTAGGAGATGCAACGCCGCGCGTCGAGCCGGTGCGGCGCGGGAAAGGCCGCGGTCGGGCACGCATCGAGACAGCGCTGGCACGTGCCGCAACGATCCTCGTGCGGCGCATCGGGCGGCAGCTCGAGCGAAAGATAGATCTCGCCGAGAAAGAGCCACGAGCCCGCGCGCCGCGAGACGAGGTTCGTGTGCTTCCCTTGCCAGCCGATGCCGGCCTGTGCGGCGAGCGGCTTCTCCATCACCGGCGCAGTATCGACGAACACTTTGAGCGCGCCGGGCCAGCGCGCGGCGATGAAGCTCGCGAGCGCTTTGAGGCGCGATTTGACGAGATCGTGATAGTCGCGCCCATGCGCATAGACCGAGACGGCGCCGCGCTCGCTCGCGCCGAGCCCGGCCAAGGGATCGCCCTCCGGCGCGTAAGAAAGTCCCAGCACGACGACGCTCTTCACGTCAGGCCATAACTGTCTCGGCGAGGCGCGCTCCTTGGCGCGCGCGGCGAGCCAGCCCATGTCGCCGTGATACCCTGCCGCGAGATAGCGCTCGAGATCGCGGCGCGCCTCGGGCCCAAGCTCGGATGCGCAAAATCCGATCGCGTCGAACCCGAGTTTCAGCGCCTCGTCGCGGATCGCCGCCTTGATGGCGGCGGGCGCCGCGCTCATCCGCGCCCGCGATAAGGTTGGACGCCCTGATCGGGAAGCCACAAGCCCTCGGGCGGCGCGCCGGTCTGGAAGAAGACATCGATCGGCATGCCGCCGCGCGGATACCAATAGCCGCCGATGCGGAGCCATTGGGGCGCGATCGCGGTGATAATGCGGCGCGCGACCATGAGCGTGCAGTCCTCGTGGAAGGCGGCGTGGCTGCGGAACGAGCCGAGGAAGAGCTTCAGCGACTTGCTCTCGACGATACGCTCGCGTGGCACATAGTCGATGACGAGGTGCGCGAAATCGGGCTGGCCCGTCACGGGGCAAAGCACGGTGAATTCGGGCGCGGTGAAACGCACGAGATAGAGCGTGCCCTTATGCGGATTGGCGACGTGCTCCAGCACCGCGTCGCCGGGTGCGGCGGGGAGATCGCTTTTGGCGCCGAGCTGGGTGAGGGGCCGATCCGTCATCTTCCTCTCAGAGCGGCGGGATGTCGCCCGCGGCGAACGAGGCCGCGAGCGCCGCCACGTGATCCTCGAAGGCGCCCCGCTCGATCGCGACGCGCAAGCCCGCCATCAGCTCCTGATAATAGCGCAGGTTGTGCTCGGTCAGAAGCATCGCCCCCAGGATCTCGTCGCTGCGCACGAGGTGATGGAGATAGGCGCGCGTATGTCTTTGGCAGGCGGTGCAGCGACACTCCGCGTCGAGTGGCCGACTGTCCTCGGCGTGGCGCGCGTTGCGCAGGTTCACGGTGCCGCGCCGCGTGAAGGCTTGCGCGGTACGGCCGGAGCGCGTCGGCAGCACGCAATCGAACATGTCGATGCCGCGCATCACGGCGCCAATGATGTCTCCCGGCTTGCCGACCCCCATGAGATAGCGCGGCCGCTCCTGAGGCAGCGCCGGGACGGTCCAATCGAGCACGGCGAACGTCTGCTCCTGGCCCTCGCCCATAGCGGTGCCGCCGACGGCATAGCCGTCGAAGCCGATCTCCGCGAGCCGTGCTGCTGCTTTCTGCCGCAGCGCCGGATAAATCCCGCCCTGCGCGATGCCAAAGAGCGCGCGTCCTTCGGACGGGCGAAAGCCTGCCTTCGAGCGCTCGGCCCAGCGCAACGACAGCTCCATCGAAACGTTCGCCTCGCTCTCGCTCGCCGGAAAGGGCGTGCACTCGTCGAGCGCCATTGAAATGTCCGCGCCGAGGAGCGCCTGGATCTCGACCGAGCGCTCGGGCGTCAGGTGATGCGCGCTGCCGTCAAGATGCGAGCGGAAGGTGACGCCGCTCTCGTCGAGCGTGCGCAGCTTCGCGAGCGACATGACTTGATAGCCGCCCGAATCCGTGAGGATCGACTTGGGCCAGCCCATGAAGCGGTGGAGACCGCCGAGCCGCGCGATGCGCTCCGCGCCTGGGCGCAGCATCAGGTGATAGGTGTTGCCGAGGATGATCTCTGCGCCGGTCGCGGCCACGTCCTCGGGCCGCATTGCCTTCACCGTGGCGGCCGTGCCGACCGGCATGAAGGCGGGGGTCTCGATCGTGCCGTGCGCCGTCGTGATGCGGCCGCGCCGCGCATTGCCCGCGCGCGCGAGAAGCGCGAAGCCGAAACCGCTCATGCCGCGTGCCTGGCCGGATGCAGAAGCGTCGCGTCGCCATAGGAGAAGAAGCGATAGTTGTGCGCGATCGCGTGCGCATAGGCGGCCTTCATGCGCTCGAGCCCGGCAAAGGCCGAAACCAGCATGAAAAGCGTCGAGCGCGGCAGATGGAAGTTCGTGAGCATCAGGTCGACGGCGCGGAAGCGATAGGGCGGCGTGATGAAGAGCTTCGTCTCGCCGGCGAACGCACGGATGCGGCCGGCCTCGTCGGCGGCGCTTTCGAGGAGCCGCACCGATGTCGTGCCGCAGGCAACGATGCGCCCGCCCGCGGCGCGCGCCGCGTTGAGGCGCCGCGCCGCGTCGTCATCGAGCACGCCCCATTCGCCGTGCATGCGATGGTCGTCGGTATCGTCGACGCGCACCGGCAGGAAGGTCGCGGCGCCGACATGGAGCGTGAGCGAGACGCGTGGGATCCCGCGCGCTTCGAGCGCCGCGAGAAGCCGCTCGGTGAAATGGAGCCCCGCGGTCGGCGCCGCCACGGCCCCCTCGACGCGCGCGAAGATCGTCTGGTAGTCGCCGCGGTCGCGCGGGTCGCCGGCGGCGCCTCGCTTGATGTAGGGCGGCAGCGGCATGACGCCATAGCGCTCGAGCGCGGCGCGGAGATCTGTGCCCTCGCACGTGAAGGCCAGAACCAGCTCGCCCTCCTCCTTCTCCGCGACCTCGGCCGCGAAATCGGCTGCGAACTCGATGCGGTCGCCCGGCTTCAGCTTGCGCGCGCCCTTGGCAAAGGCGCGCCAGCGCCCGCCGCCCAGGTCCTGGTGCAGCGTCACTTCGACGTGCGCCGCCCCGCGCCGGCCGGTCAGCCGCGCCGGGATGACCCGCGTGTCGTTGACGACGAGCACGTCGCCCGGCCGGAGCAGCCCGGGCAGGTCGAGCATGGTGCGGTCGGCGAGCCCCTCGGCCACGACGAGGAGGCGCGCGGCGTCGCGCGGCTCGGCTGGCCGGTCCGCGATGAGGTGGCGCGGCAGGGCAAAATCGAACGAGTCGACCCGCATCGCCGCCGCTTAGCCGGAAAAAGCGGCAAGGGGAAGCTTGACGGCGGGCGCGAGCAGCGCCATGTTTCGTACGTATAACGCGTTGATCGGCGTGACGGATTCGCGGAATTACAGAACGAACCCAATTTCTCAATCCGGGCTCGAGCATGGTAGAATGGAAGAAAGAATAGGAAGAATTCTGCCATGAGCCTCAACATCAAGAACGAGGAGGCCGACCGCCTCGCCCGCGAGCTTGCCGACCTCACCGGCGAGAGCGTCACCGCCGCCGTGACCGAAGCGCTCCGCGAGCGCCTCGCGCGCGAGCGGCGCCAGCGCCGGCGCGAGGGCATGTCGGAGCGACTTCTTGCCATTGGCGCCGAGGTCGCCGCGCGTTTAAAGGAGCCGTGGAAATCCATGGATATCGACGAGTTCCTTTACGATGAGAAGACGGGCCTGCCGAAATGATCGTCGACAGCTCGGCCGTCGTTGCCATCCTCCGCGGCGAACCTGACGCGAAGCGGTTCTCCGACGCGATGGAGGACGCCGAAACCTGCCGTATCTCGGCGGCCACATATCTCGAAACCGCGATCGTAATCGATGTCGCGCGCGATCCTATCGCTAGCCGCCGCGTCGATGAGCTGATCGTCGAAGCCGAGATCGTCATCGAACCCGTGACGGCGGAACAGGCGCGGATCGCGCGCCAGGCCTATCGCGATTTCGGCCGCGGCAGCGGGCACGCGGCGCGGCTCAATTTCGGTGACTGCTTTGCCTACGCGCTCGCCAAGGCGATGGGCGAGGAGCTGCTCTTCAAGGGCACGGATTTCGGCGCGACCGACGTGAGGGTCGCATGAGCGACAGGATCGCCGAGGCGCTCGCGCAGTACCGCGAGGAAGGCTACGCCGTCGTGCGCGGCTTCTTCACGCCGGCCGAGATCGCGGCGGTCGCCGCCTCCTTCGACCGCCACTGGCGCACCGGCATGGCGCACCGCGCCAGCTATCGCCACGGCAACCTGTTCTACCGCCAGGGCAAGGATCCGGTGCTCGGCAAGATCCTGCGCCTCGTGCAGTGGCCGTCTTACGTCGATGCGACGCTCGAAAGCGTGCGCCGCGATCCGCGCTGGCTCGAGCTTCTGGAGCCGCTCATCGGCCGCGACGTGAAGCAGATCATCAATCAGCTGCACTGGAAGCCGCCGGGCGCCACCGCGGCCGATTTCGCCTTCCACCAGGACGTGCGCTTCCGCCGTCCGCGCCAAGCTTACCGCAATCTCCTCGACGCTTACGTCCAGACCGGTCTCGCGGTCGACGCGCATGAGGCCGGAAACGGCGCGATGCGAATTCTGCCGGGCTCGCATCGCCTCGGCGAGGTTGCGATCGCGGGCGAGGGGCCGGTGCTCGACCAGCAGATGGCGGACGAGCGGCTCGCGCGCTGCGGCCTCGATCCCGCCCGCCTCGTCGATCTCACGCTCGCGCCGGGCGATCTCGCGCTGTGGAACCTCTATACGATCCACGGTTCGGGTCCGAACCGCACGCGCGCCGACCGCCGGTTCTACTTGAATGGCTATGTGCGCGCCGCCGATTGTGACCGCGGCGAATGGACATTCCGCGACGGCGTGCCGGTGCCTTTGGGCGATCCGGTGCTGGTGCACTACGACGATCTCTTCGCGCGGCCCGAGCCGCATTACGTCGAGGGCTGAGCGCTTATCCTTCGGGATCGAGCGCCGCCGGATCGGCGAGGCGGAGAAGGCGGCTCGCCGCAATTCGGCCGAAGCGCAGCATCAGCGCCTTGCGCCGCGCCGCCGCCAAGGGCACGAGCGCACCCTCGCGCAGGAGCGCGGCGTCGAACGGGTCCGCCACGATGAGGCCGCATTCATCCGGGATAAGCTCGCGCGGGAAATCGGCGGCCACTGCGAAGGCGAGCCGGTCGCAGAAAAGGCGATATTCCTGCCATTTGCGGTCAGCGCGGAAATCGGCTAGCGAGGATTTCACTTCGACGATGAGCAGGAGCCCGTCGCGGGCAACGGCGAAAAGATCGGCGCGCCGGCCGTTGGCGAGCGGCACCTCGGCGAGGCTCGCGAAGCCGAGGCGCGCCAAGGCGCGCGCAGTCCCGCGGCAGATGTCTTTCGCGTCCATGCCGGCGTTCCCGATGACCGGCCGGAGTATTGAGGCATGAACGGCCAAAAACGAAGGATCTTGCGCGATACGTGGCGTCTGGCGATCCCGTATTACCTCCATTCCGACGAAAAGGGCTGGGCCTGGGGCCTTCTCGCCGCCGTCACCGCGCTTAATCTCAGCACCGTTTATCTGAGCGTGCGCTTCAACTATTGGCGCAATGATTTCTACAACGCGATCCAGGAACTCAACGAGCATGCCTTCTTCTACCAGCTCGGGATCTTCTCGCTGCTTGCGGCCATCTTCATCGCGGTCGCTGTCTACCAAACCTATCTGCAGCAGATGCTGCAGATCCGCTGGCGGCGCTGGCTGACGCGGCGCTATCTCGCGGCCTGGCTCGACGAGCGCGCCTACTATCGGATGCAGCTCGCCGGTCCCGCCACCGACAACCCCGATCAGCGCATCCAGGACGATCTCGACCGCTTCACGGGCCAGACGCTCGGTCTCGCGCAAGGCGTCCTCAACGCGATCGTGACGCTCTTCTCGTTCCTGGTGATCTTGTGGACGCTCTCTGGCGCGCTGACGGTTCCGCTCGGCGCCGGCCGCTCGGTCGAGATTCCCGGCTACATGTTCTGGGTCGCGCTCGTCTATGCCATCGCCGGCACGTGGATTACCTACAAGATCGGCCGTCCCCTCATCGGTCTCAATTTCCAGCAGCAGCGCTTCGAGGCCGATTTCCGCTTCAGCCTCGTGCGCTTGCGCGAGAACACCGAGAGCATCGCGCTCTATGGCGGCGAAGAACGCGAGTACGGGAATTTCGCCGACCGGTTCGGCTCGGTCGTCGGCAATTTCATGAGCATCATGAGGCGCGTCAAGATGCTCAACTGGTTCACCAACGGCTATGGCCAGATCGCCATCATCTTTCCCTTCGTCGTCGCTTCGCCGCGCCTTTTCAGCAAGCAGATCCAGCTCGGCGGGCTGATGCAGACGGCCGAGGCGTTCGGCCAGGTGCAGAACGCGCTCTCCTTCGTGGTCAATGCCTATACCGACATCGCGGCGTGGCAAGCGGTGATCGAGCGGCTTGCCACTTTCGAAGAGCGTCTGCGCGACGTCACCGCAGCCGCGCGCGAGCCGCAAAAGATCGCGATCGAGCGCGCGGGAACGGGCGTCTCCGTCGCGGCGCTCGATCTCGACCTGCCGGACGGCACGCCGCTTCTGCGCGGCGTCTCAGTTGCCGCGGCGCCAGGCGAGGCCCTGCTGATCGAGGGCCCGACCGGCTCCGGCAAGAGTACGCTCCTGCGCGCGCTCGCTGGCATCTGGCCTTATGGCAAGGGCCAGATCCGCATCGGCGAAGGTACGGTGCTGTTCTTGCCGCAGCGGCCTTATCTCCCGTTGGGGCCGTTGCGCGAGGCGATCCTCTACCCGCGGCCGCAAGTGGGCGTCGATGACGCGTGCCTTGCCGAGGTCCTCGGCACCGTCGGGCTGGCGGGGCTCAAGGACCGGCTCGACGAGGGCGAGAACTGGGCGACGAGTCTCTCGATCGGCGAACAGCAGCGCCTCGCTTTCGGCCGCATCCTGCTGATCAAGCCGGCATTCGTCTTTCTCGACGAGGCGACCTCCGCGCTCGACGAGCCGGCCGAGGCCGAGCTTTATCACTTCCTACGCACAGCGCCGTGGCGCCCCACGTTCGTCAGCGTCGGGCATCGCAGCTCGCTCAGGGCCTTCCACGAAAGCTTGTGCAACATCGCGCGCTTTTCCGCGCGCGTGAAACCGCTCGTGCCCGCAGCCGACTGAGCCTCACGTCTCCGACGGGCGCACGAAACACATGACGCCAAGCCCCGGCAGATAGCACACGACCGCGCGCCCGGTCGGATTCTCCGTGTGATCGAGCACCTTCTCGCGCGGCACCGCGATCCACTTGTTGTCGATCAGGGCCTCGTAGCCGTCGCTGCCCGTGCGGTACTGGGTCTGCCGGCAATCCGCGATCGAACAGCATGAGATGCCCGTGCCGGGCTGGCGCAGGCTCTGGAACCAGGGAGCAAGAAACGAATCGGCCCCGCTAGGCGGCGCGGCCCGCGCCGCTGCGAGGATCGCCGCAAAAGCGATGCCGATGAGCACTCGTGGCAGAAGATTTGCACGATTCGCGAGCACAGTTCCGAGTCGCATGCCAACCTGCCGGTCGGATAAGTGAGGTCTCTCCTGGTACGCGTTATTTCAATCGCGTACCTCAGGGCGAGCTATGCACGAAGCGTGCCGACGATAAGTGCTCTTTCGTATAGGCAACGAAAAAAGCGCGCGATCCCGCGGAGGCGACAAAAGCGCCCATGGCGCGCTAGTGTCGCGCGCAATGGCTGAAGAACGCGAAGATTCCCAGCGCGAGGAAAATCAATTCCGCGCGGCCCGGCTGAAGAAGCTCGACGAGCTGAGGAAACTCGGCGTCGATCCCTATCCGCGGGGCTTTGCGCGTACCGCTGCGGCGAAGGAGCTTGAGGCGCGCCATGCGGCGCTCGCCGCCGGTACCACGAGCGAGGATCGCGTGGCCGTCGCCGGCCGCATCCGCGCCATCCGCAACAACGGCCTCTTCATCGACCTTGTCGACGCCTCGGGCAAGATCCAGCTCTTCAATCACAAGGACTACCTCGCGCCGGAGAAGCTCGCGCTCGTGAAGCTTTTGGATCTCGGCGACGTGATCGGCGCCGAAGGCATGGTGCGGCGCACGCCGCGGGGCGAGCTCACCGTCAACATCAGCGACATCGTCGTGCTGGCGAAGGCGCTGCTGCCGCTGCCGGAGAAATTTCACGGGCTCGCCGACGTCGAGACGCGCTATCGCCAGCGCTATCTCGACCTCATCATGAGCGAGGAGAGTCGGCTCACGCTGCGCCGCCGCAGCGACGTCATCGCCTCGATGCGCCGCCGCCTCATCGCGCAAGGCTATCTCGAGGTCGAGACGCCGATGCTGCACTCGATCCCGGGCGGCGCCTCGGCCAAGCCGTTCGTCACGCACCACAACGCGCTCGACCTCGATCTCTATCTGCGCATCGCGCCCGAGCTGCATCTGAAGCGGCTCTTGGTAGGCGGACTTGCGGAGAAGATCTTCGAGATCAACCGCAATTTCCGCAACGAGGGTCTGTCGCCGCGGCACAATCCCGAGTTCACCTCGCTCGAGCTCTACGAGGCCTATGTCGATTACCGCGCGATGATGGATATCGCCGAGCGCCTCATCGCCGGCGCCGCCGAGGATGTTCTCGGGACCACGAGCATCACCTACGCGGGCCGCGCGATCGAATTGAAGCCGCCGTGGCCGCGCCACTCGATGGCGGAGCTCGTGCTCGGAGCGACCGGTATCGACTTCCTCGCGATCGAGAAGGATGTCGACGCGCGCGCCGAGGTGCGAAAGCTTGGTCACGAGCTGCCGGACAATGTCGGCTGGGGCTGGGCGCTCGAGGCGGCGTTCGCGGCGACGGTTGAAAGCGAGCTTGTGGGGCCTGTCCACGTCACGGGCTTCCCGCGCGAGATCTCGCCGCTCGCGAAGGGCGATCCCGCCGATCCGCGCCTCACCGAGCGGTTCGAGACTTACGTCAATGGCTGGGAGGTCGCGAACGCCTTCTCCGAGATAAACGATCCCTTGGATCAGCGCGCCCGCTTCGAGACGCAGATGCGCGCGCGCGAGCTCGGCGACGAGGAGGCGCAGCATCTCGATGAAGACTTCATCGCTGCGCTCGAATATGGCATGCCCCCCGCGGGCGGGCTCGGCATCGGCATCGACCGGCTCGTGATGCTGTTGACCGACAGCCCCTCGATCCGCGACGTCATCGCCTTTCCGACGATGCGGCCGCGCTCCTAGTGTCGGGTCGGTTCACGTGGAATCGCTCTGCGAT
>DATIXQ010000117.1:0-175215 GCA_035518375.1 Allostellaceae bacterium | reverse complement strand
TGATCTTGGAGGTCGTCGCCTCGTGCTCGACCCGGGCCGAAGGGTTTCTCACCTCGACATAGGGCACGGTATGGGCGCCGCACTTGTCGCCGATCAGGAGCGAATCGCACTGCGTGTAGTTGCGCGCGCCCTCGGCCTTCGGCTGGACGCGGACGAGGCCGCGATAGGTGTTCTGGCCCTTCCCCGCGGAAATGCCCTTCGACAGGATGGTCGAGCGCGTGTTGCGGCCGAGATGGATCATCTTGGTGCCGGTGTCGGCCTGCTGATAATTGTTGGTGATGGCGACCGAGTAGAAGGCGCCGACCGTGTCATCGGCCTCGAGGATGCAGCTCGGATATTTCCAGGTGATGGCCGAGCCGGTCTCGACCTGGGTCCAGGAGATCTTCGCGCGCGGGCCGCGGCAAGCGCCGCGCTTCGTCACGAAATTGTAGATGCCGCCCTTCCCTTCGGCGTCGCCGGGATACCAGTTCTGCACGGTCGAGTATTTGATCTCGGCGTCCTCGAGCGCGATGAGCTCGACGACCGCGGCATGGAGCTGGTTCTCGTCGCGTTGCGGCGCGGTGCAGCCTTCGAGATAGCTCACATAGCTGCCCTTGTCGGCGACGATGAGGGTGCGCTCGAACTGGCCCGACTTCGCGGCATTGATGCGGAAATAGGTCGAAAGCTCCATCGGGCAGCGCAGGCCCGGGGGCACGTAGACGAACGAGCCGTCGCTGAACACGGCGGAATTGAGGGCGGCGAAGAAATTGTCGCCCTGCGGCACGACCGAGCCGAGATACTTCCGCACGAGCTCGGGATGCTCGCGCACGGCCTCGCCGAACGAGCAGAAGATGACGCCCATCTCGCCGAGCTTCGCCTTGAAGGTGGTGGCGACCGAGACGCTGTCGAACACGGCATCGACCGCGACGCCCGCCAGGACGGCGCGCTCGTGCAGCGGAATGCCGAGCTTCTCGTACGTCTTCAAAAGCTCGGGATCGACCTCGTCGAGGCTCTTGGGCGCCTTCTTCGGCGCCGCGTAATAGCTCTGCCCCTGGTAGTCGATCGGCGCGATGCGCAGCCGTGCCCAGTTCGGCGGCTCCAGCGCCTGCCAGCGATGGAAGGATTGAAGCCGCCAATCCAAGAGCCACTGCGGCTCACCCTTCTTCGCCGATATGAAACGCACGGTGTCGTCGTTTAGGCCCGGCGGCGCCTGCTCGCTCTCGATATCGGTGACGAAGCCGTATTTGTAGCTTTCGCCAATTGTGCGTTCGATCGCTTCGGTGGAACTCGTCATGGCGAAAGCAAATCCGGTTTCGGAAGCACAGGTGCGGGCCCCTCGCTCATGAAGGAGCGGACAGATGGAACCATCTCGGCGAGGCTCACGGCCGTAAGCGCGGTACCGACGATTTCGTTGATCCGCTTCCAATGCGGGCGCGTCGGACAGAACGCGGTGCGCTCGCACGAGGGCGCGTGGATCGAGCATTGCGTCACGCCGATCTGGCCGTCGATGGCGGCGACCACGTCGGCAAGCGAGATCTCGCCCGCCTCGCGCGCCAGGCGGTAACCGCCTTGGGCGCCGCGCGCGCCGGCGACGATACCGGCATGCGCCAGGGTCTTCAGGATCTTCGCCACCGTCGCGCGCGGCAGGCGCGTCTCGGCCGCGACCGCGCCCGCCGTGACTTGCCGCTCGGGATGGGCGGCAAGATGGGAGGCGACGATCACGCCGTAGTCCGCAAGCTTGCTCAAAATGATCATGTCACGCGAGCCAGACCGCAATATGGGACTAAATCAGTACCGTATAGGTCGGGTTTGTGCCGTAACCGTCAAGCCATGGCAATAACTATTTTTTCTGGCCGCGAGAGCGCCGCGGCCGAAATTACTCACAGGCACAGAAGCGGGCGCAAAACGTATCTATCAGGACGCGATTTCATGGAGGAGAACATGGTCCGTCTCGCGATTCCGTTGCTGGCCGCCGCGCTGGCGCTTTCCGGCTGCGGCACGAACCCGGGCGACCGCGGCCTGTCGGGTGCTGGCCTTGGCGCCGCCGGCGGCGCCGTGATCGGCGCGCTTGTGGGCGGGCCGGTCTTGGCCGCAGCCGCGATCGGCGCGGGCGCCGGCGCCGTGGCAGGGATGGCCACCTCGCCGAGCAAGGTCGATCTCGGCAAGCCGATTTGGGACAAATAGAACAACTGCCCGTCTTATCGGGAGGCGATCTCGGCGTCGCGCGCAAGCGCGGCGCCGAGTTCATTTCGACTTAGCCGTCCGCACTCGCTGGGCACCAAATTACTGAGTTCTCGGAAAAGGCTCAGGTGCGGCCGAGCGAAGCCGCCAACTCTTCGTCGCGCGCGAGCAGCGCATCGGTATCGATCTGGGCGAAATCCAACACGCCCATGTCGGCGAAGGCCTTCGTCACCTTGGGGCCCATGAGGCCGATGTCGCGAACAGTCGGCACGATGCGGCCGAAGAGACGGGTGCGGAATCCCTGCATCGTTTCGGAGTTTCGGCCGTAATCGAGACATTGCTGTTTCGGCAGCCCGACCACTTCCCAAAGATCTTCGGCAAGGAAGCGGTCGCGCATGAGGTACGACGCCTCGATCACGAAGTCTTCGCGCTCGCGCCGCTCGGCCGACGAAAGCTGCGGATAATAGTCGCGCAGCGCCAGGCGCCCGAACGCGACGTGGCGCGCCTCGTCCTCCATGACATAGGCGTTGACCGAGCGCACGAGCGGGTTCGTGCCGTTGTCGCGGAAAAGCTGGAACGCCGCGAGCGCCAAGCCCTCGATCAGCACCTGCATGCCGAGGAAGGTCATGTCCCAGCGGCTGTCGCTCACGACATCGTCGAGCAGCGCCTTCAACGGCGGCATGATCGGATATGCCAAATCGAATTTCTCGCGCAACAGACGGGAGAAGGCTTCGACATGGCGCGCCTCGTCCATCGTCTGCGTCGCGGCATAGAACTTCGCGTCGAGGCCGGGCGCGGCCTCGACGATCTTGGCCGCGCACACGAGCGCGCCCTGCTCGCCGTGCAGGAATTGCGAGAACTGCCACGCCTGCGTATGGCGGCGCAGATTGGCGCGCTCCTTCTCGGTGAGCTTCTGCCACATGTCCGAGCCGTGGATCGAGATGAAGCGGTCGTTAATGCCGACCGGGTTTTCCGGATCGAGATCCTGCGACCAGTCGATGCGCTGGGCCGCGTCCCATTGGCGCGCCTTGCCCTTGTCGTAAAGCGCGAGCAGGTCGCCGCGCGCCTGGTCATAGTCCCAGCGCAGGACCGCACTGCTTTCGCCCGCAACCGCCCACTGCGTCTGCTCAACCGGCAGGACGTACCGGAACTCCTTTGCCATCACAAAAGAATAAGGGCGCAGGCTGCGTTTCTAAAGGGCTTTTCGGAGCGTCAGATTGATGCGCGCGCGGCCGGTCAGCGGATGGGTGTCCTCGGCGAGCTCGGCGACGCCATGAAAGACGAGACGCGCCGGCCCGCCCCATACGACGACATCGCCGCTCGCGAGCGGGATGCGGCGCGGACGATCGCTGCGCTTGCGCCCGCCCCAGAGAAAAACCGCCGGCAGGCCAAGCGAGACCGACACGATCGGCGCCGCGAAATCGCGCTCGTTGCGATCCTGGTGCAAGGTGAGGCGCGCGCCTGGTTCGTAACGGTTGACGAGGCACGCGTCCGGCGCGAACCCGTCAAACCCCGCCGCTTCAGCGGCGCGCGCGGCGAGCTCGGCAAATTCGCGCGGCATCGCGGGCCACGGCGCGCCGCTTTCGGGATCATGCGCGTCGTAGTGATAGCCGGTGCGGTCGGTGACCCAGCCGGCGTCGCCGCAATTCGTCATCGCCGCCGACATGCGGAAGCCGCCCGGCGTCACCATGTGGCGAAAGGGTGCGGCGGCCGCAATCCGTTCCACGGCGGCGACCAGCACCGCTTCTTCGCGCGCGGCAAAGCCGCGCAGCAGCACGGCGCCCGGCTCTATGGCTTCGACCTCGGGTAACGGCAGCAGCTCGCCGGACGGGAGGCCGCCACTCACAATTCGTGCCCTCGGCATGGGGCTCAATGCGCCTTGCGGTAGTCCGCGACCGCGGCTTGCAGGAAAGCGAGTTTCTTCGCGCCGTCGGCCGTGTCGGCGACCCACTTGTCGACGAACGTGCGATAGATCGCCTGGAGCCGCGCCTCGTCGGCCGGCGTCGGCCTCACGAGCCAGTCCTTGGCGACCGCATCTTTCCTGTCTTTCTCGCCCTCCTGCTGCAGGAGATGGGCAAGCTCGATGCTGAGACCGAGGCCGCTCTTCCCGTCAAACGCGCGCTTGCCCGCCGCGGGCAGGCGCGCATAGACGTCGCTGTTCATCGCCATGAAGAACTGGCGCACGCCCAGCGACACGTCGAACGCACTTTTCACGAGAGGCGTCGCGCGATAAGCGCTGATGACGGCCCAGGCGTTGAGCGTACCCTCGTAGAGGCCGCGGCTCAGCGCCTCGGCCACTTGCGTCGCATCCATGCCGACGGGCGCGGCGCCCAGCGCCGTCACCATCTGCGCCGCAATCGGACCCGACACGCGGATTTTCACGCCCTTCAAATCGTCCAGCGACGTCACCCGTCGCGAGGTGAAAATGCTCGCCGGATCATTGGCGAAGACCGCGAGCGGATGGAACTTGTCGGTTCCGCGCAGGAGCCCTGCCTCATACATCTTCCAGCCCGCATAGGCCGCCTCCTCGGCATTGTTGACGAGGCCCGGCAGCTCGACGAGCCCGGAATCCGGCAGCGTCTGCGGGATGTAGGCGGCAACTATGATGGTTATGTCGTCGAGCCCGTTCGCAAGCGCATCGAGCTGCTTCGCCGGGTTGGGCGTCAGCTGCCCGCCGGTGAAGGTCTCGATCTTGAGCGTTCCGGCGCTCTCCTTCTCGATCGCGGCGAGATAAGGGATGACGCCGTCGCGGATGATCGGGTCGACACTCGGCATGGTCGTGCTGAATTTGAGCGTCGTGGGCTCGGCTGCAGCCCCATGCGCAAGCACCGCGCAGACGAGAAGGAGGGCAAGGCGCGCGAGCCGCATCGTCCCTCCTAACACGCGTCGTGGAAGATGACGCCGAGCGTCATGCGCTCGCCCGAATGAAGGCGGCTCACGCCATGCCGCATCGTCACGCGATGGTATCCGCGCGCGCCCATGGCCGGCCGATGGTTCACCGCGAACAGCACCGCATCACCCTGCGCGAGCGAAATCACTTCCGCGCGTGACTGCTGGCGCGGGCGCTGCTCGGTCAGCACGAACTCGCCCCCAGCGAAGCCGCGCTGATCGCTCAGCAGAACCGTCGCCTGGATCGGAAAGACGTGCTCTCCGTAGAGATCCTGGTGCAGGCAGTTGTAGTCGCCCGCCTTGTAGTGCAGGAGGAGCGGCGTGGGCTTCGTCTGGCCGGCGCGGTGGCAGCGCTCGAGCCACGCCGCGAGCGTGCCGGGATATTGCACGGGGCTGCGCATGGCCTCGTTCCAGCGATTGGCGATCGGCGCCAGGCGCGGATAAAGGTTCTGGCGCAGCGCATCGACCGTGGCTGGGAGCGGATAGCGGAAGTACTTGTATTCGCCGCGCCCGAAACCGTGCCGCGCCATGACCACGGTGCTGCGGAAGCCAGCGCTGTCGTCATAGTGCGCGGCAAGCTCGGCGCACTCCTCCGCTTCGAGCAGGCCCGGAAGGACGGCGGCGCCCTGCTCGTCGAGCGCCGCTTCGACCGCCGTCCAGTCGCGCTCGGCAATGCGTCGGCCAAGCGACGGGCCTGCCTCGATCGCCCTTGCGGCGAGGCTCACCGCCCTGACTCGCGGGCGATGAGCGCGCGCTTGCGCTCGATGCCCCAGCGGTATCCGGCGAGCGAGCCGTCGGAACGCACGACGCGATGGCACGGGATCGCGACCGCGATGGGATTGGCGCCGCAGGCGGTGCCGACCGCGCGCACGGCGTGAGGTGCGCCGATGCGGCGTGCGATCTCCGTGTAGGTCGCGGTCGTGCCCGGCGGGATCTCGCGCAACGCACGCCACACGCGCTGCTGGAACGCCGTCCCGCGCAGATCGAGCGGGAGATCGAGCCCGATCTGCGGCGTCTCCACGAGGCCCACGACCTGCGCCACCCACGACTCGAACCCAGAGTCGCCGGCTTCGAGCGCCGCCTTGGGGAAGCGGTCCTCGAGCGCACGTACGAGCGCCCCTGCCTCGTCGCCCAGCATGATGGCGCAGATGCCCTTCTCGCTCGCGGCGACGAGAATCGCGCCAAGCGAGCATTGACCCACCGCGAAGCGGATCTTGACGCCGGCGCCGCCGGCGCGGAAGCGCGAGGGCGTCATGCCGAGGATCGCGTCCGAGGCGGCATAAAACCGCCCGCTCGAGTTGAAGCCGGCATCGTAGATCGCGGCCGTGACAGACTGCGCCCGCGGCAATTCCTCGCGCAGACGCTTGCCCCGCTCCGCTGCGCGGTACTGGCGCGGGGTGAGGCCCGTCACCTGCCGGAACACGCGATGGAAGTGGAAGGGCGAAAGCCCCGCGGTATGCGCGAGTTCGGTAAGCGGCGGCATGTCCTCGGCCGCGGCGATCTCGCGGCACGCGGCGGTGATCGCTGCGGTATGGCGCTCCCCAGTTTCGTTCGGGCGGCAGCGCTTGCACGGGCGGAAGCCCGCGCGCTCCGCTGCGGCGCAATCGACATGGAAGCGCACGTTCTGACGGAGCGGGCGGCGCGCGCCACAGGACGGGCGGCAATAAACACCGGTCGTGCGCACAGATAAGACAAAGGCCCCGTCGGCGCCTCGGTCGCGACGGCACACGGCGTCCCAGCGCGCGTCATCGTCGGCATAAGGCGCCGGACTCTTGGCGAAAGCGGTCATCGGCATATCACTCTCCTCAAAGCATGGGCGGTTGTGGCCGCGACCGCAATATGGCCGCAACGCACGCGCCCAACACTCCGGCTCTTGCGGTCGAATTAATTACCGCCAGGTGCGCGGAGCCGAGGAGCCTGCCGTCAGTGGGATGAGGTCGAGGTGAGCTGCGCCGAGCCGCGAGACGGAGCCGAAGCGTTCTCCGTGAGCTTCGCTTCGAGGGCGTGATTGAGGCCCGCGACGGTGCCGCCGTTGCGGCGCAGTACGTCACCGATCTCTTCACGCTCGACCACCGCCATGCTGATCCCCTCCATGGCGACATCGACGATGCGATAGCCGCTCGCGCCCGAACTCACGCGCCAGTCGATATGGACCGGACGGCCGTCGTCAGAAATCGTGGAGGACACGATCTTGTCGGCGCTGTCTTTCGCCGGCGCGGTTCCCGTCACATTGAACGAGGCGGAGGTGAATCCGCCGAGCCGCTCCGCGAAGACATGAGTGACCCAGCGCTCGAACAGGGTGTCGTATGCCTGCCGCTCGTCGGTACCGGCCGAGGCGAAATAGCTGCCGAGCGCATAGTTCGCGATGCGCGAGACGTCGCAATCCGTCGCCAGTATATGGCTGAAGGCACGCTCGCGATCGGAGGCATTCAGGCTCTGGTCGCTCGACATTCGGCCGAGATCGGCGACGAACGCGTTAACGACCGCCGCGGGATCGGCGGGCGGGGCGGCGCTGGCACCGATCGGCACCAGGAACGCAAGACCGACAAGCAACGGCAGGATCGGGCGGGAGCGCAGGGACACGGAGGGCATGGCGCAAAAGCCTTTCACTCGTCGGTCGTACGGCCCACCCCCATCTACAAAATGACACAGGCATTGGTTCCATACGCCTGCGGTTCTTTGCCACGCGCCGTTGGAGGCGAAGGCCGCCGCACCAAGGGACCGAGCGCCTTGCCTCCTGTGGACAGCGAGCCCCGGCCTGCCCCATCCTTACGCGGGAGGATGAACGCCCATGGAGTTCGAGTTCTCGGCCAAATCGCTGCGCATGCAGGGCCTCATCCGCGCCTTCATCGCTGACCACCTCGCGCCGCGCGAGGAGGAGCGGAAGCGGCTCGAAGAGGAGGGCGTCTTCCCCCTGCCCTTCCTCGAGGATCTTAAGGCCAAGGCGCGGGCGCAGGGCCTCTGGAACCTGTTCTTGCCCGGGCTCAAGCCCGACGAGCCAGGGACGCAGATGTCGAACCTCGACTATGCCCCCTGCGCCGAGATCATGGGCCGGATGCCGTGGTCGTCCGAGGTGTTCAACTGCAGCGCGCCGGATACCGGCAACATGGAGCTTTTGCACCTTGCCGCGACCTCGGCGCAGAAAGCGGCATGGTTAACGCCGCTTCTGGAAGGCCGTATCCGGTCGTCCTTCGCGATGACAGAGCCGGACGTCGCATCTTCGGACGCAACCAATATCCGCACTTCGATCAAGCGCGAGGGCGGCGAATGGGTCATCAACGGCCGCAAGTGGTTTATCAGCAACGCCGCCGACCCGCGCACCAAGATCTTCATCGTCATGGGGCAGACGAGCCCCGACCGGCCTGAGCCGCACAAGCGCCAGAGCATGGTGCTGGTGCCGCGCGACACGCCCGGGCTCACCGTCGTGCGCAACCCCCCGGTGATGCACGAGCGCCATCCGCAAGGCCACTGCGAGGTGCTGTTCGAGAACGTGCGCGTGCCGGCCGACAACCTCTTGGGCGAGGAAGGCGGCGGCTTCGCGCTGGCGCAGGCGCGCTTGGGGCCGGGCCGCATCCATCACTGCATGCGCGCCCTCGGAGCTGCCGAGGTCGCGCTCGAGCTCATGGTCGAGCGCGCCCTTTCCCGCCGCACCTTCGGCCAGGCCTTGGCCGAGCACGGCACGATCCGCGAATGGATCGCGCTCTCGCGGATCGAGATCGAGCAGGCTCGGCTTCTGGTGCTGAAAGCGGCGTGGCTCATGGATGCGCATGGCAACAAGGCGGCGCGGCGCGAGGTCTCGCTCATCAAGGTGATCGTGCCGCGCATCGAAGTCGCGATCGCCAACCGCGCGATGCAGACCTTCGGCGCCAAGGGCCTGACCCAGGACACGCCGCTCCCCGACATCTGGACGCACGGCCGCTATCTCCAGATCGTCGACGGCCCCGACGAAGTGCATCTGCGCGGCATTGCGCGCGCCGAAATCCGAGATGTCGAGACGCGACGCGGCAAGCGGAACTAGGGAGACACCTCATGTTCAAGCGCATCGATCATGTCGAGCTCGTCACCGATCAGCCGGAGCAGACGGTGAAGTTCTACACGGAGGTACTTGGCTTCAGCGTGAAAAAACGCGATCGCGTGCAGGCGCCGAACGGCACCGCGCTCGACCTTGCCTATCTCGATCTCGGCGGCACCGTGATCGAGGTCATCACATACAACGGCGTGAAGCCTGGGCCGGCGGCCAGCGGTGTTCATCTCGGCTGGAATCTCGCCGCGATCGAAGTCGAGGACATGGCGAAGGCGGTCGACTTCCTCAAGTCAAAGGGTGTGCCCATCACCTGGGGCCCGCTCGTCCGCGACACCTATGCCCGCGCGGAAATCCACGATCCAAACGGCTACAGCATTGAGCTGCGCCAGTGGAAATGAGGCAGGCGCCCCTGGCTAAGAAAGCACTTGTTCCTGTTTTGTTCTTGCGCTAACTTTGCCTCTTCTCGCGCAAGGAAGGCGGCAATGGGCAAAAGAGCTTTCGACCGGCAGGACTGGGCGGTTGTCGTGCTCGGCTGGGCGCTGGCGTTGTGGGTGACATTGGGCTGACCGGGCCGTGGCGGGCCTAGCCCGGCGTCCGTGAGAGAGCCCGCTGCAGCGCGTTGAAGACCTGGCTCGGCCGGAACGGCTTCTCGAGGAAGCCTAAGGCCGGGGTTTTCCGGGCGCGTTCCATCACCGCGGGATCGGCCACGCCCGAAAGGAAGATCGCGGGCACGTCGAAGCGGCGGCGCATCTCCTGCACGACTTCGATCCCGTCCATGGGCCCGGCGAGCTTGATGTCGACGAGCGCGAGATCAGGCCGCATGTCGGCCGCAAGTGTCAGCGCCTCGATCCCCGAAGACGCCACGCCGACGATCGCGAAGCCCGATTCCTCAAGCACCTCGCGAATGTAACTTGCGATGAGCGCCTCATCCTCGACGATGAGGATCGAGGCCGTCGGCCCGCCCGTGCGGGGCTGATCCATATGCTCTTGCTCTCCCAGGTCCAAACGGCGCGGTTTCATCCGCCTTTCTGGCTGTACGCTAACGAGGATTTGCTTGAGGTCGTTCCTCGGCGGCGGGTCTTTTCCGTGTCCAATGCGCGCTCTATTGTCGGCATGCGCGAGTGTTTTAATGAAAGTTCTTGTCATCGAGGACGATCGCGAAGCCGCTGCCTATGTCGTGAAAGGCCTCGGCGAGAGCGGCTATGTGGTCGATCACGCCGCCGAAGGGCGCGAGGGCCTCTTCATGGCGACCGACGGCAGCTACGACGCGCTCGTCGTCGACCGCATGCTGCCGGGACTGGACGGGCTCGCCCTGATCACCGCCTTGCGCGCGGCCGACGTGCGCACGCCCGCCTTGATCCTGAGCGCCTTGGGTGCAGTCGATGATCGCGTCAAAGGCCTGCGTGCCGGCGGCGACGACTATCTTGTAAAGCCGTTCGCGTTTGCCGAGCTGCTCGCACGTCTCGAAGCGCTCTTGCGGCGGAGCGGCGGGCCCAACGTCACGACGCGGCTCAGCGTCGGCGATCTCGAGATGGATCTGCTGGCGCGGCGCGTGCGCCGCGGCGGGCGCGAGATCGAGCTCCTGCCGCGCGAGTTCCGGCTCTTGGAGTTCATGATGCGGCGCGCGGGCCAGGTCGTGACGCGCACGATGCTGCTCGAAAATGTTTGGGACTATCACTTCGATCCGCAGACCAACGTGATCGACGTGCATGTGAGCCGCCTCAGGCAGAAGATCGACAAGGGCTTCGAGCATGCGCTGCTGCACACGGTGCGCGGCGCGGGCTATCGCCTCGCGGCGGAGTAAGCGATGCGGCGCTATCTGCGCACCAATGCCGTCCGGCTCGCCGCGCTTTACTTCGCGCTCTTCGCCGCGTCGGTGACGGCGCTCCTCGTCTTCATCTATTTCTCGACCGCCGATTTCGCCCAGCGCCAGACCGAGGCGACGCTCGATGCGCAATCGCGCGGCCTCGCCGAGCAGTACCAGGAGCGCGGGCTCGCCGGCCTCGTCGAGATCATCGGCGACCGCAGCGTCACCCGCGCCGGCACCGAGCGCACGCTCTATCTCATCACCGATCCGATGCTGCACCGGCTTGCCGGCAATCTCGACCAATGGCCGGCCGCGACCCCGATCCGGCCCGGCTGGATCCAGTTTCCGGTCAAGGAGAATTCGGGCGGTGTCGCCGAGACGCATCAGGCGCTCGCCTCCGTGTTCGTGTTGCCGGGGGGCTATCGGCTCCTCGTCGGGCGCGACCTGCGCGACGCCTCGGCGTTCCGCGCACGCATCCTCGACACTCTGTCATGGGCGGCGCTCCTCACGCTCGCGCTCGGCATCATCGGCGGCGTGCTCATGACCGGGCACATGCTGCGGCGCATAGAGGCCGTGAACCGCACGAGTGCGCGCATCATCCACGGCGACCTGAGCCAGCGCGTGCCGCTCTCGGGAAGCGGCGACGAGTTCGACCAGCTCGCCGCCAACCTCAACGCCATGCTCGACCAGATCGAGCGGCTGATGCTGGCGATGCGGCAGGTGACCGACAACATCGCGCACGATTTGCGCACGCCTCTCTCGCGGCTGCGCGCGCGATTGGAAGTGACGCTCCTCGAGAAGCCCGACGCGCAGCGTTACGGCGACGCGTTGCGCGATACGATCGCCGAGGCCGACCGGCTTCTCGTCACCTTCAACTCGCTTCTATCGATCGCCGAGGCCGAGGCGGGCTCGCGGCGCGAGGCCTGGGCGGTGGTCGACCTTGCGGAGATCGCGCGCTCGGTGGCCGAACTCTACGAGCCGGTCGCCGACGAGAACGGATTGCGCCTCGTCCTCGAGACGGACGAGAAAGTACGGGTGCGCGGCGACCGCCACCTGTTGTCGCAGGCGATCGCCAACCTCGTCGACAACGCGCTCAAATACACGCCCGCAGGAATGGTGATGCTGCGCGCGCGAGCCGAAGCCGACGGCGCGCGCGTCGAGGTCGCGGACAGTGGACCCGGCATCCCGCCCGACCGGCGCGAGGCCGTGTTCGACCGCTTCGTGCGGCTCGAAGGTAGCCGCAGCACGCCGGGCAACGGATTGGGATTGAGCCTTGTCCGCGCGGTCGCGCGGCTTCATGGCGGAATGTGCTGGCTCGAAGACAACGAGCCGGGCCTGCGGGCGGTCATGACGCTCCCGCTGGCGCCCGCGGAGACGGCGCCGCGGCTAGCCGACCGCGCTCCCGCAACGGCATGAAGGCTCGCGGCCGGCCCGTTCGCCGAGCCGATGCGCGAGTTCGAGGAGACGACGGCGCAACTCGGGGCCGTCGAGCCCGGCGCGGCGCATGACAGGGGCCATGATCTCATCGCCGAGCAACTCCTCGAGGCTCGGTTCGCCAGCAAGACGCCACTTCGTCACAAGCAAACTCCCCATCAAAGGCACGTTCGCACAGTGGCGGGAGAGCATGTCTGATTTATGGCAACCGCTGGTTCTTTTGTTGACCTTTTACGCGACTTTGCCCGCTTGCCGAGGCGCTCAGCGGTCCCACGCAGGCCTGCCCAGATCGACCTGGTTCGGGCTCGTGAGCGCGCCCGTACCGGCGCCGACCGCGCCGCCGATGGCCGCACCAGCCAACGGCGCGCCAACGAGCGCACCGCCAACCGCGCCGGCGCCGGCGCCGATGGCGCCGCCGGAGATCGCGCGATCCGAGGTCGACGTGCCGCAGGCGGAAAGCGCAAGCGCCGCCATGACAAAGGCTGCCGCCGTCTGCGAACGCATGGGAATCCTCCTATTCCGAGATTTCTTCCGCTGGAAACGGAGCCGTGGCGCGCATCGTTCCCTTGCGGCTGCAGCTACGCCGGGCCCCAGTTCGCGCGCACGGCGGAATTGCGGCCCGCCTTTGCTAACATGTCCCGATGGCGCACCTGACCGACGCCGAATGGAACGCGATTTGGCTCAGCCTCAAGGTGTCGGGCGTGGCGGTCGCGGCATCCCTGCCCTTCGCGATTGCGCTCGCCGCCCTTTTCGCGCGCCGCGACTTCCCGCTGAAAGCGCTCGCCGAAAGCGTCGTCTACCTGCCGCTGGTGCTTCCGCCGGTGGCGATCGGGTACGGCCTGCTGCTGCTGCTCGGGCGGCACGGGCCGTTGGGTGCTTGGCTTTACGATACGCTCGGCATCACGCTCGCCTTCCGCTGGACCGGAGCCGCGGTCGCCTCGGCCGTAATGGGGTTCCCGCTCATGGTGCGCGCCATCCGCCTCTCGCTCGAAGGGATCGATTTCCGGCTCGAGCGTGCCGCGCGCACGCTTGGCGCCGGCTATGCGCGTGTCTTTTTCACCATAACGCTGCCGCTCGCGCTGCCCGGCGTTCTGGCGGGGGCAATGCTGTCGTTCGGCAGGAGCCTCGGCGAGTTCGGCGCCACCATTACCTTTGTCTCCAACATTCCCGGCGAGACCCGGACCCTGCCGCTCGCGATCTATGCTGACACGCAGGTGCCGGGGGGCGACGCGCCAGCGATGCGGTTGGCACTCGTCTCGGTCGCGCTCTCGCTCGCGGCGCTTGTGCTCTCGGAATATCTGAGCCGCCGCGCCGTGCGCCGCGCCAAGGGCGACTAGAAGGACGCCCCGGCAGATGCGCTCACGAAAAATAGGACCATTGCCATGATCATCACCGTAGAAGCGCTGACCCGCCTTGCCCGGGACATCATCGCGGCCTCCGGCAGCGCCGCAAACGAAGCCGATGAGGTCGCGAGCCATCTGGTCGAGGCCAATCTCAAAGGCCATGACAGCCACGGCGTCGGCATGATCCCGACCTACATGCGCAACGTGCGCGAGGGTCATCTGCGGCCCAACCAGCACGCCGTGCTGGTGCATGAGCTCGGACCGATCGCCGTGTTCGACGGCCAGATGGGTTACGGGCAGGTCACCGCGCGCGAAGCCACCGAATGGGCGATCGCCAAGGCGAAGACCGATGGTGTCGGCATCTTCGCCTTGCGCAACACGCATCACGTCGCGCGCGTCGGCGCCTATGGCGAGCAGGCGGCGGCCGCAGGCCTCGCGTCGATCCAGTTCGTGAATGTGATGATCGCGCCGGGAAGGGTCGCGCCGTTCGGCGGCATGACCGGCCGGTTCGGCACCAATCCAGTCTGCATCACCTTCCCCAGTGCCGCCGGAACGCCGCCGGTGGTGCTCGACTTCGCGACGAGCCGCGTCGCCGCGGGCAAGCTGCGCGTCGCCCTCAACGAGGGCAAAGAGCTGCCGCACGGCTACCTGATCGACGCGCACGGCAACAACGCGACCGACCCCGCGGTCTTCTTTCGCGGCAATGGTGCGATGCTTCCGTTCGGCGACCATAAGGGCTCGGGCCTGGCGCTTGCCTGCGAGCTGCTGGCCGGAGTGCTGACCGGCGGCGGCGCGATGCAGGCCGGCATTCCCAATCACGGCGTCAAGAACGGCATGTTCTCGATCGTGCTCGATCCTGCGCGCTTCGGCGACACGAAGGAGATGGCCCGCGAAATGGAGGCCGTGATCGGCTGGGTCAAATCCTCGCCCACGCGGCCCGGCGTCGAGGAGGTGATGATCGCAGGCGAACCAGAGCGCAAGTCGCGCGCCAAGCGCCTCGCCGATGGCATTCCGATCGACACGAACACCTGGAAGGAACTCGCGTCCGCGGCCGAGGACGCGGGACTTCCAACGAGCGCGATCCCGCACGGTTAAAAGCATCGCCGGGCCGCGCTTGAGGCGCCCGCGCGGCGAGCGTATGGTTCCCGGAACGAGTGGGAGCGAGATTTTCATGGAAGAGCGCGTCGCCTTTCAATCGGCCGAGCTTCAGCTTGCGGGCATCCTTCATCTGCCGAACGACATGAAGCCGGGCGAGCGGCGGCCTGCCTTCCTCGTGCTCCACGGCTTCGGCAGCAACAAGGCGAGCAGCAACTGCGTCAACCCGTGCCGCATGCTCGCGAGCTGGGGCTATGCGGCGATGCGCTTCGATTTTCGCGGCTGCGGCGAGAGCGAGGGCGAGAAGGCGCGCGTCATCTGCCTCGAGCAGGTGGCGGACGTGCGCGCCGCGGTCTCCTATCTCGGCACGCGCCGCGACATCGACGGCACGCGCGTCGCCGCCGTCGGATCGAGCTTTGGCGCCGCCGTCGCGGTCTATGCGGGCGGCGTCGACGAACGGCTCGCCGCCATCATCTCGAGCGGCGGCTGGGGCGACGGCGAGACCAAGTTCCGCCGCCAGCACGCGAGCCCCGAAGCGTGGGCGCGCTTCACCCGCATGATGGAGGAAGGCCGGCGTGCCAAGGCCGACGGCCGCACGCTCATGGTACCGCGCTACGACATCGTGCCGATCCCGCCGCACCTGCGCACCAACCTCGCCTCGAACTCGATCATGGAGTTCCCGTTCGACACGGTCGAAAGCATGTTCGAGTTCCGCGCCAACGAGGTCGTGGGCAAGATCGCCCCGCGCCCGCTCCTCCTGCTTCACAGCTCGAACGACAGCGTGACGCCGACCGAGCAATCGGTGCGGCTCTTCGAGCATTCGCGCCAGCCGACGGATCTTCATCTCTTCGCCGAGACCGACCATTTCATGTTCTCGGACGAGAACCCGCGCGTCGTGTCGGTGATCCGCGGCTGGCTCGACAAATACTTCCCGGCGCGCGCCTAGCGTCATGGCGGAGACGCCGGTCGTCGCGGCGGCGGCGCTCGAAGATTTCGCCGCCGCGATCTTCCGTGCGACCGGCATGTCCAAGGAGCACGCGGCGCAGGTGGCGCACGTGCTCGTGTGGTCGAACCTGCGCGGCAATGACGGTCACGGCGTGCAGCGCATCCCGCGCTATATCGAGATCATCGACGAGGGCGGGCTCAACCCCAAGCCCGTGATGATGCTGCGGCTCGACGCACCGGCCGCGGTCATGATCGACGCCGACCGCGCGGCCGGGCCCATCGCCATGACCTATGCCGCCGACCTGGCGATGGCGAAGGCGCGCGCCGCCGGCATAGGCCTCGCGCTCGTGCGGCGCACGACGCACACGGCGGCGATCGGCTTCTACACGCGGCGCGTCGCCGAGCACGGCATGGCGGCGATCGCGGCGACGGCGTCCATTCCCAACATGCCCTATCACGGCGCCCGCGTCGCCGCGGTCTCGACGAGCCCGCTCTCGTTTGCGGTACCGGGCGGCGGCGAGCGGCCGATCGTGCTCGACATGGCGACGAGCGTCGTCTCGCTCGGGCGGCTCGCCGCGTTGCGCCGCGCGGGAGCAAAGCTTGCGCCGGGCTGGGCGCTCGATGCCGAGGGCGCCGCCACGACCGACGCGCAGAAAGCCGAGCTGCCGCTCCCCTTGGGCGGAGCCAAGGGCGCGGGGCTCTCGCTCATGGCGGAATGCATCGCGAGCATCCTCACCGGCAACGCCATCCTCGCGCCGGCGCTCGCCGAGGGCGGAGCGGCCGCGCTCCACCGCCAGAACAGCTTCCTCATCGCGATCGACATCGCGCGCTTCGCCGATCCGGCCGCATTCCGCGCCGGCGTCGCCCGGCTTGCCGATCTATTGCGGGCGCTGCCGCGCCAGGCGGGCTTCGACGAGATCCTGATGCCGGGCGAGCGCGGCGACCGCATATATGAGGCGCGGCGCGCGAGCGGCATTCCGGTGCCGGCGGGCGTGTGGACCGATCTCGCCCGCGTCGCTGAGCGCTTCGGCGTCGCCATGCCGGCGCAGAAGGCTTGAGCCGCGGCGCGCGATCGGCTCCACTGCCGCCATGCGCCGCCGCCTCGACCGCTACGACTATATCGGGATCGCGCTCGCCCTGTTCGTGGTGGCGCTGTTCGTCGCCCATTTCATTCTGCCGGCGGCACCCCCGCCAGCAGAGCTTACGAACTGAGGGCACCCGCACGCTCTATAATGGCAGCCGCGGATGGGTGGCCGAGCGGTTTAAGGCACCGGTCTTGAAAACCGGCATCGGGGCAACTCGATCGTGGGTTCGAATCCCACCCCATCCGCCAAGAGCCTTTGAAAACGTGGCCGCTTTTTAGCGGCCGCTTTCCGCTTCGGTCTGTCCCGTTCGGTGTGATTCAAAGCGCTTCCGCCCTGTTTCGCGGACAATTCGCGGACAACGCGGACAGATTGTTCGGTGCGCGTTCGCGCCCTACCCTTCAGGGACCAGATGGCCGAAACAGCTGAAGAATACGCGAAGAGGCTCGCGGACGAGATCGAGCGGGACCATCTGCCGCGCGAGCTTCACGGGATTTTGTTAAACGATCGGCGCAGTGCCGCGAACCTGTGTGATTCACTTCCCAGCGTATTCCCGGCCACATCGATCACGCCTAAATCAACTGGGCACCGAGCGTGGGAAGCGATTGGCAACTTCTATCGCGTGACGGGCCGCTTTCACGAAGCGCTAGCCATGTACGCTGGTCTTTATGATCAATTACTTCAGGCCCAATTGGCAAAGAATACTTGGGAGTCCAAGGGGACACCTCTGGTCTGGATATATGAGTGCTACCGAGCACTGGGGTACCCCGTGATCGCACGAAGGTATCTCATGCTCACACTTGTCGAGGATGCAATTGGAAACGCGGGTAATGTTCCCGCGGAAACGACTGGTGTCTATTTCCGAATGGTATGGGGCGAAGGCATTTCCGATGCCGTGTTCAGGCGCTATGCGAACGAGATGTACCAGCACTTCACGGCTGATAACGAGCAAGGGGCGTACCCCGAGTGGGTTCTGCAACGCCTCGATAGAAGCTGGATCTCTCAAGTTCCTTCACCCCAGGAGATTGGCGTCTACGTTACTAACACGCGTTATGTCAGGAATTTAATCGCCCGTCAGGGCGATGGAACAGGAAAAGCCCTCGAAGCAATCGCGGACTACCTTTTCTCGTGCATGCCAGGTTGCCGAACCAAGACCCGACAGCGTAGTGGTTCGACAGATTACGATGTCATCTGTTCAGTTGAGGGGCCAGAAATAGACTTCCGATCAGAACTGGGCCGCTATTTCGTTTGTGAATGCAAGGACTGGCAGGATCCCGCCGATTTTACCCACTTCGCCAAATTCTGTCGGGTCCTTGACTCCGTCAAAGCACGCTTCGGCGTGATTTTCTCAAGGGAAGGGATAACCGGCGAAGGGCGCACCAAGGATGCAGCGCGCGAGCAACTTAAGATCTTCCAGGACCGCGGAATCGTGATCGTGGTTGTCGATCAAGGCGACATTGCAGCCGTAGCCCGCGGCGAAAACTTTATCTCGCTGTTGAGACAGAAGTACGAAAAAGTGCGCCTTGATCTTGTCTGAGTCTGCCCGATACGTCTTTAAAGTTTGCGATACGCCCAATCGTCTCTAACGATAGCGCATATAATTGCATAACCAACTAATTAACTTGCATCGCTCCCTCACATTGACGTAGCGGTCGCTACCGAAGGGCCGCACTCACGCGCGCCCGATTGGGGGATGCGATGGAAGAACCTGCATTCAAGCCCATCCCTGTTCTTGTTCGTAGCGTCTTCTGGCGCGAACGCAACGGCGCCTTGCTGCGCCCGAAGCAAGCGGAAGCGAAGTATGGTCGCGCGCTCTATCGAGGCGCCAGCCGGCTGCCGATTTGCGCCCGCGATTGCCCGGTGCTGGTGGTCGATAACACGTACACGCGGGAGGTGGTGCCTTGACGGCGCGCACGGAAAGGCCCCGCGCGCGATGTCGCTCAGGCGCTCTCAGAGAGTGTAAGGCACCTGCTCCGGTCCGGGCGCCTCGCCCGCGGCGCCGGTCGCGGGATCGAAGCGTCCTTGCGGGAAATCCCCGACCTTCTGGCTCCGCACGATCACCGCGACGGTGCGTTCGGGGCCCGCGTACTCGGCATGGATCATGCGCGGCGGCACGACGTCAACGAAGCCGGGGCGCACGTGATAATCGCCGTCCTCTTCGATCGCGCTGCCGTTGCGGCGATAGCGCACGACCCGCTCGGAGCCTTCGAGCACGCTATAGACCGTCCACGTATGGGCGTGGTCATGGACGGCGGTGCGATCGCCCGGCCGCTTGATCAAGCCATTGATGACGAAATGGTAGTCGCGATCCTCGTAGAACAGCAGGTTCTGCGCGCGCGGATGGCCGGCCGGAGGCGCCGGCCAAGACTTTGCGCTCTCCTTGAGCGCCTCGGAGCCGAGCAGCATCGGCAAGAGGCCCGCCACCCTTTTCCAGCGCTCGGCGTCGGGCAAGTCCTCCCGCCACAGCGCTCTGACTTCGGTCACGAAGTCGCGGAGCAATTCGGGTATGTCGGCAGGCATCGGCGGCCCTCCTTCAACAGCGCCACGGCGCACGCGAGAGCCGATGATACGCGCTGGCGGCGCCCGCGGGCACTAGCCTGATCGTCGCGAGCCCGTGCCCGCCAGCACGGGCGCCTCGTCAGAGTCCGCTCACTGCCCCCACGGTCCCTTATTCCGCTTGATGCTGCTCTCATAGATCAGCCGCTGACCCAGCACGATCATGAGTACGCCGATGATGCACGCGGCGATGACGGGATATGGGAACACGCGATCGGCCGTATAGCCAAAGCGCGCGAGCACGGAATCAAGCGCGATCATCGCGCCGACGACGCCGCACGCGTGACCAAGCGTGATGCCGATGCGAACATTTTGTCTAAACATGCGCGCATTTCCTCATTCGAGCTGCGCTCTTCTGCTCTCCAAACCCTAAGAAATGTCGAAGAGCCACTTCCGCTCGACAGCGAACCGCGGCGCAAGGCAGAATGGGCCCGACCGAGGAGGGTTCATGCGGCTCGTGGGACTGGGGGCGGCGCTTGCCGCGGCGCTTCTAATTCAGGGGTGCGCCGAAGAGCATACCGGCGACAGAGGCGCGCTCGAGGATCAGATCTTCGTCTCCTCGGCCTTGGCGCACGCGCAATCGCAGCTCGCGCTTTCGGAGCTTGCCGAAAAGAAGGCGCGCACGCCGGCGGTCGTCGCCCTGGCGCAGCGCATCGCCGCGCACAGCGCGCCGCTCGGCGACCAACTCGCCGAGTTCGCGCGCACATCCGGCACGGCGCCCGACACCGCGCGCACGCCCGACGCGGCGCAGCTCGCGGCCCTGTCGGGCGAAGCGTTCGAACGCGCCTACATTGCCTCGCAAATCCAGGATCAACAGAACGCGCTCGACGACTTCACTTTCGCCGCGGAGCGCGACAACAACCCCGCGCTGCAAAAGATCGCGGCCGATGCGCTGCCCAATTTCAAACAGGATCTCGCCGACGCGCTCGAGACCGTCTACGACATTCCGTTCGAGACTGGGGGCGAACAGGATATGGGCGCGGGGCTCGCCGGCCGCCGTCGCTGAGATTCTTGCGCCGGCCCGTATGGCCAATGTGATTCCTTTACATCGCAACCGTTTTCGTCCAAAGAATTGGGAAGCCAGGGGCGTCCACGATGCCCGGCCGGCGCGCGTGGAACACGCCTAGTCCATAAGGAGTAGAGGATCGGAGAAGACGAACATTCAAAGCCGCACCAGAACGGCACTTCTTGACGGCAACGCCAAATCAAACCGCCCGCGGGGCGGAAAACGGGAGGACTTCATGGCGCTAGCTCAGGACGCGAAAGTTCCGTGGTGGAAGGAGCCGACGAAAGAGCAATGGCTTGCCTGGTGGGCAGCCTGGCTCGGGTGGACACTCGACGCCTTCGACTTCACGATGTTCCTGCTCATCATCGTACCGATCTCGCAGGAATTTCACGTACCGCTGACCGAAGTCGCGTTCGTCCTGTCCGTCACGCTCTGGCTTCGCCTGGTGGGCGCGGTCGGGTCCGGGTGGCTTGCCGACCGGGTCGGACGCAAGATTCCGCTGATGATCTCGATCCTGTGGTATTCGCTCAGCAATTTCGCCGCGGGTTTCTCGCCGAGCTTCGCCTACCTGTTCTTCTTCCGGGCGCTCCTCGGCTTGGGCATGGGCGCGGAATGGCCGGCCGGAGCGGCGCTCGCGATGGAGACGTGGCCGGTCCGCTCGCGCGGCTTTATGGGCGGCGTGCTGCAAGGCTCGTGGGGCCTCGGCTTCATGCTGTCGAGCGCGATCTACGGCCTCTTCTACAGCTACATCGGCTGGCGCGGCATGCTGTGGGTTGGCGTTTTGCCAGCCTTGTCGGTCTTCTATGTCCGCAGGTTCGTCAAGGAACCGGCGATCTGGCTCGAGAACCGGCGCCGGCAGCGCGAGGAGAAGCGCGAGGTCCGGGCCCCGCTTCTCTCCATCTTCAAGCTGAAGGTGCTGGGCAACACGGTCAGCGCCTGCATCTGGATGGCAGGCGGCTTTGTCGCCTACTACTCGGTCAACGCGCTCTTCGCGACGCATCTGCAAAAGGACCTGCACCTGTCGCCGGGGATGGTCGCGACGCCGATCTTCTTCGCCAATCTCGGCCTGTTCCTGTCGACCTGCGGCTGGGGCTGGATGGCGGACAAATGGGGCCGGCGCGCGGCGATCATCATCCCGGCGATCATCGCTCTGCCGCTCGCGCCGCTTTATCTCTTGTCCAGCCACTTCCTGTGGGTCGCCGTGGGCTTCGTCGCGCAAGGGCTTTGCGCCGGCGGCGGAATGCAGGGACAGATGGTGCCTTATCTCAACGAGCGCTTCCCAACCGAGATCCGCGCAACCGCATCCGCCTTCTGTTATCACCAGGCGGCGATCTTCGGCGGTTTCGTTCCGCTCCTCCTGACCTACATGGCGGATCATTACGGCACGGGACTGGCCGTCCCGATGATCATCGGCACCTGGATCGGTGCGCTGTGCTGGGCCGCGGCGGCCGCGCTCGGCCCCGAGACCAAGGGCAAGGTCCTGGTCGCCGATCTACAGGTGGCATGACGAAAAGGGAGGGTGCAGCAATGCACCCTCCCGCGTCATCCCCCCGCGACCATCACTTCCTTCACCTTGCCGGCGAGCTGCTTAAGGCTGAACGGCTTCGCCAGAAAGTGGATGCTGCTTTCGTCGCCGAGGCGCTTCCTGAACGCGTCCTCGGTATAGCCCGAGATGAAGATCACCTTCATGTCGGGCTGAATGGCGCGCACCTCTTTGACGAGCGCCGGTCCGTCCATCCGCGGCATGACCACGTCGGTGATGAGCAGGTCGAAGCTCGCGACCCCGACCTTCTCTATCTCCTCGAGCGCCTGCTCCGCGCTCTTCGCCTCGACCACCTTGTAGCCCTTGTTCTTCAAGGCGCGCGCGCTGAAGAGCCGCACCGGGTCCTCGTCCTCGACAAGCAGCACGGTGCCGGCGCCCGTGAGATCGCGCATGCTCTGCTGCTCAGCGCTTTCGGGGCGCGCGCCAGGCGCGGCTTCCGCGCCCGCAAGCCGCGGCAGCAGGATGATGAAGGCGGCGCCGTCACCCGGCTCGCTCTCGGCGAACACGAAGCCGCCCGTCTGCTTCACGATGCCGTAGACGGTCGAGAGGCCGAGCCCGGTTCCAGACCCCACTTCCTTCGTCGAGAAGAACGGCTCGAAGATCCGTTCAAGATTTTCCTGCGGGATGCCGAAGCCCGTATCGCGCACCTCGATCTGCACGTAATCGCCCGCCGGCATGATCTCGTGGCCGCGCCGCACGGCCGCTTCCAGAGTCACGTTCGCGGTGCGGATCGCGAGCGTGCCGCCGCCGGGCATCGCGTCGCGCGCGTTGACGACGAGATTGATGATGACTTGCTCGAGCTGTCCCTGATCCACTTTGACGAGGCCCAGATCGCGGCTGTGCGTCACGTTCAGCTCGATGTTCTCGCCGATGAGGCGCCGCAGCAGATGTTTCAGCTCGTCGAGCACGTCAGTGACATTGAGGACACGCGGCTGCAGGCTCTGCTGGCGCGAGAACGCGAGAAGCTGGCGCACAAGATTTGCCGCCCGGTTGGCGTTCTGCTTGATCTGCATGATGTCCGAGAAGGACGGATCGCCCGGACGGAAGCGCAGCAGCAGGAGATCGCAGAAGCCGATCATCGCCGTCAGCAGATTGTTGAAATCGTGCGCGACGCCGCCGGCGAGTTGACCCACCGCCTGCATCTTCTGCGATTGCGCGAATTGCGCCTCGAGGCTCTTGCGCTCGGTCGTGTCGATAAAATGGAGGATGAGGCCCGCATCCTCGCCCGGCCCGAGCCGGCTCGCGAATACGGCGGCGCTGCGCTCGCGCGCGCCGCGCAGGCGAATCTCGACGGGCGAGCCGACGGTACGGCCCGCCGCCGCCTCATCGAGACTCGCCGCGACAAGGGCACGCTCCGCCGGATCCACAAACCCGACGACGTTGCGCCCGACGAGTTCGGAATGCTGCCCAAGACCCAATAGCTCGCAGAGCGCGCCGTTCGCCTCTTCGATCCGGCCGTCGCGGCCGACGAGCGCGATCCCGACGGGAGCGTTTGCGAAGAAGCCCTGATAGCGCTGGCGCGAGAGGCGCGCCTCCTCCTCGTGCTCGCGCTCGGGCGAGAGGTCGCGCACGATCGAGCGGGTGCGCAGGCCGTTGCCCGTACGCACCACGCTTTGCGAGATGAAGGCGTGGAAAGTGCGGCCTTGGCGGCCCTTCAGCACAACCTCGCCGGTCCGCTCGTTGCCGCCGGAGAAGGGCGCGTGCGGGGGCGCGCCGGCGGGCGCGGGGAAGGCCAGGAAATCGCCAAGCCGTGTGCCGCCTTCGACGAGCGCCCCGGGCGTCGTGCCCAGCCACTCGGCCAAGGCCTCATTGACGAAGAGGAAAGCACCCGTCGCATCGACCGAGTAGAAGCCCACCGGCGCACTGTCGAGGAAATCCGCCAGCTTGCGCTGCTCGTCACGGATCACCTGCTCCATCTCGTGCCGCGCGGTAACGTCTTCGAAGCTCCACAGCGTGAAGCCCGGCCGGCCCGAGAGCGCGTGCGCCGTGACGGCGAACCAGCTTTGCCCGGCGCCGCCTTGTGCGAGCGCGATGCGGCCGCTCGTAGCGCCACGCTCGCTCGCGTCGAGAGCAAGACGCGCGAAATCGGCGGCCGAAGGATCGCCCGGCGCGATGATGCGCTTAATCGCCTCGAGCGGGCGCGGCGAGGTCCCGAAGAAGCGACGAAAGGCGGCGTTGGCGTAGGCTGCGCGCCCGTCTGGCCCGACGATGAAATGGGCTTGCGGTGAAGTCTCGAGCGCCTGACTCAAAAGGGCGAGGCGGCTGACGAAAGTCGTATGGACGAGGCGCGCGACGACGGCGGCACTGCCGATGACAAGCGCGAGTCCCGCGAGCAAGAGTGCCACCGGACGCGCCGCCTCGCCCTCAAGCATCTCCGTGAAGAGAAGTGTGCCGAGCGTCAACGCGGCGAGCGCGAGGAAGAGCGCGGCTGCGCTCAGCCCATGAACCCAGCGGGGCAATGTCGCCGCCGGGCGCGCGTCGGTCGCCGAGATTGCGCTGGGCGCCGATTCTTTCGCTTCCGCGTTCCGCGCTGCGACGCGGCTTTCCCGTTCGACCGATGCGTCCATAGCGCGAAACTTATCACATTGCCGGCGCGGGGGGCCGGATTTTGCCCTTCAGGCGGAAAACGTAACCAATGATCTCGGCCACAGCCTTGTAATGCTCGGGTGGAATTTCGCGGTCGATTTCGACACCCGCGTGGAGCGCGCGTGCGAGGGGGGGATTCTCAACCACAGGGACACCATTCTCCTCGGCGATCTCGCGAATCTTGAGGGCGATGAGGTCGGTACCCTTGGCGACGACCGTGGGCGCGCCCGAATCACCAAGCTCGTACTTCAGAGCAACGGCGTAATGCGTCGGATTGGTGATGACGACCGAAGCGCCGGGGACTGCCGCCATCATGCGCTTGCGTGCCCGATCCATACGGATTTGCCGGAGTCGTGCACGCACGAGCGGATCGCCTTCGGACTGCTTCTGCTCCTCCTTGATCTCGCGCCGCGTCATGCGCAGGCCGCGCATTAGGTTGAGGCGCTGATAAACATAGTCGGCGCCCGCGAGCGCGGTCAGGATCGCGAGGATGCCGCCGAGGAGGCGCAGCACCAGGCGGCCGATCTCGACGAGCGTGTCCTCGGGCGTGAGCGTCGCCATCTGCGAGACGTGCTCGATCTCGCCGCGCAGCATCATCACCGCGATGGCGCCGACGATGAGAACCTTGGCCACGCTCTTGCCCAGCTCGACGACGCCGCGCAGCGAGAACAGACGCTTTACGCCTTCGAGCGGCGAGAGATGGCTTGCCTTGAATCCGATCCGCTCGGTTGCGAACACAAACCCCGTCTGCACGACGCTGCCAGCAACAGCGGCGATCAGCAGGATCACGAACGGTACGACGAGCGCGCCGGCAACGCCGGTAAGGGCCGCGGTTACGGCCTCCCACATGACCCCATCCGCGACGATGAAGCGTTGCGGATCGGTGAAGAGATCGAGCGCGCGCACGATCCGTCCCATCGTCGAGGGCAGAACGAACACGAGGTTGAGGCCGAACGCCGCCAGCATGAACCATGTGTTGATCTCGCGCGAATGCGCGACGCGGCCCTCCTCACGGGCACGCTGCAGACGCCGTTGCGACGGGTCTTCGGTTTTTTGGCCGTCATCCCAATCCTGCGCCACGCCTAGCCTCCGGTGAGAAAGGCCAGTTGCTGCGCAAAAGCTTCAAGGAACCAGCGCATGCCGGCGGCGAGGACGACGGTGAACAGCACAAGGCCGCCGAGGATCTGCAGCGGCTGGGCGATGAAGAGTACCTGAAGTTGCGGCACGAGACGGGCGATGATGCCGAGGGCGATGAAGAAGACGAGGCCGACGATGATGAAGGGTGCAGCCATCTCGAACGCGAGACGGAAGGAGCCGGCGGCAAATCGCACTACTGTGCCGGCGAAATCACCCAAGGGCGGCAGCGCGCCGGGGCGGAAAAGACCATAACTATCGACCGCCGCGCGCAGCATCAGATGGTCGAGATCGGTGAGGAAGATCAGAACGACGCCGAGCATGCCGTAGAGCGCCGCCGGGATCGCGCTGCCGTTCGAGTCGGCCATCGGATTGAACATGGTCGCGGCCGAAAGCCCGACCTGCAACGACACCATCATGCCCGCCGTCTCGAGCGCCGCCACCATCATGCGCGCGAGCGTGCCGATGAACACGCCGACCGTGATCTCGCCAAGGACAAGGATCGCGAGCTGAGCAGGACTGCCCGGAAGCGCCGGCAGGAGCGGCGCGAGAACGGGCGTCAGGAGCAACGCCATGCCGAGCGCGAGGAGTAGACGGTAACGCTGCGGCACATAGACCTCGCCGAAGCCCGGCAGCAACATCATCATCGCGCCCAGCCGGCAAAAGATCAGGAGCGCGGCGAACGCGTTCGCTGGCAGAACTTGTTCGAGCGGCATGGCCCCCTCGACTGCCGCTATCCGGAGATGATCCGGCTCATCAGCCCTTCGGTGAAGGTCTGCAGCGTCGCCAGCATGAATGGCAGAAAGAGCATGAGCGACAGCAGGATCACCAGCATCTTCGGGACGAAGGTGAGCGTCATCTCCTGGATCTGTGTCAGCGCCTGGAGAAGTGCTATGGCAAGGCCGACGACGAGTGCCAGAAGCATCGCCGGCGCGCCGATCTTGATCGCGACGATGATCGTCTCGCGACCGATTTCGAGAACGTCGTTGGCATCCATCAGATCGGCATCCGCATAATGTCCTGGTAGGCGGCGATGACGCGGTCGCGGATCGCGGCCACGGTCTGCACCGCAACCTCGGCATTGTTGACCGCGGCGGTTACGGCGGTGAGATCAGCCGTGCCGGTGGCCGCCTGGAGCGAGGCCTGCTCGCCCTTGGAAATGGTATCGACGACGTTGCCGGCCGCGGCGCGCAGCATGTCGCCGAAATTCTTGTCCGCACCAGCCGTGGGCGCGGACGGCCCGGTTACGGCACGCGCCGCGCTCTGGTAGGCGTTGACGGCATCGGAGAAATTTATGGATGGCATCTAGGGGTCCCCGCGCTCAGCCGTGCAGCAGGTCAATGGTGCGGCTCACCATCGCCTTCACCGCATCGATCACATTGAGATTCGCATCGTAGCTGCGCTGCGCTTCGCGCATATCCATGAGCTCGGTGACGGGATTGACGTTGGGCGTCAGCACGTAGCCATCGGCGTCGGCTGCGGGATGGCCCGGCTCGTATTTCTTCCCGAACATACCGCCGGCCGGCACCACCCCCGAGACCTTGACCTCGTTGGCGCCGATCGACTTGTTGAAAACGTCCGAGAAGGTCACGACCTGGCGGCGATAGGGATCCTGCCCCGGCGCCTCCGCCGTCGAATCGGCATTGGCGAGATTCTCGGCGATGACCTTGAGACGCTGGCTTTCGGCGGACATGCCGGAATAGGCGATATCGAGCGGTGTGCTGAAATCCATGATGCGTCTCCCGCTCGCGCTAGCTGCTGCGGCCGAGCACGGTCTTCACGAGGCCAAGATTGGCGCGGTAGAGCGTCGCGACCAGCGCATAGTCGTTGGCCGTCTGCGACACTTTGAGCATTTCCTGCTCGAGCGAGACATGTCCGCCCGGACCGCTCCCGCCGCTCTCGGACTCCCGCGTCTCGATGTCGGCAAGCGTGCGCTTCGCCGTGATGTGCGCGGGATTGGTCGTTGTGAGCGCGACCTGAGAGGTCGATTGCTGAAGGATCTGGCGGAAATCGGGCGGACGCAAATCTTGCCCGACGAAACCCGGCGTGTCGGCGTTCGCGACGTTCTCGGCGAGTACCGATTGGCGGTCGCTGAGCCACGTCATGCGCTTCGTCAGCGCCTCGAACAATGGAATTTGCGACAGATCCATCGCGCCGGATGATCGGCGGATTTGCGTTAAAAACCGGTAAAATGCCGGTTATCGCCAAACACGCGGCGAAACCAAAAATTAAGGATAAGCACGCGACAATCGCCTTGCTCACAAGGATAGAAAGTCCGCGCTTGGCTTCACGCCCCTCCTCCGACCGGCCGCCTCTTGCCGTGGCACTCCGCTACGAGCACGAGAGCCGCCAGGCGCCGCAGATCGTCGCCTCCGGGCGTGGCGCGATCGCCGAACGCATCCTCGAACTCGCCAAGGAAAACGGCATCGCCGTGCGCGAAAACGCCGATCTCGCCGAAATGCTCGAGGCGGTCGGGGTCGGCGAGCGAATCCCGGCCGCAGCCTTCGCGGTCGTGGCCGAGATCCTGTTCTACGTGCTCAAGGCCAATGGACGCCTTCCCGCAACGCGCGAGGCACGGACATGATGACGGACCGCATCGGCGAGATCGCCCAGAGCCTCGAACGCGCCCGCACCGCGGTGCGCGAGGGCGCGACGCTCGACCTCGCAGGGCTATATGCCGCGGTCGAAGCCGCGATGGCGGAAGTCGCAACAGCGCCGATCTGCGAACGGGCGGCGCTCGTGGCAGCACTCGGCCAACTCCTCCACACGCTCGAGGGATTGGCCGCCGACCTCCTTAAGCAACAGCGCAGTGATACGCAGCGGCGCGCGGCCGCGGCATACGGCGCCGCGCACGGTGCCCGCGAGAGCGAGCGCTAACCCATGATCCAAAGCTACGCCTGGTACTTCTCGGCGCTGCTCATCGTCATCGCGCTTATCCTGGCGCTTGCCTGGATCGCGCGGCGCCTCGGAGTGATGGGCCGGCTCACGACGAGCGGTGGCAAGCGGCGCCTCGCCATCGTGGAAGTCCTGCCGCTCGACGCCAAGCGTCGGCTGGTGCTGGTAAAGCGCGATGATGCCGAACATCTCGTGCTGCTCGGCATGAATGGCGACATCGTGGTGGAAAGCGGTTCCGCCGTCCGCGCCGGCGGCTTCACCGCCGCGCTCGAGGAGACCGCTCGATGATGCGCCGCGGCCTCCTTGCGCTCGGCTTGAGTCTTCTCGCACTCGTGCTTCGCGCGACACCCGCCTTGGCGCAATCGGTGACGCTCGATCTCGGCGAGGGCGGCTCGTCGACCGGACGGCTCGTGCAGCTCCTGGTGCTGCTCACGGTCCTAAGCCTCGCGCCGGCGATCCTCGTCACCGTCACCTCGTTCACGCGCATCATCGTCGTCCTGTCGTTTCTAAGGAACGCGCTCGGCACGCAGCAGACGCCGCCCAATATCGTGCTGGTGAGCCTCGCGCTCTTCCTCACCGGCTTCGTGATGGAGCCGACATTGCAGGCGTCATATCAGAACGGCATCGCGCCGCTCATGGAGAACAAGATCACCGACGAGCAGGCGTTCGATCGCGGCGTCGCCCCGCTCCACGACTTCATGATCGATCATGTGCGCAGCCAGGACCTGCAGCTTTTCACCGGCATGGCGAAGCTTCCGCCCGTGGCCTCGCCCAAGGACGTCACGCTGCGCGTCCTCGTGCCTGCCTTCATGGTGAGCGAACTGCGCCGTGCCTTCGAGATCGGCTTCCTGCTGTTCCTGCCCTTCCTCGTCATCGACATCGTGGTCGCTTCGATTCTCATGTCGATGGGCATGATGATGCTGCCGCCGGTGACGATCTCGCTGCCGTTCAAGCTCATTTTCTTCGTGCTGGTCGACGGCTGGTATCTCGTCGCCGGCAGCCTCGTGCAAAGTTTCGGCGCGGGATAGGCAAGCGGCCTGCCTCTGGACTAGTCTTCGCGTCATGCGGCGCGCCCCTCTCCCCACCCTTCTCGCCCTGCTTCTCGTCCTTGCCCCGGCGCTCCACGCGCAGGAGCAAGCGCCACGCCAGGAGCCGCCGCGGCGCGAGCAAGGCGGCCCCGGCGCGCAGACGCCCGCCCCGCCCCATCGCACGCTCTTGCCGGCCGACAGCGTGACGCAGCATGAGATCATGCTCGGCGGCAAGAAGCTCGCTTACAACGCTACCGCCGGCACGATCGATCTGAAGGACGCCCAGGGCGAGACCACGGCCGAGGTCTTCTATGTCTCCTTCACGCTCGCCAATGCCGGCGACGCGGAACATCGCCCCGTGACTTATCTCTTCAACGGCGGCCCGGGCGCGGCGTCGGCCTATCTCGACATCGGCGCGGTCGGTCCGCGTGTCCTCACCTTCCCGGGTGACGGCGCGCCTGTGCCGGCGAGCTTGAAGGTCGTCGACAATCCCGATACATGGCTCCCCTTCACCGATCTCGTCTTCATCGATCCCGTCGGTACCGGCTTCAGCCGCGCGCTCGATCCCGAGAAGGCGCAGAAGGAATTTTGGGGCGTCAAACCGGACATCGACGCGCTCGGCAATGTGATCCGCCTTCATCTCGCCAAGACCGGGCGGCTGACCTCGCCTGTTTATCTCGCCGGCGAGAGCTATGGCGGCTTCCGCGTGTCGCGTCTCGCCGAGGTTCTGGCGACCGAGCACGGCGTGGCGCCCGCCGGCGTGATCATGGTCTCGCCCATCATCGATTTCGGACTCGCGTTCGGGGGGCCGCTCGGGCCGCTACCGTGGGCCTTGCGGCTGCCGTCCTATGCGGCGGTCGGGCTCGGCGACAAGGCGCTCGACAAGGGCGCGCTCGACGAGGTCGAAGAATTCGCGCTCCACGATTACCTCGTGATGCTCGTCGCGGGCCCAAGCGAAGGCGAGGCAGCCAAGCCGATCTACGACAAGATCGCGCAATTCACCGGACTCGATCCGGCGAGCGTCGCGAAATGGCGTGGGCGGATTCCGGTCGACGAGTATCTGAACGAACTGCACCAGGGCGATGGTCGCGTCTTGAGCCGCTATGACGGGCGGGTGAGCGAGGTCAATCCCAATCCCTGGAGTTTTGATTCCTTCGACGACCCCGTGCTCGACGGCACGATCGGCCCGTTCACCAGCGCGTTCGTAGCCTATTCGCGCGACGAACTCGGCTTCAAGACCGACCAGCCGTTCGAACTCCTGAACCGCGACGTGAGCCGGCATTGGGATTGGGGTGGCGGTCACGGCACGAACTTCGCGGTGTCGTCAAGCGATTCGCTGCGCAAAGCGCTCGCGCTCCAGCCCAAGCTCAAGGTGATGATCGCGCACGGCGTGAGCGATCTAGAGACGCCCTACATGATGAGCCGCTACATCCGGGACCATATGCCCGGGGATCTCGGCCAACGCGTCGCCTTGAAGCTCTATCTCGGCGGCCACATGCTCTATCTGCGCCCGCAATCGCGCGACCGGCTTCATGCCGACGCGGCGCAGTTCTACGGCGCGGCGATGAATTGAGCGGCTAGTTGACGGCGCCTGGCTTGGCGGCGGGCGCGGCCGCATCCTTATAGGCGGCCATGAAATTCTTGAGCTCGCCGAGCTGGGCCACTTGCGTCGCCAGCGCCAGCGGATCGGCAGCACCCTTCACGGCACCGGAGGCGCCGGAGCCGGCGAGGACGGCGAACGCGTCGGCATAGGTCGAGGCCGCGAGCGCCGGGCCGAAAGCCGCACGCAGTTTCGCGAGCGATTGCTGGTCGTCATCGAGGGTCAGCGCGGCGGCGAGACTCACGACATAGCGCGCAGTCTCGGCATCGATCTTGCCGTCCGCGGGCGGCTGACCGGCGAGCCGTGCGAGTACGCGCGAGGCATTGAGCCAGTCGTGTGCGCGCCAGTAAATGTCGGCGCGCAGACGGTCGGCGTCGCGGCTCTGGTCGCCCATGATCAGCGCGAGCGCGTCGGTCGGGCGGCCCAGCTCCGTCAGAACGCGAGCGCGAAGCTGCTGGCGCGACCGCGCGAGATCGGGGGGGATGTCATGGCCTACGTCGAGGTCGAGGGCCTTGAGCGCCGCGTCGGGCTCGCGGTTCATGAGGTCCAGCACGGCAAGCTGCGTCGTGCCGCGCGCCTTGTCGGCACCGGACAGGCGGGTGCTCACCTGCTCCTTAAGAAGGCCCGCGGCGCGGTCGAGCAGATCGACCGAGACAAGCCGGTCGATCAGCTTCTTGACGATCTTGTCGCGCCGCTCGCCCACAGGCTCGACGTCATGGAACCGGTCATAGAGCGCCAGCGCCTTCAGCGGCGGCAGGTCGCCGTCATGCGCGCCAAGGAAGAGGCTTGCGAACGCATCGCTCGCCTCCTTGGCGACATCCTTCGATGCCGGCTGGTCGGCGAAATTCGCAACCACGGTTGTCAGCGCCTCAAGGCCCTCGCTCTGACGCCCCTCGGCCAGTTCCATCTCGCCGAGCATGCGCAACAGGCCAAACTCGAAGCGATCACCGCGCCAGGCGAAGCGCAAGGCATCGAGCGCCTCGATCGTCTCGCTGCGGCTTTTTTGGCCGGAGTCATAGAGAGCCAGCGCACGGGCATAGAGCGCGCGCGCACGCGACGGCGGGTCTGCCAGTGCGACGGCCTTATCCCAACTTTGCAGCGCGTCATTGTGCAGGCCCGTCGCCTCCTGGAACCTGCCTTCGAGATAGAGCGCCATCGCCTCTTCGTGCGTGTCCGGCTTGTCGTGCAGCACAAGGTCGATGAGCGGACCCGCAAGTGCGGCCCGGTTGGTATCCACCATCGCGTCAGCCGCTTCGAGCGCGAAGCGCTCGCGCAGCACTTTGGGATATGTCGGCAGCAGGCTGACGCTCGCGAGGAAGCCCTTGGCCGCCACTTCCTCGTCGCCCTGCTGGTTCGAAAGCGAAGCGCGCCACAACGTCACCTCGCTCTGGCCATCGAGGCTCGGCTGCCGCAGCGCGTCGTCGGCGCATTTGAGGTCGCCGACGAGGAGACAGGATGCACCCTTGAGCGCCTTGACCGGCGGCTGATCGAGCGCGGCCGGATCGTCGTGGGCCACCGCAGCGAGCACCGCCAGTGTTTCGGCCGCGAACTGGTTTGCGAAATAGTATTGAGCAAGCGCAAGGCGTGGGGCGGTCTTTCCGCCTTCGGGCGCCAACGTGATGGCGCGTTCAAGCTCGCCGCGGCGCTCGTCGTAGTCAGGCTTGCCGGGGCCGATCCAAGCGGCGAAATCGAAGATGCGCGCGGCATCGGTCGGGCGATGGCCCATGAGCCGGTCGCGATCGTTTGAGAGTTCGAGTCCGCCGGGGCGCGTCAGCTCGAGCGTATCCGCCTCGGCATGAAGCGCGAGGTCGGCCACCCGCGGATGAAGCACGATCCCCTCGATGCTTGGCAGCACCGAGAAATCGACAAATTCCTGTGGCGTCACGACACCGCGGCCAAGGTCGGCGACCGGCACCACGATGAGAGTGCCAAGCGCTGGATCGGCGATAGTCACAGGCGCACCGGCACCCGCGACATGCAGCAGGATCTTCGCAGGCGTGCTCTCGGGGTGGGCCTCGAACGCGATCGGGGCGTCGACGGCGACCGCCTGCTGGCGGAATTCGACGATCCATGCCGGCCCGTCGCGCCGCACCGCTGGCACAAGCGGATCGCGCGGCATGACACGCAGGATCGTCGCGTTCTTGCCGGCCATTTGCGCAAGCGTGGCGAAAGCCTGCTGGCCTTTGGCCAGCGGGTCGGCGAGATCGAGCGAGGCCGCTGCTGCGAACACGATGAAGGTCGCATTCTCGCGCGTGAAGACGGCGGCCGCAGTTGCGGACGGCCATTCGAAGCGCAAGGCGACGCCACCATCGACAGTGAGAAGATGGACCGGCACGTTCGCTGGCGATGCGGAAGATGCGGAAGAGGACGGAGATGGTTCGGCGTCCGCCGTTGCGGGCGCGGGCGTGGATGCCGCCGGCGTTGGTGCTTCCTCGGGAGCGAGCGGTGCCGCGGCGGCGGGCGCCGCAGGAGCTTCCGTCGGCGCAATGGCATTGAGATTTGCCGCGACGGCCGCGCGGGAATGCGCGCTCTTCGCCTTCGCAAGCGCGTGCCCGTGCGTCGCCTTCCGCTCGGCCGGCGCTGGAGGCGCCTGGTGTGCCGCAGGCGTCAGGTCGATCACCACTGTGGTGTCGTGCACAGTGAACGCATTGGCATCAAGCGGCCGTTTCAGGCGTGCCGTGAGTGTCGTGCCGTGATCCTCGAGCTTTGACGAAGCGACATAGGCCGGGAGTGCGTGCGCGAGCGCGCCGAACTCGGCGTGAAGCACTCGGCCGAAATGCACCCTGAGCGTGAGATTGTCGACGTGCGCTGCATATTCGATCGGCGCGGCGAAATCGAGCGCGATCCGGCCATAGCCGTCATGCTCGGCGGCGCGGATCGCAACCTCTTCGGCGCGTGCCAGCGGCGCGAGCACAAGCGCGGCCAGAAGCGCGGCGGCAAGATGCCGCACGAGTGCGCCTGCCAGGGTCATTGCTGGGCCTTCGGCGCCGCCGCCGGTGCCTCCGACTGGGACTGTGACTGGGGTTGTGGCTGCTGTGGCTGTCCCCGCGAGGCGTCGGCGTTCTTTGCGTCGGTCAACGCGATGGTCACGGCCTTTGCTTTTGCCGGATCCATCGCGGCGAGGATCGGCGCAGCCTTGAGTTCGCGCATGAGCGACATCATCTCGAGCACGACCGGCACATCGAGCTGGTTGAAGACGCGTGCCGCGTCCTGCGGCTTCATCTGCTCATACATGTGGGCCAGGCTCTGGACCCGCGCCTGGTCGTCGGCGCTCTGCTGCTTCACCGTGCTCTCGATGCTCGTTTGCAGCGTCTGGAGCTTCGCGATCTTCTCGTCGACGCGCTTTTCCGCCGCCTGCATCAGCACTTCGCGCTCGCTCAATTCGGCAGCGCGCTTGTCGAGCTCGATGCGGCGCTTCGAGAGTTGTTGCAGCTCGTCGATCTCCTGCGGCGACATCTGCAGCGGATCCTTGCGCGCCTTGTCGTCGGACTTGCCCGAAGCCGCCGACGCCGTCTGCTGTGCGGGTGGGGCCGCGCCAGGGGCCGGCGGCGCTGCCGCGGGTTGCGACGCCTCCGCTTTGGCCGGCGCGGGAGCAGATGGCGCGGTCGGCGGTTGCGGCGAGGGCTGCGGCGCCGGTGCGCTTTGCGCTTCCGCGGCGACGATCACGGCGCTGCCGTTCGAACACAGATCGACGAGCTTCACCCCGAGCAACGCGGAGGCCGCCAGGATGACGCTCGGCAGGAGGCGCGGACGCGGGATCGTCATGGTTCAGCGGCTGGCAAGCGCTCGCAACAGCTCGCGCTCGGCGCGCGAGGGCGCAACGGTTCGCGCGGCACCGGCCTCAGGCGCCGCAGCGCGCGGCTCGGCCCGCGGCGGCGTCTCGAGCTTGGGCTCGCGCTTCTTGTCGGCGGGATCAGGCCGCGCGACGTCGCGCCGGGCGCGGATCGTGCCCTCGAGCCGGTCAGCGATCTGGCCGCCACGCTCCAGCATGTAGTGCAGATCGTCGCGCAACGTCTTGCCCAGCTCGATCTGCTTCTCGAGCCGGCGACCGGAATCTTCCGATGCCTCGCGGAGCCCGGCGATACCGGCTTCGGCGCGCTGCGCCGCCACGGTAAGGCCGGCGACGAGCGCCTCGAGCTTGGCGCGGTCGCCACGCAGGACGCTAAGGCGTCTATTGAGGATTGCCGCATAACTAATTGTAACAATGAGTAAAAGACATACGACTGCGTCGCCGAAAAGGCTCAACATCATGAGGAGGTTCCCTTCTCGATTTTCTCGGCCACGCGGATCGCGATGTTGCCGGACTTACGCCCCATCTTGCCGACGAACATCTGCAGGTCGCCGCACACGAGCCGGACATCCGACTCGACCGTGGCGTTGAGCGGAATGCGCGTGCCGATCCCCCATTGCAGGACTTGGCGCAGCGACATCTCGACCGAGTCGAGGATCGCCTGGATCGGCACTGTGGTGTGCCACAGCTCGCCGGCGAGATGCGCTTCCCAGATCGAGTCGCGGCCGAACTTTTCGCCGAGGAACCCTTGCAGCAGGATCTCGCGCACGGGCTCCAGCGTGGCATAGGGCAGCAGAACCTCGAGCCGGCCGCCGCGATCCTCCATGTCGACGCGCAGGCGCGCCAGCACGGCGGCATTGGCCGGCCGGCCGATCGTGGCAAAGCGCGGGTTCGTCTCGAGCCGGTCGAAGCGGAACGTAACCGGGCTCAGCGGATCGAACGCACCCGAGAGATCGGACAGGACGACGGCGACGAGGCGCTCGACCAGGTTGCGCTCGATCGTCGTATAGGGGCGCCCCTCGATGCGCATTGCCGCGGTGCCGCGGCGCCCGCCCAACAGTACGTCGACGATCGAGTAGATGAGCGCGCTGTCAATGGTCAGAAGCCCGTAATTGTCCCATTGCTCGGCCTTGAACACGCTCAGCATCGCCGGCAGGGGAATGGAGTTCAGATAGTCGCCGAAGCGGATCGAGGTGATGTTGTCGATCGAGACCTCGACGTTGTCGGACGTGAAGTTGCGCAGCGACGTCGACATCATGCGCACGAGGCGGTCGAACACCACCTCGAGCATGGGCAGGCGCTCGTAAGAAACGAGCGCGGAATCGATGATCGCGCGGATACCCGCGGCTTCGCGCGACTTGCCTTCGTCGCCGTCGAAGCCCAAGAGGCTGTCGATCTCGCTCTGGTCGAGGATGCCGCCCGAGCCGACCCCGGCGGTGCCGTCGTCCGATGTGCCGCCCCAATCGGCAGCAATCTTCGACTCCCCGTCTTCGGCGGTAACGGGGGCGGCGTCGTCTTGGGGTTTGTCTTCGGCCATCGGCTAGCGCGCGTTTCTCACTGGACCAGCATTTCCTTGAACAGCACGTCGTCGACCTTCACCGGCGAGACGGCGTTGACGCGAGCAAGCAGTTCCTCGCGCAAGCGATAGAGGCCGCCCGAGCCGCGCAAATCCTCGACCCGAAGCTCGCGCAGGAAGATCTGGCAATTGTCGATGATGCGCGGCAGCACGGCCTGGAGCCGCGCCTGATCCTCAGGCTTCTCGATCTGAAGACTGACGGTGAGCTTTAGGAAATTGCTCTTCTTGTTGCCGGGCGTGTTGAGGTTGACGAGAAAATCGGGCAGATCGAAGAAGACGAGCGGCTTCGGCACCTCGGGCGCAGGCGCGCTCTTGTGGCCCAACAGCTTGTCGATCCCGCCGGTGAAATAGAGATAACCGCCGGCGCCGAGCAGCAGCACAAGCAGCACAGGACCCGCGATCAACAGCGTTTTGCGATTGAGCTTGGGGAGCTTGAGCTTGAACCGCGAGCCCCCGCCTTCCTCGGCGACCGGCGCGGCCGCTGGTGCTTCGGCGATCGTCTCTTCGGCCATGCCCTATGCCGCTCCAAGGGCCGCGACAGCATGCGGCCGACGCGGGCGAGAATAGGTGGATCATCGTTAACAAGCGGTTGAGAGGCCCTGCCCTAAACCCACGGAGCGCGCGAGCTGAGCGGCAGAAAATGCTGGGCAATCTCTGCCTTTAGCCGGCGCTCGCGGTTGGCTCGGCAGCGGCGAAACAGGGTTCCTGGGCGAACCTGCGGTCTGGCATAGAGCGTGCATTGCCAAGCTCCGAGATTTCGTCAGCGGAGCCTCGTCGCTCATGGATACCCCGTCTTCCGTCGCTCTCTCAGGCCAGCTGGTGCGCGAGCAGCAGATGGACGTGCTCGCCAACAACATCGCCAATCTTTCGACCGTCGGCTTCAAGGGCCAGTCGATGATCTTCGCCGAACTGCTCACGAACACGACCGGCGAGCGCGCGGCCTATGTAAGGGATGCGGGCACGGTGCGCGACTGGAGCCAGGGATCGCTCACGCGGACCGGCAACTCGCTCGACGTGGCGCTCCAGGGCTCAGGCTTCCTCGAAGTCGGGACCCCGGCCGGCACGCGCTATACGCGCGACGGGCGCATGAAGCTTGATGCGCAGGGCCAGCTCGTGACGCTGCAAGGCGACCCGGTCCTCGCCCAGGGCGACCAGCCAATCCTCATCCCGCAGGGAAGCGGCACGCTCACCATCACGCAGGACGGCTCGATCTCCTCCAAGAACGGCACTATCGGACAACTCGCCGTGGTTTCCTTCGATCAGCTGCAGGGGCTCGAGGCCGAACAGAACGGGCTCTACGCGACCGACGAGGGACCGACGCAGTCGACCGACACCAAGGTCGTGCAAGGCTCGATCGAGGAATCGAACGTGCAGGCTGTGCTCGAGATGACGCGCCTTATGGAAGCCTCGCGCGCCGTGAGCCGCGCCAAGACCTTCCAGGACAACGAGGCCGATCGCCACAAGAATGCGATCGACCGGCTCGCGAAAACCGTCTGACGGGGATCTGATCCATGCGCTCTCTCAATATCGCCGCGACCGGCATGCTCGCGCAGCAGCTCAACGTCGAGGTCATCTCGAACAACATCGCCAACCTCAACACCACGGCCTTCAAGCGCCAGCGCGCCGAGTTCCAGGACCTGCTTTATCAGACCGAGCGGCGCGTCGGCGCGACCTCGTCGGACACCGGCACCGTCGTGCCCGTGGGCGTGCAGATCGGCTCCGGCGTCAAGGCCGCGGCGGTCTATCGCATGTCGGACCAGGGCAATCTCATCAATACGAACAACCCGCTCGACATCGCCATTCAAGGATTGGGATTTTTCCAGATCCAGATGCCGGACGGCACGACCTCCTACACGCGCGATGGTTCGCTGCAACTGAGCCCGACCGGCGAGATCGTCACCGCCGACGGCTATATCGTCGAGCCGGGCATCACGCTTCCGAGCAACACCATCGCCGTCACGATCAACGCCAATGGCCAGGTGCTGGCGCAGGTCGCCGGGTCGTCGACACTGACGACGGTGGGCCAGCTTCAGCTCGCGAATTTCCCGAACGAGGCCGGGCTCCAGGCCTTGGGCGGCAACTACCTGCAAGAGACGCCGGCGTCCGGCTCGCCCGTCGTCGGCAATCCCGGCGCAAACGCGTTCGGCACGATCCAGCAGGGCTATCTCGAGACCTCTAACGTCAACATCGTCACCGAGATCACCAACCTCATCACGGCGCAGCGCGCCTACGAGATGAACTCGAAAGTGATCCAGACCTCGGACGATATGGAATCGACCTTGTCGCAGATCCGCTGAGCCATGACCCGCATTCTCGCTTTGGCATTTGCCGCTGTTCTCGCGCTCGCGCCTTCCGCACTGGCGCAGAGCCTGAAGCCCGCCGTCACGATCGATGCGGCCGTGGTGCATATTGGCGACGTCTTCGCCGATGCCGGCGCGCACGCCGGAGATCCGCTGGTGGCGGCGCCTCCGCCCGGTACCCGCATCACCTATGGCGCCGACTGGCTTGCCGCTGCCGCGCGCGAGCACAATCTCGACTGGCGGCCGCGTTCGGCCTACGACCAGGTCATGATCGTGCGCGCAACCCGCGTCATCGACAGCGACGCGGTGAAGCGGCAGCTGCTGCAGGAGATCGCTGCGCGGGAGCCCGTCGATGACGCCGAGCTTCAACTCGACAATCCGGGCCTTAGCCTCTTCGTCCCGGCGAACGCCGCAACCGACCTTGCCGTCGACGGACTGACGATCGACAACCGCACGGGCCACATCTCGGCCTATGTGTCGGCGCCAGCGGGCGATCCCACGGCCGAGCGGCGACGCGTCACGGGGCGCCTCGTTTTCCGGGTCACGCTGCCGGTTCTGAATCACGCGATCGGGCCCGGTGCGGTGATCGCGCCAGGCGACCTTGATACGATCAAGGTCGCGCGCGAGCGCGTCGGGGTCGACACCGCGACCGACGGGCAGCAGATAATCGGGAAAAGTCCGCGCCGTCCCCTTGCGGCGGGAATTCCGGTACGGCTCGGCGATCTCGCGCTGCCGATCCTCGTGCACAAGGGTCAGCTCGTCTCGATCGAGCTGCACACGTCTTCGCTCGAGCTGACGGCGCAGGGGACGGCGCTCGAGGATGGTGCCAACGGCGCTCTCGTGCGCATCGCCAACACGAAATCGAACCGCGTGATCGACGCAACGGTAACCGCGCCCGGCACGGTCGCGGTGAGCCTTCCGGGCTCACCGGTGCCACCCCAGACTGCGGCCCGCTAGGAGGGATCATGCCCCTGCTCCACACCCGATCCTTCCGCCTTGCCGCGGCACTTGCGCTCGTTGCGGCGCTCGATGGCTGCAGCGCGTGGACGCGCCTGACGCAGATCGGCGAATCCCCGCCCCTCACGACGATCCAGAATCCGAAGACCCAGCCGGGCTATCAGCCGGTCTCGATGCCGATGCCCGACCCCATCGTGACCGAACGGCGGCCCAATTCATTGTGGAAGGCCGGAAGCCGCGCCTTCTTCAAGGACCAGCGCGCGGCCAATGTCGGCGACATCCTCACGATCGACATCAGTTTCGACGACAAGGCGCAGTTCAACAACGAGACGCAGACGCAGCGCACCACGGCCGAGCAGGACGGCATCAGCAACCTATTTGGCCTTGAGCAGCAGATCCCGAAATTCCTGCCGCACGCCGCCAATCCGGCAAGCCTCGTCAACGTGAACGGAACGACGAACAACGACGGCAAGGCAGCGATCACACGCGAGGAGCAAGTGACGTTGGAGGTCGCGGCCACGGTCATGCAGGTGCTGCCCAACGGCAACCTCGTGGTCCAGGGGCGCCAGGAGATCCGCGTCAACAACGAGGTACGGGAATTGCAGATTACCGGCGTCCTGCGCCCGCAGGACATCACCTCGGTCAATACGACCACGCTCGACAAGCTGGCCGAGGCGCGTGTCTCCTACGCCGGACGCGGCGCGCTCACAAACGATCAGCAGCCGCGTTATGGCGAGCAGCTTCTCGACATCGTGGCGCCGTTCTAGAAGGCGCCGAGCGCTGCAACCTGCCGCGTGACGGGCTATTCCTCGCGCTGCGTGCGCTCGAGGCGCTCGTGGCGTTCCTGCGCCTCGACGCATAGGGTCGCGATCGGCCGCGCCTCGAGACGGCGAATGCCGATCGGTTGATCGGTCTCCTCGCAGAAGCCGTAGCTGCCGTCCTCGATGCGCATCAGCGCCGCGTCGATCTTGGCGATGAGCTTGCGCTCACGGTCGCGCGTTCGGAGTTCGATGCCGCGATCGGTCTCGAGCGAGGCGCGATCAGTAACGTCGGGCTCAGCCAGACTTTCGTGCTTCAGGTGAAGCAGCGTCTCCGAAGATTCCGCCACGAGCTCGGTGCGCCACAGCAGGAGTTTTTGTCTAAAATACTCGAGCTGTCGCGGATTCATGAACTCTTCGTCGTCGGACGGACGGTAGCCGACCGGCAGCTTCAGAGGCATACACCACTCCCGCGATCCAAGCGCGGAGAGTATATGAATCGCCTCTTCGCTCCGCAAGCGGAGCGCGGCGTCAGATCGCGCTGTCGAGCTTCGCGAGCTCCACCGCCGCACGCACCTCGATCTCGGCGAGGATTTCCTGAAGCCGCGCGTCGTCGACGAGCGGTGTCGTCTCGGCGGCGAGCCGCGCCAATGTTTCGAGCTGCGCGCGCGGCAGGGCTCCTGCGAGGAGCGCGTGGCGCACGCCGTCGAGCGCATCAAGCAGTTTCTCGCCGCGCTGGATCGCGCGCTTACGTCCGCCCAAGCCGTCTGCGATTTCCTGAAGCGTCAGGAGCCCCTCGATCGCCGGCGTGGCGCTTGCACCTTTGAGCGATTGAGCGGCGCCCGCCTCACCGCTCAATGCTGTGCTGAACGAGCGGTCGCCAACCGTCGCTTTCTCGTCCCGACGCTGCGTCGCCGGACGCAACAACGGGTTCCATTCAATCCGCATGCGCGAGAAGATCGCGGGCGCAAGGTTAAGGCGGACTTAAGGGCAGCGGCAAAATTTGCCCGCCTAATGGCAGCGATTGCCGCCCTACGCCGCGAGAAAACAGCGAAAAATCGCGGTGTTTGGCCGGTTTTGCGATGGCACGGGATTGGCATGGAAAGGGCAAAGCGACCCGCTTGGCCAGGCCCGATGATGCGCAGTTTATTCCGGCTTTTCTTGACCGCCCTCATGGGCGCCGTTTTCGCGCTCGCGAGCCCCCAGCCCGCGGCCGCGATGTCGCGCATCAAGGACATCGTCGATTTCGAGGGCATCCGCGACAATCTCCTGGTCGGCTATGGGCTGGTGGTAGGGCTCAACGGCACCGGCGACACGCTCAACCAGGCGATCTTCACGCGTGAGAGCCTCATCGGCATGCTCGAGCGCTTGGGTGTCAACGCGCGCGACACGGCGCTCCGAACCAATAATGTCGCGGCCGTCATGGTTACGGCGACGCTGCCGCCCTTCGCGCGCCAGGGCGGGCGCATCGACGTCACCGTCTCGACGCTCGGCAACTCCAAGAGCCTGTTGGGCGGGACTCTGCTCGTGACGCCGCTTCTCGGCGCCGACGGCGAAGTCTATGCCGTGGCACAGGGCACTGTCGCGACGGGCGGCGTCGCCGCCAAGGGCGAAGGCGCATCCGTGACCAAAGGCGTTCCGACCGCGGGCCGTGTCGCAAGCGGCGCCATCGTCGAGCGTGAGATCGGCTTCGAGCTCTCCAATCTCCACAGCATGAACCTTATGCTGCGCAATCCCGACCTCACCACCGCGCGGCGTGTCGCCGAGGTCATCAACGCGCATCTGGGTCGCCAAACCGCGGATGCGATCGACCCTTCGACCGTCGCACTCAAGTTCGACGCCAAGTCGAAGGACGGCGTGGTCGATCTCCTAACCAACATCGAGCAGCTCAATGTCGAGCCCGATGAGGTGGCCCGCGTCGTCATCGATGAGGCCAACGGCATCATCGTCATGGGCGAAAGCGTACGCATCAGCACGGTTGCGGTGGCGCAAGGGAACCTCACCGTGCGCGTCACCGAGACGCCGCAGGTCTCGCAGCCCTCGCCCTTCTCTGCCGCAGGCACGACCGTGCCGACGGTTGGTGCCAATGGCGAGATCGAAACGCCGGGCCGGCGCGGCGTGCAGTTCGCGCCGTCGGGCGGCGCCCAGACCGTGGTCGTGCCGCGCACCAATCTCCAGGTCGACGAGGACAAGGACAAGCGTATGGCGTTGCTGCCCGCGGGCGTGAGCCTGCAGGAACTCGTCGATGGCCTCAATGCTCTGGGTGTCGGCCCGCGCGACATGATCAGCATCCTCCAGGCGATCAAGGCCGCGGGGGCGCTCCAGGCCGACATCGAGCTGATGTGATGGACCAAACCCCTGCCCTTTCGCCCGCAGCCACCGCGACCATCGCCGGCGGCCGCGGCGCGCCTGCACCGGGCGCCACGGCTGACCCCTCGGCGGCACTGAAGGCGGCGCAGGATTTCGAATCTTTCTTCTTGTCGCAGTCGTTCGAGACGATGTTCTCCGGTATCGGCACGGATGGGCTCTTCGGCGGCGGCAACGGCGAGTCCATCTACCGTTCGCTGCTCATCCAGGAATACAGCAAGATCGCCGCCAAAAGCGGCGGCATGGGCATCGCCGATGCGGTGCAGCGCGAAATCCTGCGCACACAGGAGATGAAATGACGCCCGCCCCTGCTCAAGCGGCGCCCGCCACCCCGCTCGATCCGGCCGAACTCCTTGCCATCGTGCGCGACCTCACGGTCCTGCTCGAGCGCGAAACGGCGCTCGTGCGCGGCCTCAAGATTGCCGAGATCGGGCCGCTCCAGGACGACAAGACGCGGCTCACGCAAACGCTGCGCAGACTGCTGAAGCAATGCGAGAACGGCGCGAATCTCCCGGCTGCCGCGCGGCTGAAATGGACCACGATGGGCGAGCGCCTCGTCGCCGCCGCGACCGACAACGAGCGTGCGCTCCGCGTCGGGCGGATGGCGACCGAGCGTCTCATCGGCGCCGTCGTCCGCGCGGTGCGCGAAAGCCGCCGCCCGCATGCGTGCTACGCGCCGCGAAAGCCCGCGACGCGCGATCTTGGTGTTTCGGGCGTCGCGCTCGATCGCCGCCTCTAGGAAGCGCCATGAGCCTCACAATTGCCCTCAACTATGCCCTCTCGGGCCTCACCGCGACCCAGTCGCAGCTGCAGGTCTTGGCCGGCAACATCGCCAACGCGCAAACGCCCGGCTATTCCGAAGAGACCCTGCCGCAGACCTCCGACGCGTTGACGAACGGCGGCGCCGGCGTCGTCACCGGCGAGATCCAGCGCCTCACCGACAGCGGCCTCCAAGGAGAAGTGCTCGGCCAGACCACGCTCTCGGGCGCCGCAAGCGCCGCCAACAGCTACCAGCAGCAGCTCCAGAGCCTCATCGGCAAGGTCGGCAGCGGCATCGGCATCTCCGACGTCCTCAACACCTTCACTGGCGCGATGCAGACCCTCGCCGCCACGCCCGAGGATCCGACCGCGCAGGCGAACGCCGTCAATGCCGGGCAGCAGCTCGCGAGCCAGCTCAACAACTTCTCGGACGGCATCCAAACCATGCGCCAGGGCGCCGACGCGCAAATTGCGACCGATGTCGGCATCGTCAACTCCGCCCTCACGAGCATCGGCCAACTCAACAATCAGATCAGCAAGCTCCAGTCGCTCGGGCAATCGACCGCAGCGCTCCAGGACCAGCGCGACCAGAAGCTGCAGCAGGTCGCTCAATATATCGGAGTGCAGAGCTTCGTCAGTCCGAACGGCATGATGTCGGTGCTAACCACGTCCGGCCAGTCGCTGGTCGACGACACCAACGTACAGCAATTCTCCTATTCGCAAAGCGGCTCGATCACGGCAGCAAGCACGCTTTCGCCGCTGACACTCAACGGCACCGACGTGACTGCGCAAACGACGACCGGCGAAATCGGAGCGCTACTCCAGGTGCGCGATACCACGCTCCCCAACCTCACCGCCCAACTCAACCAGGTTGCGAACAACCTCTTCGCCGCCTCGAGCGACGCCAGTCTTCAAACTACCAACAGCGGCCTCGGCGCGACCAACGACGCTCACAACATCTTCGCCAACGTCAACATCGCGGCCGGCGTGGACAACGCCGCGACGATCGAGGTCAATCCCAGCCTTCTCGCCAATCCCGGCCTGCTCGATCAGGGCGCTGCAGCGCCCGATCCGACCATCAGCGCCAACATCTCGCAAAATCTTCAAAACACTGCAGCCTTCGCCGCGGCAGGCAGTCTGCCGGCAACGAGTACGACGCTTTCGGACTACGTTGCGCACGTGATCGGCGCTGCCGCCAACTCGGCCTCGAGCGCGTCCTCGAATGCCACCGACCAGTCCGCGCTCCTGTCGCAGATGCAGTCGCAATACTCCTCGGCCGTGGGTGTCAATCTCGACACCGAGCTCAGCCAGCTCGTCGTCTACCAGAACGCCTACAGCGCCTCGGCACGGGTCATCTCGACCATACAATCGATGTTCGAAGTGCTGATGAATAGCTAGGAGCCGCCATGTCGGTCAGCACCATCGCCCAGATGCAGCAGGTCATCCAGAACCTGTCGCAACTCAACACCCAAGGCAACACGCTCGAGACCGAAATTTCGACCGGGCTCAAGAGCCAAACCTATTCCGGCATTGCCCCGCAGGCGGCGCAGCTCGTCAACCTCAACTCCGTGGCGACGCAGCAGCAGGGCTTCATCAACACCATCAACATTGTGAACCAGCAGCTCGGCAGCATGAGCCTTGTCACCTCGAACATCGCAACCTCTGTCGAGCAATTCGCGAGCCAACTCCAGACGAACGCCTTCAATACCACCGGTGCGACGATCCAGACGCAGGCACAGTCGCTCCTCGCGCAGATCGGCGACTATCTCAACACGCAAGGCGGAGAGGGCTATCTCTTCGGCGGCAGCGACACGACCCAGGCGCCATTCGACGCCGCTGGGCTGCCCAGTCCCGGCGATCTGACGACGCCCGTCAATGGCGCGCCACCGGCCGGCTATTACCAGGGCAACGATTCGATCGCCTCGGCCCAAATCGACAACAACCTCAATGTTCAGTACGGCGTGACCGCCGACAACTCGGGCTTCGAGCAGGCCATCCGCGTCCTCAATTTCCTCGCCAACTCGCCGCCGCTCGACCCGACCAACGCGACCGACGTCGCCAACGTCAACACGGCGCAGCAGATGCTGAGCTCCGCCGGGACGGCGTTGCAGCAGCTCACTTCCACCATCGGGTTGAACCAGTCCGAGCTCAATACCGAGCTGACGATGCATCAGCAGGCGCAGACGATGGCGCAGAGCAACATTGGCGACATTACGCAGGCCGACCCGGCGACCGTCATCACCCAGCTCGACACGCTTCAGACGCAGCTCGAGGCGAGCTACCAGTCCATCAACATGCTGCAGAACCTCTCGCTCGCGAACTACCTCAAATAGCAATCTCTTAACCAAGCTTCGGGATCATTGGGGCGCATGGCTAAAAGCACATCTCTCCTCGCGCGGGAGCGCGTCGCGCTCTTGCGGCCGGCGTCGGCGCCGTCGGCCAAGCCGGGTACGCCACAAAAGCCGCGGCTGCGCGACTTCGCCGAAGGCGATGAGGACGCCTATCGGCAGTTCGATCAGAAATCCGTCCTCGTCACTGGCGGGACCGGCTCGTTTGGCCGGCGCTTCATCGACGCGCTCCTGAAGCGGAGCCGCGCCCGCCGGGTCATTGTCTTCTCGCGCGACGAATACAAGCAGTACGAGATGCAGCAGCATCTCGGAGCGGAAGCGGCTCCGCGCATGCGCTTTTTCATCGGTGACGTGCGTGACGCCGAGCGGCTTGAGCTTGCGACTCGCGAGGTCGACTTCATCATTCACGCCGCCGCACTGAAACAGGTGCCGGCGGCCGAGTACAATCCGTTCGAATGCATCCGCACCAATGTATCGGGCGCCGAAAACGTCGTGCGCGCCGCCTTGCGTAATGGCATCCGCCGCGTAATCGCGCTTTCGACGGACAAAGCCGCCAATCCGATCAATCTCTATGGGGCCTCGAAGCTCGCCTCCGACAAGATCTTCATCGCCGCCAATAACCTCTCCGGCAAGAGCGATACGCGCTTTGCGGTCGTGCGCTACGGCAATGTCGTGGGCTCGCGCGGCAGCGTCATCCCGCTCTACCGCAAGCTCGTCAGCGAAGGCGCCGAATACCTGCCGGTCACGGACGAGCGCATGACGCGGTTCTGGATCACGCTGCAGCAGGGCGTCGATTTCGTCGCATCCTCGCTCCGCCTCATGAAGGGCGGCGAGATCTTCGTTCCGAAAATCCCGAGCATGCGCATCGCCGATCTTGCGCGGTGTCTTGCACCTGATCTGCCCGTCAAGATCGTCGGCATCCGCCCGGGCGAGAAACTGCACGAGGTCATGGTCACGGAAGACGATTCGCGCCAGACGCTCGCGCTCGCCGACCGCTTCGTGATCGAACCTTCCTTTGCCTGGTGGCGGCGCGAGAGCTACGCCTCGACCGGCGCGGTGCCGGTCGAACAGGGTTTCCGCTTCGCCTCCGACAGCAACGACGACTGGCTCGACGCCGAGCGGCTCGACGCGCTTCTCGCCGTCGCCTAAAACTTAGGCCGCGGCGAGGAGCCGCAGATCGGCGGACACGGAGCGGTCGGAAAGGCGTGCTTCGTCGATGCGACCGCGATTAATCGCGGCAAGCTCGGGATGCGCCGTAAGCGCCGCGAGCACGTCTTGCGTCGAAGCCTCCACGAACGGCTTCCTCAGGATCTCCGCGAGCGCGCAGAAGAACGAATAATCCTCGGTGTAATCGAGCGTCCAGCGCAAACGTTCGAGCCCGCCGCCCGGCCCATCGACACTGACCCGCCGCAGCGCGGCGTTGCGCCGAAGCCACGGCGTCACGTGCTCGCGTTCATAAGGATGTACCGCCTCGAGCGCGGCGCGCGCCAGATGCTCAGCCCAGAACGCCTCGCAGTCGAGCCCATGCGGCCACAGCGGCGGCATATTGTTGCAGACATAGTCAACGCCCTCGTCGCCGAGGGCGGCGAGAACCGCCCCGCATAGGAGCGGATCGATGAGCGGGCAATCGCTGGTGATGCGCATGACGCTTGTGGCACCGACGCAGCGCGCGGCCTGGTCGTAACGGTCGAGTACGTCCGCTTCGGCGCCCCGGAAGACGACCGCGCCGGCCGCTCGCGCGACGTCGGCCACTGGGTCGCTCGTCCGCTCGTCAGGGATGGCACACACGACAACGTCAATCCCTGGAATGCGGTGGCAACGCTCGAGCACCGAAACGAGCGCTGGCTGTCCGCCGATCGGCTGCAGCACCTTGCCCGGAAGGCGGGTTGAGCCGAAACGCGCCTGGACGATGACGGCGGCGGTCATGCCGCGCGCTCTCGCGCCAGCCGCGCCGCATTCCAATCGCGCTCGAGAATTCCGTAAAACAGCGAATCGTGCCAGGCACCCTCGGCCCAGTGCGTTTCGCGATGGCGGCCGTCGATCATGAACCCCAAGCGCGGTAACAGACTCTGCTTGGCCCGGTCGAAGTCATAGATCTCGCACCACACCCGGTGAAGGCCCAGCTCTTCGAACGCATAGCCAAGCAGCGCATCGGCGGCATCGGGCGCAAAGCGGTCATCGATATAGGCGCCGCCGTCGCCGATATAGATCGAGAAATCAGCGCTGCGATTGACCCAGTCGATGTAGCAGAGGCCGCACGCGCCGAGGAGCCGCCCACTCGCCCGCTCGACGATGGCGAACATGCGGGTCGCCGGGTCATTGAGTACGCGTTCCTCGTACCAGCGCTCCTGTTGCGCCATGCTCAGCTCACGGAACTCGCGAAAATTGCGCCTGAAGTCGGGCCGATTTCGCCACGCGAGCAAAGGCGCGAGATCGGCGCGCTCGATGGCGCGCAGGCCCACATCCGTACCCGCGATCATGCGGCGGCCGCGCTTGACGCGTCGAGATCGTCGGCGCGCAATTCCGCCCCCTTCTCACGCGCATGCTTGAGGCGCCTGCCGACGACGGCGTCGAGTTCCCACGGCGCGAAAGAACCAGCGGGCGCCGGGCGCAGCGCGACGAGGTCGTCAGGAGTGATCATTGCGCCGGCGCCGAGATCGCGGGCCAGACGCAGGCAACGGCGCTGCACCACTGCCGCGTCGCGCTCGTTCTCCTCGATGCGCTTGATGCCGTCGCCGAGCGCCGCCTCGAGCTCGCGCGCGCGCTCAACCATTTCGCGCCAGGACACGGGTGTCATTGAGAAACCGTGGTCGGGGCCGGCCCGCGTGCAATCGTCAGTGAAGTGCTTTTCGACGACGCGCGCACCAAGCGCGATCGCGCCGAGGACGGTCGCGTGGCCCGGCGTGTGGTCGGAGAGTCCGAGCGGCAGACCTGGCCAGTGGATGGCGTAGCTTTGCAGCACGCGCAGATTGACGAAACGCAGGTTCTCGAGTGAGCCCGTGTAGTTCGTGTTGCACTGGAGCAGGCAAAGCTGCGGATTGTGCTTCAACACGGCGGCAACTGCGCGTTCGACGTCCGGCAGCGCCGACGCGCCGGTCGCGAGCAGGACGGGCTTGCCCTTCGAGGCGATATGCTCGATCGATTGCGTCCAGGTCACGTCGCCGGAGCCGATCTTGAAGGCGGGCAGCAGGTCCGCCACGGCATCGGTCGCCTCGCGGTCATAAGGCGTCGTCATCCAGTCGATCCCCGCCTCGCGCGCCGTTGCAACGAGCGTCAGATCCCATTCGCGGTTGAGACTGTACTGGCGGTAGACCTCGAACACCGATTTCTTCCAAGCCGCTTGGTGCGCGATCTGCCCGCCGAGGCGGCGAAACCCCAAGTCGCTCACGATCTTCTCGGCGAGGAAATGCTGAAACTTCACGGCGTCGGCACCTGCCCCTTTGGCGCGCCAGATCAGGTCTTTTGCACGCTCGAGATCGCCGTCGTGGTTGGCAGCAAGATCGGCAATGAAATAGGTCGGGCGATCGAGCGCGATCTCGCGCCCGCCGATCATGAGGCGAGAGGAATAGCGCATTGCTCTTTCCAGTGGGAAACGAGGTTGTGGCAGACCCGCTCGGTATCGGGCAGCGCATAGCCGAGAAGGCGTTCGGCCTTCGTCACGTCGAGGCCAAGGCTTTCCGCGCGCGGCGGCACGAGGCTCAGGACGCTCGCGGGCTCGTCCCAGTCGAGCCTGATGTCGAGGGCGTGCGCGAGCGCGTGAACGAATGTACGCTTGCTTGCGACCGTGCGCGCCGCGAGATTGACGATGCCGTGCGCGCGCCGATCTATAAGATCAAACATCGCCGCGGCGAAGCTCGGCGTGTCGATGGTCGATGTGAAGAAATCGTCGAACAGGCGAAGGGGCTTGCGGCGCGTCAGCGCGTCGAGCGCCCATTCCGCGAAGGTTGGAACGTTCTGTCGGCCCCGCAGGCCGGTCACGTTGGTGCGCAGCACGAGCGCACCTGGCGCCACAAGCGCAAATCCTTCGGCCAAGTGCTTCGTGCGCGCATATTCGTTAAGAAGCGTTACCGGCGCGCCCTCGCCATGAGGCGCTGCGCCGTCGCCGGAAAAGAAATGGTCGGTCGAGATCTGCACGAAGCGGGCGGCAGCCGTTCGGCAATACTCGACGAGGATCGCCACGGCCGCGGTATTGACGCGGTAGGCCTGATGCCGGTCGCGCTCACACGCCCCGATTGAGGCGATCGCGGCCGCGTTTACGATAAGTTCGGGCCGAAGCGAACTCAGGAGCGCGCGGAGGCCGTCGGGATCACTGAGATCGACCACGCGGTCGGGACCGTGGCGTGAGACAGCGACGAGTGTCAGCCCTCGGCGCCGTGCCTCGGCCGAGATGGCCTGGCCCAGCATGCCGATAGCGCCCAACAACAAGATCGCCATGCAACGCGGCCTTAAGATCTTCCTCCAACCGCGGGAACTGTACCGGCGACGTGGTTACAAAGGTGTGAACGAGGCCCACCCCGTTAAGCCCCCCTAAACACGACAGCGCGAGAATGACGCGGGACATGGAGTGATACCGTGACCAGTCCGGTCTCTGCCGCAACGATTGCATATAACGGAAGCAGCGGGAGCACGCCGACCGCGCTCACCGTGTTGGCGCAGGTCTCGATCGCTGCGGCGCAGACCGCCACCACAGTCGAGCTGGCCAATATCAACAAGCTCATTCAGCATCGCCTTACCGACCAGATCGCGGCGCTCGAACCGTCGAGCGATGCCGCCGTCGGCAATGCGCTCTCGGCTCAGATCTCGAGCCTTCAGACGGAGCAGACTTCAACGCAGAAGCTGGAGGCGCACTGGGGCGCCAACGCCAACATCTTTCCAGGCTTGCAGGGACTTCTTTCGCAACTCCAAACCTATGCCGCGGCCGGCAATTCCGCTGCGTTCGATAGCACCCTCGCCGCCGCGAACGTCGATGTCTCCGACCTAAAGCTCATTGCCGCGCCGTCCCCTTACCAGCCCGACCAAGTCGGCAACCTGAAGGAGAACGGGCTCGGAATCGCCAGCAGCTCAACCTACGACCTTTCAACTCCATCGGGGCAGCTGGCGGCCGCGGCTGCCGTGAGTAGCGCGCAATCTTTCATTGGCCAGATCTTCGCGGTCACGCAAGCGAACCAGCTCGTCGCCGGCGACATCGTCTCCTCGCTTAGCACGCAGATCAGCAGCCTCACGTCGCTGCAACAGCAGGCGGAAAGCTCGAGCACCGCCGAAACGCAGAAACGGATCACGGCGCTTTCCCAGAATGCGCAGAACCAGGAGCATCTGATCGAGCTTTCGCTCGGCACGACGAGCGAGATCGCAAACATGGTGTCGAGTGTCGCTAACCCGCCGCAGCCCATAACCTCGGTATTTCAGGCGCTCCAGGCCTCAGTCGGTGCAACGCCGTCGAGCTACTCCTCGACCAAGTCTGCGCCGGCGATCCTGTCGCTTCTCACTTGAGCCGTCTCACTCCGCGGCTTGCGGCGCGCCCTCGGGCGCGCGAGACGAGATCTCGATAAGCGACGCGAAGAGCGCTTGCGTGCGCAGATCTATCGCATCGATCGTGGCACGGAATTCGCGGACATAGCGCTCGTAAAGGGTTCCCCGCACCTTAGGATCTGCGACACGGAAGCCGAAGAACATGGCGATGCGCGGCAACGCGCTGAGCGTGCCACTGATGATCGTCTCGGTCGCGTCATAGGTATCGCGAATTTCCGTCATCACTTCATTCGCCGCCTCGTAGGCCGAGGCGAAATCGGGCTCGGCCGAGGCGAGGTCCACCCCAAGCTGACGCAACCGGCCGAAAAGCTGTGTTGCCGATCGGGCCAGCGTCGCGAAATCGGTGCAATCCAGCATTTCGCCCGGCGCGAACGGGCGCAGATCGCGCATCAGCGCGGCCTTGAATTCGTATCGGTCGACCGGCGGCCCAGGCACAGCGAATGACTCCGGCACGCACGGGCGCGCGCCGGGGATGAGCGCCCCATCGCTGCAGTTGGTCACATTGGCACGATGTGCGCGGATCGAACCCGTCAGCATGAGGCGGCAGGCGTCATAGACCCAGTCGGTCCGTACAGTGCCGCCGAAATTACCTTCGAGTTCGATCGGATGCTCGCGCGCACGGTCCTTGTCCTGCCACAGGCCAAGATCGCGATAGATGGTGCCGTCCGCATGAACCTTGCCGCCCACGCGCACGCCGCAATCGGCACCAAAGAGCGCGAGCTTGGTGAACCCCATGTAGAGCGCCGCCGCAAAACCGAGATTGACGCATGTGGGCGCGCAGCCGGGCAGGATGCGGTAGCCACGGCCAATAATCTCCGTCGAGCTCACGGCGTCGCGGAAGAAAAGAATGGAGTCGCCGAAAAAGGGCGGTACGCGCGGATCGACGGTCGCCGACGCCACGAGCGTGACGCGCCGGAGGTCGCCATACTGCGCGGTCTCGGTCATGAGGTCGAAAACCTCCGGCACGTTCTCGAGCTCGCAGTGGAAATCCGGAACGAGACCATTGCGCAGAAGCGGCCGGAGCGAGGTTCCGCACGAGAAAAGGACGATGCGGTCGCGCACGCGGTGGAGCGTCTCGATCGCCTCGTCGAGCGAGGGGCCGGCGCCTATGATCGCCGCCGTCTCCGGGCGCTCGAGCCGGGGCTTGCCCTCGAGCAGATGAAAGGAGCGGCCGGCGACGTTCGCCACCGCATTCTCCATCATGCGCAACTCGTCCTCGAAGAAGCCGCGGTTGATGAAGGCGAACTCGATCGCCTCGTGCAGGCGCTTGCGCGCCTCACTGAAGGCCCAAAGCGGATAGTGGGTAAAGATCCAGCTGCCGTCAGCAAAGGCAATGCCGTGAGCGCCCATTGCGCGCACGACCGATGCCGCAATGGCGCCCGGATCGATTTCCGTGACGATGTGGACGCCGCCGCCGCGCTCCTCGAACAGGCCCACGATCTTCGGCCAATCGACGACGCGCAGCGAATGCTCGAAGAAACCGGGCAGCGGCACAACCAGAATGAGCCAGCGCGCGTCACAACGGCGAGCCAGTTCCTCAACGTGATGGCCGAGCCCCAGACCGAACAAGACGAGGAAGCACGGACTGTCACTCGGATAGGTCGTGAGCTCCACGGCCGCGAGCTGCTCGTCGAGCGCATTCACGAGATCGATGCAGACGGGACTCACGAGCCCGGTATTGTCGAGTCGGTTCAAGAAGAGGCGAAGCGGCTTCTCAAAATAGGCATCGATCTGCGCACGAACGAAGGCGCGCGCGTCGCCGCCATACATGGCGCGGCCGTCGAAGGCGATGTCGGCTGGCACGCCGTCCTTGAGGACGAGCGCGAACTGGTCCGCGCCCGCCTGGGCGAGCCTCGAGGCGGCGTCCGGAAACCGCTCGGCGAAGAAGGCGCGCCGCGCCGCGACGAGCGTGTCGTCCCGGGTCATGCCGCCTGCCGCAGCGTGTGACGAACACGCTCCTCGATCTCCGTAGCAAAAGCCGCGGCATCGACTGCATCCACGGCCACGCGGGCCAGCGTCGGGCGCCGTATTTGCGTTAGGGCACAGCTCACATAGCCAGCTTCGTCCTTCCCGAGCATGTCTGACGCCACACCCGCGCCCGCGAGAAATGAACCATAAGGCTCCGCCGCGCTTTCGCCAGCGAAGGCCACGACCGGTACGCCGCATGCGAGCGCTTCGGCCGCCATGCGCGGAGAGGCGCCGCGGCGTGGAGCTAGGGCCACGTCGACACGAGCATAAAATTCCTCGAACCGCTCCGCCGCAACGAGGTCGATCCGCGCGGCATTCTCGCGGCCGAAGCGCGCGACAAGCCGATCGATCGTCGCGGCTCCATAGTCGCGAGCGCGCAGAAGCAGCCGCCCTTCCGGCTCGGCCCGCAGAAGTGCGCCCCAACACGAGACGGTAGCATCGTCGAGCTGGGCCAAACTCGCGTCGCTCCCGAATTGAAGGACCGCGCGATCGACCCGCGCGACGTCGTGCCGGACGCCGGCAAGCGGATAACCGCCGTCGATGCCCCACTCATTGCCGCTGGCCGCATGGTACGCCGTGATGCGAGCATCATAGATCGGTGCGCCGATGGCGCCCGGGTTGCCGAGCCACGACACGCGCAGTGCCGTCGTGCAGTGTGACAGCGCGACGAGCGTCGCGGGCGAAGCAAATCCCGCCGCGTCAATGATGGCGTGGACCCCGTCGTGACGGAAATAACGCGCGATCGTGGCGGGGTCGAGCTCGTTCACGTCCTTCCACACATCGAAGGCGCCGCTCAGGGGCGCGTTCTCGGTCCAGCTCTGCGCGCCGCTGGCATAGGCGATCGTCTTCGCAGAGCCGCGATGAGCGCTGGCGACGGCCGCAATCGCCGCCGCATCCTCGCGATCGAGCAATGCGGGCACGAGATAGGCTATGACGAGCGGGCCGCTGGGCACAGACAAAGCGCGCGGCCGCGCCGGCGCGGAATGATTCGCGGCCCACGTCTCGGCGAGCTTCGTGAGGGCCGGCGCTTCCTCGATCCAAGTTCCATCGGCAACATGCGCCGCCGCAATACCCGGATCCTCAGGTGCCAGCTCTGTCGCAACCGCATGCCAATGGCGCGCGCCCGGCGCATCCCCTGCCGCCGTCAAGCTTTGCGCGTAAAGCGCCGCGAGCGGCGCACTTTCCTGTGCCTCGTGCTCTATTTGACCAAGCGCCGCGGCGGCATCGCAGGGGCGTCCCGCGCGCAGCAAGAGCGCCACGTAAAAGCCGCGCCCGGCCACATCGCTCTCATCGATCGCGACGTGCTGGCGCGCACTCTCGAGCGCATCGCCAAACTTGCCGGCTGCAAGCTCGCTCTTCGCCTTCGCGAGCCGCGGCTTTTCCGCGATGGCGTGAAACGCCTCATCGAACCGAGGAAAATTCTTCGGCATGAGCGGCGCGAGCTCGCCTCTGTCGCCGAGCGCCATCGCAAGCTTGCCGAAATAGATGCTCTCTATGGGATCGCCGCATTGCGCATAGAGCGAGGCGAGCGTCTCGGCCGCGGCACTGTCCATCGGCGCCGCTTCGTGGCAAGCGCGGGCGAGCTCCAACGCCCAGTCGAGCCGCCCCATTTGCCAAGCGGTATGCGCCAGGAGAAACCGAGCGGCGAGCGATGGGGCGTCGCCCGCGATAAGTGGCGAAAGAAGTGCGAGCGCACCCGCGGCATCGCCGGCGGCAAGACGGCCCGACGCAGCGGCGACCGAGGGGTCGAGCGCGCTCCCTTCCCTCTCCCCCAAGGGCGCCATGGTCGCGTCAGATGTTTTCGGCGAGCGCCGCGGGGGGCGCGGCCGGCGCCTGGCCGGGTTGAGCAGTGGCGCGCTGCCCGTCGAGCAAACCCTCGCTGATCTGCCGGTTGATCTTGACGAGCACGTCGATCTTGATCGGATCGCCGTCCGCGAGGAGCGCGGCAGTGTGACGGTCGATGAAATTCGCAAGCCCGAGAAGGTTGCTGCGCGTTTCGGCCGGGACCGTGCAGTCCGGATCGAGAAGTCCCGCTTGGAAAATCGTCCACAGCCGCCAGTTCTTGCGGAGCGCCGCGCGCCGCGCGTCGAGCGATGCCTCTTTCGACTGATGCAGCTCACGGGCCATTTCGATAAGCGCCCAGGCCTCGGTGCGAGCGGGATTACCCGACTCCGGCAGCCTCTGATACCGCTTGGCCGCAAGGTTCATTAAGGATCTCCTGCTCTCGGGCTATGAGCTGTTTGGCGGTTTTGAGCGCGTGATACCAATCGCGCTTCTCGATGAACTCCGTAATCTGCTGCGCGAGCGTACTGGCGCTCGGCGCGGCGGCCGCGAACTCTGTAATAAACTTATAAATTATGGGTAAAAGCACCGTTTCCTTGCCGGGGAAAAGATATTCGCACTGGATGGCGAAATAGATTCGCCGCGCCGGCGTCGTTGCCTGCTCCTCGGTGAGGATGTCCTTCTCGCGCAGCAGGGCCGCGGTGTTGTGGACGAGCAATTTTGCGGATTGGCCCGAATTCTCGATGACGACGCCGTTGACGATCAGGCGTTCCTTGGGCCGAAGATTGATGGTGAGCGGCATTCTACGGCTCCCCGGTCTCGTGGTACGGCTCTCATAAGCCGCATACGGTTAGCGCATGCTTAACGCGGGTAACGGGCGGCCTTGCGGCCGCCCGCCATACCCTTACCAATCAGTGGAAGAGACGCAGAACCGCCTGTTCCGACTGCGTGGCGATCGACAGCGACTGAATGGCGAGCTGTTGCCTCGTCTGCAAGGTGACGAGGTTGGTGCTCTCCGTGTTCACGTCGGCGACCGTCAGAGAGTTGGCACCGCCCTGGAGCGTGCTGATGTACTGCTCCGTGAAAGAGAGGCGCGTGTTGAGGAACGCCACGTTCGAACCGAGGTTCTGAGCGGCGCCTTGGAAGGTACCGATGGCATTGTTCAACGTGTTGTAGATCTGCGTGTACACCGTCGTGCCGGCGCTCAGCGAGGTGAACTTCTTGCCGCCAGCGAGGACGGTAGCGAGGTGCGACGCCTTCGAGGCACCCGTGACCGACTTGCTGATCAAGAGGTTCTGACCGGCAACCTTGAGCACCGAGGTGGAGCTCTGGCTGAACTGCAGCGTCAGGTTCGAGGTCGACGAGTTGATCAGGTTGAGGCCCTGGTAGCTCGTGTCGTTGAGCAGCTGGTTCAACTGCGCAGAGAGGGTGTCGAACTGAGCTTGCGCGGCCTTCTGCTGCGCTGCCGTGTCGGTCGAGGCCGACTGCACCAGACCTTGCATCTGCTGCAGGATCGTGATCGCGTTCTGGATGCCCTGGGTCGCGGTGGTGACCGAGGAAATGCCCTGATCGATCGCATCCTTACGGGTGGAGAGGTCGTTCGCACGATCGTTGAGCGACTGCGCCTGGAAGAACTTGACGGCGTTGTCGACCGCGCTCGATACCGAAAGGCCGGTGGCGAGAGCGTTCTGCGTGGTGCCCAACTGGGTATTGATGTTCTGCAACGCGAGCAAGTTTGACTGGGTTGCAGCGCCAAGAACGATATTCGACATGTGGTAGTTTCCTTCTCGGTGTGACGAATGGGCCGCTTCGCGGTCCAGGACCTTGGGAAGCAAGCTCCATGCCGGGTCGAAACTGCCGGGCAGACAGGCGCAAACCCGCGCAAATGCGGCAAAAATTTCTGAGCACTCGCGCTGTCTAGCGGCGCCGCGGCAGGATTTGCCGGGCGCAATTTGCCCGACCCGGCAAAGCTTGCCGCCGTCGTCGCTTTGCGCCGCGCGGCCTCGCGGCAAAGATTGCCGGCGCAGAGTCGGCACCCTTTGCCGCGGCAGCATCGGCCCAGGTGGGATGATCAACGCGCTTTCAATGACTTAACCCTGCTGCGCGGGTGGCATGGCGTTTGCTGAGTGACCCGCGACATGACTCCGCACGTCGCTGCCCCTGTCGCCAATGCCGTCGCGCCGCAGACCGCGCCTCAGCCTGCGCCGAGCCCGATCGACTTCGCGCAATACCTCGGCGGCGGATTCATGGCGCTGCTCCATGCGAACGACAGCGCCGCGCCGACGTCAACGCCGACGCCGAGCCATCCCAAGAACAACAGCGACGACGGCAATTCGCAGAATACAAACCTCGCCGGCGCCGCGGCCGCAACTGCGCAACAGCCGGCAGCCTCGAACCCGCCGGCCGCGGCCCAATCGACAACGGCAAGCACAACACAGGCGCAGCCGCCGGCGGCCACGCCGACCCAGCCTTCGCCTGCCGCGGCGCTCGTACCCGCGTTGCCGCAGACCGCGTCCACCACCGGCACCAGCTCGACTGGCAGCAACGGCCAAGGCACGCAGAATGGGCCCGCGGCCGCGGTCGAAGCGCGCGTCGTTGCCGGCGCTCCCACCCTTCTTTCGCAACCGAACACCGTGCTTGCCGGCTTGTGGCATCACGCCGGAAATTCGCAGGCGAACGACGCAACGCAAGACGACTCGGCACAGCCCGACGATGCCGCGGCCTCTCAGGGCAGTTCTGCCGCCGCGGACCCGGCAACCGATCAATCCAAGCTTGCGACCCTGGCGAACGCAGCCACGGCCAACGCGCACGACGCAAGCGACGGCGACGCAAGCCTCCACGCATCCGACAGCGTCGCAGGCCAAGCCGTCGCGCCGCAGGCACCCGCGGACGCGAGTTCAGCCAACCTGGCGGCGCCGAGCGCGGCCGTGCACCAGCCCGTGGCCGCGACGACGGCCGCGGCAACGAACGCCGCCGTCGCGGCGACGCCGACGATCCCGGTTCACGTGCTGCCAGCGGCCGAACAGGTCGCGCTGAGCCTGCGCCAGGCGGCACAAAGCGGAACCGACCGCATCGAAATCCAGCTGAAGCCCGCGAGCCTCGGCGCGATCGCCGTAAAGCTCGACGTATCACACGATGGGCATATCAGCGCCGTCATATCGGCCGACCGCTCCGACACACTCAATCTTCTGAAGCAGGATTCCCAAGGTCTGCAACAGGCGTTGCGAGACGCGGGCCTCAAGGCCGACAGCGGCAGCCTTAGCTTCAACCTGCGCGGCGGCGATCCGCAATCCTACACCCAGAACCAGGCCGCCCCCGCCTACACGAGCCAGCGCTATGCCGACTCCGCAGCGACGCCGGCCACAGGGCAGTCCACCCAACCTTCTTACCGCCGTCACGACGGCACTCTCGACATCGAGGTCTAACCCCATGACCGTCGCCGCCACACAGAATACAGCGCCCGTCGTTCCGACCTTTGGCACCAGCCAAACCAATTCGAGCGGTAGCGCCAGCACGACCGGTACCAGCACCGGCAGCAACGTTCTGAACTTCACCTCGAACTTCAACACATTCCTGACGCTTCTGACGACGCAGCTCCAGAACCAGGATCCGCTGTCGCCGATGGACACCAACACCTTCACGCAACAGCTCGTGGAATTCAGCCAGGTCGAGCAGCAGATCAACACGAACAACAATCTGCAGTCCCTCATCTCTCTCCAGACCGCGGGCGAAACGATCGCGTCGACGCCGCTCGTTGGCGACCAGATCCAATACAACAGCGCGACGGCGCCGCTACAGGACGGCTCCGCCACCTACAGCTACACGCTGCCGACCGCCTCGACACAGACGGCCCTCGTCGTTACCGATGCCAACGGCAACCAGGTCTACACCACGACCGGCTCGACGAGCGCCGGCACCTCGAGCTTCACCTGGAACGGCGAGAACAACGCCGGCCAGCAGATGCCCGACGGCGCCTATACATTGCAGGTGATTGCGACCGGGGCCAACAACAGCGCGATCCAGGCAACCGTGAACTCGATCGGCACGATCAGCTCCGTCTCGGTCAACAACGGCGCGGCCACGTTCGACGTCGATGGCATCAGCGTGCCGATGAGCGAACTCGTGACCGTAAATCCCAAAGCTTCGTCCAGCACGTCCAGCAACTAAGCGAAGTATCGATTAGGAGATCGTCCCATGAGCATTCTTGGCGCCATGTATGCCGCCGTCTCGGGCCTCAACGCCAACAGCAACGCGCTCGGCATCATTTCGGACAACATCGCCAACTCCAATACGATCGGTTACAAGGACACGACCACCGATTTCTCGACGCTTGTCACGCAAAGCACGGCCTCGAGCTACTCGCCCGGCGGCGTCACCAGCAAGCCCCTCTACAACACCGCGCAGCAGGGCTCGATCCAAAGCGAGAGCTCGCCCACCGATCTCGCGATCTCCGGCGGCGGATTCTTCGTCGTCAACAGCAATGCAGCCGGCGTCAGCGGCACCGGCACGACGTCATTCACGCGCGCCGGCAATTTCACCGTCGACGCCAACGGCGACCTGGTCAACGCTGCCGGCCTCTACCTCCAGGGCCAAGTGCTCACGCCCGCGCAAAGCGCAGCGATCGCCGCGGGCGCGGCGCCGACGTTGGGCGGCACGACGCTCGCCGGGCTGCAAACGATCAACGTGAATGGCATCGCCGAGACAGCCACACCGACCGCGAACGTGACGCTCAACGCCAACCTTCCGGCGAACGCGACTTCACCTGAATCAATGACCGTTCCGGTCTATGATACCGAAGGGATCGAGCACGATCTCACCGTTACCTTTACACCGTCCGGCGCCGCCAACACGTGGACCGTTTCCGCCGCGTTCAACAACGCCGGTACGAGCACCGCGACGATTGCCGGCGGCAACGACACCGTCAAATTCAATAGCGACGGCACGCTCAACGCCGCGGGCACGACCTTCAATGCCGCGAATGCGCTACAGATCGCGTGGGATCCGAGCGCGAGCGGCGGTACCTCACCACAAGATGTGAGCTTCAATCTCGGCGCCGACGGCACGACCAGCGGATTGAGCCAACTCGGCTCGGCCTTCACCGTATCGGACATCAGCCAGGACGGCGTGCAATTCGGCAGCTTCTCGAGTGTCAGCATTGGTGCGAACGGTCTTGTGAGCGCCAATTTCTCGAATGGCCAAACGCGCGCCATCGCCATCGTCCCGATCGCGACGTTCGAGGACCCGGACGGCCTCACTCCGACCTCGGGCAACACGTATCTCGAAAGCGCAGACTCCGGATTGCCACTGCTCGAGGAGGCCGGCACCGGCGCCGCTGGCCAGATCGATCCCTCCTCGCTCGAAAACTCGACAGTCGACATTGCCGGCGAGTTCAGCCAGCTGATCATCACTCAGAACGCCTATTCGGCGAACTCCAAAGTGCTCACCACGGCGAACCAGATGACGCAAGCGCTTCTGTCGATCCAGGTCGGGTAACCGCTAGAATTTTCGGCAATTTCTCCGGAAATCTTCGCGCGTGCCGCTTAGCCGTTTTTTAAACCGGCGCGCGTAGAAGATTGGCGGTCAGAGCGAAGCCGGGATCACAAGTGAGTCAGCGAAGCCAAACCACCATGAGTGCAGACGGCACCGATTGGCTTCTCGAAGTCGGCAACGTCGCAAGCCTCGAGAGTCTGCCGCCGACCGATACCAAGCGCTGGGTCATCCGGCGCAAGGCCGAAGTCGTGGCGGCCGTGCGCGCCGGCATCATCAGCCTCGAGGACGCCTGCAAGCGCTATACGCTTTCGGTCGAAGAGTTCCTGTCGTGGCAGCGCCTCGTCGACAGCCATGGGCTGCCGGGCCTGCGCGTGACGCGCCTTCAGGACTATCGCGGGGCCAATCGCGCGCGCATCGCCTGAGCGAGCGGCAAGTTCTGCCGCCCACGCGGCAAAAACTGCCGGTCCCTTAACCGGTCCTTCACCCAACCGCCAATAATTTGCTGCGAGAGGATGTCTTCCGCAGCTAGAGGCGGTTAACGGTGAACGGCCTGCTTCAGACGCTTCGTAACCTCGGCATCGTGCGGCTTGCCGTGCTCGCGGCGGTTGCCGCGGCAAGCATCGGCTTCTTCGGGTTCATCAGCTCGCGCATCGCGACGCCGGGCTACGGCCTGCTGTTCGGCGACCTTGACCCCAAGGACAGCGGCGCAATCGTGCAGAAGCTCGACGCCATGAACGTGCCGTATCAGCTCAAAGGCGACGGCTCGACGATCATGGTCCCGGTCGACCAAGTGACACGCGTGCGGATGCTCATCGCCGACGACGGGCTGCCGCATGGTGGCTCGGTCGGCTACGAGATTTTCGACAAGAGCGACGCCTTCGGCACCTCGAGCTTCGTCGAGAACGTCAACCAGGTACGCGCGCTCGAGGGCGAACTTTCGCGCACGATCTCCTCGCTCGATTCGATCCAATCCGCGCGCGTCCATCTTGTGCTGCCGCGACGCGAACTGTTCACACGTGACCGCCAGATCCCAAGCGCGTCCATCGTCGTGAAGCTGCGCGGCGCGGGGCGGCTTGCCTCGATGCAGGTCGCCGCGATCCAACATCTCGTCGCCTCGGCCGTGCCCGATCTCAGGCCGGATCGGGTCTCGATCGTCGATACAGAAGGCAATCTGCTCGCGCGTGGCGACGGCGGCGGTCAGGGCGCACTTTCGAGCTCCTCCGCCGAGGAGATGCGCGTCAACTACGAGAACCGGCTGTCGCGCAACCTCGAGCAGCTGATCGATCGATCGCTCGGGCCGGGCAAGGCACGCGTCGATGTCTCCGTCGATATGGATTTTGACCAGGTCACGACCAATTCCGAGGCTTATGATCCGAACGGCCAAGTCGTGCGCTCGACCCAGACCGTCACGGAGTCGAACGACAGCAGCCAGGGCAACGCGGCGCAGCCGGTCTCCGTCGCCAACAATCTGCCCAACCAGAACAATCAGCCGACCCCGAGCGGGCCCACCAGCACCGGCCAAACGCGCGGCTCGCGCAACGAGGAGACCGTCAACTACGAGATCACCAAGACGGTGCAGAGCCAAGTCCGCCAGGCCGGCGCGCTCAAGCGGCAATCCGTCGCGGTCGTGGTTGACGGCACGTACACCAGCGCCGCCGACGGAACGAAGAAGTATCAGCCGCGGTCCGCCGACGAGATGAAGGAACTGACGTCGCTTGTGCGCTCGGCCATCGGCTATGACCAAAAGCGCGGCGACAATGTCGACGTCGTGAACATGCAATTCGCCCCGGTCGACGAACCCGTGGCGCCACCGGCTCAAACCATCATGGGCTTCGAGCGCGCCGACATCATGCACATGGGCGAGACGCTCATTCTCGCCGTGGTCGCCGTCCTCGTGATTCTGCTGGTGATCCGGCCGCTCGTGAACCGCCTGCTCGACGGGGTCACGCCCGGCGGCGCCATCGGCGGTGACGGCACGCGGCTTCTTACGCGCCAAGGCGGGGCCACGGCGGCGCTTCCTGCGCCGGGCGGCAGTGCCGTCGCGCTCGCGCAGCAGCGCGCCGCTCAACACGCCGCCGAGCAAGACGCTGCGATCGATATCGGCCAGGTGGACGGGCGCGTCGCGGCATCGAGCCTGCGCAAGGTCAGCGAGATCGTCGACAAGCATCCCGAAGAGGCACTCGCGATCGTGCGCAGCTGGATGTACCAGGAACGGTAAGAGGGGCGGACGAACATCATGCGCGTTCGCGACGATTACCGCACGCTCTCCGGCGCCGAGAAGGCGGCGATCCTGTTGCTTGCGGTCGGCGAAGACCAGATGGGAAAGCTCTTCACCCTCATGGACGATGAGGAGATCAAGGAGATCTCCCAGACCATGGCCAATCTCGGGACGGTCGCCTCGCCCATCATCGAGCGGCTCGTCATCGAGTTCGCCGAGCAGATTTCGGCAACCGGCTCGCTGGTCGGCACCTACGAGAGCACGGAGCGATTGCTTGTCAAAGTGCTCGGTTCCGAGCGCGTCAACAACCTCATGGAAGAGATCCGCGGGCCCGCCGGCCGCACCATGTGGGACAAGCTCGGCAACGTGAACGAATCGGTGCTCGCGAACTATCTCAAGAACGAATATCCGCAGACCGTGGCCGTGGTGCTGTCCAAGGTCAAGCCGGATCATGCCGGCCGTGTCCTGACGCAGTTGCCCGAAAGCTTCGCCATGGAAGTCGTCATGCGCATGCTGCGCATGGAGGCGGTGCAGAAGGACGTGCTCGACGATGTCGAGCGCACGCTCAGGAACGAATTCTTCTCGAGCCTGGCCCGCACCAACCGCCGGGATTCGCACGAGCTCATCGCCGAGATCTTCAACAGCCTCGACCGCAACACGGAGACGCGCTTCATCACCGCGCTCGAAGAGCGCAATCGCGATTCCGCCGACAAGATCAAGGCCCTCATGTTCACGTTCGAGGATCTGGGCAAGCTCGACGGAGCGGCGATCCAGGCCATCCTGCGCACCGCCGAGAAGGAAAAGATTCCGATTGCCCTCAAAGGCGCATCGGAAACGCTGCGCGACCTGTTTTTCTCGCACATGTCGGAGCGCGCGGGAAAGCTCCTGCGCGAGGAGATCGCGGCGATGGGCCCGATCCGCCTCAAGGATGTCGAGGAGTCTCAAGCCTATCTCGTCTCGGTCGCAAAGGACCTCGCCGCGCGCGGAGAGATCGTCATCTCCGACGGCAGCGGCGAAGACGAGCTCGTCTACTAGGCCGCCATGGGCAAGCCGCAGCGCTTCCTGTTCGACGTCTCCTTCGACCGGCTCGATCCGCCGGAAAGCGACGACACGAGCGTATTGCCCGAGCCGCGTTTCACGCAGGCCGAGCTCGACGCCGCACGCAGCGAAGGGCTCGCCGCAGGCCGCAGCAGCGCCCTTGCCGAAGCCGCGCAGAGCAATGAGGCGAAGCTTACCGGCGCGGTCGAAACGCTGACAGCCGCCGCCGAGCGCCTTCTCGCCGAGCGCACACGCATCGAGAGCGAAGTCGAACACACCGCCGTAGCTTTCGTCCGCGCCGTTATCCAGCGCGCAGTTCCTGCGCTTGCCGCCAAGGACCCGCTGGCGGAGCTCGAATCTTTCGTCACGCGCATTCTAGGGGAGACCTTCGAGGAGCCGCGCATCGTGCTGCGCGTCGGCGACGCGCTTTTCGAGCCGCTGAAGGACCGTCTGCCGGCGCTGTCGCAGTCCGCCGGCTTTTCCGGAAAGCTCGTGCTGCTGGCCGACCCTGATCTTGCCGCCGGCGATGCCAGGATCGAATGGGCCGATGGCGGCGCCGAGCGCGATCACGGCCGGTTCATGGCCGAGCTCGACCGCATCCTGGCGCGCCCAGTCCCCGCCCCCGCCCCCGCCCTAGCGACTGAACACGAATTCGAGGAGACGACTCATGAATGACACGAACCTTCAGCTCGACGAGCTCGACACCGACAACGCTCCGCCGCCCGAGAACAGGCCGCAGAACGCCAAGGAACTCGAGGCTGTCTACGACATTCCGGTACAGATCTCGGCCGTGCTCGGGCGCGCCACGATGCAGGTGAGCCAGCTACTAAAGCTCGGCCGCGGCGCCGTCGTCGAACTCGATCGCCGCGTCGGCGAGGCGATCGACATCTACGTCAACAACCGGCTCGTCGCGCGCGGCGAGGTCGTCGTCGTGGACGAGCGCCTGGGCGTCACCATGACGGAAATCGTCAAGGCCGACCGCACCTGAACCAGATCGAACAAGGGCCAATCCCATGCGTCTCCTCATCATCGGCCCGCTCGAGGGCTATATCAGCGCCGCTGGCAAGATCGCGCTCGCGCGCGGCGCCGGCGTCGCCCACGTCGATGGCATCGATCAGGCGCTGACGGCACTGCGCTCGGGCCAGGGCGCCGATCTCCTCCTGATGGACGTGAAGCTCGACATCGGCGCCATGGTGCAGAGCCTGCGGCAGGAACGGTTCGCCGTTCCGGTCGTGGCGTGTGGTGTCGGCGCCGACGCGAGTGCCGCGGTGCGGGCGATCAAGGCCGGAGCGAAGGAATACCTGCCGCTGCCGCCGGATGCAGAGATGATCGCCGCCGTGCTGCAAGCGGTGGCGCAGGAAAGCCATTCCCTCCTCTATCGCGACGCGGCGATGGAAAGCCTCGTGAAACTCGCCGAGCAGATCGCGCCATCGGACGCGACTGTCCTCGTCACCGGCGAAAGCGGCACGGGCAAGGAGGTGCTGGCCCGTCTCATCCACCGCAAGAGCAAGCGGGCGCGGCAGAGTTTCGTCTCCGTCAACTGCGCCGCCATTCCCGACAATCTGCTCGAGAGCGAGCTGTTCGGGCATGAGAAGGGTGCTTTCACCGGCGCGGTCGCGCGCCGCATCGGAAAGTTCGAGGAAGCCTCGGGCGGCACGCTCCTTCTCGACGAGGTGAGCGAGATGCATCCGCGGCTCCAGGCGAAGCTCCTGCGTGCAGTGCAGGAGCGCGAGATTGATCGCGTTGGCGGGACCCAGCCCATCAAGGTCGATATCCGCCTCATTGCGACCTCGAACCGCGACCTCGAGGAACAAGTGCGCAAGGGCGAGTTCCGCGAGGATCTGTACTTCCGCCTCAATGTCGTCACGCTGCGCATCCCGGCGCTGCGCGAGCGAACTCGCGACATCGAACTCCTGGCCGAGCACTTCATCGGCAAGTATGCAGAGTCGAACGGTTTGCCGGCACGCCGGCTCTCGGTTTCTGCGCGCGAGCTTCTGAACCGGCATCCCTGGCGCGGCAACGTACGCGAGCTCGAGAACACGATGCATCGCGCCGTGCTTTTGGCCGGCGGCGAGGAGATCGGGCCCGAGGCGATCATGCTCGCACCGCTGAAAAGGAGCGACGAAGACGAGGCGCCAGCCGGCGTGAACGCAGGCGGACTCGTCGGCCGCACCGTTGCGGAGGTCGAGCGCGACCTCATCCTCGGCACGCTGTCGCATTGCCTGGGCAACCGCACGCACGCCGCCAACATCCTCGGCATCTCGATCCGCACGCTGCGCAACAAGCTGCAGCAATACCGGCAGGAGGGGCTCAACGTGCCGCTGCCGGGCGAGCCGGAACGGATTTCCGCGTGAGCCAGGGCCCGCAGACCTAAGCCATGGCGGACACCGCCGCCCTTTCCGGATCGCCGCAGGCGATCGCCGAACGTCTACTCGCGACGCTGAAGCGCGGTGAGATCGCGCTCGCGCTGGCCGTCGTGTCGATCCTCGTCGTGCTCATCCTGCCGATGCCGACCTGGCTCCTCGACATGAGCCTGGCGTTCTCGATGACGTTCTCGGTGCTGATCCTGATGGTGGCGCTCTTCATCGAGCGGCCGCTCGATTTTTCCTCGTTTCCGACCGTGCTGCTGATGGCGACGATGCTTCGCCTCGCGCTCAATCTCGCCTCGACGCGGCTCATTCTCGGGCACGGCCACGAGGGCACCGCGGCCGCCGGTCACGTCATCCAGGCCTTCGGCAATTTCGTGATGAACGGCAACTTCATCATCGGCGTGATCGTGTTCACGATCCTCGTCGTGGTGAATTTCGTAGTCATCACCAAGGGTTCGGGCCGCATCGCGGAAGTCGCAGCGCGCTTCAGCCTAGACAGCATGCCCGGCAAGCAGATGGCGATTGACGCCGACCTCTCGGCCGGCCTCATCGACGAGACAAAGGCGCGCCAGCGCCGGCGCGATCTCGAGGACGAAAGCAATTTCTACGGCGCGATGGACGGCGCCTCGAAATTCGTGCGGGGCGATGCCGTCGCGGGCCTCATCATCACCGTCATCAATATCATTGCCGGCATCGTCATCGGCGTGGTGCAAAAGAACCTCACCTTCGCCAACGCGACCCAGACCTATACGCTGCTGACCGTCGGCGATGGGCTCGTGACACAGATTCCGGCGCTCATCGTTTCGACCGCAGCCGGCATGCTCGTATCGAAAGCCGGCACGAGCGGTTCGGCCGACAAGGCCTTTTTCGGCCAGCTCGGCGCCTATCCGGCGGCGTTGGGCGTCGCCTCGTCGCTGATGCTGACGCTCTCGCTGGTGCCGGGCGTGCCGATGCTCCCCTTCATGTCGCTCTCAGCTCTGACCGGCGGCGCGGCCTGGAAGCTCACCGCGCGAAAGGAGAAGGAACAGGAGCAGGCGGTCGAGGCTGCGAAAGCCGCAGCTCAGCCGCCCAAGGAGGAGCCGATCCGAAATGCGCTCCAGATCGACCAGATCCGGCTCGAGCTTGGCTACGGGCTCCTGAGCCTCATCAACGGCGATCACGGCTCGCGCCTCACCGACCAGGTACGGAGCCTGCGGCGCCAGCTTGCCGCCGATATGGGTTTCATCATGCCTTCGGTGCGCATCCAGGACAATCTGCAGCTGCCCGCCAATGCCTATCTCATCCGCATCAAGGAGATCGAGGTCGGGCGTGGCGAGTTGCGCCCGAGCATGCTGCTCGTGATGGACCCGCGCGGCGAGCCGATCCAGCTCCCGGGCGAGGCGACGACTGAACCGACCTTCGGGCTCCCAGCGCAATGGGTGCAGGAGACGCAGCGCGAGGAGGCGACGTTCCGCGGCTATACGGTCGTCGAACCCCAGACCGTCATCACCACGCACCTCACCGAGGTCATCAAGGACAACATGGCCGAGCTGTTGTCCTATGCCGAGACGCAAAAGCTCATCGACGAGCTCGACAAGGGTCACCAGAAGCTCGTCGGCGACATGGTGCCATCGCAAATCTCGATGGGCGGCATCCAGCGCGTGCTGCAGAATCTTCTGGCCGAGCGCGTGTCGATCCGCGACCTGCCGACCGTGCTCGAAGGGATTTCTGAGGCGTGCGGCTACAGCCGCAACGTCTCGATCATCACCGAGCACGTGCGCGCGCGTCTGGCACGGCAGATCAGCGACACCAATACCGCCGAGGGCGGCTTCATCCCGATCGTCAGCCTGTCGCCGCACTGGGAGCAGTCGTTCGCCGAGGCGCTCTCGGGCCAGGGCGAGGAGCGCCATCTCAGCATGGCGCCGAGCCGGCTGCAGGAGTTCATCGGTGCGGTACGCATCGCCTTCGAGCGATTGGCGGCGAAGGGCGACGCGCCAGTGCTGCTCACGAGCCCCGCCGTCAGGCCTTATGTGCGCTCGATCATCGAGCGCTTCCGGCCTGCCACGATCGTCGTGTCCCAGAATGAGATCCACCCCAAGGCGCGTCTCAAGACGCTCGGACAGATCTGAGGCTGATCCGCCATGCGCCTGCGCAGCTATTCCGGCCGGACCATGAACGAGGCGATGAGCCTCGTGCGCCAGCATCTGGGCCCCGACGCCATCATCGTCTCGACGCAGGAGGACGAGGACGGGCGGATGTCCGTCACGGCTGCACTCGATGCCGACCTCGCGCCTCTTTCCGCGTCGAACGGGAAGCAAAGCGCGAGTGCCATCGACATGATCGGCGATGCGCTCGACGGGCATGGGCTCGCGCCCGAACTTGCCGAGAAGATCATCGCCGCAGTGCTGCCCTACGACACGGAAGAGCCGCTTGTCGCGCTCTCGAGCGCGCTCGCGACGCTCTATCCCTTCAGGCCGGTCGCGGCCGAGGACGGCAAGCGCCGGTTCTTTCTCACCGGGCCACCCGGCGGCGGCAAGACCGTGACCGCGGCGAAGCTCGCGGCGCGCGCCGTCTTCGCGGGGAAGCGCGCGCGCCTCATCACGGCCGACGCGCAGCGCGCGGGAGCCGCCGAGCAGCTTGCCGCCTTCGCCAAGATACTCAATGTGCCCATGGAGCGCGCCGAGGATACCAGCCAACTCGACGCCGCCATTGCCGTAGCCGAGCCCGCCGAACTCGTCATCATCGACGGGCCTGGCGTCAATCCCTATGCAGGCGCCGAGCGCAGCGACTGGAAGGCGTTGGCCGCCGCCGCCAAGGCCGAGCCGCTCCTCGTCTTGCCGGCAGGAGGCGATGTCGTCGACGCGCTCGAAATGGCGCGCGTCTTCGCCGCTGACGGCTGCACACGGCTCGTCGTTACGCGCCTCGATCTCTCGCGCCGGCTCGCCAGCATCCTGGCCGTGGCCGACGAACTGCGCCTGCCCTACGCCGAGGCCGGCGTGTCGCCGGCGATCGCCGACGGACTCAGCCCCTTCAATCCCGTCCTGCTCGGCCGCCTGCTGCTGGCCGCGCAGGGCCGGCCCAAAATTCAAAAGCGAGGTGAGTCATGACAAGCGCGACGGCCGCGGCCCTCGCCGCCGCTCCGGTTCAAATCCCGGTCGCGGAAAAACGTAACATCATTGCCGTCGCATCCGGCAAGGGCGGCGTCGGCAAGACCTGGTTCTCCATCACGCTTGCGCATGCGCTCGCCAATAGCGGACGCAAGGCGCTGCTTTTCGATGGCGATCTCGGCCTCGCCAATGTCGACGTACAGCTCGGCGCCACGCCGCGCCGCGACCTTGCGAGCGTGATTGCGGGCGAAGCCACGCTCGCCCAAGTGGCAACGCCGCATTCGTGCGGCTTCGACATCATCGCCGGCCGCTCGGGCTCGGGCGGGCTCGCCAACCTCGCGCCCGGCCGCCTCATCGAGCTCCGCGCCGAGCTCGGGCGCTTTGCGCAGGGATACGACTGGGTCGTGCTCGATCTCGGCGCCGGCATCGAGCGCACGGTGCGCTTGCTGACGAGAGAGGCGCGCGTCTGCCTCGTCGTCACGACCGACGAGCCCACCTCGATCACCGACGCCTATGCCTACATCAAGGTGACCGCGCTCGAGCGTCTGGCAAGCGGCATCCAGATCGTCGTCAACATGGTCTCGAACGTGCGCGACGGCGAGCGCACCTACAGCACGCTGTTGCGCGCCTGCCGCGAGTTCCTGAAGATCGAGCCGCCGCTCGCCGGCATCATTCGTCGCGACGATCGGGTCAAGGAGACGATCCGCCGTCAGGTGCCGCTGCTCATGCGGTCGCCGACCTGCGAGGCCGCCGACGATGTCGGCACCATCGCTCGGCGCATCGTGACCGATCTCGGCACGCGATGAACGAACCGCTGTCCATCGCCGTGAAGCCCGCGCCCGGCGCGGCACTGGTGACGGGCAGCGCTTCCTCGCCTCCATCCGCGTCTGCGCCGTCAAACGTCGCGCCCGCAGCACTCGCAACACCAACGGCAGCACCCGAGACGGCGCCCGTGTCGCTCGAGATTGGCACGACCGTCGGCGCCACCCTCATCGCCGCCGCGCCGGGCAACAACGCGGTCGCGGTGGGCTCACGCTTCGAACTGCGTCTCAGCGCGGCCGCGATCTCCCAGGACGCCACGAACGGCGTTGGCACGATCGCGCTCGCCACGAGCGGCGACACGATTGTCGATTCACCACTAGGCGCGCTTGTGCTCGACCGCCGGCTCGCGCTCGAACCCGGGACCACCGTCAATTTCCAGCTCGTCGCGGTCGGCGATTCCGGCCCGACCGAGCTGCCGCCGTCGCTGGCCAATGGCTGGCCCGCGCTCGACCAAATCCTGAGCGCGCTGGACAAAGCAGCGCCGGAGCTTGCGACCCAGCTCCGCTCAGTGCTGACGCCGGCAACGGCCCCTTCCCTCGCGGCAAGCCTGATGTTCCTGTCAGGCACGCTTTACTCCGGCAAGTGGCCGGGCGATCCGATCATGCGCTCGCTCGGCAGCGCAGGACTGGAACGGCTCCGCACGAGGGTCGAAGGCGATCTCGCGGGCTTGCGCCGGCTCGGCGCCGAGAGCGCCACCGGCGACTGGCGGGTACTGACGTTGCCGCTCCTGATGGGCGGCTCTGTCGCGCCAGTCCGGCTTTACCTGCGCCGCAAGGAGAAGTCGGCGGGAGGGCAGGATTCGCCGGGACAGCGCTTTATCGTCGAGGCCGAGCTGTCACGGCTCGGGGCACTGCAGCTCGACGGATTGGTGCGCGGCAACCGGCTCGACTTGGTGCTGCGCAGCCATGCGCCACTGCCGCAGGCGATCCAGGAGGAAGCAGGCGCCCTCTTCCGCCGCGCGAGCGCGGCCGCGGGATATCACGGCGATGTCGTCTTCGCGACCGCATCCGCCTTCGCCGTCGATCCGATGACGGAGCTACGCGGACACGTCGCGGTAAGGATCTGATACGGGATCACGCCGTACGGCTGCGGCGGCGATGGGCTTCGCCGCCGATCTCGTCAAGCGCGCGCTGCTGTAGCCGTGCGACCCGCTTTCTCTGCTGCGAGGCGCGCGTGGCGGCGGCGATCTCGTAGCGCTTCACCTCGCGGTAGCTGTCGGAAAGCGCATCGCGTGCGAGCGCTACCTGCTGCTCGACCGAGGCGAGCGACTGCGCGATCTTGCGCCGCTTCTCGATCACGTGCGCGGCGTAGCTGCCATAGGCGGACGCCGCCTCGGTCGAGGACGACGCCACCTGCTGCTCGTTTGCTTGTTCGGCCAGAAGCCGCGTCTCCTCGCCGCGCAGCTTCTCGGCAAGCGTCTCGAGCTCGGCCAGCTGACGGCGCCGCTCGTCGAGCTGCCAGCGATGGAGACGGATCAAGCTGTCGATTGCGGTCATGCCGCTTCTCCGAAGATGGTGCTGAGCGCCGCGTAGCCGGCGGCGAGATCGGTGCGTTCCTGCTTTTCCTGCGCCAGGAATTTCTCGAGCGCGGGGTAACGCGCGATGGCGTCGTCGACGCGCGCGTCGCTGCCGCTCCGATAGGCGCCGAGGCGGATAAGCTCGGCCATGTTCTCGAAGGTGGCGATGGCCGTGCGCGCGGCGCCGACAAGGCGGTTCTCGCCCGGGCTGTTGCATTGCGGCATCGCGCGCGAAAGCGAGCGCAGCACGTCGAGCGAGGGATAGCGGCCGCGTTCGGCGATGGCGCGATCCAACACGATGTGGCCGTCGAGGATCGCGCGGCAGGCATCGGCAATCGGTTCGGTCTGGTCGTCGCCTTCGACGAGCACGGTGAAGAGGCCGGTGATGCTGCCTTTGCCTGTGCCGGTTCCGGCGCGCTCCAAAAGCTTCGGCAGCTCCGCGAAGACCGTCGGCGTGTAGCCCTTCGTTGTGGGGGGCTCGCCCGCGCTCAGGCCGATCTCGCGTTGCGCCGTCGCAAACCGCGTCACGCTGTCCATGAGGCACAGCACGTCGAGCTCCTGGTCGCGCAGAAACTCGGCGATAGCGAGCGTCAGATAGGCCGCCTGGCGGCGCAGCAATGGCGATTCATCGGACGTGGCGACGACCACGATGCTGCGTGCGAGCCCTTCCGGGCCGAGATCGTCCTCCAGAAACTCCTGCACTTCGCGGCCGCGCTCGCCAACGAGACCGATCACGGTCGCATCGGCAGCGGTGTAACGCGCGATCATCGACAGCAGCACCGATTTGCCGACGCCGGAGCCGGCGAAGATGCCCATGCGCTGGCCGCGGCAGCAGGTGACGAAGGTATTGAGCGCGCGTACGCCGAGATCGATCTTGCCCTGCACGCGCTTGCGCTGGTGCGCGGGCGGCGGCCGGTTGCGCAACGGGTAAGCTGCATCACCCTGCGGTAGCGGACCCTTGCCGTCGATCGGCTCGCCGAAGGCGTTGATGACGCGGCCAAGCCAGGCCCTGCTCGGAAAGATCGCCGCCGGTGCCGGCGCCAGCTCGACCTTGCAGCCGAGCCCTATTCCTTCGATCGCGCCGAACGGCATGAGGAGCGCCCGCCCGGCGCGAAAACCCACGACTTCGCATGCGACTCGGCCGCGTTGCGCCACGATCTCGACCCGGTCTCCCACGGCAACCTCACGCGCGATCCCGCCCGCTTCGAGCAGAAGGCCGAGGACGCCCGTGACGCGGCCGTAGCGTCGACACGGATCGAGCCGGGCAATATCGTCGATAACCTTAGGGAGAATCAAAGAGCGTTCCCTCGCCCGCCGCCGGCGCGCCGCATGGCGCGCGGCCCATCATGCTTTGGGTCGCTTAACCACCAGTTAAATCATGGAAAATCGCGGCTTTGCGCGGCGCAGCAAAAAACGCGTCTACACCGACAAATCGTGACCCTAAGGAGAGTTCATCCTAAAAAATTTTACTCACGCGTTTCCGATTAACCCAGCCTTAACTTCACTTGGTAACAATGCTTAAAGCGATTATCGTGACGGATCTCACGTCGGAGGTGAGGAATGCGAGTTCTTCTTGTTGAGGATGACTCCGCAACGGCGACCAGCATCGAGATGATGCTTCGGGCCGAGGGCTTCATCTGCGATACCACGGATCTCGGTGAAGACGGGCTCGAGATCGGCAAGCTCTACGATTACGACATCATCATCCTCGACCTCATGCTGCCCGACATCGACGGCTACGAGGTGCTGCGGCGGCTGCGCGCGGCGCGCGTCAGGACACCGATCCTCATCCTCTCCGGTCTCGGCGAGCTCGACCACAAGATCAAGGGACTGGGCTTCGGGGCCGACGACTTCCTCACCAAGCCATTCGACCGCCGCGAGCTGATCGCCCGCATTCAGGCGATCGTGCGGCGCGCCAAGGGCCACTCCGAGTCGGTGATCCGCACCGGCAAGCTCACGGTCAATCTCGACAGCCGCACTGTCGAGGTCGAAGGCGCCCCCCTCCACCTCACCGGCAAGGAGTACGGCATCCTCGAGCTCCTGAGCCTCAGAAAGGGCACCACGCTCACGAAGGAGATGTTCCTCAACCATCTCTATGGCGGCATGGACGAGCCCGAGCTCAAGATCATCGACGTGTTCGTCTGCAAGCTGCGCAAGAAATTGTCGCAGGCGGCAGGGGGCGACAATTACATCGAGACAGTGTGGGGCCGCGGCTATGTGCTACGCGACCCGCCGGCCGAGAGCGAGACGGCTCAGCGCAAGGTGGCGAAGGCCTGACGCTCCCTCCCCTTGCGATCTAAGCGAACGGCGGCCTCAGGGCCGCCGTTTCAGTTTGTGCCGGACGCCGATGTTGCGAGCGCGTACGCCGGCGGCGCGAGCCGATAGAGACCGTGCTGCTGCGGCACCGGCTCGAAGCGCTCCGACATGCCGATCATGGTCTCGGCTCCCCCGAGGATGAAGAACCCATCCGGCCTCAACTGTCGCGCGAGCCGCTCGAGCAGCGCGGCCTTGGTCGGCCGGTCGAAATAGAGGAGCACGTTGCGGCATAGGATCATGTCGAACGGTCCGAGCGCCGAGAAATCGTCGAGAAGATTCATCACGCGGAACTCGACCATGGCGCGCAGCGCGGGCTTCACCTGCCAGCGGTCGGCCTCGGGCTCCAAGTGGCGCACCACGTATTTGAGCGGCAGACCGCGCTGAACTTCGAACTGCGAGTAGTTGCCAGCCTTGGCGCGCTCAATCATCTCGCCGGAGATATCGGTCGCGAGCAGCGACACATGCCAGCCGGCGAGGCGTACGCGCTCCTCGTCGAGCAGCATGGCGAGTGAATAGGGCTCCTGGCCTGCCGCACATGCGGCGCTCCAGAATCGCAGCGTGCGGCTCGCGGCGCGCGCCTTGAGCAGCGCCGGCAGCACCAAGGTGCGGAACTGCTCGAACGGCTTCATATCGCGGAAGAACGACGACTCATTGGTCGTCATCGCCTCGACGATCTCGCGCACCAGGCCAGTGTCACGGTGTTTCTTGAGCGCCCAGGCGAGCGCCGCCACCGAGGCGTGACCATGGCGCTGTGCCACCGATAGGAGGCGGGTTTCGACGAGGTAGGATTTGTCCTCCGTCATCGCGAGCCCCGAACCCTCCTTGACGAGCCGCGCGAAGAAGGAGAAGTCGGCCGCGTTCATGGCGCTCTCCGCCCTGCGATGTCGGCGAGATACGGCCCAATCTCATCCACCGGCAGCACCGCGCTCGCGAGCCCGGCCGAGACGACGGTGCCGGGCATGCCCCAGACGATGCTGGTCGCCTGGTTCTGCGCAACGACGGTGCCGCCCGCGGCGACGACCGCGCGCGCCCCCGCAAGCCCGTCATGCCCCATGCCGGTGAGGATGATCGCGAGGAGACCGCCCCCGTACGTCCCGGCAAGGCTGCGCAGCATCGGATCGACCGACGGCCGACAGTAATTCTCGGCTGGCCCCTTGCTGAGACGAAGCACCGGCCCGTCCCCGTCGCGCACGACCTCCATATGGAACTCGCCCGGCGCCACGTAGATGCGGCCGCCAGCGACCGGCTCGCCATCGATGGCTTCGGCAGCGACGAGCCCGCTCGCGCGCGCCAGGTGATCAGCGAAAATGGCAGTGAAGGTGGCAGGCATGTGCTGCGTGACGAAGATCGGCGGACGCACGCCGTGCTTCAGCGCGGCGACAATGCGATAAAGCGCCACCGGACCGCCAGTCGAGGCGCCGATTGCGATCGCCTGCGGCAGATCGCGCGGCAGCGGACGCAGCGTCACAGCCGCGCTCGTCGCGGCGGCGCGCGGCATCGGAGCGGAACCGCCGGGGCCGCGCTGCGCCTCGACGAGCGCGCGGACCTTCGCGATGAGTTCGCGGCGGAACGCATCGCCAGCCGCGAGCGCCGACGAGGTCGGCTTCGTCACGTAGTCGGCGGCGCCGGCCGCGAGCGCCTGCATGGTAACGACGGCACCGCTCCGCGTGAGCGACGACACGATCACGACCTTGAGATTAGGCCGCGCCTTCAGCATCAGCGGCAATGCGGCCAGCCCGTCCATCACCGGCATCGCCACGTCGAGCAGGACGAGCTCAACGTCATGACGCTCGAGAGCGTCGATCGCGATGCGTCCGTTACCGGCCGAGGCGACGACAGCGATATCACCATCGGCCTCGAGCGCGCGTGTCAGGAGCCCGCGAATGACGGCGCTGTCGTCCACCACCATGACGCGGCAGGGCGAAGCCGCGGATGCGGGAGCATTGTTTCCGCGCATGGCGGGTTCGGCGTTCACAGGAGCCCCGCTTGCGCGAATTTCGCCTCGAGGATGTCGACGTCGAAAGGCTTCATGACATATTCATTGGCCCCCGCCGCGATCGCCTCCTGGATGTGGGCGATATCGCTATGCGTCGTGCACAACACGACGATCGGTGCCTCGCCGCCTGGAGTGCCGCGGAGTTGGCGCAGGAAGTCGATGCCGCTCATGACCGGCATGTTCCAGTCAAGCAGCACCGCGTCCGGCATCTGCTTCTGACATAGATCGAGCGCGAGCCTGCCGTCGGCCGCTTCCTCGATGAGGAAGTTGAGATCCTCGAGGATGCGGCGTGCGACTTTGCGCACGACGCGCGAATCATCGACGACGAGGCAGGTCTTCATGCCGCCGCCCGGATCCCGAGCTCGACTGCGCGCGCAACGTCGAGCACGACGAGGAGCGAATCCTCGAGACGGCAGATGCCGGCCGCGACCTGGCGCCAGACCGGATCGAGCACCGCGGTGCCGTGCTCAACCGTCTCGTCCGCAGGCCGCAGCACGTCGCCGACGCGATCGACGAGGAAGGCGTAAAGCTCGTCCGCCTGCTCGATCACGACGCACATCGGCTTCATGTCGTCAGCCAGCGGCGGCAGCCCGAGGCGTTTCCGCAAGTCGATGACGATGACGATGCGGCCACGCAGATTGAGCGCGCCCGCAACCTCGGGCGGTGCGAGTGGCACCGGCGTCATCGGCGGCGGCGCCAGCACGTCCCGCACCTCTTCGACCGGGATGCCGAATGCTTGTCCCGCGAGGGTGATGGCGACGAGTTCCCTCATGCGGCATCCTGAGGACGAAGCGCACGCCCGAGCGTGTCAAGAAGCGCGCGGCTGTCGAGTTTCTGGACCGCGGCCGGGAAGCGGCCCTCGGTGTCGCCGTGGTCGGCGAGCGCCACGAGCGGCTTGCCGCGCCATTCCCCACTGTCGAGCGAACGCGCGAACGCCTCGATGCCCGGGGTGTCCTCGTCGGCGAGGATAGCGTCGACGCTTTTGCCGCTTGCGCAGAGCGCACGCGCCTCCTCAACCGATGCGACGGATACCACCTCGTATCCCGCCGCGCGCAGCACCGGAACAAGGAGCGTGCGGAAGAACGCGTTGTTCTCGATGAGCAGCACGTGGCGCGGCGCCGGACCCTTGCGGCTTTGGCCCAGTCCGCGCGCGGCCTTGAGATAATAGCCGGCATCGATGATGTCGGTCGCCTTGCCGGCGATGATGGCGCTCGCGATGAGCCCGTCCTGGCCCGCCGGACGCTCGATCGCCACAGCCTCCTCGACGATGTCCTCGATGGCGTCGACGACAAGCCCGACGGCGTCCTCGTCCTGCGCCAGCACGATGAGGGGCCGCCGCCCGCGCGCGCCCGCGAACGTATCCGACGACATCGCGGCGAGCGGCATGAGCCGGCCGCGGTACTGCACCACCGGCTTGCCGTCGGCGAATTCGACATCGGCGAGATCGATCTCTTCAAGTCTGCCGACGACCCCCAATGGGATCGCCTTCACGCCCGCGGTGCCGGCACGGAACAGCAGCAAGCTGAACTGCTCGCCGTGGTCCTTCGGCGCGGGCACTGGGGCCGCAGGCGTCGCCGCGGCAGAAATACCGACGCCGCCCTTTGCGGCGGCGATACCGGCGGGATCGAGGATGAAGACCACGCGGCCGTCGCCGAGGATGGTGTTGCCCGCGAAGATGGGAATGCCGCGCAGCACTGGGCCCACAGGCTTTACCACGATCTCCTCGGCATCGGCGATGGCGTCGACCATGATGCCGAAGGTGCGCCCGGCGGCTTCGGTGACGATGACGATGGGCTCGCCCGCGGTCTCGCCGCGCGACTGGCCAAGGAGCCGGCGCAGCCACACAATCGGCAGCAGCCGATCCCTCAGGCGCAGCACAGGAACGCGGTTGAGCCATTCGATCTTGTGCTCGCCGCCGACTTGCACCAGCTCGAGCACCGCCATCTGCGGCAACGCGAAGCGCTCGCCGCCGCTTTCGACAATCAGGGCCGAGACAATCGCGAGCGTGAGCGGTAGCACGATCTTGAACGTGGTGCCGTGCCCGGGAGCACTGTCGATGTCGATGGTGCCGCCCAGGCGTTCGAGGTTGGCGCGCACCACGTCGAGGCCGACGCCGCGGCCCGAGATGGAGGTGACGCGCTCGGCAGTGGAGAAGCCGGGCCGGAACACGAAATCGCGGATCTCGCGCTCGCTCAGCGCGGCGAGATCGGCCTCGCTTGCGAGCCCGAGACTCACGGCGCGCGCCTTGATGCGGTCGAGCGCGAAGCCGCGGCCGTCGTCCGTCACTTCGATCACGACGTGGCCGCCTTCGTGAAAGGCATTGACCGAGATCCGGCCCACCGCCGGCTTGCCGGCGCGCGCGCGTTCCGTCGGCGGCTCGATGCCGTGATCGGCGGCGTTGCGCACCATGTGCGTGATCGGGTCGCGGATGAGCTCCAGCACCTGTCGGTCGAGCTCGGTTTCCGAGCCGCGCATGTCGAGGGAGATGGTCTTGCCCAGTTCGCGCGCGACTTCGCGCACGAGTCGCGGCAGCTTCGACCAGACATTGCCGATCGGCTGCATGCGCGTGCGCATGACGGTTTCCTGCAGCTCTGTCGTCACTTGCGACAGGCGCTGCAACGGCGCCGCGAAGGTGCTGCGCATATCGTTGCGCAGGACCTGGAGGAGCTGGTTGCGCGTCAGCACCAGCTCGCTCGCCGTGGTCATAAGCTGATCGAGGAGGGCGACGTTGACGCGGATCGTCTCGCTCGCGACGGCAAGCTCACGCGCGGGCGCGGCGCCTTGCGGCTGGGGCTCATCCGCGGGAGCCGGCGCGGCCTTGCCGAGCGCCTCGAGCCGGGCGATCACGTCGCGATCATCGCCGCGCGGCTCGGCGCCGCTCTGCGCGAGCGCCGACAACATCTCCTTGATACGATCGGTAGCGAGGAAGATCGCGCCGACGACATCGGGCCCAGCCTCGAGTTCACCGTCACGGAGCCGCGCGAGCACGTTCTCGGCCGCGTGCGCGACGCGCTCCAGGCGCGGCAGCGCGAAGAAGCCGCACGTTCCCTTGATCGTGTGGAAGACGCGAAAAATGCTCTGCAGCGCGGCGGGATCGGCGCTCTTCTCGAGGTCGATGAGGGCACTGTCGAGCGCCGCCAGACTCTCGACCGTCTCGGCCAGGAATTCCCTGAGGAGATCGTCCATGCTGTCCCGCAAAAGGGCGGTTTTCCGCGCCCTTCAGCATCTCCGGGAATGCCTCAAAAAACGCTTAAAAGACCGCTCAAATCGAGGACGAAGCCGCGGTCAGGACGGCGCGTCCTGGGACGGACTCCGCGACCGCGAGCACGGCGCCGATCTGCTCCGCGAGGCGATTGGTATAGAAAGCGTGAACATTGCGCGCGCTCAGCGTGTCGGCCGTGACCGACGGCGTGGCCGCGAGCGCCGCGCGCTGCTCGTCGGAAAGATTGACGCTGTCGCCTTCGGCTACGATCTCGAGGCTTGGCGGCGCCCCGGCCGCCGCGGTCACGGCAATCTTGCCACCGCGCGGCAAGGCATCCGCCGCGACCAGCACCAGGTTGCAGGCAAGCCGCTGCCACGGCAGCGGCAGCCGGCTCACCGATGCGTCCCACTCGCAACGAACCTTGCCGCCCTCGAGCAGGGCCATGGCGCATTCGCGCGCGTCGACAGTGGCGGCGCCCGAAGCGCCGGTTCCGGCGGTGCCATAAGCAAAGCGGTAGAACTGCAGGCGCTGGCCCGCCTTTTTGGCGCTCTGGCCGATCAGGGCCATCGCCTCCTTGACGAACTCGGGATCGTCCTCGTCCAAAAGCTCGATGCCGTTGTTAACGGCGCCAACCGGGCTGATGAGGTCGTGGCAGAGCCGGCCGCACAGCAATTCGAGTACCCGAAAATCGACCACAACGCCCATTTCTAATTCCTCCCCGGCACGGCGAGCAGTTCCGCTGCGGCAAGATCTTCGGGTGCGTTGGCATTGAAGAATGGGTCGACCGGCTCGCACGAAAACTCGACACGGTGGAGGCGGTAGCGCCCGGTCCAGAGATCGACTTTGCGCACGCCCTCCTCGACCATGGCGCGGCGCAGCGCGTGGCGGAGTGCCACGGGCCAAAGGCCGAAGACCGGATGGTCGCGCCCGCCCGAGACGGCACAAGCGAGCTCGCCTCCTTCTTCGAGCGCCGCCGCAAGCCGCGCGACCAGATCCCGCGGCAGGAACGGGGCGTCCGTCGCGAAGCTCGCGACATGGGTGGCATCGGTGACGTTTCCCGCGGCCCAGTCGAGCCCGGCGAGCACGCCCGCGAGAGGTCCGGCAAAGCCCGGCACGCCGTCCGGCGCAATGGGCAGGGCGAAACGCGCGAGCCGCGCGGGATCGCCGTTGGCGTTGAGGCAGAGTGCTTCGACCTGCGGCCGCGCGCGCTCGATCACCCAGTCGAGGATGGGCCGTCCCGCGACGAGGCGCAGGCCCTTGTCGCCGCCGCCCATGCGGCGCGCGAGACCGCCCGCGAGCACGACGCCGGCGATCCTCACGCCTCGTCCTCGGCGAGGCTCGCTTTGCGCTGGACCCGCGCGCTTTCCTCCTCGGCCTCACGCGCGTCATCGAAAACGATGCGCTCCTCGCCGGCGAGCGCGATGAAGCGCCGGCCCTTGGCGCGACCGACGAGTGTAAGCCCCGCCTTCTTCGCGAGCTCCACCCCCCACGCGGTGAAGCCCGAGCGCGAGATCAGGATCGGGATGCGCATCTGCACGCACTTGATCACCATCTCGGAGGTGAGGCGGCCGGTGGTGTAGAAAATCTTACCTTCGGGCCCGATCTTGTTGAGATGCATGTAGCCCGCGATCTTGTCGATGGCGTTGTGTCGGCCGACGTCTTCCATGTAGACGAGCGGCCGATCCTCCTCGCACAGGACGCAGCCGTGAATGGCACCCGCCGCGAGATAGAGGCTCGGGCTCGTGTTGATCTTCTTCGAGAGCGCATAGAGCCACGACGTCCTGAGCACCGCGTCCTTCGGCAGCGCGATCTCGTCGAATTTTTCCATGAGATCGCCGAACACGGTGCCCTGGGCGCAGCCCGAGGTCAGCGTCTTCTTGCGCAGCTTCTTCTCGAAATCGGTGCGCCGCCCGGTGCGCACCACGACGGTGGCGAGATCGTCGTCATAGTCGATGCCGACGATGCGATCGTCGGCGCGCAGCATGTTCTGATTGAGGAGATAGCCCACGGCCAGATAGTCGGGATGATCGCCGACCGTCATCATGGTCACGATCTCCTGGCCGTTGAGGAAGAGCGTGAGCGGGCGCTCGACGACGACGGCCGTGCTGACCGCACGACCCTCGTGATCGAGCCCCGCGACGGTGCGAGTGAGGCGCGGATCGTCCGGGTCGGGGCGGACGGCGAATTCCCTCATGGCGCGATATTGGTGCCCCCCTTGGGGGTTAGCAAGCACGCGCTCCCCTCACGGAGATGTGATTTTAAGACGAATTTTACTCAACCTTCGTAGCTTGGCCGCTCGAGCCCTGCCCTCTTTTCGCGAATGGCGATGCGTCTCAGCAACCTTTCGCTCCGCGCCAAGATGTGCGTCGCGCCCGCCATACCCGTCGCGGCGCTGCTGGGGCTTGCGCTTTATGCGCTCGGGCTTCTGGCGACGAGCGACGGACGCCTTGCGCAATTGTCGGGCCTCGCCTTCGAGCGTTCGAGCCACCTCGCGGCGCTTGATCGGGCGGTGGCCAATCTCGAAACCGGGCTCTACCGCCTCACCGCGCTCGAAGCGCGCAGCGACGACGCCAACGCCGCCGCGGTCCGTGCTGAGTTCAGCAGCAAGCTGAGCCACCTCCCCGCGCTTTTCGCGTCGATATCGGCCGATGACGACACAGAGGACGCGCCGCTCGTTCACGCGCTGGCAGGCACCCTCAAGGACTACGACACGGCGGTGCGCCAAGTGCTCGATACCGCCGCCGACCCGTCCGACGCGATGACCTTCATCAGCGGGGTCCAGGCGGTCTACACCAACTACGAGGCGCAGTCGGAGCAGTTGAGCGCGGCGCTCGAGAGCCGCAAGGCCGGCGTGTTCGCGTCCCTTCATGCCGAGAACAACGCGGCGCGCGAGGTCTTCATCTGGCTGACGCTCGCGGCGACGTGCGCCTCGCTCGCGGTGGCGCTGGTCGTGGGCCACAAAATCGCGCGGCCGATCATCGACCTCACGGCGACGATGCGAACCCTCGCCGCGGGCGACCTCTCGGTCGAGATACCGCCTGGTGGCGGCGACGAGATCGGCGCCATGGCGAAAGCCCTTGCCGTGTTCAAGGAAACGGCGATGGCGGCCGAGCGGCTTGCCGCCGAGCGCGAAGCGACCCACCGCGCGAAGGCCGAGCGCGCCGAGCGTCTCGCCGGATTGACGGAGCGCTTCGACCATGCAGTGAGCGGCGCGCTCGACACGGTCGCAAGCGCCGCGGCGCAGCTCCAGGAGACGGCGGCCGGCATGGCCTCGACGGCGGAGCAGACGAGCCGCCAGTCGGCCGCGGCCACGAGCGCCTCGGGCCTTGCCGCGGACAACGTCAACACCGTCGCCAGCGCGACCGAGGAACTCGCCGCGTCCGTTGGCGAGATCGGCCGCCAGGTGACGCTCTCGACCCAGGTCGCCGACCGCGCCGTGGCCGAGGCCGAGCGCACCAACCGCACCGTCAAAGGCCTCGCCGAGGCGTCGCAAAAGATCGGCCAAGTGGTCGAACTCATCAGTTCGATCGCCGGCCAGACCAACCTCCTCGCCCTCAACGCCACGATCGAGGCGGCGCGCGCGGGCGAGGCCGGCAAGGGCTTCGCCGTGGTGGCGAGCGAAGTGAAGTCCTTGGCGACCCAGACCGCCAAGGCGACCGAGGAGATCACCGGCCAGGTCGCCGGCATGCGCCGGGTGACGGATGACGCTGTCGGCGCCATCAGCCACATCGTCACCACCATCCACGAGGTGAGCCAGATCGCGGCCGCCATCGTGACCGCGGTCGAAGAACAGAATGCCGCCACCTCCGAGATCGCGCGCAACGTACAGCAGGCCTCGGTCGGTACCGCGGAGGTCTCGAGCAACATCGCTGGGGTGAGCGACGCCGCCACACGCACCGACGCCGCCGCCAACGAGGTGTTGCAGGCGGCCACTCGGCTCTCGAGCCAGGCCGGAGCCCTCAGGCGCTCGATCGACGAGTTCCTAAGCGAGGTGAGGGTCGCATAGCAAGAAATTGATACAACGTATCTTCTTGCCGCGCTTTAATCCGTCAGAGCACCGCCGCCAGCGCTCGCCCTCGGCCGAAATTGGGTTCGTTCTGTAAAATAAGCTGCGTCCTTCGACTGCGCTCGCGGGCGCTCGCTCTGCTCAGGATGAGGCGTTCCAGACAGTTGAAGCCCGGCCCTGGCGCCGAGCGAGAATTGGGTTCGTTCGGTAGTTTCGCACCCTCGCGGCGAATTGGGTTCGTTTGGCAGTTTCGCCTGCCCGCCGCAGATTGGTTTCGTTCGGTCGAGCGGGTTCACGTGCCAGAAAAATCGGGTTCGTTCGGCGGAAAGGCCCCGGCGCTAAGGGCCGCTCTGTGCCCGATCGACGAGCCATCGATAAAACGCCTCGATCTCGCGCAGTGCCGTGCGGGTTTTCGCGTCCCGCGAACCCCTCGCTTCCTCCTGAAGTTCGGCAGCGCGTGTGCGCCACAAATCAACGTCCTTTTTGCTCGTCTGCACAGCCCCGGCTCCCTCTTCGCCGGACCATCGTGCAAAAGACCTTCTCCCAAGTCTGGGGCGCCAATCTCCAAAGTTGTAGCTATCTCCATATTGCTATCTTTGATTGTGGCAATGAAAGCGGCCGGCGAACCTCGGCCAGCGCATGTACGGAAAATATGTACGAACGTCAAGCTCCGCCCGGAGCGCAGTCGGCGGGCGCGAGAACGGCAGGGGCTTACGCCGGCGACAGGCGGGGAGCGTGGCGGGTCGTGGTGAGGGGCGTATCGCGGTGCTGCGCCGCTTTGCGCTCGCACTCCTCGGCGTATAGAAGCAGGAGCGACTTCTGGCCTTCGTTCCTGGTTTGCTGGGCCGCGCGACGGGCGTGCGCCGCGCGCGCACGCCAAAGCTGCAACTGGTTCATCGGCCAAACCCCTCGATGCCGAAGCGCCGGTGCGTTCCCGGCCGCGCTCTATACGCTGCGCCCGCCGCGCCTGATCAGCAGGGGGAGACTTTTTCGGCGGGCGCACTATGTTAGTGAGACGATGCTCGACCCGTTCGGCCGCCACATCACCTATCTCCGCGTATCGGTCACCGACCGCTGCGATTTCCGCTGCGTCTATTGCATGGCCGAGGACATGACGTTCCTGCCCAAGGCCGACGTGCTGACGCTCGAGGAACTCGACCGCGCGTGCGGCGCATTCGTGCGATTGGGCGTGCGCAAGCTGCGATTGACCGGCGGCGAGCCGCTCGTGCGGCGCGGCATCATGACGCTCTTCCGCTCGCTCGGGCGCCATCTCGGTACCGGCGCGCTCGATGAACTGACGGTGACGACGAACGGCAGCCAGCTCGCGCGCTACGCGGAAGAGCTGCGCGAGGCCGGCGTGCGCCGCGTCAACGTGTCGCTCGACACGCTCAATGCGCAGAAATTCGCCGCCATCACGCGTTGGGGCCGGCTCGACCAGGTGCTGGCGGGGATCGGAGCGGCGCAGCGCGCGGGCCTCGCCATCAAGATCAACACCGTCGCCTTGAAGGGCGTCAACGAGGACGAGTTCGATCGGCTCGTCGCCTGGACCGGCGAGGAAGGGCTGGACCTCGTCTTCATCGAAGTGATGCCGATGGGCGAGGTCGGCGCCGGCGCGCGGCTCGAACAATATCTGCCCCTGTCGCTCGTGCGCGCGCAGCTCAACCGGCGCTGGACGCTCGAGGAGACCGATTACCGCACCGGCGGACCCGCGCGCTATTTCACCGTGCGCGAGACCGGGCGCAAGCTCGGCTTCATCACACCGCTCACGCATAATTTCTGCGAGAGCTGCAACCGCGTGCGTCTCACCTGCACCGGCACTCTCTTCATGTGCCTCGGTCAGGAGGATGCGGCCGATTTGCGCACGCCGCTGCGCGCCGCCGCCGACGATGGGCCGCTCGAGGCGGCGATCCACGAGGCGATCGCACGGAAGCCCAAGGGCCACGATTTCGTCATCGACCGCCGTCAGCGCCGCCCGTCGGTGGGCCGGCACATGAGCGTGACCGGCGGGTGAGCACCGAGACCGAAACAGCGCCGCACCGCGCGGCGCATTCCGCCGACTTCGCCTTTCTCGCGAGCGACGCGCCGCAGGCGCAACAGGCGCAGACGGAGCTCACCGCGCTCTATGGCAATGCGGCACCAGAATCGGCTTCCGTCATCGTGCCGTTGGGCGGCGACGGCTTCATGCTCGAGACGCTGCACCGCTACCGCGACCGCGGCGTGCCATTTTATGGCATGCATCGCGGCAGCGTCGGCTTCCTCATGAACAGCTACGCCCCCGACGCGCTGCCGGAGCGCATCGCCGCCGCAAAGCCGGTGCGCATCCACCCGCTCGCCATGGTGGCGCGCGACCGTGCCGGCGTCGAGCACCGCGCGCTCGCCATCAACGAGGTGTCATTGCTGCGCCAGCGTCGCCAGGCAGCGAAGCTGCGCATCACGGTCGACGATATCGTGCGGCTCGACGAGCTCCTGGCCGATGGCGCGTTGGTCGCGACGCCGGTCGGCTCGACCGCCTACAATCTCTCGGTGCACGGGCCGATCCTGCCGCTGGGCGCCAATCTTCTGGCGCTGACGCCGATCAGCGCGTTCCGCCCGCGGCGTTGGCGCGGCGCGCTCCTGCCGCATGGCGCCAAGATCGAGTTTCACGTCCTCGAGGCCGACAAGCGCCCCGTCTCCGCCGTCGCCGACTATACCGAGGTGCGCGACGTCCTCTGGGTGAGCGTGCGCGAGACGCGCGACGTCGGTATCACGCTGCTCTTCGATCCCGAGCACAATCTCGAGGAGCGCGTGTTCAAGGAGCAGTTTCTGACCTGAGAGGGGTCATTGGCACGAGCGATCTCCAGTATCGAGATGATCGGCAAGCTCGTCGCCTTCGACACGACGAGCCGCGAATCGAATCTCGCGCTGATCGAGTTCGTACGCTCGTATCTCGACGATTTCGGCATCGCGAGCGATCTCGTCTACGACGCGGAGCGTAGGAAGGCGAACCTCTACGCCACGGTCGGGCCCGGCGACCGGCCCGGCATCCTGCTCTCAGGCCATAGCGACGTCGTCCCGGTCGACGGCCAGAACTGGACAAGCGAGCCCTTCGCCGTCGCGGCGCGCGATGGCCGGCTCTATGGCCGCGGCACCTCCGACATGAAGAGCTTCATCGCCATCATGCTGGCGATGGTGCCGGAGTTCGTGGCCGCGAAGGCGCCCATGCCGGTCCACCTGGCGCTCACCTACGACGAAGAAGTGGGCTGCATCGGCGTGCGGGGCCTCATCGCGCGCCTCGGACACCTGCCGGTCAAGCCCAAGCTCTGCATCATCGGCGAGCCGACGCTGATGCAGCCGGTCGTGGCGCACAAGGGCAAGCGCAGCCTGAGGTGCCGCGTCGCCGGGCACGAGAGCCACTCCGCACTCGCCCATCTCGGAGTCAACGCCATCGAGATCGCGGCCGAGATGGCGGTGCGCATCCGCGCGATCGCGCGCCGGAAGCGCGAGATGGGCCCCTTCGACGACGGCTTCAGCCCGCCTTACACCACCGTCCATACCGGCACCATCGCCGGCGGGACGGCGCTCAATATCGTGCCGCGCGAGTGCCGCTTCGATTTCGAGATCCGCCATCTGCCCGGCGACGACGCCGACGCGGTGACGGAGGAACTGCGCCGGCACGCGACCGCGCTTTTGCCGGAGATGCGGGCGGTGAACTCCGAGGCCGGCATCGCGTTCGAGGAGCACAATGCCATCCCCGCGCTCGCAACGCCCGCCGACAGCGAAGTCGTGGCCCTGGCGCGCGCGCTGACCGGCGCCAACGCGCTCGGCAAGGTGAGCTTCGGCACCGAGGGCGGGCTCTACCAGCAGGCTGGCATCCCGACCGTCATCTGCGGGCCCGGCTCGATCGAGCAGGCGCACCGGCCGAACGAATGGATCGCGCTCGAGCAGGTGAGCCAGTGCGAGGCTTTCATGCGCCGCCTCATCGGCCGCCTGCAGGCGCCGTCGGTTTGATGCCGTCCTACCGTCTCGAACTGCTGCCGCCCGACATAGGGCGCTACCGCGCCGGCAACCGCGGCATCGACTATGTGACGACGCTGGAAAGCGGCACGCCTGGGCCCCACGTGCTCATCAACGCGCTGACGCATGGCAACGAGCTGTGCGGCGCGGTGGCGCTCGACCATCTGTTCAAGAGCGGGCTCAAGCCGGCGAAGGGGCGCATCACGCTCGTCTTCGCCAATGTCGCGGCGTTCCGTACGTTTGATCCCGACAACCCCGGAGCCGCGCGCTATCTCGACGAGGATTTCAACCGCCTATGGGACAAGGCAACGCTCGAGGGCCCGCGGCGCTCGAGCGAGCTCGACCGCGCGCGGCGCCTCAAGCCGATCTATGAAAGCGCGGACAAGCTGCTCGATCTCCACTCGATGCAGCATGCGACCGCGCCGCTCATGCTGATCGGGCTTGCGGCCAAGACCGAGGCATTCGCGCGCCAAGTCGGCGTGCCGGCGCTCATGGTGCGCGACAAGGGCCATGACGCGGGCCCACGCCTCAGAGACTACGCCGCCTTCGCCGCGCCCGAGGCGCCGCAGGTGGCGCTGCTCGCCGAGTGCGGCCAGCACTGGGAGAAAGCCGCGGCCGATGTCGCGATTGACTCCTGCTGGCGTTTCCTCGCTGTCTCGGGCGTGCTCGAGCCAGCGCGCGCGGCGGAAATCGTGGCGCGGACGCCGCCGCCGCCGAAGCTCATCAGCGTCACCGAAACGGTGACGATCGGCACCGACGATTTCCGCTTCACCGCCGATTACCGCGGGCTCGAAGTGATCCCGAAGGCGGGCTCGCTCATCGCGCGCGACGGCAAGACCGAAATCCGCACCCCCTATGACGAGTGCGTCCTCATCATGCCGTCGCGCCGCCTCGGGCGCGGGCAGACGGCGGTGCGGCTCGGGCGCTATTCGGGCTGAGCGTCAGGGCGCTTCGGCGCGGTCCTCGTCGACGCGGCCGCGCAATTTCTCGACCGACGAGAAGAACGAGGATTCGTTGGCGACCGGCGCGAGCCGCAGCACCGGCGGCAGCATCGTCTGCGCGTAGGCATTGCCGGGGCCGAACCGGGTCTCGCCCTTGAGCAGGGTCACGACGCTGATGGCGCCCGCGAGCACAACGGCCACCACTGCGCACGAGAAGAGCGTGCGCGCGGGATTGATCTCGCGCAGATGCGCGACGCTTGCAACCGCGAGCACGGCGAAGTAGCCGACGAACGTGTCGTTGACGAGTGCGCTCCATGACAGGCCGAAGGCGCCCACCCTGCTTGCGATACCGACCGCCTCAAGGCCCAGCGCGCCCACGAGCGCGATGATCAGGTTGCGCTCGAACCGGCCGTGCCCCGCGAAGATGCGTGCCGTCATCGCCCAGAGCGCCGACCACAGCACAACCAGCATGGTGCCGCCCACGAGCGGCAGCACATAGGTCGCCGCCTTGAACTCGCCAAAATCGTCGAGCCACAGCGTGCCGCCGCCGATCGCGAGCACCAGCGCGGCAAGCCCGGCGATCGCGCCCCAGGCATGGGTCTGGCTCCCGATCACGCGCTCGGGCGCGACGGCATGATCGGTCGCCCGCGCGCGCAAGAGCGTGTGGCCGATGCGGAAGATGCCCTCCTCGCCGAGGACGATCTGCGGTACCCGCGCGCGTCCGTGCGCCGCGAAGAGACCGTTGGCGCTGCCCAGATCCTCGACGACGAGGCGATCGTCGCCGTCGCGCACGATATGGACGTGCTCGCCCGCGACATAAGGGTCGTCGAGAATGACGTCGTTTGTATAGGCCCGGCCGATCCGCACGCCGCGCCCGGTGCAACGGTAGCGCTGCTGCACGCCGCGATGGCGGGTAAGGACTTCGACCCAGATCACTTCGTCCATTGCAGCGCTTCGATGAATTTCTTGCCGAGCGAAATCGCGTTGTCGTAGAGCACGCCCTGCATCGCGAGCGTGGAGACGAGCGCCTCGCGCCCGTCGTCCTGCGTCACCGCGGTGAGGTTGACGTCGTAGAGGTCGGGGAATTCGCGATAGGCGCGCGCGCACCAGACGGTGCGCAAGGTGGGCCCTTTGTCAGCGGGCTCGGCGGCCACGAAATTCTCTTCGCAGCGCTCCTGCGTGTGCCACTTGCGCGAATAGCCGCCGCCGAAACCTGTATGAAGCTGCTGCGATAGGAAGGCCGCGAACTGGAACTCGTTGAGCGTATCGCTCTTCACGTAGATGTGCATGAGGCGCACGCGCCCGGTATTGAGGTCGTTGGCGATGAAAAGCTGCGTGTCGCTGTTGCAGAGGCTTGCATTGACCGTAGCGCGCGGCTTCGGCACGTCGTCGACATTGGTGCGGCCCCAGCATGAGAACCACGGCGCCGAGCTTTCCGGCGCTCTGTAGTGGCCGAACGAGATCGAGCGAAAGCCCTTCTCCTCGAGCGACGCATAGAGCCCGGCTTGCCAGTCGCGGAACTGGCGGCCGATCTCGGCGGTGAAGTTCGCCGGCGGATCGTCGTCCACCTTTCCTGCGCGCTCAACGAGCGCCGCGGCAAAGCGCGCCGGCACGAGGAAGCTCACAAGCTCGCCGCCCAATTCCTTCGCAACGTTGATGCCCGCAACCTTGCCGTCGGCGAGCACGGCGGGCCCGCCGCTCATCCCAGGGTTGATCGCGCCCGAGAAATGGATGCGCTGGTTATAGGTTCGATCGACCGCGCCGTTGTAGGTGCCGTCAACGATGGTGAAGCCCAGATCGAGCGGATTGCCCATCGAATAGAGGATCTCGCCTTTCGGCAGATCGCCCGCGACGGCGCGCTCCGAGAAGGAGAAATAGGGCGTGTCATGCCGGTCGATGCGGACAAGCGCCAGATCGTTCGCGACATCGATCGCCAGGAGCTCGATCTTGCCGCTCTCGCCGTTGGTCATGAGGTATTCGAGCCGGTAGGTCTTGGGCTCGAGCGCATAAGCCGAGACGACGTGGTAGTTCGTGATGGCGAGCCCGTCGCCGCTGACAAGGAAGCCCGAGCCGAGGACGGCCTGGCGCCCTGCCGCATCGACGATCGTACGGATCTGGAGAAGCCTTGGCCGCGCGCTCGCGTAAACCGATTCCGCGTTCGCAACCGCGGCCGCCGGGGCTGGCTCGGCAACGGGCGCGGCGCGCGCGGGCCCGGCGAGCGCCATAGCTCCGAGCGCCAGGACGGCACTCAGGATCAGGGACAGCGCGACCGATTTCTTCAAGGAATTAACGAACGCCTCGCGGGTAGGGCGCCGATATTACCGATTCGCGGCGCTCGGGGGAATCGCTCATTGCGCGCATTTCCGCCCTCAGCCATGCGGTTCGCGCGTCGTCACCTTGAGGTAAACGAGAAGCGGATAGATCGCTGACAGAAACGCGAGCGCTACGCCCCACGCGCCCTCGCGATAGCCCCGGCGCGCGACGTAGGATTTCCACGCGCGGCTGAAGACGCGTCGCAGCGAGGATGCGAGCGACGGCACCGTCCCCGCCTCGATGGCGTCGAGCGCCGCCAAGTCGCTATAGCGGTTAACGCGCGCCACCATGTCGGAGAAATCGCGGTAGACGTAATGGTCCATTGCCTCGCCGAGGCGGCGGCGTGGACCGGTGAGTGCAATCGGCGGATGGACGCGCCCCCTGCCCCAGCGCTTGGCGCCGGCATGGAACAGCGAAGGCTTCGCGGTAACGCCGTTATAGGCGCCCCAGCCGTAACGGACGAGGCGGTCGCCGATGCGGTTCGCCATGGGCACCAGAAAATAACCATCTTGCGTGCCGGCAATGGCGGTGCGGATCTCGCCCGCCAAACCCTGCGGGACGCGCTCGTCGCAATCGACCTCGAGGATCCATTGGCCTGTGCAGGCGTCGATGCCGGCGTTGCGGCGCTCGCCTTCGACTTCCCAGGCGCCGGCAAGGATGCGTGCCCCGTGCGCAGCGGCGATTGCCTCCGACCCGTCGGTCGAGCGATCGAGCACGACCACAATCTCGTCGGCGAAGCCAACACTATCGAGGCACGGGCCAAGCCGCGCCTCCTCATTCCGCGCCACCACCAGCGCCGACAGCCGTGGGGCCGCGCCGTGCGAGTCGTCTCGCGTCGAGACCATGTCCGCTGGCATCCGTAAAAATCGTTCTTCCGGCTGCACCGGCGCAGCGATTCCTTTTCGGCGACAAGTCTTTTTTATCAATTCCGTTCGAATCATGCGCGCCAAATCGCCGCGGGATTGCCAGCCCCGTATATTGTTCTTAGAGTGATTTGAACGAGCCGCAGGAGCGGGCATGGAGCTTTCCGCGGTCACGCTCGACGACAAATATACGGTCGAATCCGGGCGGATCTATTTATCTGGCATTCAGGCCCTGGTGCGGTTGCCGTTGGTGCAGCGCAACAGAGACCGCGCGGCAGGGCTCAAGACCGGCGGCTTCATCTCGGGTTATCGCGGCTCGCCCTTGGGCAGCTACGACACCGCGCTTTGGCACGCCAAGCGCCATCTCGCCGAGCACGACATCCATTTCCAGCCCGGCCTCAACGAGGACCTGGCCGCGACCTCGGTCTGGGGCAGCCAGCAAGTCCCGCTCTTCCCTGGCGCGCGCGCCGACGGCGTGTTCGCCATCTGGTACGGCAAGGGCCCCGGCGTCGACCGCTCCATGGACCCGATGAAGCACGCCAACATGGCGGGAAGCTCGCGCTTGGGCGGCGTGCTCTGCATTGCGGGCGACGATCACGGCTGCCAAAGCTCCACGACCGCGCATCAGAGCGAGCAGAATTTCCTCGCGGCGATGCTGCCGGTCGTCAATCCGGCGACGGTGCAGGAATATCTCGATTTCGGCCAGTGGGGCTTCGCGCTCTCGCGCTTCTCGGGCTGCTGGATCGGGTTCATCGCCATCTCCGAGACAGTCGAAAGCTCGGCCTCGGTCTGGGTCGATCCGGCGCGCATCGCGCTCGTCGAGCCCGCCGACTTCGAGATGCCGCCGGGCGGGCTCAACATCCGCTGGCCGGACACGCCGCTCGAGCAGGAGCGCCGTCTCCACGGACCGAAGATGGCCGCTGTCGCAGCCTTTGCGCGTGCCAACCCGATCGACCGCCTCGTGCTCGATCCGCCGCAAGCGCGCCTCGGCATCATGGCGACGGGCAAGGCCTGGCTTGACGTGCGCCAGGCGCTCGCCGAGCTCGGCATCGACGACCGCACGGCAGCACAGCTCGGCATCCGCCTCTATAAGGTCGGCCTCTCCTGGCCGCTCGAAAGCGAAGGCGCGCGGCGCTTCGCGCAAGGGCTCGACGACGTGCTCGTCGTCGAGGAGAAGCGCGGCTTCGTCGAGGATCAGCTGACGCGTCTCCTTTATCACCTTCCGGCCGACCGGCGTCCGTCGATTGCCGGCAAGACCGACGAGGCGGGAGCGCCGCTTCTCCCGAGCGCGGGCGAGCTTGGCCCGACGCTCGTCGCGCACGCGATCGCGCAGCGCCTCCAACGCTTGGGCGCCGAGACGGCGACGATGCGCCAGCGTCTCGCGCGGCTCGAATCCTTCGAGCGGCTCGTCAACGTGCCGCTCGCCAAGACGCAGCGCACGCCTTATTTCTGCTCCGGCTGTCCGCACAACACATCGACGCGCGTGCCCGAAGGAAGCCGCGCCCTGGCCGGCATCGGCTGTCACTTCATGGTGCAGTGGGTCCCGAACCGGAACACCGCCACCTTCTCGCACATGGGCGGCGAAGGTGCGGCGTGGATCGGCCAGGCGCCATGGAGCACCGACAAGCACATTTTCCAGAATCTCGGCGACGGGACCTATCAGCACAGCGGGCTCCTCGCCATCCGCGCCGCCGCCGCTGCCGGCGTCAACATCACCTACAAGATCCTCTATAACGACGCCGTCGCGATGACCGGCGGGCAGCCGGTCGAGGGCCATCCCTCGGTCGGCGAGATCACGCGCGAAGTCCTGGCTTCAGGCGCGAAGAAGGTCGTCGTCGTGACCGACGAGCCCGACAAGTACGGCGCCGACGCGGGCTTCGCGCCCGGCACGCAAGTGCATCATCGCGATGAGCTCGATGCCGTGCAGCGCGAGTTGCGCGAGGTGTCGGGCCTCACGGTCCTCGTCTACGACCAGACCTGCGCCGCGGAGAAGCGCCGCCGCAGGAAGCGCGGCCTCTATCCCGACCCGCCGAAGCGCGTCGTCATCAACGAGGCTGTGTGCGAGGGTTGCGGCGACTGCTCCGAGCAATCGAACTGCGTCTCGGTGAAGCCGCTCGAGACCGAGTTCGGCCGGAAGCGCACCATCGACCAGTCGAGCTGCAACAAGGATTTCTCCTGCCTCAAAGGCTTCTGCCCGAGCTTCGTCACCGTGCATGGCGCCGAGCCGCGCCGCATGGAGCACGCGCTCGAAGCGGCCGAGCACGATCCCTTGGCGCATCTGCCGCCGGCGCCCGCGCCGCGCACGCTCGCGGAACCGTTCTCGATGCTCGTCACCGGTATCGGCGGCACCGGCGTCATCACCGTCGGCGCGCTCATCGGCATGGCGGCACATCTCGAGGGCAAGGGCTGCACCGTCCTCGACTTCACCGGCCTCGCGCAGAAGAACGGCGCAGTGATGAGCCACGTGCGCATCGCCGGGACGCCTGACGATCTCTATAGCGTGCGCATCGCGCCGGGCGGCGCCGATCTCGTCCTCGGCTGCGATCTCGTGGTGGCGGCATCGCCCACCGCGCTGAGCCGGGTCGAGCACGGCGTCACGCGCATCATCGCCAACAGCGACCTGCAGCCGACAGCCGCCTTCGTGCTCAATGGCGACGTCGATTTCGAGGCGCGCACGATGGAGCGCGCGCTTTCGGCGGCGGCCGGCAGCGGCAATGTCGATCTCGTCGACGCGACCGGGCTCGCCACATCGCTCATGGGCGATTCGATCGCGACCAACCTCTTCATGCTCGGCTACGCCTTCCAGAAGGGGATGCTGCCGCTCGGGCTTGCCGCGATCGAGCGCGCGATTGAGCTGAACGGCGTCGCGGTCGAAGCCAACAAGCACACTTTCAACTGGGGGCGGCTCGCCGCGCACGACCACCAGACGCTCGAGCGCTTCCTTCATCCGACGCATCCGGCGCAAGCCGTGCCGGCTCAAGGGCTGCCGGCGCTGATCGAGCGCCGCGCGGAGTTTCTCGCGAAGTACCAGGACAAGGCCTACGCGCGGCACTATCGCGAGTTCGTGGCGCGCGTGGCGGAGACCGAGAAGGCCCGTGTCCGCGGCCATGGCGAGCTCGCCGAGGCGGCCGCGCGCGGCCTCTTCAAGCTCATGGCCTACAAGGACGAGTACGAGGTCGCGCGGCTCTATACCGACGGCGCGTTCCGCGACAAGCTGAAGCGCGAGTTCGACGGCAAGATGCGGCTCGAATTCCACTTGGCGCCGCCCGTCCTGGCAAAGCGCGATCCGCTGACCGGGCACTTGCAGAAGCGCGCCTTCGGATCGTGGATGCTGTGGGCCTTCGCGGCGCTCAAGCATTTCCGCTTCCTGCGCGGCACGTCGTTCGATCCGTTCGGCCGCACTCCCGAACGGCGCATGGAGCGCCAGCTCATCGCGGACTACGAGGCAACGCTCGGCGAGGTCATGGCCGGCCTCAACCCCGAGAACCACGTGCTCGCGGTCGAGCTTGCGGCGCTGCCCGAGCGCATTCGCGGCTTCGGCCACGTCAAGGAGCGCGCGGTCGCCGAAGCAAAGACGCGCGCGGCGGCGCTGCTCGCGGCCTTCCGCGCCCCGGTCCCGACCGCGACCGCGACGGAATAGGCGCACGCGCCGATTTACAGATCCCACACGAGCGACCGAACTGCGGTGCGTCCTTCGACTGCGCGTCCCGCGCCAAGGCGCGCGCCGCTCCGCTCAGGATGAGGAGCTTTGGTTAAAGAAAATTCCTCATCCTGAGCGAAGCCCTGACGCGACGCGGCGGGGCGAAGTCGAAGGACGCACTCCGCTTCCGTTCCAAGGGATCAAGCCCTAGACTCTCACAAGCCTCTTTGCCGACCGGGACAAATCATGCGCTCCCTGAAACCCACCCTTTCGCTCGCCCTCCTCGCTCTCCTCGGGCTCGGCCTGCCCGGAAGCCTCGCCGCCGACAGCCAGGACCAAGTCAGCCGCGGCCTCTTCGACGAGGTCTATGACCAGGTGCGCAAGAACTATGTCGAGCCGGTGACGGAGAAGCACCTCGTCGAAGGCGCGATCAAGGGCATGCTCGCCTCGCTCGATCCGCATTCGAGTTATCTCGACGCCAAAGAATACAGCGAGATGATGGTGGTGACGCGCGGCGAGTTCGGCGGGCTCGGCATGCAGGTGACGATGGAGAACGGCGCGGTGAAGGTGATCTCGCCGATCGACGACACGCCCGCGGCCGAGGCCGGCATCAAGCCGGGCGATCTGATCCTCGCCATCGACAGCGCGCCGGTCGCGGACATGACGCTCGAGGAGGCGGTCGACAAGCTGCGGGGATCGGTCGGAACGTCGGTGAAGCTTACCATCCGGCGCGAGGGGCGCGACCCGTTCGAGCAGACGCTGACCCGCGCCGACATCAAGGTCGCGCCGGTCAAGTCGCATCTCGAGGACAACGACATCGCCTATATCCGCATCACCTCGTTCTCCGAGCGCACCGCAAGCTCGCTCGAGCAGGCGATGAAGACTTTGAAGCAGCAAGCGAACGGCAAGCTCGCGGGCGTCGTGCTCGACCTGCGCAATAATCCCGGCGGCCTGCTCGATCAGGCGGTCGCGGTCTCGAACGATTTTCTCGACAGCGGCGGGATCGTGTCGATGAAGGGGCGCCAGCCGCAGGACAACCGTAACTTCACGGCCCAGCCCGACCACGACCTTGCGCGCGGGCTCCCGATCGTCGTGCTCATCAACGGCGGCTCGGCCTCGGCGTCGGAGATCGTCGCGGGCGCGCTCCACGACGACCATCGCGCCATCCTGCTCGGCACGCGCTCGTTCGGCAAAGGCTCGGTCCAGACCGTGCTGCCGGTGAAGCAGAGCGGCGGCGCCATTCGCCTCACGACCTCGCTCTACTACACACCCTCGGGCGGCTCGATCCAGGGCGAGGGCATCATGCCCGACGTGGTCGTACAACCGGCGAAGATCGAGAAGGTCGCGACCGGCAGGACGCTGCACGAGGCCGATCTGCGCGGCGCGCTCAAGAACGAGCAGGCGAGCACCCCGCCCACCGCCACGGTCACGCCGGCGAAGCCGCCGGCCAACGTGCCGCCGGGCACGACCCCCGTCGCAACGCCCGAGGCCAACGCGCTCGATAGCCAGACGCTCGGCACCGATCAGGACTACCAGTTCGTGCGCGCCGTCGACCTGCTGCATGGCGTAAGCCTGTTCCGCAGCCTCGCGGCGAAGTAGCGGCAGCGCCTGCTGGAACTACCTCGGCAATGGAAAACATGGATGGCCGGGACAAGCCCGGCCATGACGAAGGAAAAGCGACCGCTCGCTAAAGCTGGGCGATGACGGCGCGGGCGGCGTTGGTGATGGTGACGTCGCTGGCGCTGGCGCTGATCGCCTCGGCATACCACTGATCCACCGCCTGCGACAGAAGCAGGCTGCCGCGCTTGCGGAGATCGGCGCCGACGATCGCCTCGAGCGAGCGCAGACGGGCGAAGAGCTTGCGGGTCGCGGCCTTGCGGCGCTCCTCGGCCTGCTGGGCGCTTGCGAGGCGGGCTGCGGAGTCCGACTGGCCCGAGGGCTTGGCCGCGACGGGACGCGGCGGAGCCATGGCGGCGGGCTGCGGCGCCGGCCGCGCGGGCGCCACTGGGGCCGGAGCCGGGCGCGGCGGAGCCACGGCGACGACCGGCTTCTTCACGGGCTGGGGAGGCTTCTTGGCGACGATCTTGCTGGCGGGGGACGGCTTTCGGGCCGGGGCGACCTTCTTCGTCGCGGCGATCGATTTCGCCGCCGACTTGCCCGGCGATTTGGAGCGCCGCTTCTTATCGGCTGCCCGGTCGCGAGATGCCATCGTTTCCCTCCGCTGGGCGTCCCCGCCCGCGCGCCCAAAGTGGAACCGGCCCCGGCATTGAGCAAGCGAAAATCGCGCAACGAACGGAAATCGCCCGCAATTGTCTCGGCCACGGTGCGCCGGGCGACGTCCGTCGAACTCCTATCTGAATTAAAGATTGGATTCTAACATATTGATTTTACGTTTGTAATATTTGAGACCTCAGACGGCGCTTGAACGACGCCCCCGGCCGCCACGAATTCTCGACGCTTGTGCACGCCAGAGTCGAAGGCGCGACTCGGGCTCAGCTCCGCGGCCTTGATGCGGCCCGGGGGCCCATGTCAGAATTCATTAATTCGCTGGCAGAACCCGGAGGAACCCATGCCCACGATCAAGGTTGCCGAAATCGCCTGGGGGCGGCTCCGCGCGCCCGATCTCGACGTGGCCGAGCAGTTCCTCACCGATTTCGGGATGATCCGCGCCGAACGGACGCCGACCGCGCTCTATATGCGCGGCACCGACCCCAACCACCATCTGCACGTCACCGAGAAGGCGGACAAGCCGAGCTTCGTCGGCTTCGCCTATTACGCGGCCGACGAGGACGACCTGGCGCGGGCGGCGAAACTGCCGGGCGCCTCCGGGATCGAGCACATTGACGAGCCGGGCGGCGGCAAGCGCGTCCGCCTCACCGATCCCGACGGCTGGCAGATCGAGGTGGTGGCAGCACAGCAGGCGGTCGCTCCCCTGCCCCTGCGCGAGATCCCGTTCAACATGGCCTCGCAGCGGACGGCGCGCGCCGGTGCGCTGATGCGGCCGAAGCGCGCCCTGCCGTCGCAGGTCATGCGCATGGGGCACAGCGTCATCGTCACGCGCGACATCCGCCGCTCGCTCGGCTGGTACCGCGACAATCTCGGCCTCTTGAAGTCGGACGAGGTCTATGCGGGCTCGCAGGACCACCTGGTCGGCTCGTTCAACCGCTGCGATCGCGGCGAGGCGTTCGTCGATCACCATGTCTTCTTCTGCGTCCAGGGCGACAAGGTTGGCCTCAACCATTTCTCCTACGAAGTGCGCGACGTCGACGACGTGATGATGGGCCACGACTATCTGAAGGCGACCGGCCGCTATGAGCACATGTGGGGCATCGGCCGCCATCACCTCGGCAGCCAGATCTACGACTACTGGTGCGATCCGTGGCTGCGCGTGCACGAGCATTGGACCGACAGCGACCGCATCAACATCCACCACCAGCCGACGCTCGTGGTGGCGGGCGACGGGACCAGGGGCCCGTGGGGCGAGCCGGCGCCGGCGAGATTCCAGGGCCACGCGACGCCTTAGGCAGACGCGAGGGGCGCCTCCGCGCCGGCGGCGCTCCGGGAGGATGAAGGTGCGAGACTATGCGGCGGGCACGCACATCGGCCTTGCTCGTACCCGTGCTGTGCGCGGCACTTTTCCTTTTGAGTGCGCCGGCGCGAGCGCAGTTCACGAACACCGTCGATTGTATTGCAGACGATACGGCGCTTCAGACTCTGCTTGGCTCTAACACTTATCAGGGCGGCAGCCTCGATATAAAGGGCACGTGTCTCGGCGACGTTACGATTGCGATCACGACATCGATGACCGGCGACGCCATGGAGGGCGGAGCCGTCAACGGCCAGATTCAAGTCTATGGGTCAGGCTTCATCTGCACGAATATGGTATTGAATGGAACAACGGGCCTCAACGAAGCCGCCGTGTGGGTCCATGAGGATGCCGCGGCGATCCTGCAGAACTGCAGCATCACGCACGCCGATGCCGACGGGATCTATGTCGAGCGGCAGTCGTCGCTCTTCGTGTTCGGCGGCTCCATAGTAAACACCGGATGCGGCACGGGCGCCGCTCCCAACAACAACGGCATTGAAGCGAGCGACGGCGCGACGGTCACGCTCGGCGAATCGAACAGTAGCGACACCGGCAGCACCCCGAATTCCAGCAACGCGGTAACAATTTCTGGGAGCTGCGGCGACAACCTGCATGTTTCGGGCGGCTCCAACCTGCACGCGTTCGACGCCAACATCGTCAACAGCTCGCATAACGAGGTTTACGTGAGCGATAATTCGACTGCACGCTTTCTTGGCGGCTCGATCGTCGGGCAGAAAGAAACAGCAGCATGGGCGATGCAGGCCGTTCGTGGATCATCCTTGCACCTCGAACAAATCAACGAGCCGCCTGGCACTCTCAATGTGGCGAACGGCGGAATCTTTGTTAGCAGAAATTCGACGCTCGAGATGAACAACACGTCCCTGTCGCAAGAAAATGCATCGGGCGCCGTCATCGAAGCGTCCTATGATTCGTCGGTCGTACTTGCCGGATGCAACGACATTTCGGCGGCGAGCGGCGGCACCGCGATCGGGATCGATCACAGTTCGAGCCTCGCCCAGCTGTTCGGAAGCAGCTGTTCGGGAACCGCCTTGGCGGGCGACGCCATTACAGGCGCCGGGTTGGTGCAGGAACAGAGCTCGATGGACATCGGCGTGGGGCTCGTTGCGTCGAGCCCGAGCATCATCTGGACCGGGAACATCTCGGCCGAGCAAAACTCGTCGTTCCGCCTCTCGGGCGGCGTCCACATCACCGGCGCGGTCTTATTGGAGCAGGGATCGAACGGCTTCTTCAATCTTGCGAATGGGGGCGCGAACAACGTCGACAGCGGTGTCTCGTGCCCGTTCACGACCATGCCTGCCTCGCACGTATCCGCGCCGCAAAAGGTCACGCCCAATGTGACCGTGGCCGCCAGCCTCGCGAGCGCCGCCTCGCCCCAGTGCTTGCCATTCTGATTTTCACTCGAGCCGCTCGACATCGCGCAAGGTCGGGAAGAGCCGCATCCACAGCAGCGCGACGAGGATCGTGCCGATGCCGCCCAGCGCCGCCGCCGGCACGGCGCCGAAGAGCGCCGCAGTGAGCCCGCTCTCGAAGCCGCCGAGCTGATAGGAGGCGTTGACGAAGAGGAAGTTGACGGCGCCGACGCGGCCGCGCATGTCGTCGGGTGTCGCGAGCTGCACCAGTGAGATGCGAATGACCATGCTCACGGCATCAGCCGCGCCGAGCACGGCAAGCGCAAGGACCGAGAGCCATGGCGAGCGCGAGAACGCGAACACGACGGTCGCCACGCCGAACGCGATCACTGCCTGGAACATGCGCAGGCCGACGCGGCGCTCGAGCGGGCGTCGCGCGAGGGCGAGCGACATGAGAAGCGCCCCCGCCGCCGGCGCCGCGCGCAGCACGCCGAGGCCCAACGGCCCCACATGCAGGATGTCGCGCGCGAAGATCGGCAGCAGCGTGGTCGCGCCACCGAGGAGCACGGCGAAGAGATCGAGCGAGATCGTGCCGAGGATCGCCTTGTTCCGGCGCACGAAGGCGACGCCGGCGAAAAGTTGCGCGAGCGTCGGAGACTCCTTCGCCGCCACCGCGCGCTCGAGCCGGATCGCGCCGTTCAGAAGCGCCGAGCCGAGCCAGAACGCCGCCATCAGCGCGTAGGGCGCGGCGGGCGAGAGCGCGTAGACGAAGCCGCCGAGCGCGGGACCGCCGATCATCGCCACCTGGAACGAAGCGGTGGTGAGCGCCGTCGCCTTCTGCAGCAGTCCCTCGGGCGCCACCGCCGGCAGGAGCGCCGCCGCCGCGGGGCTCTCGAATGCCGTCGCCGTGCCGAAGAGCGCGACCGCGGCGAAGATCTCGGGCACGGTGATCCACCCGGCGAGGCTGCCCCAGGCGAGGAACAAGGCGCCGAGCCCGGCCGCGGCTTGGCACGCCTGCGCCACGCGCCTGCGGTCGTAGCGGTCGGCGACGTGCCCGGCGATGAAAACGAGGCCCGCCGTCGGCACGAACTCGACGAGCCCGGCGAGGCCCAGCAAGAGCGCGCTCCCGGTCAGCGCATAGACCTGCCAGCCGATCGCGACCGCGCCCATCTGGAACGAAACCTCGGAAAAGCCGCGGGCCCAGAAATAGAGATGAAAGGGCCGATGCGCGAAGAGCGAGCGCGAGGCGGCGGCGGCAGCGGACGGCATGCGCGCACTCTAGGTTCTGTCATTGCGAGGAGCGAGAGCGGACGAAGCAATCCCCACGGGGATTGCTTCGCTCCGCTCGCAATGACAATCATTAAGACATACCTACCGCCCGCGCTTTACAAAGTCTTCAGGCCTCTGATTGACTTTGGTGCAGGTACCCCCGGCGCGAGGAGATGCAGGATGCAGTCGAAGATCACGGGCACGACCATGCCGGTCCTCGAGCTCGCGCTTGAGCCGGGCGAGAAGATCGTCGCCGAGCCCGGCGAGTTCTCGTGGATGAGCTCCAACATAGTGCTGCGCACGACGACGCAGACGGCCGGCGCCAAGAGCATCTGGGGTGCGCTCGGCCGCGCCATGTCGGGCGGCGGCCTGTTCATGACGGAATATTCGAGCGAGGGCGGCACCGGCGTCATCGCCTTTGCCGCGAAGGTACCGGGTACGATCCACGAGTTCGACGTGGCCCCGGGCCGCTCCTACATGATCCATCGCGACGGGTTCCTGTGCGCGACCGAAGGCGGCACTCTCGCGATGGCGTTCCAGCAATCGCTCGGCACCGGCATCTTCGGCGGCAACGGCTTCATCATGCAGAAGCTCGGCGGGCCCTGCAAAGCATGGATCGAGCTGGGCGGCGAGCTCGTGACCTATGACTTGAAGGCCGGCGAGACCATCCAGGTCCATCCCGGCCATGTCGGCATGTTCGAGGACACGGTCAATTTCGACATTGTGACGATGCGCGGCATCAGCAATGCCATCTTCGGCGGCGCGGGACTCTTCGTGGCGCGGCTCTCGGGGCCGGGCCGGGTGTGGCTCCAGACCTTGACGCTTGCCAACCTGGCGCATGCGCTCGCGCCCTATCTCGGCGGCAAGAGCGAGGCACAGACGGCGCAGGCGGGCGTTCTCGGCGGCGTCGCCGGCTCGATCCTGCGCGGCCTCACGAACAACAGCTAGCGTCTGATCCAGATGTATTGAAACGCGGCCTCTCTCTAACCCTCTCCCCCCGGGGAGAGGGTGATCCAACTCGCCAAATCGGATTCTGGGCCGCGACGCGCGAGGGCTAGGGCGCGACCCTCGCGACGAACTCGGCGATGGTGCTGCCCAGCCGGTCGTCCTTGGTGTCGAGCGTGGCCACCTCGCTGATGTGATTGTGCCCGGAGAGCCACAGGAACGGCGGGCAAATCTTGTCGCGCAGGCAGAGCGCCGCAGCGACCTCGTGGCTGTCCGCGGCGAGTGCCGCCGGATCGAATTCGGTCATGGCGATGAGGAGCGGCATCTTGCTGCCGTCGCCGACATGGGCCAACGGCTCGTCCTTCGCGGCATTGGTCCCGTAATAGACGTTGTCGGCGGTGCGGCGCTCACCCGTGTGACCTGCGGGAACGCTGATAATGACCGCGCCCACGACGCCGGTGCGTGTCGTCTCGATGCTAAGGTCGAGGGCATAGGAGGCGACGATCGCGGCACCGGCGGAATGGCCGACGACGACGATGCGCTTGGGATCGCCGCCGTAACGCGCGGCATTGGCCGCGAGCCATTGCACCGCGCTGCCGACGTCGAGCGTCGCATCGGGATACTTGGCCTTGGGCGCGAGACGGTAATTCATGTTTGCGCCCACCATGCCGTGGCGCGCGAAATACGCGGGAATGTTGTCATAGTCGCCCTTGTCGCCGCGCACGAATCCGCCGCCATGGACGAACAGCACGATCGGCGCGCCACCGGCCGCCGGTTTCCCCACTGGCCGCCACAGGTCAAGCTTCTGAAGCGGATCGCCGCCGTAGCTCGCGTTGCGCTCGACCGCGAGCTCATCGCGCGGCGCTTGCAGCGGCCGCATCGCCGCAAAGCTTTTCTGGATCATGTCCGAATTGAGGTTGGGGCCAAGCCCCACGATGGTCGCCTCGACCCACGGCGGCAAGTTCTGAAGCTGCGCCGCCGCCGGCAGCGCGCCTAACACCAGCGCCGCGGCAAACGCCACGGCGGCCATGCCCAAGGTTCGCATGTTCTCCCCCTTCTCTCTCGCTTTCAGTTAGGCCGCGACCTTCCACGCGGCATAGCCGCAGCCGACATAGACCTCCGGCACCGGATCGTAGGCCACGAGTTCGAAGCCGCGGCTACCGGCGGCGGCATGCGCGATGACCCAGTTGCGCACCTCATGCGCGCCGTTGCCGATCTGCGGCAGCGTGCGCTCCAGGTAATCGGCGAGCGGACCGTCGTGCCCGGCGGCGAAGAGGCGCAGGCACTCATGGTCGAAGCGCTCGTCGATCTCGCCCATAGTCGCCTCGCCGATCGAGTGGGAAAGGCCTCCCGTCGCCAGGATCGCGACGCGCACGCGCTCGGGATAGGACTCGATCGCGCGGCGCAGGAGCCGGCCCCAGGTGAGGCAGCGCCTGATGCTCATCATCGGCGGCTCGAGATCGTTGACGATGATCGGCACGATCGCCGGGAGCCGCTTCAGCCCCATCCGAAGCAGCGGAATGCAGAAGCCGTGGTCGAGCTTCAGATGATGCGAGACCGAGGGCTCGAAATCCTCCTTGAGCGCCGTCTCGAGGATGTGGCGGCCCAGCCCGGGGTGGCCCGGCATCTCCTTCCACGGGAAATCGCGGAGGAACGGCTCGGACGGACCGTCATGCGATTCGCCGACGCCGATGCAGAGCGAAGGCAGATTGTCGAGGAAGAAATTGGCCCAGTGATCGGGCGAAATCTCGATGAGGATGTCGGGATTGGCGGCCTCGAAGCGCGCGCCCAGCGCGGCGAAGCGCTCGGTGAACTGCGCGCGCAAGGCAGGCGCCATCTTGTCCCAGTCGCGCGCGATCAAGGGCCCGTGGCTCGCTGCGAACACTCCGACGAGACTGGCCATGGCGCGCTCCCGAATGTGTGGCGCGCATCTTAGCCGTCATTGCGAGCGAAGCGAAGCAATCCCCAGGGCGATTGCTTCGGCGCTCGCGCGCCTCGCAATGACAGCACGACAGCGGCGGTCTACCATGCGGCCCATGCGAGTCGTGTGCATCGGCGGCGGGCCGGCGGGACTCTACTTCGCCATCCTGATGAAGAAGGCGGACCCGCGGCATCACGTCACCGTCTACGAGCGCAACCGCGCCGGCGACACGTTCGGCTGGGGCGTCGTGTTCTCCGATCAGACGCTCGAGAATATGCGCGACGGCGACGAGACCACGCAGCGGCGCATCATCGACAATTTCGCGCACTGGGACGACATCGAGATCCATTTCAAGGGCAACGACTTTACCTCGCACGGGCACGGCTTCTGCGGCATCGCGCGTCAAAAGCTTCTCGCGATTCTGCAGGAGCGCGCGCAGGAATTGGGCGTCGAGCTTCTGTTCGAGCACGAGGTGCTCGACGTCGGCCAATTTGCCGACGCCGACCTCGTCATCGCCGCGGACGGCATCAACAGCCGCGTGCGCGCGGCCTACGCCGAGCATTTCCAGCCCGAGATCGACTGGCGGCGCAACAAATATGTCTGGCTCGGCACGGAGCGCGTGTTCGAGGCCTTCACCTTCGTGTTCGTCGCGACCGAATGGGGCTGGTTCCAGGCGCACGCCTATCGCTTCGACGCCGGCACCTCGACCTTCATCGTCGAGACCCGCGAGGAGAGCTGGCGCGCGGCCGGGCTCGACCGCGCCGACCAGAAGGCAACACTCGATTTCTGCCGCCGCCTCTTCGCGCCGTGCCTCGAGGGCAAGCGCCTTATGGCGCAATCGCGTCCGGGCGGCGGCTCCGACTGGGTGACATTCCCGCGCGTCGCCAACAAGAGCTGGGTGCGCGACAACCTCGTGCTGATGGGCGATGCGGCGCATTCGGCGCATTTCTCGATCGGCTCGGGCACGAAGCTCGCGCTCGAGGACGCGATCGCCTTGGCGCGCGCGGTCCAGCGCCACGATACGCTTGCCGCGGCGCTCGCGGCTTACGAGACCGAGCGCCGCGTCGAGGTGCTGCGCCTCCAGTCGGCGGCGCGCAACTCGACCGAGTGGTTCGAGAATGTCGCGCGCTATGCCCGTCTTCCGCCGCGCCAGTTCGCCTATTCGCTGCTGACGCGGAGTCAGCGCGTCAGCCACGAGAATTTACGCCGGCGCGACAAATCCTATCTCGAGCGGGTCGAGCGCTGGCTCGGCGAGCGCACGACCGGGAAGCCCGCGGAACGGCCGGTGCCGCCGATGTTCCTGCCCTTCCGCCTGAAAGGCATGACGCTCGCGAACCGCATCGTGTGCTCGCCGATGGCGATGTACAGCGCGAAGGATGGCGTCCCGAACGACTTCCACCTCGTCCATCTCGGCGCGCGCGCCTTGGGCGGCGCGGGGCTCGTCTTCACCGAGATGACGTGCGTCACACCCGAGGGCCGCATCTCGCCGGGCTGCTGCGGACTCTGGAACGAGGCGCAGGAGGAAACTTATGCCCGCATCGTCCGCTTCGTGCACGAGCGCACGCGCGCGAAGATCGCGCTGCAGCTCGGGCACAGCGGCGCCAAGGGCGCGACCAAGGTCGGCTGGGAGGGCTATGATGCGCCGCTCGATGCCGGCGAGGCGTGGCCGCTCATTGCGCCCTCGCCCGTGCCGTGGAGCCCCGCCAACCAAGTGCCACGCGAGATGACGCGCGCCGACATGGACGCGGTGCGCGAGGCCTTCGCCGCGGCCGCCCGGCGCGGCGCGCAGGCCGGCTTCGACCTCCTCGAGCTCCACGCCGCGCATGGCTACCTTCTCTCCTCATTCATCACGCCGCTCACCAACAAGCGCACGGATGAGTATGGCGGCAGCCTCGATAACCGCCTGCGCTTCCCGCTCGAAGTGTTCCGCGCCATGCGCGCCGCCTGGCCCGAGGAGCGGCCCATGTCGGTGCGCATCTCGGCGACCGATTGGGTCGAGGGCGGCATCACGCCGAGCGACGCGGTCGAGATCGCGCGCGCCTTCAAGGCGGCGGGCGCCGACCTCATCGACGTGTCTTCGGGCCTCACCTCGCGCGCAGCACGGCCGATTTATGGCCGCATGTTCCAGACGCCCTTCTCCGACCGCATCCGCAACGAGGTCGGGATCGCGACCATGGCGGTCGGCAACATCTTCGAGCCCGACCACGTCAACTCGATCATCGCCGGTGGGCGCGCCGATCTTTGCGCGCTCGCGCGCCCCCATCTGAGCGATCCGAGCTTCGCGCTCCATGCCGCCGCGGCGCTCGGCTACGACACTCCGTGGCCGCAGCAATATCTCGACGGTAAGAAACAGCTCGAGCGCCTCAAAGGCCAGGAGGCGGCGGACATGGCAATCGTCATCTAATCAAGCTCGCCATATTCGTGCGGCCGCGTCTCGGGCAGGTAGAGGAAGGCCACGAGTGCCGCGGCCGCCGCCACCGCCGACATTGCCATGAAGCCCCAGAACGGGCCGGTAATCTCGACGGCATAACCGCTCACCAAGGTGCTGAGGGTCGCGGCGACGCCGGCAAGAAGGCCGATGATGCCGAACGCAAGATTGAAGCGGCCCGTTCCGGCGGTGAGATCGGCGGCGATGATCGAGGTCACCACCGTGATCGTGGCGCCGCTTGCCCCGTCGAGGACCTCGATCGCGACGAGGCCCGGTGCGCTCGCGACGAGCGCGAACAAAACGCCGCGCACCGCTTCAAAGGTGAGCCCGGCCAGGAACAGCGTCTTCCGCCCCCAATGGTCGGCAAGCCGGCCGGCCAGCGGCGCAGTGACGGCGACGACGACATGTGGCGCCACCACCATCCCGGCCATGTAGAGAATGTTGGCTCCGCTCTTGGCGAGCGCCACGTTCTCGCTGGCGAGCGGCAGCATCGAGGCGTCGGCAAAGCGGAACAGCACCGCGCTGGCGATGAAGGCGACCATCGGCTTGTTTCGCAGCAGGCGGTGAAGACGCTCGACATCGTGCGGACGATCGCGCGAAGCGGCGTTGCGGGCGCGCGCGAAATCGATCTCGCGGCTGTCGATGAAGTGCAGCGCCGCCAGCACGGGCAGCGTCAGCGCCGCTGCGGAAAAGAAGATCGCGGGCGGCGCGAGATATTGTCCCGCCAGCCCCATCGCGGCCGCAGTCAAGGCGATGCCTGCCGCCTGAAAGCTGTTGTTGCGGCCGATCCTGCGCGAAAAGCCGCGCCGTCCCACGAGGCCGAGGGTGATGGCACCGATCGCGGGACCGATCAGGCCGGCCGAAGCGCCGTTCAGCACCTCCGCCGCCATCACCGTGGGAAAGCGCGCCCAGAGCGCAAGGATGAGCGCGGCCGCCGCGATCATCACCGCACCCACCGCGACGAGGAGCCGCTTGTGGCGCGTCGCATCGGCGAGCGCCCCGCCAGGAATTTGGCTGAGCACCCCCGCCACGCCTGCCACCGTGAGCGCAAGACCGATCGTGCCGCGCGACCAGCCCAGCACGGCAAGATAGAACGCGACGAACGAGCCGAACCCCGACTGGACATCGGCAATGAAGAAATTGACCCAATCGAGGCCGACGCGGCTCGCCCGCGATGAAGAGTGAGAATGGCGCGCCACGCCGGGCTAACGCTGGCGCAGGCCGCTTCCGCCCATTAGGCTCGATCCCATGGCCACGTTCATTCACCCGGAAGGCTGGCCGCCGGCCAAGGGCTTCGCCCACGCGGTCGCGGCGGAAGGCCGCGTCATCTATGTCGCGGGGCAATGGGGCAGCTCGCCGGGCGGCGATTTTCCCGCCGGGCTCCCGGCGCAGACGCGGCAGGCGCTGCAAAACATCGCCGACGTCCTCAAGGCCGCGGGCGCCAAGCCCGAGCATGTCGTGCGCCTCACCTGGTACATGACGGACCTCGGCGACTACAACACCAACCTTCGCGACATCGGCGAGGCCTATCGCGCCGTGATGGGCCGGCATTTTCCGGCGATGACGGCGGTCGAGATCGCGCGCCTCGTCGATCCGCGCGCGCTTGTCGAGATCGAGGCGACCGCGGTTGTGCCACGGTAACGGACTGGCTGTCATTGCGAGCGCAACGAAGCAATCTCCGTGGGATTGCTTCGTCGCTTCGTTTCTCGCAATGACGGAAAGGATCCGACCCTAGCCTGTCGTGTCGAAGGCGATGCCGACGAAGATCTTGTCGACACGGTCGTCGTCGGGCGAGAGCGGCAGGAAGCAGGCCTCGAACCGGCGATAGGATTTGTCCACGTTCCAGTGCGCAAAGCCGGCGCGAAAGCGCGGCGCGCGGCCGATTTCGACGCCGCTCAGGATCTCGTGCATCTGCGCCGCCGACGCCGGCGGCATGCACGCGCCCGCGAGCTGGCCGGTCGTGTTGAAGCCATAAAAATCGACGATCACACCGCCGACAAGGCGGATACGGTAGAGCTTCTCCGGCTCCTCGACGTCGTAGATCATGACGTGCGGCACGAGCCGCCCCAGCTCCGCCGGGTCGATGTCGGCGCGGCTCGGCATGCGGCGCTGGCCGCGCTTGCCGTCCCAGTAGGCATGGATGCGCGCGACGATCGGATCGACCGGCACGTCTAGATCGTGCGCGCCGCGTTCCGCCTCCTCCGGGGTCGTCGGGCGCACACTCATCTCGCTAGTCCAGCAAGTCCTTCGTCGTGAAGATCGGCACGAGCGTCAATCCCTCGCGCGCGAGATTCTCGGACGCCCCCTCGAGCCTGTCGACCACGGTGATGATCTTGCGCACCGTGCCGCCCTGCCCGCGCACGGCGTTGACCGCCTGCATCACCGAGCCGCCCTTCGTCGTCACGTCCTCCATTAGAATGACGGGAGTACCGGGCTCGTAGTTGCCGTCGATCTTTTGGTCGGTGCCGTGGCCCTTCTTCTCCTTGCGCACGACGAAACCGCGGATGGGCCGTGCGGGCCAGCTCTTGGCCGTGACGGCAACGACGATCGGGACGGCGCCCAGCTCCAATCCGCCGATCGCGCGAACGTCCGGCTCGTCGGCGAGCATGGCGTAGACGATCTCGGCCAAGAGCGCCGCGCCTTCGGGGTCGAACATGGTGGGCTTCAGGTCGAGGTAGTAGCTGCTCTCGCCTCCCGAGGCGAGCTTGAACGTGCCCTTGAGCAGCGATTTCGCCTTGATGATCGCGAGAAGCCGGCGCTTCGCCGCCGCCAAATCCGCCATGGGTCCACCCCCTCCGATCCGCTAATATAGAGCATCGGGAGTAGGCGCATGGAACGGTCCTTCACGCGGGAAGTGGCGCTTTTGCGCAAGGGCGCAGGCGATGTGTTCGAGGGCGAAGGCATCCTCGCCATCACCAAGGGCCTGTTGCAGGCCGGCGTGAGCTATGTCACGGGCTATCAGGGCGCGCCGGTCTCCCACCTGATGGACGTGCTGAGCGATGCGAAGCCGCTCCTCGACGAGCTCGGCGTCCAATTCACGCCCGCCGCGAACGAGGCCGGCGCCGCCTCGATGCTCGCCGCCTCGATCAACTACCCCATGCGCGGCGCCGCGGTATGGAAATCGACCGTCGGCACCAACGTCGCCTCCGACGCGCTCTCGAACCTCGCGTCGGCGGGAGTGAAAGGCGGCGCCGTCATCATCGTCGGCGAGGATTACGGCGAAGGCGCCTCGATCATCCAGGAGCGCACTCACGCGTTCGCCATGAAGTCCTCGATGTGGCTCATGGACCCGCGGCCCGACCATGCGCGCTTCGTCGACCTCATCGCCGAGGCGTTCGACCTGTCGGAGCACTCGCGCGCGCCTGTGATCATGGAGTTTCGCATCCGCGCCTGCCACGTTCACGGGCGCTTCGCGACGAAGGACAATGCACAGCCGGCGATCGGCAAGAACCACAAGCTTACCGAGCCTGATTTCGATTACGGGCGCATTTGCCTTCCGCCGGCGACCTATATGCAGGAGAAGGACAAGATCGCCAATCGCTTCCCTGCCGCAATCGACTTCATCAGGCGGCGGAAGCTCAACGAGCTGTTCCCCGGCACGCTGCAAGAGATCGGCATCATCTGCCAGGGCGGCATCTACAACACGGTTTTACGCGCGCTTTCGGAGCTGGGGCTGGCGGATGCCTTCGGCGCGAGCGAGGTGCCGATCCTCTGCCTCAATGTCACATATCCGCTCGTGCCCGACGAGATCACGCAGTTCTGCGCCGGCAAGCGCGCGGTGCTCATGGTCGAGGAAGGCCATCCCGATTATCTCGAGCAGGCGGTCAACGCGCTTTTGCGCAAGGCCGATCTCTCGACCACGATCGTCGGCAAATCGGTGCTGCCGATGGCGGGCGAATATACGGCCGAAGTGATGCTCCAGGGCGTCGGCCGCTTCCTCGAAGGTGCTGTGCCGAAGGGCGTCGATCTCGCCGCGATCGGCCAGCGTTTGGGCCAGCTCGAAGCGTGGAAGCAGGAGGCCCAGAAGCTCATCGGCGCGCCGGTGCCGAAGCGGCCGCCGGGATTCTGCACCGGCTGTCCCGAGCGGCCGGTCTTCTCGGCGATCAAGCTCGTCGAGCGCGATATGGGTAAGATCCATGTCTCAGCCGATATCGGCTGCCACACTTTCTCGACCTTGCCGCCCTTCAATATCGGCAACTCGGTGCTGGGCTATGGGCTCGGGCTCTCGAGCGCGGCCGGCGTTGCGCCCGCGTTCGAGAAGCGCGTCATCTCGATCATGGGCGACGGCGGGTTCTGGCATAACGGGCTCAGCACCGGCGTCACGGGCGCCGCCTTCAATGGCCAGGACAGCGTCCTCGTCATCATGAACAATGGCTATAGCTCGGCGACGGGTCAGCAATATCTCCCGTCCACGACCGCGGGCGGCCAGCGCACGGCCAATGCCTCGATCGAGCAGGCGCTCGCCAACATGGGCATTTCCTGGGTGCGCTCGATCCGCAGCTACAGCGTCGGCACGATGGCGAAGAGCCTGAAGCGCGCGCTCGCCTCGCCGGTGCGTGGACTCAAGGTCATCGTCGCCAACGGCGAATGCCAGCTCGCGCGCCAGCGCCGCATCCGGCCGCTGCTGCGCAAGGCGGTACAGGACGGCAACCGCGTCGTGCGCACGCGCTTCGGCGTCGATGAAGACACCTGCACCGGCGATCATTCCTGCATCCGCCTCTCGGGCTGTCCGTCGCTCACGGTGAAGCCCAATCCCGATCCGCTGCGGCCCGACCCGGTGGCGCACGTCAACAACGACTGCGTCGGCTGCGGCGTCTGCGGCGAGGTGGCGGACGCGGCGGTTCTGTGCCCGTCCTTCTACCGCGCCGACATCGTCCAGAACCCGCGCGCCTTCGACCTGTGGCTCGCGCGCCTGCGTCATCGCTTCATCGCCTGGCTCCAGTCGCGGGCTGCACCTACGCCTGCCGCGGCACCCGCCGAATGAGCGCGCGGCCGGTCACCGTGCTCATCGCCGCGCTTGGCGGCGAAGGCGGCGGCGTTTTGACCGACTGGATCGTCGCGGCGGCGATGGCGGCCGACCTGCCGGTGCAGGCGACCTCAATCCCGGGCGTGGCGCAGCGCACGGGCGCCACCACCTACTACGTCGAGATCTTTCCCGAGACGCACGCGTCGCTCGGCGGCAAGCGGCCGCTCTTCGGGCTTTATCCGAGCCCCGGCGGCGTCGACGTCATGCTGGCGACCGAGGTGATCGAGGCGGGCCGCGCGCTCGAAGGCGGCTACGTCACGCCCGACCGCACCACGCTCGCCGCCGCGACCCACCGCATCTATGCGATCGCCGAGAAGCAGGCGATGGCGGACGGGCGCTTCGACACGAGCCGCATCCTCGAGGCGGCGAGGACACTGGCGCGGCGCCCGATCCTGTTCGATCTGACGCAGAGCCGCGCGACGCGCGATCTTTCGCTCAATGCCGTGCTCTTGGGCATCGCCGCGGCCTCCGGCGTCTTGCCGCTCGCGCGCCAAAAATTCGAGGACGCCATCCGCGAGGGCGGCATCGCGGTCGAGCAGAACCTCGCGGCCTTCGCCAAGGGCTGGGAACTGGGCGAGGCCGGCGTGCCACAGGACCTTCTGCCGCGCGACGACCGTGCGTCGCGCCAAGTTGACAGCGGCGCCGAGGCGCTCATCGCCACGGTGCGGCGCGATTTCCCCGCTGCTGCCGCGGCGATCGTCGAGGAGGGCTTGCGCCGCACATCCGACTATCAGGATGCGGAGTACGCGCGGCTCTATTACGAGCGCGTGCGGCGCGTCGCGGCAGTCGATCGCGCGGGAGATCTCGCGGCCGAGGCGGCGCGCTATCTCGCGCTCTGGATGACCTACGAGGACGTGATCCGCGTCGCCGACCTCAAGACGCGGCCCGAGCGCTTCGCCAAGGTCATGCGCGAGATTCGCGCGAGGCCCGGCGAGCCCGTGCGGATCACCGAGTTCCTGAAGCCCGGGATCGACGAGATGAGCGCGGTGCTGCCGGCGCGGCTGGGCCGTGCGCTCGCGCGCTGGGCCGAGCGGCGCGGCCTCAGCGACCGGCTCCACGTGCCGATGCGGCTCCAAAGCACCAGCATCAGCGGCTTCGCGCGGCTCTGGGCGCTCGCCAAGATGCGGCGCTTCCGGCGCGCGAGCCATCGCTTCGTCGAGGAGCAACGCGCGATCGAGGAATGGCTCGACGCGATCGTGCGGGCCGCGCCGGCATCGCCCGAGCTGGCGCAGGAGATCGTGCAATGCGCGCGGCTCCTCAAAGGCTATGGCGACACCTATCGCCGTGGCCGGACGAGCTACCGCCGCATCTTCGATGCCGCAGTCGTGCCCGCGCTTGCACACCCCGACCGTGCCGGCGCGCTGCGCGTCCGGAGCTTGCGCGAGGCTGCGCTCGCCGACCCCGAGGGCAACGCACTCGGTCGCGCGCTCGCCGCTTCATTGCCGCCCGAGGCGAAGGCCGCGGAATAGGGTTGTGCGGCTCGTCATGGCCGGGTTTGTCCCGGCCATCCAAGTTCTCCTTCAGCGACAACTCATGAATGCCCGGCACAAGGCCGGGCATGACGGGGTTGGAGTCGTTTCCGGCCTGAAGCAGTAATGCGTCGGCTCAAAGGCCCCTTGACTCCGGTGGTATTAATATTTAACCTATATGTTAAATATGACACCCTCGCTCGACCATACCTTCGCGGCGCTCGCCGACCCGACCCGGCGCGCGATCCTTGCGCGCCTTGCCGCCGGCGAGGCGACCGTGACGGAGCTCGCGCAGCCGTTCGCGATCTCCTTGCCGGCGATCTCGCGCCATCTGAAGGTGCTGGAGCACGCGTCCTTGATCGACCGGCGCCGCGAGGGCCAAATGCGATACTGCCGCCTCAATCCTGCCCCGCTCGACGAGGCGCGGCGCTGGATCGAATTCCACCGCGAGTTCTGGAACGCGGGCCTCGATCGGCTCGCCGCTCATCTCGAAACCCGGAAAGGAGCGAGACATGACAAGCCTCGACCAAAGCGTAAGCGATAGCACGACGCTCACCGTCACGCGCATGCTCGACGCTCCGCGCGAGGCCGTGTTCGCCGCCTGGACCGACCCAAAACAATTTGCGCAATGGATGGGGCCGGGCTCGATCCGCGCCGAGATCGATGCGCTCGATGCGCGCGTCGGCGGAACCTATCGCATTGTCATGCGCGGAACACCCAATCCCGCCGGGATGAGCATCGTCTCGGGCGTTTATCGCGAGATCGTGCCGCCTTCGCGTCTTGTCTTAACTTGGGCGTGGGAGGAAGACATGTTGACGCACAAGGCGGGACACGAGAGCCTCGTCACCCTGACGCTGCGCCCCGTAGGCGGCAAGACGGAGTTGACGCTCACGCACGAACGGCTCGAAAGCAAAGGCTCGCGCGATAGCCACGCGCAAGGCTGGGAGGGCTGCTTCGAGAAGCTGGTGAAATACCTGGAGCAAGGGAGGGTATGATGGCCGATCTCGTTCTCTACGGCATTCCGCAAAGCACCTACGTGCGCAGCGCGCGCATGGCCTGCATCGAGAAGGGCGTACCCCATCGGCTCGAGGCTGCGACGCCGCACAGCGAGACGCTCAACCGTCTCCACCCCTTCGGCAAGATGCCGGCGATGGAGCATGACGGCTTCATGCTCTACGAGACGAGCGCGATCCTGCGCTACATCGACGAAGCGTTCGACGGGCCGCGTCTGACGCCGTCGGATCTCCGCCGCCGCGCGCGCATGGAGCAATGGGTGAGCGCGATCAACGCGTACTACGACCGCACGATGATCCGGCAGATCGTACTGCAATATTACTTTCCCACCGGGGCCGACGGTAAGCCCGACCGCGCGATCATCGACAAATCCGCCGAGGATGCGAAGAAGCAGATCGCGGTCTTGGACGAGGCGCTTGCCGAGGGTCCCTATCTCCTCGGTGGCGACATCTCGTTGGCCGACCTCTTGCTCTGTCCGATCCTCGTCTATTTCTTCCGCACGCCCGAAGGCGAGGCGATGCTCGCCGCGTCGAAGAACATCAGGCGCGCGGGCGAGGCGATCCGCGCGCGCAAGAGCTTCATCGACACGGTTCCGCCGCCGCCCCCGAAGCGCGGATGACCGACCGCATCGAGAGTGTCCTCGACTGGCTCGCCGAGGGTGCGCCCACGGCGGCAACGGCCGAGGACATTCTCGAACAGCTCTGCCGCCGCATCGAAGCGTGCGGCGTGCCGCTCTGGCGCGTATCGGTGTTCGTGCGCACGCTCCATCCGAACATCATAGGCCGGCGCTTCACTTGGCAGCCGGATAAACCGGTCGAGACAACCGCGGCGCCGTTCGAGATCATGCAGGATCAGCAGTTCATCAACAGCCCCGTCGTGCACGTATTTCGCACCGCGGCGCCGATGCGCCGGCGCCTCTGCGAGCCCGGCTGTCCGATGGATTTCGACGTGCTCCACGACTTCGCTCGGGACGGCGTCAGCGACTATCTCGTGAGCCCGCTGCGCTTCACGAACGGCGAGATTCACGGAGTGTCGTGGACGACGCGACAGCCGGGCGGCTTCACCGACGAGCAGACGCGCGCGCTCGAACGCGTGGCACCCGCGCTTGCGCGGCTCGCCGAGATCTATGCGCTTCGCCGCACGACGCGGAATTTGCTCGACACCTATGTCGGCCCGCATGCCGGCGAGCGCATCCTGCACGGGCAGATCCGGCGCGGCGACACGGAGACGATCCACGCCGCGATCTGGCTCTCCGACATGCGCGGCTTCACCGCGCTTGCCGACCGGCTCGACCCCACGCGCCTGACGGACCTCCTCAACCGCTTCTTCGACGCGCAGGTGCCGGCGATCGCGCGCCACGGCGGCGAGGTGCTGAAATTCATCGGCGACGGGCTTTTGGCGATCTTCCCGGTCGACGGCGGAGACGTGGACGGCGCTTCCGCCTGCGCCGCGGCATTTGCAGCGGCGCGCGCCGCGCGCGCGGAGATTGCTGCGCTTGAGGCGGCACACGCTATCGAAGGCGTGGAGCGCGTGCGCTTCGGTCTCGCGCTTCATATCGGCGCCGTGCTCTATGGCAATATCGGCGGGCCGGAGCGGCTCGATTTCACGTGCATCGGCCCGGCCGTCAACCTCGCCGCACGTATCGAGAAGCTCGCGGGCGAACTGGGCCGCACGCTCCTCGCCTCCGCCGAGTTCGCTGCGCGTTGCCCCGGCCTTGTCCCGGTTGGGCGCTTCTCGCTCCGCGGGCTCGAGGCAGCGCAGCGCGTCTTCGGCCTCCCCGAGGAGACAGGAGCCGCCGAGCGCTAGGCAGCGGCCGCCCGCTCTGATAATTTCGGCCGCATGAAAGCGAACTACATCCAATCCTATGGCGGCGCCGGCGTCGTGACGTTCGGCGAGCTACCCGCGCCCGCGCCGGGGCCCGACGACGTGCTCGTCACGGTCAAGGCCACGAGCGTCAACCCGATCGACTGGAAGATCCGCGAGGGCTATCTCAAAGCCAATCTCGCGCTCAAATTCCCTTATGTGCTGGGCCGCGATTTCTCGGGCGTCGTGACTGGCACCGGGGCCAACGTGCACGACTTCACGGCGGGCGACGAGGTCTTCGGCGTCGTCGACGGGGTGCGCGGCGGCGCGCATGGCGAGATCCTGGCGACGAACCAGGAGCTTGTCGCGAAGAAGCCGAAGAGCCTCGATCACGTCGCGGCGGCCTCGCTGCCGCTGGCCGCCGCCACGGCGATGATCTCGCTCGACGATACCGGCAAGCTCAAGAGTGGCGAGCGCATCCTCATTCATGGCGGCGCGGGCGCGGTGGGCGCCATTGCCGTGCAGTTCGCGAAATCCGTAGGCGCGTGGGTCGCGGCCACCGCGGGGCGCGCCAACCTCGCGCGCCTCCGCGAGCTCGGCGCCGATCTCGCGATCGACTATGACGCCGAGGATTTCACCGCGCGCGTCAAGGATCTCGACCTCGTCTACGACACGGTGGGCGGCGAGGTCCATCGCCGCTCGCAGGCCGTGTTGCGTCCGGGCGGGCGGCTCGTCTACATCTCGGCCGCGCCCCTGCCGCCGGGCGAGCCGCGCCCCGGCATCACGATCGCGCGCGCCGACATTCGCGGCAAGCGCCCGCTGTTCGAGCGGCTCGCGCGGCTTGTCGATGATGGCAAGATCAAGCCGCAGGCTGCGCGCGTGATGAAGCTGTCGCAGGCGGGCGAGGCCTATGAGATGAGCCGCACCGGGGTACGGGGCAAGATCGTCCTCACCGCCTGAGGAACTCCGCCGGCATCTTGGCGTTTGTCTGCGCCGTGACACGCTTTGGCGCGATCCTCGTTTTCGCCTCTCTTTGCGCGGCCGCGCCGGCCTGGGCCGACTGCGCCGACGACCTTGCCACGCTCAAGGCGCACATCGATGCGATGAGCCGCACCTCGCCCAACTACAAGCCGGCCAAGAACGAGCTGACAAAGGCGGTGCAGGTAAAGCAGGACGAGCTCGCGTGCGACAATGCGGTCGCGCGCACGTGGCGCGTCATCCGCAAGCCCATTCCCGAGCCCGAGCCCGACGAGGCGCAGAAGTAGCAGCTTAGTAGCCGGCCTCGCGGTCGACGACCTGTTGCGGCGGCTCGCCGCGTTCGAGGCGCTCCACATGCTCGGCGATGCGCGGCGCGATATCGACCGGGTCGTGCCGGCGCGACACGTGCGGCATCAGCGTGATGCGCGGATGCGCCCAGATCGGGCTTTCCTTTGGCAGCGGCTCCTCGCGGAACACATCAAGCGTCGCGGAATTGAGATGGCCCGCATCGAGCGCGGCCATGAGATCACCCTCGACCACATGCTGCCCACGCGCGAGATTGATGACGGCGCCGCCCTTGGGCATCGCCGCGAAGGCGGCGCGGTCGAGGATGTTCTCGGTCTCCCGCGTCAGCGGCAGGAGGCACACGACGATCTCGCTGCGGCCAAGGAAAGCCGGAAGCTCGCCGCGCCCGGCAAAGACCTCGATGCCGTCGAGCGCGCGCTTCGAGCGCGCCCAGGCCGCGGTCTTGAAGCCGTGGCGGGCGAGACATTGCGCGACGCCGAGGCCGATCGGCCCCAGCCCCATCACGCCGACCGTGCGCTCGTGCGGGCGCAGCACGCGCTTCCTCGCCCATTCGTGACGCTGCTGCGCCAGCGCATAGTCGGGGAGCCCGCGGTGATGGCGCAACACGTGCATCAGCGCGTTCTCGTCCATCAAGCGATCGCCATCGGTATTGCCGGTGCGCACGATCGGCACGTTCTTCGGCAGCGTCGGATCGGCGAGCAGCACTTCCTGCCCCGCGAAGAGCGAGCAGATGAGGCGCAGGTTCGGCAGGCTCGCGAGGAAGCCGCGCGGAATGCGCGCAACGCACGCGACATCGATCGAGGCCGGATCGCCGATTTCGGGGTAGTAGCGGACCTCGCGGCCGGGCAAGGCCTTGGCAAGAAGAGCGCGCCAGTCGCTTTCGGGGCCGGATATCGGCGCAAGCAGGATCGCCATGGGATCAGAACCCGAAGAGGCGCGCGGGGTTGTCGACCAGGATCGCCTTGCGCGAGGCCGGATCAGGCGGGAAGTCGATCATCATGTTCATGAGGTCCCCGTCATTGATCATCTCGCCTGGCTTATAAGTATAGGCGTGCGGCCAATCGGTGCCCCAGATGGTGCGGTCGGGCGCCTTGGCGATGATGGCGCGCGCGAGCTTGACGATGTCGCCGAACTCGGCGCCGGCATGAAGCATTCGATCGGCGGTCGCGATCTTCATCCAGATGTGCTTCTCGCCGAGGAGGTCGAGCACGACGCGGAATTCCGGCCCATCGACGCCCTTCTTCGGATCGACCAGCCCGAAATGATCGATGATGACGGGCACATCGAGCTTTCGTAGCGTTTCCGCCTCCTTGACGAGGAGATCGGCCTCGATGTGAAAGCACGCGCACCACGGCAGGTCGCGAATGCGCGAGACGATGCGCAGCGTCTCGTCGCGGTCGTAGTGTCCCTCAAGGCCGGGCCGCGCGTTGAAGCGGATGCCGCGCACGCCCTGGCCATTGAGCGTCTTGTTGTCGGCCGCCGTCGACTCCGGATTGGCGCGCACCATGCCTTTCAAGCGTCCCTCGGCCTTGGCCAGCGCATCATGCATCACGCGGTTGTCGAACCCGTGCACCGCCGGCATGACCATGACGCCGCGCTCGACGCCGATCGCCTTCGACATCTGCAGCCAATGCTCGATCGGTGCCGCGGGCGGCGTGTAGAGGCGGGTCGAGACGAAGGGGAAGACCTCCGGCGGACCCATGACATGGAAATGCGTGTCGATGGCGCCCGCCGGCACCGCGAATTTCGGCTTCTTCGGATTGGGGTCTGGTGGAAACGGCACGCGCAGGTTCGACGGCATCACTCCCTCCACTTTGTCATCGCGAGAAGCCGGAGGCGACGACGCGATCCCCTGAGATTGCTGCGCTTCGCTGGCAATGACAATAAGTCAGTAGGATTTGGGCAGTCCGAGTACGCGCTCGGCGATGTGGCACAGGATGAGCTGCGGCGTCACCGGCGCAAGGCGCGTGATCATCGCCTCGCGCAGATAGCGTTCGACATGATATTCCTTGGCATAGCCATAGCCGCCCAACGTCAGCATCGCCGTCTCGCACGCGCGGATCGCCGCTTCCGACGCGAGATATTTGGCGGCGTTCGCCTCGGCGCCGCAGGAAAGCCCCTGGTCGTAGCGCCACGCCGCGTTGGCGGCCATGAGACGCGCGGCCTCGAGCGCCATCCAACGCTCGGCCAAGGGATGCTGCACGCCCTGGTTCGCGCCGATCGGGCGGCCGAACACGATGCGCTCCTTGGCATAAGACGCGGCGCGCGCGATGGCCGCATGGCCGATACCGACCGCCTCGGCAGCAACGAGGATGCGCTCGGGATTGAGGCCGTGCAGAAGGATCTCGAACCCCTGCCCTTCGGCGCCGACGCGGTCCTCTTCCGGTACCTCGAGCCCATCGATGAAAAGCATGTTCGAATCAACCGCTTTGCGCCCCATCTTCTCGATCTCACGCACATCGACGAAATGGCGGTCGAGCGCGGTGTAGAAGAGCGAGAGCCCGTCCGTGTGCTTCCTCACCGCATCGCGCGGGCTCGTCCGCGCGAGGAGCAACACTGTGTCCGCGACTTGCGCCGTCGAGGTCCAAACCTTTTGCCCCGTCACGACATAGCGCGCGCCTTTCTTCTCGGCGCGCGTCTCGATCGCGCCGGTGTCGAGCCCGGCATTGGGCTCGGTGACGGCAAAGCACGCTTTCACTTTGCCGGCCGCAAGCGGCGGCAGATGGCGCTGCTTCTGCTCCGCCGTGCCAAAGCGGACGACGGGATTGAGCCCGAAAATGTTCATGTGCACCGAGGAGGCGCCGGCCATGGCTGCGCCCGATTGCGCGATGGTGCGCATCATCACCGCGGCCTCGGCAATGCCGAGGCCGGCGCCGCCGAACTCTTCGGGGATGCAGATGCCGAGCCAGCCGCCGGCCGCGATCGCGCCGTGGAACTCGTGCGGAAAGACGCCGTCGCGGTCGCGGCCTAACCAATATTCGTCGCCGAAGCGGGCGCAGACACGCCCGACGGCGTCCTCCACCTCCCGCTCGGTCGTCGACGGCGCGAATTCCATGCTAGAATCCCGTCGCCAGTGAACCCGATGGAGTTTCGTGATGCAACAGCGCGCTTCGGCCGAGCCCAAGGTCTTCCTGAACTATACGCAGGCCGAGCTCGACGCGGCCTATGACCAGGCGGCCTATGCGCCCAATCGCGAACAGCTCGGCGCGCGCCGCAGCAGCCTCAGCGACGACGTGCGCGAGCGCCTCGGCGCGCCCGAGCACTATGCCTATGGCGAAAGCGCGGTCGAGGGGCTCGACGTGTTCCGCGTGAAAACTCCGAACGCCCCCATCTTCGTCCTCGTCCATGGCGGCGCGTGGCGCGCCGGCACCGCGGCGGACTATGCCTATCCCGCCGAACTGTTCGTTCGCGCGGGCGTCGCTTTCGTCGCGCTCGATTTCGTCGCCGTGCAGGATGCGGGCGGAAGCCTCTTCCCGATGGCGGAGCAGGTGCGGCGCGGTATCGCGTGGGTCTGGAAAAACGCTGCCAAGATCGGGGGCGATCCCGCACGCATTTATATCGGCGGCCATTCCTCGGGCTCGCATCTCGCGAGCTGCGCGCTCATCGCGAACTGGCGCAACTACGGCGCGCCCGACAATTTCATCAAGGGAGCGATCCTGGGCAGCGGCATGTACGATCTGGCGCCGGTGCGGCTTTCGGCGCGCAGCAAATACGTCAAGTTCACCGACGAGATGGTGGAAGAATTGTCGGCGATCCGCCATCTCGACCGCATCACGGCACCGCTCGTCCTCGCATACGGCACGCTCGAAACGCCGGAGTTCCAGCGCCAGTCGCGCGATTTCGCCGCCGCGCTCAAGGCCGCAGGAAAGAAGGTCGAGCTCATCGTCGGCGAGCACTACAACCACTTCGAGATGAGCGAGACCTACGCCAATCCCTTCGGTATCCTGGGCCGCGCGGCGCTCGATCAGATCGGTGTGAACCGTGCCGCCGGATCATAACCCGCTTTTCGCTGTATTCCTCAGCACCCGGTTGATGCCGGTGAATGGTCCACCTCGAATGTCGAAGACGTCGGGGACCGGAAAAGCGTTTGCGCAAAACATGACGTCGACGCCGCACAGGTTTCCATTCTCGTCGGCAAAAAGAACAATTTCGAGCGTTTGCAACTCGTCCTCGCTAACCGCAAAGGTAGCGTCAAAAAACGCTGCCTGATGTGAACTTGCCTTTGTCGCAAGCGGTTCGATGTCCGCAGAAGCGGGGACCGACACGTCGAAGCTGTTGCAACCGCAATCACAGAAGCGCGTAATCGAAGCGACAGCGAACTGCACGCGAAGCTTTTCAGGTTCCGGGAAATCACATCTCGTGCAGATGAATTCCTGCCAGAACTTGGCACGCTCCAGATCGTTGGCCATTACACCGGCTTGAAGGCGCGGTCCAAGGCCACGTCGATCAGGAGCGGCGCGCCGCCGCCAAGCCCCTTCTTCAAGAGGTCGATTGCATCATCGACGCTTTCGGCATGGTCGGCTGAAACGCCGAGCGAGCGCGCGAGGCCGACATAGTCGATCTCGGGCTCGACGAGGTCCATCGCGACGAAGCGATCGGTCTGCGCTGCGAAGCCGCGCATGGCGTTCACGCGCTGTTTCAGGATGCGATAGGAGCGGTTGTTGAAGATCATCCACACCACGCCGATCTTGTACCGCGCCGCAGTCCACAGGCCCTGGCACGTATACATGGCGCTTCCGTCGCCGATCAATCCGACGACAGGCCGGTCGGGCAGCGCGATCTTGGCGCCGATCGTCGCCGGCAGGCCCCAGCCGATGCCGCCGCCGCGCAGCGCGAAGAGGCTTTGCGGATCGTCGGCGGTGATGAGGTTGCGCAGGCCGCTGCTCGAAGAGATCGTCTCCTCGATCACCACCGCGTTCTTCGGCAGGACTTCGCCGATCGCGCCAAGGAGAGCGAGCGGCTCCACAGGGCGCTTGCCGCGCAAGTCGCGCGCCTTGGCGCGGAGCGTCTCGCGCGCTTCGAGGTTGGCGCGCTTTGCGAGTTCGAACTTTTCGCGCGCACGCGCCTTGCCGCGCTCGCCCATCGCCTGACCAACGGCGGACGTAAGGTCGGGCACGGTGAACTTGGGATCGCCGAGGATCGCCACCTCGGTCGGGAAGTTCTTGCCGAGCTCCCAAGTGTCGACATCGATATGGATGATGGGATAGCCCGGCGGCAGCGCCTCCTGATCAGAGGGCAGCGACAGCGAGAAAAGATCAGCACCGATCGAGAGCAACAGGTCGTGCTCGGCGAAGACTTTCCGCGTCGAGGGCGCGACGCGCGCGATGTTACCGCGGAAAAGCGGATGCGAGGATGGGAACGAGGCCGTGCTCGGGATGAGTTCGGCATAGACCGGCGCGCCCAATAGTTCCGCAAGCGCCACCACCTCGTTGAGCGCGCGGCTCTGCGCCACGATGTCGCCCGCCATGATGACAGGCCGCTCGGCCTTGGCGAGCAGTGCCGCGGCCCTCGCGACCGCCTCGGGATCGCCGCGCATGTATGGCGCCACGCGCGTCGGCGCCAGCATGTCGATCTCGCCCTCTTCCTTCAGTACGTCGGCCGGCAGCGACAGGAACACGGGGCCCGTCGGCGGCGCCAGCGCCGTCTTTGCCGCGCGGTGCACCATGCGCGGCAGATCGGCGAGGCGGCGCACCTCGGCCGACCATTTGACGAGCGGCTTCGCGATCGTCGGCAGGTCGGCCCATAGGATGGGCTCGGTCAGGTTGAAGCCCTGGTCGTGCTGGCCCGCGGTAACGATGAGCGGCGCGCCCGCCTTCTGCGCGTCGTAGAGCATGCCCATGGCGTTGCCGAGGCCGGGCGTCACGTGCAGGCTCACCGCCGTGAGCTTGCCCGACGCCTGGGCATAGCCGTCGGCCATCGACATGACCGCCGCCTCCTGCAGCGCCAGCACGTAGCGCAGCTCGTCCTCGACAGCGAGCGCGTCCATCAGGGGCAATTCGGTCGTGCCTGGATTGCCGAATATGACCTCGACGCCGTTCTGCTTCAGGAGCTCGAGGAAAGCGCGTTTTCCGGAGACGTTGGGCATCGGTGGACTCCCTAGAAGACCGGAGGAACGAGGAGCGCGGCTGGCGCGCCCGCAGCGCCGATGAGCGCTGGCGCCGCCAGCACGATGGGCACGCCGTCGATCTCGAGCGTGGCCTGGACGGTGACGAGCCGGCCGGGCTCGAGCGCGTGCGGCGTGGCAAGGCGTGCGCCCGCCAAGGGCTCAAGCGGCTGCGCGATGCGGCAGCCCTCGATGAGCCAGGACGTCATGCCGGCAAACCCGGCCGTGTCCGGAAGCGAGGCGACGGCGGCGGCAAAGCGCTCGGCCGCCTTGCGCGGCAGGTCGGCGCGCGCCGGATCGCGGACGAGCGTGCGCGCGAGCCGCACCCAAGTGCCTTTGTAGGCGACGGTGGCGCGGATGGCGTAGCTCGCGCCGAGCGCGACGCGGCCCTCGATGCGCAGGAGACGGCGATCGTGAGCGAGATCGGGCGCGGCGGAGACGTAGCATTCCTCGGCGCCGGAGACGCGCGCGTGGTCTTCGACCGCGGCAATCGCCGCGCCCGTATCGGCTTCGGCGCCCGAGATACGCGCAAGCGCCGCATGCGCTATTGCCGCGGCCCTGGCGCCAAGCGCCAGCTCCGCCGGATCGGCGGCGGCGCGCAGCTCGGCGAAAAGCGCGGTCGCGTCGGCGAGCGTGGCGCCGGCGCCGCGCATGTCGGAGGCGATGCCCGCGGGGAAATTGTCGAGATCGGCGACGCCGACCGTGCCGCCACCCGCGGCGGCAATCGCCTTTGCCGCCTCGGCGCCGAAGCGGCCAGTGCTTATGACCCGGGCCACGCGGCTCGTCGCCTCGATCCAGGTGGCAACGCGCTTCGATAGGGCGACGACGAGATAGGGGCTGCCCTCGCGCGGCAGCAGCATCACCCCTTCCGACCAGTACGGCACGAACCCGCAAAGATAGGATGCCGCGGCGGGCCGCGTGTTGTTGCTATAGCAAAGCAGCGCGGCGAGACCGGCCTGCCCCATCACGACCTGCGCGCGCGCGACGCGCGCAGCGAGCGCGGCCTCGGGCAGCTCCGCCTTCGACCAGGCGATGAGGCCGCGCCGCATCAGACGCCCGTCTCGAACAGCTCGCGCGGCGTGCGCGTCAGCACCTCGGCGCCTGTCTCTGTCACCAGCACGGAATCGCCCAGCACCATGTAGCCGACCTCGGGATGGTAGGTGTTCGGATGCACGACGATCGCCATGCCCGGCACGAGGTTCGTGTGGACGTCCTCGAGAATGTGCGGCTTCGAGTCGGCGAAGAGGCCAAGCCCGTGGCCGCGCACGCGCGTGTACTGGTCGGTGACATAGTCGCCGAAGCCGTGCTTGCGGAACACGTCGTTCTCGGCGCGCGCCACGTCGGCGGCGGTGGCGCCGGGGCGGACGGCGGCAATGCCGGCCTCAAGCGCCTCCAGATAGAGCGCGTGCGCCCGGCGCTGCGCGTCATTGGCGCGGCCCACGACGAGCGTGCGGCAGATTTGCGCGTAATAGCCTTCGATCGCGGGCGTCAGCTCGGTGGTGACGAGGTCGCCGGCAGCGACGAGGCGGTCGGACGGCGGCGTCATGCCGAGCACGTCCTTGCCGCCCGAGCCCAGGATCATGAAATTGTCGGGGCATCCCTTGCGCCGCAGGAACGCCTCGACGGCGGCCGTCAGCTCGTATTGCCGCCGCCCCGGCTGCGCCGCCTCACGGAACACGAGATAGGCTTCGTCGGCGATGGCGGCCGCACGGCGCAAGGCATCGTGCTCGGCCGCGACCTTGTGCATGAGCAAGCGGTCGAACAGCGCCGTCCCATCCTCGAGCGCGAAGCCGCGCCCGGGATCGGCAAGGTAGCTCGGCAGGAACCGTTGCGGCGCCGCGGCGATGCGGCGGTTGCCGAGACGGGCAAGATGCTTCGCAACCGCGTGCGCGAGGTCGGGCGCAAGGTTCAACGCGAGCCCCGACGTCTCACCCTCGGCGCGCTCGATCTCGGTAGCGCTGTCGAGGAAGAGTTCGGCGCGTCCATCCGCCGTCACGATAGCGATGCCGCTTCCCTCGAGGATGCCGAAGTCGGACGCATAGCGCAGATAGTCGCCCTGCCACGCATTGCCGTAGACCACGAGCGCATCGATCCGCGCCTCGCTCATCGCGTCGGCCAAGCGCCGGCGCCGCTCATCCCTCAGCACGCGAATACCTCTCGAACCGCCCGCCCGGATCATAGGACGGACGCGGGCGGCGAGACAGGGCGTGCCCCGGCCGCCATCTGGGCAAAGGATCGGCGCTCGGCTATCATTCGCGCGAGACAAATGGGAGCGTGCGGGAACGCGCGCCTGGGAGAGGAACCATGGCAGTCATCAAGGTCTGGGACATTGCCTACGGACGGCTGCGGTCGCCCGATCTCGACGTGGCCGAGGAATTTCTGACTGATTTCGGCCTGGTGCGCGCCGCGCGCACACCGACAGCGCTCTATATGCGCGGTACCGATCCATTCCATCATCTTCACGTCACCGAGAAGGGCGATGCCGGCTTCATCGGCATGGCCTGGCACGCGAAGAGCGAGGATGACCTGAAGGCGCTGGCGAAGGCGCCGGGCGCCTCGGGCATCGAGCACATCGACGAGCCCGGCGGCGGTCAGCGCGTGCGCCTCAAAGAGCCGAACGGCTACACGATCGAGGTCGTCTACGGCATGGACTCGGTGCTGCCGATCCAGGCGCCGCGGCAGGCCGTCAATTCCGGCGGAATCCCACTCAACCGGCGCGGCGAACTCATGCGCATCCGCAAGGGTGCGTCGTCCGTGAAGCGGATCGCGCACGGCGTCATGGGCACGCCGCGCAATGTCGAGACGGTGAAGTGGTTCCGTGACATGCTCGGCCTCGTGTGCTCGGACGATCTTTATGCCGGGCCCAAGGAGAACATCATCGCCTCGTTCAACCGCTGCGATAACGGCGACGAGTACGTCGATCACCACGCCTTCTTCTGCATGAAGCACGAGAAGACCGGCCTCAACCACTTCTCGTTCGAAGTGCAGGACATCGACGACGTGTTCATCGGCCACGAATATCTCGTCGGCAAGAAGAAGTACGAGCACATGTGGGGCATCGGCCGCCACCTGCTCGGGAGCCAGGTTTACGACTACTGGGCGGACCCGTGGGGCCGCGTGCACGAGCATTGGGCCGACAGCGACCGGCTCAATCTCGCCAACGGCTCGAACCTCGTCTCGGTCGAGGTCGGCTTCACCTCGCAATGGGGCGAGGCGCCGCCGGAGAAGTTCATCCACCATCTGAGCCCGTGAGGCTCTGACGCAAAAAGCCCTCTCGCCGCTTGTGGGCGAGAGGGCTTTCTTTCACGCCAGGGAGGCGACATGCCGGACATCCTATCGAAGCGCGACGGCGCTGTGCTCGAGATCACGCTCAACCGGCCGGACCACGGCAACGGCGCGACCGACGACATGGCGGTCGAGGTGACGCGGCTCATCCAAGACGCGGGCGCAGACACGAAGCTCGTCATCCTGCGCGGCGCCGGCAACGATTTCTGCATCGGCCGCGCCATGATGGGCCAGGCGCCGCAGGGCCCGGTCGAGGCCTATGACCGGAAACGTGCCTTCGACGTCGTCTTCAACGCCTATGGCGCAATCCGCAATTCACCGGTGCCGGTCGTGGGCGTGGTGCAGGGACGCGCTTTGGGCTTCGGCTGCGCCGTCGCAGCGATCTGTGACATCACGCTCGCGGCCGACACGGCACAGTTCCAAGTGCCGGAGATGGCACACAACATCCTGCCAACCATGGTCATGTCGTCCTTCATCGACCGCGTGCCGAAGAAGGCATTTGCCTATCTCGTCTATTCGACCGCGGTCATCAGCGCCGAGCGCGCCCTGAGCTTCGGCATCGTCAGCGACGTGGTCCCGGCCGCGGCGCTCGAGGACACGGTGCAGAAGCTGAAAGCCGCAATCCTCAAGGCGCCGATGCCGGCGGTCCGCGGCGTCAAGGAATATGCGCGCACGGCCTTCACGATGTCGACCGAGGGCGCCGTCGATTTCGCGCGTAACATCCACGCCGTCATCAATTCCTCGTCGGAGATGCGGCGGAAGGCTTAAGGCGTCGCCCGAAGCAAGACGAAGCCCCGCGGTTCGACCCGCGGGGCTCCGAAAACGACCATCACTCAGCCAGCTGGATCTCGACCCGACGATTCTCGGAGCGCCCTTGCGCCGTGTCGTTCGGGGCGATCGGGTCCGACTCGCCATAGCCGTGCGCCGATACCAAGTCCTTGTTCACGCCCTTCGAGACCAGGTAGGCCATGACGGCGTCGGCCCGCTTCTGCGACAGCTCTTCGTTCGTCTTGACACCGTCTTTCCGCAGCGCCGCGCCGACCTTGGCGTTGTCGGTATAGCCGTTGACGACGATCTTTTGCTGCTGATAGGGCGCCAGCTGCGGCGCGAGCTTGGCGATGAGTTGCTCGCCGCCGGCCGACATCTTCCATGAGCCCGACGGGAAGAGCAGGTCGCTGTTGACGGTGTACTTGATCGCGTCCTGAAGCCGGCGGATGTGCTGCTCGTCAGAGGCCATCTGCTGCTTGATCGCGGAAATCTCCGCACGATCGGCGGAATTCTGCGCCGCCATCGTCTGGTTCTGCTTTTGGATCTCGGTGAACTGATTTTCGAGATAGCCGTACCTGTCGCTCGACACGCATGCCGAGAGAAGAGCCGCCGATCCCACGATCGAGACCAGCAACGCAGCGCGCTTGAAGATTTGCATGTTTCGGTTCCTCCAAGATGGGCGGCCAATCTCGGAGGAACCCACGCCTGCTGCCTTGATCTATCTCAAGGTCGGTTAGGGCCCCTATTTCCCGGGCGGGCGGTAGGCGGGGCTCTTGGCGAGGGCGCGGTCAACTTCCTCGACGGTCATCAGCGCGGTCGTGCGTGTGCGCACGAGGCCGGTCGCGCTTACGGCGATGGCGACCGCGCCAATGCTGACGATATCGGGACAATCAACGATCACGAGGACATCGTCCTCGCCAAGGCTGAAATAAAGCGCGTCGAGCTTGCCGCCCACGGCTTCCATCGCCTTCGCGATCGCCTCACGGCGCCCTGACGCCTTGTCCTTCTGCAGGCCGCGCAGTCCTTCGGCTGTGTAGGCGGCGTGAATGAGATATTTCGCCATGTCGTCCCTCCCCTGTCCTTCGTTCAATACATGACCGCACGCAGCGGCGGCTTCGCGTCCCCGCCCTGCGGGAAGGCGGAGAGCTCGGCGTCAGGCCGCGAGCCCCAGAGGCACACCGCATACTGGTCGAACGGGAATTGGCGCGGGCGATAGGCCGCCTCGTCCTCGGGCCGGATGTGCTTCACGCCGCACGAATACTCGAAGCACGTGCCATCGGGCCCGCGGAAATAAAGCATGATTGCGGTTGAAAGCGGATGGCGGCCGGGGCCGAGCAGGATCTTGATGCCTTTCTCCTTGAGGAAGTACCAGGACTTCATCACGTCATCGACATCCTCGACCTGATGATTGATGTGCTGGATGCCGGTGCGTTGCGCCGGAAAGAGCGCGAGCGAGTGATGCGCCGTCGCGATGCGCAGGAGGGCCGCGTCGCCGATCCAGTCGCTCACGCGCGCGTTGCAGATGCGGGTCCAGAACGCCTCGTCCCGCGCCGCATCCTTGGTGTAAAGGCCGATATGACTGAAGCCGGTGATGCCGGCGTCCCGTCCAGGGAAATAGCGCAAACCGGTGTGATAGGGCCGCGCCACGATCTCGATCTTGTTGCCGGTGGGATCGCTTGAGGCAATGAAGGCGCGGACGCGGCGCTTTTCACATTCCTCCCGCGTGCCGAGATGGACCGGACGCCCAGCGGCCTCGAGCTCGGCCGCGACCTTGTCGAGATCGTCGGGATCGATGAGGTCGAAACCGATCGTGTGATCCGCAGGATCCCCTTCGAAATAGACGAGCGTGTGATCGCGTGTATCGCCCCGGGTCGTGACCTTGTCGCTGCGGAAATAAACGGTCTTGCCGTCGCGAGCGGCAAGCTGCAGCCCGACGACATCGGTAGCGAAGCGGACCGCGCTGTCGAGATCGGGGGTGCCGATGCGCAGATAGCGGATGTCCTGAAGATTGATCATGGCAAGTAGATCCCTTCGGCTTTCGACCTATTCTAGCACGGCCGCGGCGGTGGATTAGGCCTCAGTCGATCCGCGCCGTGCCCGTCATGCCGAACATGGCATGGAGCGGCTCGCGGCAGTCGAATGAATAGGTCCCAGGCGTCACCGCGACGAAGTAGAGGTCCTTCGCCTCGCCCGCCTTGAGGCCGATGCTCTCGAGCCGCGGCATCTCCGTCGTCGCGCCGGACGTGACGAGCTTTGCCGCCGCAATCGCCTGGAAAAACGGCTTCGAGGCGAAGTCGTGCACATCGCCGCCCTTGTTGGCGAGGTGGAGTCGGTAGGGATGATCCTGGTGGAAGCTAAGCGCGGCCGGGGTGAAATCGTATTCCGAAAGCGCGATGTCGACGGTCTCGGCCTTGCTCCAGTCGACATTCGCGACACGCTGCGCGGCATCGGCGACATAGCCCGCGCCATCGGTCGCCATCACGTCCTTGGCGGTACAGCCAGAAAGAAGCAGCAAAGAAAGCGCCGCTGCGCCGGCGCCGAGCGAGCCTCTCGTGCGATCCGCGATCCTCATCCCTCTCTCTTCGCGGGCCGCGCGATGGGCCGCGCTCTTACGCGGCCGATTGCCGCCGCGCCCGCGTCCGGCCCTGATCCTGCCCGGACTTTATCGCAGTGATCGTATCGGCGATCTGAGCCAACATGCGTTTCAGCTCCTGCACCTGGCGGACGCCAAGGCTTGCCGTGACGCTATCTTCGTAGTTGGCGACGGCGGCGATGAGCTTCTGCGCGAGCGCGCGGCCCTGGTCGGTGGCGCGGATGCGCACGGCGCGCGCGTCCTTGCCCGAGCGACGGCGCGACACGAGCCGCTTCGTCTGCATCGAGCCGATGAGCCGCGAGAGCGTCGAGACCTCCATATCGGCGAGTGCGGCGAGCTCGCCGAGGCGCACATCATCTTGGCGGTGCAGCACCGCAAGCACACGGTACATCGACAAGGTCACGCCGAAGCGCGCAAGATCGCGCTCCCCGAACAGCTCCGCCATGCGGATGCCGGTGCGGTTGAGGAGAAACGGCAGCGTGTTTCTAAGCTCAAACATTGCCCGCCCACGTATTTAGTTGTCTCGCACCTACTTTACGCCCGATAGGTTCGACTGGGTAGGGAAAATCGCGACCGCGCTACCCCGCGTGTCTATGACGAATCCGCCGACGGCGCCGCGATCGAGTTCCTTGCGGCCGCGCGCGGGGCGACCAGTTCCGCACCCGCGTCGGCGCCCAGACGGAGGAAAAAGAGTAGCGATGGCAGCGCAAAGAGGCCAATCACAATGAAGACAACCCGCACGTCGCGCGCGCCGAGGGACTCCGCGCCCGCGCCGCGCAGCACCAGCATGAGCTGCAACAGCACCGCGCCCAGGGCCACGCCGGTGCCGCTGCAAAGCTGCTGCACCATCTGCGCCAAGCTCGTGGCGCCGCTCAGCTCGAACGCCGGGATGTCGGCATATTGCAGCGTGCTGAGCGCGTTATATTGCAACGAGCGCATGAAGCCGAAGAAAAAGAACGCCGCGAAGATGACGGCGTGCGGCGTGTTGGCGTCGAAGGCGGAGCTTGCCGCCATACCCGCCGCGCTGATGACCGCGTTCCACACCACGACGGTGCGGAATCCGAACCGGCGCAACGCCGCGGGCGCGACAGCATTCATCGCGCAGTTACCAATGGCATCGGCGAAGATGAGGATTCCGGAGACGAATGCCGTCATGCCGAGCCCGACCTGGAGGAAAACCGGCAGCAGGAACGGGATCGACCCGGCGCTGGTGCGGAAGAACAGGCCGCCCCAGACCGAGAGCGCGAAGGTTGGAAGGCGGAAAAGCGACAGGTTGAGGAGCGGCGTCGGATGTCGCAGCGCATGCAGCACGGCGAGCGCGCCGATCACGAGCCCGGCAGCGAGCAACGCCGCGAAACCCAGCACATCGCCGAGCGATCCGTGCGCCGCGAGATCGAGGCTGTAGAGGATCGAGGCGAGCGACACGCCGCTCAACACGAAACCGAGCCAGTCGAGCGGCCGTGCCACCGGCTCGCGATAATTTTCGATGAGGTATGTAACAAGCACCATGCCGAGCAGGCCGATCGGCACGTTGAGGAAAAAGACCCAGCGCCACGTGAGGTAGGTCGTGATGAAGCCCCCGACCGGCGGCCCCACGATCGGCCCGACGAACGCCGGCACCGTCATCCATGCCATGGCGCGCACGTATTCCGAGCGGTCCACGCTGCGGAACATGACAAGGCGGCCGACCGGCACCATCATCGCGCCGCCGACACCCTGGACGACGCGCGCCAGCACCAGTTCGGCGAGGTTATCGCTTAGGCCGCAAAAGACCGAGGCCAGGGTGAAGAGGCCGATCGCGGCCCGAAACACGGTCCGCGAGCCGAATCGGTCCGCCACCCAGCCCGAAAGCGGGATGAAGATGGCAAGGCTCAGCATGTAGGCGGTGACGCCCAACGAGAGCCGTACCGGATCGGAGCCGAACGAGCGCGCCATCGCCGGGAGCGCCGTCGTAATAACGGTGCCGGTGAACGTCTCCATGAAGAAGGCGCAGGCAACGACGAGCGCGACGATCATACTGCGTTACTGCTGGACGGACGTCGCGCGCCAGGCGCGGGCGGACATGCCTGACGCGTGCAGCCGCTTCAGACGTCGACGCCGGGCCGCTTGAAGTTGCGGTCGTGATGGCCTTTGCCGGTCATGTCGCCGTGCTCGAAGAGCCAGCGATAGCCCCCTTCGGGATTGGTGAGGATTTCCCAGCAATTATCGTCGCAGTCATAGAAATAGAAGCTGTAGGTGCCGTGCTGAAGGAACGGCTTGGTGACCTTGGTGATCTTCCACTTGTCGGCCTGCTCGGTGACGACGCGGTGCGCCTCGTCGACCTCCTCCTTGGTCCTTACGTCGATGCCATTGTGATTGAGGTGGTTCATCACGCCGACCTTCTTGCTCTTCACCACGGCATAGCAATGGTCGCCGCCCAGGCGGATGAGGAGCGAGATGGCCGAGGTCTGCACGACCTCGAAGCCCAGAAATTCCTCGTAGAACTTGCGGGAGAAATCGATGTCGCGGCAGTCGAGCGTGCCGTGTGACAGGAAACGGAGGCTGAGGGCCGGCTCGGGCTTCGGGTCCTGCTTCCCGCTTGTCTGCTTCTCGTCGGTGAGCGACATGGCGTTCTCCACGCGGCAAATTTCCTCTGACACAGTCTACCGCCGACTTCGCGGCAGCGGCAACAACCTCGCCCGCGTCGCGCGCGCGGCTTATGATCGGCGTGCATGGACGGAACGACACCGCTCGTCTGGCCGCAGCTCGGGCTGCTTTATCACGCCGCAGCACCCGTGGCCGAGGCCCTGACCCGCGTCGTTCTCGGCCTCGCGCTCGTGCCGCATGGATTGCGCTTCGTCTTCGGCCTCTTCCCCAATTCCGGCAGCCGAGCACTCAGTCTCGCGGCGCTCGGCGCCGGGCTCGACGCGCACGGCTACCGGCCAGGCTGGTTCTGGGCGCTGACGATCGCGGCGCTGGAGCTTGCTGGCGGCCCGCTCCTCGCGCTCGGCGTCTTCACGCGGCCGCTCGCACTCGCGGCATTCATCTTTCTAGTGATGGCCGCAATCGAGCACTGGCGCTTCGACGGATATTTCTGGAACGTCACCGGGCTCGAATACCCGATGGTGTGGTCGGCCGGCATGCTCTTTTTTGTCGTGCATGGCGGCGGGCCCTATTCGCTTGACTCCTGGCTCCTGGGATATGAGTTCTAGCGGCGGAATATCGTGCCGCTCGTCTTCGTTTTGACGCCGCGGGCAAAAGGAACATGGATCATGCCACTGCGCGGGAATCTGATGCGGCGCGCGTTCGCCGGCGCGGCCGTGCTCACGCTGATCGCGGCGACGCTTGCTCCGTTTCCGGCCCTCGCGCGCGTGCACGGGGTCGTCGGCTTCGGCTTCAATCTCGGTGTTCCCGTCTTCCCTCCGCCGCCGCCGATCGTGTACGCGCCGCCGCCGGTTTATTACGTTCCGCCGCCGCCCGTCGTCTACTCGCCGCCGCCTGTGGTCTACACGACGCCCGCTCCGGCCGCCGCGGTCACGGCGCCGCCCGCCGCCCCCACGACGGCCGCCAATCCCTATTGCCGCGAGTACCAGAGCACGACCATGATCGACGGCGCGCCGCAAACGATGTATGGCACCGCCTGCCTTCAGCCCGACGGGACGTGGCGCATCGTGAATTGATCTTGTGCGCAACTCGGCGATTGCGCTTGAGCCTTAAGGGCCGATCGGAATAGGGTTCTCCTGCCGCACGTCGCGGCGCTCTTGCCCCCCAGTCGCATCACATGACTACTGCATCGTTGATTTCGGTTGGCCAGCGTTTCCGGGACGTGCACCAGCGCAATTTCGGCCGTCCCGGGCTTGAATGGGTCGTGCGCGACATCATCACCGGCACTGACGGGCTCGCTTATGCCCGCCTCGTCTCGGCCGGCGACCCGACCAAGCTCAAGAGCCTGTCCTTCGCCGTGCTGAGCGACCGCCACCGGTTCCAGCGCGTCGACGGCTGAGCCGGGGTTTTGCATTTTCGTGCCGGAAGTTCCATCATGGCGCTCGAGCGTTCGAGCGGAGGACTCCGATGGCACCCGACACGATCAATCCCGCGCTGGAGCAGACCTTTAGCGTAGGCGACGTCGAACTGCCGCGGCCTTTCCGGGTGCGGCGGCTTGGCCATTTCGGGGTCGATATCGACGATCCGGAGAAAGGCCGCTGGTTCTATGAGCGGCTTCTGGGCTTCCGCGTGTCGGATGAGCTCGACATGGGCGCCCGCGTTCCGGCCGAGCTCAAGGCCAAGGTCGGCTCAACGGTCGGTTATTTCAGCCGCCACGGCACCGACCATCATTCTTTCGTCTGGTTCCCGCGCCGCGCACGCCAGGCGCTTTTGCCGGAATCGAAGGAGTTCCCCGAGGTCACGACCAACCAGATCACGTGGCAGGTTGGCGCGCTGCGCGAGGTCGTCGAGGGTCTCGACTTCATGAAAAAGCGCGACGTGCGCATCCGCCGCTCCGGCCGCGACACGCCGGGCTCGAACTGGCACTTCTACCCGTTCGACCCCGAGGGCCACACCAACGAGCTCTATTACGGGATCGAGCAGATCGGCTGGGACGGATGCTCGAAACCGCGGGATCTGCACAAGATCACCTATCACAACCATCCCGATCTCCCGCACCGCTCGGAATATGCCGAAGTCGCGCATGAGCTCGACGGCGCGGTCGATCCGCGCGCCGGCTGGCGCGCCAAGGAATGGCTTGAAGAGAAATACGATGTGGGCGGCGTGCTGCTCGCGCGCCCGTTTAAGATCGTGCGCATCGGGCCGGTCCGGCTCTTCGTCCGCGATGTCGAGCGCTGCGCGGCATGGTACCGCGACACGCTCGGCCTCACCGTGACCGAGGAGATCACCTGGAAGGGCCACCGCTGCCTCTTCCTGCGCTGCAACACCGAGCACCACACCATGGCGCTCTATCCGGTCGCGCTGCGCGCGGAGCTCGGCCTGCGCCCGGATTCCACGCTGATGGCGTTCGGCCTCCAGGTCGGCGACTACAAGCAGCTGAAGGACGCGGTGAAGTTCCTCAAGGGCGAAGGCGTCACGATCAAATACCTGCCGCCGGAGCTTTTCCCCGGCATCGACTATTCCGCCTTCGCGCTCGATCCCGACGGCCACGCCATGCAGCTCTATTACTACATGGAGCAGATCGGCTGGGACGGGAAGCCGCGCCCGGCCGCGCAGCGAACAAAGATCGACAACGATCATTGGCCCGACAAGGTGCCGGCGCAGCCCGACACGTTCCTTGGCGAGGCATTCCTGGGGCCGCTCGGGTAGAAGCGGCGCGCCGCCCAAACGGCGCGCGGGGATTGGGAGACGATGAACGATACGGGCGCAGTGCCGAACGGCATCGGCCAGGCCGTAAAGCGCAAGGAAGATTTGCGCTTCCTCACCGGTCAGGGCAGCTATGGCGATGATCTGCGCCTGCCGGGCCTGCTCCATGCCGTGTTGGTGCGCTCGCCGCATGCGCATGCGCGGATCGTCGCGATCGACAAACGCGTGGCCGAGAAGGCGCCGGGCGTGCGCGCGGTGCTCACCGGCGCCGACTACATCGCCGACGGCCTCAAACCCATCCCGCATGGCCCCGTCGGCGGCCTCTCCAATCCGCCGGACGTTGCCGTACGGGTGCGAGGGCCTGCGGCCGTCGCCACCGCCGATTATCCGATGCCGGCCGACAAGGCGCGCTTCGTCGGCGAGCCGGTGGCCATGGTGGTGGCCGACAGCATCGCTGCGGCGAAGGACGCGGCCGAGCTTGTCGACGTCACCTACGAGGTGCTGCCGGCAGTTGCACGCTCGATCGAGGCACTGAAGCCCGGCGCGCCTCAACTTTGGGACAATGTGCCGGGAAACTGCTGCGTCGAAATCGAGGTGGGCGACGAGGCGGCGACCCAAGCCGCCTTTGCCCACGCGGCGCACGTCGTGCGGCTCGATACCTGGATCAACCGCGTCACCGGCGTGCCGATGGAGACCCGCACCTCGACCGGCGCTTACGACGCCGCGAGCGGCGAGTACACGCTCTACGCCGGCACCGGCAGCGGTGTGGCGGTCGAGCGCATGCAGCTTGCCGCCATCCTCGACGTGCCGCCCGAGAAAGTGCGCTGCGCCTGCAAGGACATGGGCGGCAATTTCGGCACGCGCAATTTCTTCTTCCCGGAATATGCGCTGTTGCCTTGGGCGGCCAAACGCGCAGGGCGCCCGGTCAAGTGGACGTGCGAGCGGAGCGAGGCGTTCCTGTCCGACTACCAGGGCCGCGATCTCACCGTGACGGCCGAGCTGGCGCTCGACAAAGACGGCAATTTCCTGGCGCTGCGCGGCACCAACGTCAGCAATATCGGCGCCCATGCCGCGGCTTTCGTGTCGCTGCGCAAGGGCATCGGCCTCATGTCGAGCGTCTACCGCATCCCGGTCGGTTATTTCCGCGGGAGCGCCGTCGTCACCAACACCGTCTCGACCACGCCCTACCGCAGCGCCGGCCGGCCCGAGGCGATCTTCGTCATGGAGCGGCTTGTGGATCTCGCCGCGGATCAATGCGGGTTCGACCCGGTCGAGCTGCGCCGGCGCAATATGGTGCCGCCGGAGTTGCAGCCTTATTCAAACCCTCTGGGCCTCACCTACGACAATGGCCGCTATCGCGAAGCGATGGAGACGGCGCTCGAGCTTGCGGACTATGTCGGGTTCGCGGCGCGCAAGACCGAATCACGCCGCCGCGGCAAGCTCCGCGGCCTCGGCGTCTCGAATTACATCGAGATCACCAGCGGCAACCCGCGCGAGCGAACCGAGATCACGGTCATGCCCGAGGGCAAGGTCGAGCTGGTGATGGGAACGATGAACAGCGGCCAGGGGCACGAGACGAGCTTCGCGCAGCTCGTGACCGATTGGCTCGGCGTGCCGTTCGACAGCATCACCTATGTCGCGCACGATACGGCGCGGATCGCCGGCGGCGGCGGATCGCACTCCGGCCGCTCGATGAAGATGGCGACGATCGTCGTTGGCAAGGCGACCGATGAGATCATCGACAAGGGCCGCAAGATCGCCGCGCACCTGCTCGAGGCGGGCGAGGTCGACATCGAGTTCGAGCGCGGCCGCTTCCGCATCAAGGGCACGGACCGCGAGGTCGGCATTTTCGAGGTCGCCGCGGCGGCCGCCCAACGCAAAGACCTGCCGCGCGAATTGCAGGGCGCCTTGGGCGCCGTCTCGGACGAGACCATCCCGCTGGCGAGCTTTCCCTACGGCACGCAGATCGCCGAAGTCGAGGTCGATCCCGAGACGGGCTTCGTCGACCTCGTGCGCCATGCCGCGGTCGACGATGTCGGGCGCGCGGTCAATCCGCTCATCCTGCACGGGCAGACGCATGGCGGCATCGCCCAGGGCGTGGGCCAGGCGTTGTGGGAGAATTCCCACTACGACGCGGCGAGCGGCCAGCTTCTGGCCGCGACCTTCATGGACTATGCGATGCCGCGCGCCGACATCCTGCCCTCTTTCGCCACCGCGCTCTCCGAGGTGCCGGCGCCGTCGAACCGCCTCGGCGTGCGCTCCGGCGGCGAAGGCGGCACGACCCCGGCGCTGGCCGTCGCCGTAAACGCGGTGGTCGATGCCTTGGCCGAGCTGGGCGTGCGTCATATCGACATGCCGACCACACCCGAACGGGTCTGGCGCGCGATCCAGGAGGCGCGGCGGGAAGCGGCCAAATAGCCCCCTCCCCGGCCCACAGATCGCGAAGGCGAGGCGGCGCGGGCGGGCGCAGCCTGCTTTTTTACCTCTGCCTTGCTACAATCGGCCGGTTTCCGCCCGCGCCACATGCAAGCGCTTTATGAGTGAGCCCGCCCAGCGCGCCGCCGGTCCGACCGCGGCGGCACCCGCCACGCAAGCCGACCCGCGCCAGCTCTTCGCCGCGGCGAACGAGCGCCAACGCACCGGCGACCGCGCCGGCGCGCTCGCGCTTTACTGCGACCTGATCGAGCGCTTCCCGACCTATGTCGACGTCTACAACAACGCGGCGGTGTTGCTCAAAGCCGAGCGGCGCATCCCCGCGGCGATCGCCTGTCTCAAGCGCGCTATCGCCTACGTGCCGCAATCGGCCATCCTGCATTCGAACCTCGGCAACATGCTGTGGCTCGCGCAGGAGTTCGACGCGGCGATGGCAGAGTTCCGGCTCGCGCTGTCGCTCGACGCGGCCCGGCCGGAGACTTACCACAATCTTGGACTTCTTCATTTCGCGCTCGGCGAGCACGCCGAGGCGGTCGAATGCTATGACCGCGCGCTCGCCATCGTGCCGATGAACCGCACGATCGCGTGGGACCGTGCGCTCGCGCTTCTCGCAAGTGGCGACTACGAGCGCGGCTTCGCGGCTTACGACGCACGCTTCGATCTCGAGGATCCGCAGTTCGGCTTCGACCCGAAGCTGCGCTCGGTGCGCAACACGCCGCTGCCGCTGTGGCAGGGCGAGGATCTGGCCGGCCGCACGCTCTATGTCTATGCCGAGCAGGGGATCGGCGACACGCTGCAATTCGCTCGTTTCCTGCCGCTGGTGGCGGCCAAGGATGCGCGCATCATTTTCGACAGCCCGCCTGAGCTTCTGCGGCTCCTCCATAATTTCCCCGGCATCGCCGAGCTGCGGCCGATGGGATCACAGCTGCCGGCGGCCGATTTCCACCTGCCGCTCATGAGCCTCGCGCACCGGCTCGGCATCACGCTCGCCAACCTGCCCGCGCGCGTGCCCTATATCGCCGCCCCCGCGAGCGGCCCGGTCCTGCCGCGCCCCCCCGGCACGCGCGCCACCATCGGCCTTGTGTGGGCCGGGCGCGCGCGCCACGCCAACGACCAGAACCGGTCGCTCAGCCTCGAGGAGATGCTGGGTCTCTGCGATCTGCCGGGCGTGCAGTATTACAGCCTCCAGAAAGGCGAGCGCGCGGACGACCTCGCTGCGATCGGCGCGCGTATCCTCGTTCGCGACCTCGGACCCGCGATCCACGATTTCGTCGACACCGCGCGCTTCATCCTGCAGCTCGACGTGGTCGTGACAGTCGATACGGCGGTGGCACATCTGGCAGGCGCGCTCGGACGCCCGGCCTTCGTCCTCATCCCCTACACGCCGGATTGGCGCTGGCTCGGGAAACGCGAGGACACGCCGTGGTATCCGACGCTGCGCCTCATTCGCCAACCCGCGCCGCGCGACTGGAAGAGCGTCATTTCAAGCGTGCGCGACCGCATTGCCCGTGCGCTCAAATGAAGGTACGCGCCGACAAAATTTCCGAAAGGTGAACATGATGCATCGGTCAATCCAGCCCGCGATCTGCGCCAGCATGCTGCTTCTCGCCGCATATCTGCCGGCGCGTGCCGACGATCCCGTCGTCGCCAGTATCGGCTCGCAGCAGGTGAAGGCGTCGGAGATCAAGGACTTCCTGGACGCGCTCAATCCGCAGCAGCGCGAAGCGGCGGCCAAGGAGCCGAAGCTGATGGACCAAGTCGTGCGCTCTGCGATAGCGCGAAAGCTTGTGCTCGCCGAAGCCTCGAAGCAGTCGTGGGACAAGAAACCCGAAGTCGCGGCGGCAATCGCGCGTGCGCGCGACGAGGTGGTTTATTCCACGTTCCTGCGCGCGGCATCATTGCCCGCCAACTATCCGACCGAGGACGATGTAAAAGCCGCGTACGACGCCAACCGCGACCGCCTGCACCAATACCACCTGGCGCAGATCTTCCTCGCCGAGACCCCGGGATCGAGTAAGGACGCGCTCGACGCCGTCGCCACAAAGGCTCAGGACCTCGCCAAGAAGGCCAGGGCCAAGGGCACCGACTTTGCCGCGCTCGCCAAGGCCAATTCGAACGATACGACAAGCGCTCCCAAAGGCGGAGATCTTGGCTGGATTCCCGAGAGCCAGCTTTTGCCCGAAATGTTGGGCGCCGTCACCGCCTTGCCGGAGAAGGGCGTGAGCGAACCGGTCCACACCGCCGGCGGCTGGCATATCATGATGCTGCTCGGTACCAAGCCCGCTGACTACGCCCAGGTGCACGACCAGTTCGTCGCCGTGTTGCGCGAGACCAAGACCGCGCAGGCGAGCCAGGCCTATGTCGCGAAGCTGCTCGACGACAACCACGTCACGGTTAACGAGACCGCCGCCGCAGGCCTCTTTGGTGCTTCCAAATAGCCTGCGCTGAAGCGGAAGCGCACGAGTTAAGCAAATGTTAGCGGCGGGTGTGCTTCACTCGCCGTTGATCGCGGTGGTGCGCCTTCCGACGGAAGTCACCCCACGAAAAGGCAAACCCGGGGCAACCCGGGGACGCAAAGCCTCCGGCGCCGGGCCAAAGCCCGGGGTAGCGGGGCCGCCGAATGGGGTTCCGGATTGCGACGATTTATTGGCGCCTGCCTCCTCGTCCTCGCTGCCTTTCTTGTCGTGCCGCCCGCCGGGGCGGCCGGGCTCTTCGGCACGCGCGAGGTCTACTCGACGAATCTCGCGCCTTTCACAAAGTGGGACGGCGTCGTCGCACGCAGCGAGCGAGACCTCGTCGCGCCGCCGTCTCAATGCGACGCGGCGGCCGACGTCGTCTGCAGCGCCGCGCAGCGCTGGCGCACCTTCATCGCCGAGCTCAAGACCTTGCCGCTGCGCGCCCGCGTCGCGCGCGTCAACGACGCGATGAACCGTGTGCGCTATGTCCCCGCCGTCACAAACTGGCATGACCCCGATCACTGGGAAACGCCGTTTGAATTTCTGGCCCGCGGCGGCCAATGCCAGGACTACGCCATCGCCAAGTTCATGGCGCTTGAGCAATCGGGCGTGCCGGAGGAGGACCTGCGCTTCGCCGTGGTTCGCGACGCCTCGCTCGGCGCCGACCACGCCGTCGCTATCGTCTATGTCGATGGCGAGGCGCTGGTGCTCGACAACCTCGTAGCCGATGTGCGGCCCGACAGCGCGATCGATCGCTATATCCCGTATTACTCGATCAACCGGCTCGGCTGGTGGTATCACGTGCCGCGCAGCGGGGCGCCGACGCAGATCGCGCGCCTCGGCACTGACGCGGCAATACGCTGATCGGTACTAGGACGCGCGCGCCCAGCGGCCGCGGCCGAAGAAGCGATCGACATCGTCGGGCTTGGCGTTGTCGCGCACCGACGGAATGGTCTCGAGCTTGGCAAGTGCGCGCTTGACCGCCGGCCGTTCGGCAATCGCGCTGAACCACCGCGCGCAGTTCTTGTGGTCATCCCACTTCACGCCCATGAAGTCGTGCTGGCGCGTCCAGGGGAAGGTCGCGATGTCGGCAATCGTGTAGTCGGGGCCGCCGAGATACGCCGATTTCTCCAGCCGCTGCTCCAGCACATCATAGAGGCGGCGCACCTCGGTCTGATAGCGCACGGCCGCGTAGTCGTTGCCCGCCGGCGCGAAGCGCTTGAAATGGACGAACTGGCCGAACATCGGTCCGACGCCCGACATCTGGATCATGAGCCATTGGATCACGTCAAAGCGCTGGGCCGCGTCCTTCGGCAGGAACTTGCCGGTCTTCTCGGCGAGATACATGAGGATCGCGCCCGACTCGAAGCATGTGTAGGGCTTGCCGCCCGGCCCGTCGTGATCGACGATCACCGGGATCTTGGCATTCGGATTGAGCTTCAGGAATTCCGGCTTGAACTGGTCGCCCTTCCATACGTCGACATAGATCGGCCGATATTCGAGCCCGGTCTCCTCGAGCATCAGAAATATCTTCTGCACGTTGGGGCTGGTGAGCGCGTAGAAGTCGATCATTCGCATCTCCCTGGGTCGCGGACTCGCGCGAGCGCCATCCAAGCCGGGCGCGGCACGCTTGTCCAGGCGCGGGTCAGAGGCCGAGATAAGCCCGCCTGATCTCGGGCCGCGCGGCAAGCTCGGCAGGCCGGCCTTCGGTGAAGATGCGGCCCTCGGCGACGACATAAGCGTGATCGGAGACGGCAAACGCCAGATGCACGTTCTGCTCGACGAGGAGAATGGTAAGGCCTTCCTTTTTCAGCCCCGTGAGCGTGCCGAAAAGCTGCTGCACCACGACGGGCGCGAGGCCGAGCGACAGCTCATCGATGATGAGGATCTGCGGGTCCGACATAAGGCCGCGGCCGATCGCCAGCATCTGCTGCTCGCCGCCCGAGAGCGTGCCGGCCTTCTGGCGCCGCCTTTCCGCGAGCCGCGGGAACAGCGTCAGCACATGATCAAAGTGCTGCGTAAAGGTGCGCGCGGCGCGCTTCGAATAGGCGCCCATCTCGAGATTTTCCTCGACCGTCATGGCGGCAAAGAGTTGCCGCCCCTCGGGAACGAGGACGAGGCCGCGGGCGGCCTTTGCATGCGCCGGAAGACGCGTCACATCTTCGCCGGCGAAGACGACGCGGCCGCCCCACGGCGCGATGCTGCCGAGGACGGCCTTTAACGTCGTCGTCTTCCCGGCGCCGTTCGCGCCGACAATCGTCGTGAGCTCGCCGGCCGTGGCCTTGAGCGATATGTCCCACAGCACCTGGACCTCGCCATAGCCGGCCGTGAGTGCCGACACCTCGAGGAGCGGCGTGCTCATCTCGCCTCTCCGCGGAATTCCTTGGCGAGCTCGGGGTCGCCCAGATAAGCCTCGATCACGAGCGGGTTGTTGGCGACCTCGGCCGGCGCGCCCTCTGCAAGCTTCTGGCCGGAATTGAGCACGACCACGCGGTCCGAGAGGCTCATGATCGCCTGCATCAGGTGCTCGATCATCAGGATGGCGATACCGCGCTCACGGATGCGGCGGATGACGCCGATCATGTAATCGACCTCGGTCGGATTGAGGCCGGCCAAAACCTCGTCGAGGAGCAGGAGCGAGGCCTGGGCCGCGAGCGAGCGGGCAAGCTCCAAGCGCTTCTTGCCGGCGATGTTGAGATGCGCGGCCGCGACTTCAAGCCGGTCCTCGAGCCCGACAAAGACGGCCGCCTCGCGCGCCACCTCGCTCGCCCGGGCGCGCGACAGGCTCTCGCGCCCGAAACAGGCGCCAACGGTGCAATTCTCGAGCACCGTCATCTGCTCCAAAGGTTGTACGATCTGGTGCGCGCGAGCGAGCCCGTGCTTCGCTATGCGATAGGGCGGCTCGCCCGTGATGTCGACCCCACGAAAGCGGATGCGGCCCCTGTCCGGGGGAAAGACCCCGTTGATGAGATTGAAGAGCGTCGATTTGCCAGCGCCGTTGGGGCCGATAAGGCCTAGGATCTCGCGCTCGTTGACCACGAAGCTCAGGTTGTCGATGGCCTTGAGGCCGCCGAAATTCCTGCTCACGCCCTCGAGCTCGAGGATCGCGCTCATTCAATCCACCGGCTCAAGCGCGGCCAGCGCTGATAAAGCCAGCCCATGAGCCCGCCAGGCAGGAACAGGACGATGACGAGCAGCAGCGCACCCGCCGCCACAAGCTGGAAGTTCGAGAACGTCTCCGAGGTCAGAAGCCAGCCGCGCAGCTGCTCGTAGAAGAAGGCGCCGATCGCCGGGCCCGCGATCGTGCCCTGCCCGCCCAGCATGACGATGGCGATCGCCTCGGTCGAGAAGGTGAGATCGAACGCATCGCTCGGCTGGATGAAAGCACCCTTGAAGAAGTAAAGCCCTCCCGCCATCGCCGGCAGGAACGCAGTCGCGCAGTAGGCCATCGCCTTGTAGAGCGGCGTCGGTACGCCCATCACCGAGGCAGCGTCCTCATTCTGGCCGATCGCGAGGAGGCCAAGCCCGAACTTTGAGATCTTGATGCCCCAGCTCAGATAGAGCGACAGGCCCATGATGGCGACGAGCAGAAAATAGATCGTCCATAGCGCCTGCATCGGCCCGCCAAGGGGCTTGAAGAGCGCGGTCGAAAGATACATGCCCGAGGCGCCGCCCCACGGCTTGAAATTGGTGACGAAGGCCTGAACCGCCTCGTTGACGCCGATGGTCGCGAGCGCGAAATAGGCGCCGCGCAGGCGCAGGATGCCAAGGCCGAAGGGCAAGGCGAGCGCGCTCACGATGACGCCGGCGGCCGGCGCCGCCGCCGCCAACGGCCATTGCGGCACCGCCATGAGATAAACGCAGATATAGCCGCCGAGACCGAAAAAAACGATGCTGCCGAAATTGATGTAGCCGGCATAGCCGATCATCACGTTGAGATTGCTCGCGAGGATCACGTAGATGGTGGCGAGCATGAAGCTTTCGCGCAGCTCGACGTCGTTGCCGATCCACGGCGCCAGCGCGAACACGATGACGGCGACCCCGATCACCCAGAAGAACGGGCGCCGCAAGACGCTATCGCGCCTTTGGGCGACGTGTGTCGAGGCAAGGTCAGTCACGAGCGGCGCAAGGCGAAGATGCCCGTCGGGCAGGCGATCAGCACGACCACGAACAGCGCGAACTCGATGACGGCGGTCCAGCTCACCGGCATGAACGGTGTCAGCAGCCCTTCGAGCAATCCGAGCGCGAGGCCGCCGACGAGCGCGCCGGTCGGGTTGCCGAGCCCACCAAGCACGATGACGATGAAGCTCTTGAGCTGATAGACGTCGCCCGAAAGAAGCGTGAATGGAAAGAGCGTCGCGATCAGCATGCCGGAGACGCAGGCAAGCGAGGCGCCGAGGGCAAACGCGAACGACAGCACGCGCGTCGTCGGGATGCCGACGAGCTCGGCCGCGCCGCGATTGCCGGCGACGGCGCGGATCGCCTTGCCGAGCCGCGTGCGATAGAGAAAGAAATAAAGAAGGAGCGCGAGCAGCGCCGTCAGCACAGCGGCAACGATATGCGTGCCGGGAAAGGTGTAGCGCCCAAAGGTGAAGCCGGGGACGCTCACAGGCACGTTGAAGAGCACCGTTCCCCACACGGCCGTGCCAAGCCCGATCAGCACGAAATTGATCGAGAAGGTCGAGAGAAGGCTCATGAGCGGCGGACGGCCGATCATGCGGTGGACCGCGATCCAGTAAAGCGCAAGGCCAGCGAGGAACCCGCCGGCGAGCACGATCGGCAAAGCCGCGTACGGCGGCAGATTGAGACCGGCCGTCAGAAGGAAGAGCCCGAACATGCCGGCGACGATCATCGAGCCGTGCGTCAGATTGACCACGTCCATGACGCCCCAGATGAGCGTCAGGCCCATCGCAGCCAAGCCATAAACCGAGCCCACCAGGAGGCCGTCGATGATCGAGGCTACGATGCCCGACATGGCAGCGGGCTCAATCGCGATGCGTCACGGCCGGCGTCGCACCGGCCATGACCATCGACTTGAAACGATCGACCACAACGACGCGCTAGCGAACGCTCAATGCGACGGGATGGGAAAGAGCAGATCGGCGCTCGCCGCGGCCTTCGGCCACACCACGTTGCGCACGAGGTTGCCGTCCTTCATCTGCCACTGCGCCAGCACCATGTCGTGCGCGACCTGAAGGCCATGGTGGCCGGGATCGGTCGCGAACTTGATGTGGCCGAAGAAGGTGGTGACGTCCATCTTGTTAAGCGCCGCCGTGACCTTCTCGGGATCGACCGAGGCCGCTTGCTCGATCGCGTGCTGCAGCACCATGCCGGCGGTGTAGCCCGAAGCCGAATGATAGTCGGCGTCGATGTTGTACTTGTCTTTGAACGCCTTGGCGAACTCGGCACCGGACGGGCCGAATTGCGGCGTGAACTTGACCGACAGCTCCCATTGCGAGCCCGTGCTGACGCCCAAGGCCGCCGGGCCGAGCGTCGCGAATTTGGAATCGCCCGGTGCCACCAGGAGCGACTCCCACTTCAAGTTCGCCTTCTGGTCATAGAGCTGGCGCGCGAGCGTGGCGCTGTCGGGATAATGGCCGCCGCCCATGAACGCGTCGGCGCCCGACGAGATCACCTTATTGATGACGGGCCCGAAATCGGTCGTGCTCGGCCCGTAAGATTCGTTCATGACGACTTCGAACCCGGCCTCCTTCGACTGACCTTCGGCCGCCTCAATCACGGCCTTGGAGAACGGATCGTCGGAATAGACGAACGCGACCTTGGCGTGCGGGTCCTTGCTGTGCAGCGCATCGACCGCGCCTTTGAGATAGCCATCGGCCGGGGTGATCGCCTGGAATAGGTACTTGTTACCGAGCTCGTAGGTCTTGGGCTCGGCGCCGCCGGTGATGACCATGAGCTTGCCGTACTGCTCGCTGATGACGGCGGCAGTGGCGACGAGGCCCGAGGAATATGGGCCGAACAGGAATTGCGCATGGTCCTGGACGATAAGGCGCGTGTAGAGCTGCTGCACGCGGCTCCCTTGCGACTGGTCGTCATAGGTTACGAACTTCACCGTATAGCTCTTGCCGCCGACCTTGATGCCGCCCGCGGCGTTAACCTGATCGCGCCACATGTCGGCGCCGCGCTGCTGCGCCAACGAATCGACGTTGAGCGAGCCGGTCTGGGACAACGTCATTCCGACGACAATGTTGTCCTCGGCGAATGCCGCCGGCGCAACGAGCAGAACTGCCGCAGTTGCAGCGAGACCAAGCCTTTTCATGCGTTCCCTCCACGTACGGGGATCGTCGTCCCCTGCCCGGCGCGATAATAGCAGCAACCTAACGATCGGCTAGAGGCGATTTCGATCAAAGCCCTAGCGCTTGTGGCCATGCCGATGGGCGATCATCTGGACTTTCGTCGGCCGGCGCGGCACAAAAAGTCATCGGCTGGCACGGCAGGGAGCATCGATCATGGCTCTGAAACGGATCATTGTCGCCGCGAGCGGCGGTACAGCGAGCGACGGCGCTATCGAGACGGCGTGCCGTATCGCCAAGCGCGTCGGCGCGGGACTTGAAGCATTCCACGTCAAGCTCGACCCGGCCCAGATCATCGGACTTGCGGCCGACGGCTACAACATGCCGATCTCCGGCGATTGGATCGAGAAGATGATCGCCGATACCGATAAGCTTGCCGAGACGACGAAGTCGGCCTTCGCGGCAGCGGCCGGGCGGCACGGGCTCGCTGTTCCGGGTGATGCATCTTTCCGTGCCGAGACGGGCTATGCGCCGGTGCTGGTCGCGCACCGCGCTCGCTACTTCGATCTCGTCGTGCTCGGCCGTTCGGAGCGCGTCGTGGAGCGGCCGCACACCGACACCATCGAGGAGACGCTGGTGCGTTCGGGCCGTCCGGTGCTCCTGGCGCCGGCCTCCGCACCCGACAAGATCGGCACGCGCATCGCCGTCGGCTGGAATGGATCAGCCGAAGCAGTACACGCGGTCACGTTCGCGCTGCCGCTTCTCGAGAAGGCCGAGAGCGTCACGGTCGTGACCGTCGGCGAAGCGCCTGACGATGATCCCACCGCGCTCATGGAATATTTGAAAGCGCACGGGGTCGCGGCGACGCACCGCCAAGTGGCGCCGGTCGCGGGTGTCGGGGCTGGCGAGCAGGTGCTAGCCGAGGCGCGCGATGCGGATGCCGATCTCCTCGTGATCGGCGCCTATGGACACGCAACGTGGCGCGAGCTTCTGTTCGGTGGCGCAACACGGCATGTCATCGGCGCGAGCCTTTTGCCCGTGCTCCTCGCCCATTAGGCGCAGCGGCATACCGGCGCCACTCTCATTTTTGGGAACCTTTTCGAATTTCGTGGGTTTCAGCCCTCGAAATTGTGTTTTGAGGTGAGCGATGGCGACGGAATTCGACAAGGGTTTTGCAGCAGGATGGCTCGCGGCGAGCCGCGGCCTCGCCGAAGCGTTGAACCGCGCACCGCTGACGCTGGCGATGGCCGGGAGCAAGCCCGGCATGGAGCTGCCGCGCCGGCGCGGCCGGCCCCCGAAAGCGCTCGCGATGTTGCAGTCGCCGGCCCCTGCAAAGCGCGGCCGCGGTCGCCCGCGCAAATCGGGCTGACTCGAGAACGACAATACTACCGCAGCGTCATGGCCGGGCTCGTCCCGGCCATTGCGTTTGCACACCGGCGCCAGAGCCGGACGCGGCGTCCAAGAGGCTCAGCTCTTCAGCGGCGGATAGTCGCGGGTATAGACCGGCTGGGCGAGATACTTCTTCTCGTCGTAGGTCCAGAACTGGCTCACATTCTCATAGGTTTTGATCGTGGTGTTGACGAGCTTGCCGCCTTTCTTTTCGATGCGGCGGATATAGACGTTGCCGACAACGTTGCCGAAATGGTCGAAGTGCATCGGGCCGCGCGGCGTCTCCGTGAATTTGAGGGCACGCATCACCTTGATGAACTCTTCCTTGTCGTCGGTTTTGCCGCCAGTTTCCTTGAGCGCTGCTTCGATGATCTGACCGTTGATATAAAAAGTGAGCGCAGTGAAGCCTGCGACCGTGTCGTATTCCTTCTCGAAGGCGGCAACGAAGCGGCGATTTGACTCGTACGGCAGATCGCTTGAATAGGGGCATGCAGTGATGAGACCGATCGCCTCGTCGCCGAAGCGCGGCAACAACGAATCGTCGGCCGTGCCCTCGCCACCGATGAGCGGGACCTTGATACCGGCGTCTTTGTACTGCTTGACGAACTTGATCGGATTCGAGCCGGTGATTCCCGTTGCAACGCCGTCGACATCCGAGATCTGGGCGAGGAACGGCGTGTAGTCGCCGGTCACGAGCGGCGGCCACAATTTCTTGACGACGCGCCCGCCCTCATCCTCGAACACTTGCTGAAAGCCGCCTATGTTCTCGTAACCAAATGCGAAATCCTCGGACAGCGCGGCGACGCGGCTGAGCTTCATTTCCTTGCGTGCGTAATCGCCCAGAGGATGCATCGCCTGCGAGGAGGTGGCCGAGGAGCGCAGGAAATAGGGATTGGGCCGGCGCTGCGTTACGTCGTCGGCGCCGGCGAGCGCCAGCGTCGGGATCTTGTGGTCCTGAACATAGTCCGTGATGGCCAGCATCTCGAACGCCGCGAACGGCCCGCAGATGATGTCGACTTTGTCACGCTCGACGAGCTCCTGCGCCTTGTTCTTGGCGCCCGCCGGGTTCCCGCCAGTGTCCGCGACCGTCAGCTCGATCTTACGCCCGGCGAGAGTGTAGTTGCGCTCTTTGAGGTACAGGGTGAGCCCCTGCTGCATCTGTTTGCCGCCCTCGGCGAGCGGCCCGGTTCCGATCATGAGCATCCCGACGCGCAACGGCGCGCCCTGCGCAAAGGACACGCGCGGCAACACTGATGCGGCGGCCGATCCAATCAGGAACTCGCGACGGCCAAGCTTTGCCTTCATATCGATCCTCCCTCGTCCGCACCGTCTCGCGCGGCGCGTTGGACGCATAGCATTTCATGCCAGTCCGCGGCCCGCAAGCGGCAACAGGGCGCGTTGCCGCCTCGCCGCGGATCGGGTTTAATTGCGCCATGAGCGATGCCATGGCCGAAGTGCAATCCGTCGCCGAATTCGCGGCTGCACCCGCCGAATTCCAGGAGGCGGTGCGCAAGATCGTGCGCAGTCACGCCGTCAACGAGCTTTACGGCGCGCGCGTCTTCGACGAGCCTGCGATCGCGCTCGCGCCCACGCCTTATGCGAAGTGGCTTTCCTGCCGCATCGCGATGGAGGAATACGGACATCATGTGCGCTTTCGCCAGCTCGGCGAAGAAATCGGCATCCCGGCCGAGGAGATGACGCCAGAAGGACACCAGCCGCTGTCGATCTTCGATTTCGAGCTCGCTACGTGGGAGGAATTCTGCGTCACCAAATGCATCGGCGACCTCGCGGAAATTCTTCAGGTCGAGGACCTCATTGCCTCGACATTCCTGCCGCTCCGGAATCTCGCGCGTCTCATCATGCCCGAGGAAGTCTTCCATTCCTCATTCGGTGTCGATTTCTGCAAGGAGCTGTGCGCCACGGCTGAGGGCAAGGCCGCGGTTCAAGCGGCAATCGACCGCTTCTTTCCCTTCATTCCGGCCTTCTTCGGGCGCGCGGGGTCGCGCAACAACGAGATGTTCCGGCGCTGGGGCATCAAGAAGCGCAAGAATGAGGAGATGCGTGCCGATTACGTCGCGCGCGCCCAGGCGATCGTGACGAAGCTAGGGCTCCGCCTGCCGGAGGCCGCAACCTAAACGCATGGAGCTCGACCGCCTCCGCTTTCCCCCTCCGTCGCGGCAGCACATCGAAGCGGTGCAAAACGCGCGCAAGCGTCTCGCCTTCGAGCGCGCTCTGCGCTCGCCCTACTACCGCGGCCGGCTCGACCACATTGTTCCCGACCGGCTCGACGATCCCGAGGAATGGAGCCGCATTCCCGTCCTGACCAAGGACGAACTGAGGCTTATCCCGCCCGAGGATTTCGCCGCCCGCTTTTCGAGCGACGCGGCGAGGGGCGACGTTATCGACTACTGGCGCTCCGGCGGCAGCACGGGCAAGCCGCTTTTTTACGGGCGCTCGGCCGAAGATCTGCGCGCCTCGTTCGAGGGCTATCGCCGCATCCTGCACGTCGCCGGCTGCCGCGCCGGCGACGTGGCGCACGTGTCATTCCCCATCGGCATTCATCCGCTCGGCCGCCTCATCGCGCGAGCGGCCGAAAGCATGGGCGTGGCCGCAATCTGCGCCGGATCGGGCAATAACACGCCATCGGAGATGCAGCTCGAGCTGATCCGCACAATGCGCCCCGCGATCTGGCTCGGTATGCCGAGCTACGGCTTGCAGCTTGCCGCCATGGCGGAGGCGCAGGGGTTCGACCTTGCGGCGGCGGGCGTGCGCCGGCTCGTCTCCGCCGCCGAGCTGCTGACGGCGGCCAAGCGCCGCAAGCTCGAAACGCTGTGGGGCGCTGAAGTCTATGACCATTTCGGCTGCGCCGAAGGCGGGCCGCTCGGGAGCGAGAGCAGCGTGCATGACGGCTTCCACCTGTTCGACGATCTGTTCTTCTTCGAAGTCGTCGACGAGACGAGCCATGTGCCGCTGCCGGCGGGCGAGACCGGCCTCCTGCTGATGACGCCGCTTTACACGAACAGTGTCACGCCGTTTCTGCGCTGGAACATGGGCGATCTCGGCACGCTCATGCCTGCGGGCGCAGGGGGCGACGAGCTCGCGCTCTTTCCGGTCTTCCGCCATGCCGGACGCACGACCGGCTTCTTCAAGGTGCGCGGCGTGAACATCAACCACGCCGATTTCGAGGAGTTCATGCACCGCCGCGCCGCCATCCTCGATTTTCGTGTCGCGGCCGCGGCGAGCGAAACCCTCGACGAACTGCGGGTCGAGGTCGAGCTGCGCCGCGATTGCGACCGCGCGGCCGAGCTTGGGGCGCTCGCGCGCGCGATCCGCGCGACCTTCGAGGTGACGCCCACGGTGACGCTGGTCGAGGACGGTGCGCTTGCCCGCGCCTTTGCCGAGGACGTGAAGGCCAAACGCTTCGTCGACCAGCGTTGAGCCTCAGGCATAACGCGAGAAGCGCTTGCCTTCCTTCACCACGAACTCGACGAGCGCCGGCTCCTTCGATTGCGTCACCTCGATCGCCTGCTTGAGCGTTGAAGCGATCGCCGCGGGCTCGACAACGCGGCGCGACCACGAACCCAGGGCCTTGGCCACGTCGGCATAGTTGCCGCCCAGATCGAGCGTGTTGTGGCGCTCGATCCCGACCGGCATCGAATCGCGCTCGCCCGCCATGAGGCCGTTGTTGAACACGATCGTGAGGATCCCGATCCGGTTTCGCACGGCCGTCTCGAGATCCATTCCAACCATGCCGATCGACGCATCGCCCATGACGTTGATGCAGAGCTTCTCCGGGTTGGCGAGCTTCGCCCCCATGATGAGCCCAAGCCCGTGCCCCAGCTGGGTCGACTTGCCCCAGCCGAGATATCCCCGAGGCACGGGCGTCTCCCAGAACGGCACGAGCTGTTCGCGCGGGCCGCCCGAATCATGCGTGATGATGGTGTTCTCGCGATCGGCGATGTGCATCAGCTCGTGGATCACGCGATACTGGTTGATCGGCGTCTCGGACGAAGTAAGCTCGCCATTCCATTCCTTGAGCCATTCGTCCTTCACCGCGCGTACCTCTTTCGCGGCGCCGTTGGCGCGCTTGCGGTTGCCGATCTCGGCGATCAAGGCTTCGAGCACAAGCTTCGCATCGCCGATCGCGGCGGCCTCGGCGGCAAATTCCTTGCCGATATCCGCGGGATCGTTGGTGAGGTGCACGATCTTTTTCCCGTTCGGCACCTTGGGGCCCCACGGTGTGCGCGTGAGGCTCGAGCCCACAGCGATCACGCGGTCGGCCTTGTTGAGAAAATGCGTCACCATTTTGGGCGCAGATACGACCGCGGCGCCGAGCGCGAGCGGATGGTTCTCCGGAAAAGCGCTCTTGCCGGTGTTGGTGGTAAGGACAGGCGCATCGAGGAGCTCTGCGAGCTTCACCAGTTCCTTCGTCGCCTCGGCATAGAGCACGCCCTGCCCCGCATGAATGACGGGCGCCGATGATTTCAGCAGCACTTCCGCCACGGCCTTCACGTCGGCAGGATCCGGCGCCTCGCGATAGCGCCGCTGCGGCGCGTATTCGAGCGCGCCCGCCTCGGCGTCCGTCATGTCGCCCGGCACCTCGATCAGCACGGGGCCGGGCTTGCCGTTGCGCATCAGGTGAAAGGCGCGGCGCATCAGTTCCGAAACGCGGCCCGGCTGATTGACGCTCGCCGCCCATTTCGTGACGGTGCGGTAACTGTCGACGGCGCTGAAGGTCGGCGGCGTGTAGGCGCGGTTGAGATTGGCTCCGCCCGGCAGCAGCAGGACGGGTACGTTGTCGCCAAAAAGTTGCGCGGCGCCCGGAAAAGAATTTTCGATGCCCGGGCCGCCCTGCATCGAGAAGATGCCGGTCTTGGCACCGTTGGTCGAGCGGCTGATGCCGTCGGCAATACCGACGCCGACGCGCTCCTGGCGGCAGATTATGGGCTCAAGCCCGGCCTCGATGCAGGGATCGATAAGGAGCTGGCGCGGGTAGCAGACGAGGTACTGCACGCCTTCGGCCACGAGCACGCGCGCGATCGCTTCGGCGACTTTCATGCCATTCCCCCGTTGGTATAGGGCACGGACCTTAAGGGCCATCCGCGAGTTTCGTCTAGGCTCTCTATGGGGCCGCACCTGTGCAACCGAGGCAGGAAATTCGCCGGCATCGCTCGCGCGAGCGACAACTTTCCAACCAGATGGGCCGTTGATCCCCGGCAGCGATTGCGGGATTTTGCGCGGATGGCGGCGAGCACGCGAGTCTGGCCAGGTCTTCCCTACCCGCTCGGCGCGACGTGGGACGGGGTCGGCGTCAATTTTGCACTGTTCTCGGAGAATGCCGACGCGGTCGACCTGTGCTTGTTTGACCCGAGCGGGCAGCACGAGACGGCACGCATCCGGCTGCCCGAATATACGGACGAGGTTTGGCACGGCTATCTGCCCGATGCGCGACCCAACCTTCTCTACGGCTATCGCGTCTATGGCCCCTATCGGCCGCGCGACGGGCACCGCTTCAATCCCCACAAGCTATTGCTCGATCCTTACGCAAAGGCGCTTCAAGGCACGATCCGGTGGAGCGATTCGCATTTCGGCTACCGCGTCGGCACGCGACGCGAGCGCCAGGATCTGACCTTTGATCGGCGCGACAGCGCGCGCCTCACGCCGAAATGCCGCGTCGTCGATACGGCCTTCACCTGGGGCGACGACCGCCGCCCCAATGTTCCGTGGGAAGAGACGATCGTGCTCGAGGCGCATGTGCGCGGCATGACGATGCGTCATCCCGGTGTCGATCCTGAACGGCGCGGCACGTTCGCGGGCCTCGTCTCGCCGGCCGTCATCGACTATCTCGTCACGCTCGGCGTGACCTCGATCGAGCTGCTGCCGGTGCAGGCTTATGTCAACGACCGTTGGCTCACCTCGAGCGGCTTGCGCAACTACTGGGGCTACAACACGATCGGCTTCTTCACGCCCGAGCCGCGCTACCTTTCCGACTCGCTCATCACCGACTTCAAGGTCGCGGTGAAGCGGCTGCACGATGCCGGCATCGAGGTCTTACTCGACGTCGTCTACAACCACACCGGCGAAGGTAATCACCTCGGACCGACGCTGTGCTTCCGCGGCATCGACAATGCCGCCTACTACCGGCTTGCCGACGACAAGCGCTTCTATTTCGAGACAACCGGCACAGGCAACGCGCTCAATTTCGACCACCCGCGCGTTCTGCAGCTCGTCATGGATAGCCTGCGCTATTGGGCCGAGGACATGCATGTCGATGGCTTCCGCTTCGACCTCGCGCCAACGCTCGCGCGCGCGGACGGCACGTTCCGGCAGGACGGACCGTTCCTCAGCGCGGTGCGGCAGGACCCCGTCCTGTCGCGCCGCAAGCTCATCGCGGAACCGTGGGACACGGGCGCCGACGGCTACCAGCTCGGCAATTTCCCGCCGGGATGGGCGGAATGGAACGGACGCTATCGCGATACCGTGCGGCGTTTCTGGAAGGGCGACAACGGCGTCACCGCGGACATGGCCTCGCGCCTCGCGGGCTCATCCGACATTTTCGGCCGCGCCGGCCGCCGCCCGTGGGCGAGCGTCAATTTCGTGACCTGCCACGACGGCTTCACTCTCGAAGACCTCGTCAGCTACAACGCCAAGCACAACGACGCCAATGGCGAGAACAATCGCGATGGCGCCGACGCGAACTTCAGTTGGAACTGCGGCGTCGAGGGACCGTCGGATGATCCTGAAATCCTGAAGCTGCGCGCGCGCCAGAAGCGCAACCTACTCGCGACGCTGTTCCTGTCGCTGGGCGTGCCGATGCTGCTCATGGGCGACGAGATCGGGCGCAGCCAGGATGGCAACAACAACGCCTATTGTCAGGACAATCCCATCTCCTGGACGAAATGGGAGAAGATCGGCCCCGACGATGAGATGCTCGGTGCGTTCGTGCGCCGCCTCATCGCACTCCGAAGAGAGCACCGCGTATTCTCGCGCCCGCGATTCTTCCGTGGCGCCGTGGTCTCGGCCGCAGGCTTGAAGGACATCACCTGGTTCACGCCAGAAGGACGCGAGGCCAGCAGCGCCGACTGGAGCAATCCGTTCGCTCTCTGCCTCGGCTTCGTCTTGGGCGGTGGCGCCGGCGAATTTTATACGGCCGGCGGGCAGCGCGACATCGACGCGAGCTTCCTTATCATGCTCAACGCCTATCACGGCGACATCAATTTCCACATCCCGCAGCTTCCTGTGACGATGGAATGGGAACCCTTGCTCGACACGGCACTGCCGACCGGCATCGCCGGTGACGGCCGGCGGTTTCTGTCGGGCGAGACATTCCCGCTCAAAGGCCGCTCATTCGCACTCTTCATCAACCGGGCGCCCGAGAAGCCCGCGCCCGCGCATTCGGGCGTGATCGAGGCGGAAGCTCCGCCGCCCGCACCCGAAGTCTCGCCGATCATCGATGAGGTCGCGCCCGACGCGGAAGAAGTCGCCGAGTCCGAAGAAGTCGCGGAGTCCGAGGACGCGTCAGGCTGAACGATACCGCGCGGCAACTAGTCCCTTCTCGCCCCCATTTTCCGCCTTTAGACTCCGCGACACGGAAGAAGGGGGCAGTCGCTTCATGGAACAACTCTCATTGCGTCGAACGCTCGGGCTCGCGCTTGCGCTCGCAATCTCCGCCGCGGCAGGAGGTACCTTTGCACCAACGGCCAGGGCCGAGGACACCACGACCTACACCATGAAGCTCGGCTCGCTCACCGTTAACGACGAGGTGCAGCAATTCTGGAGGACATTCGCAGCCGGGACCGAACAGAAGTCAGGCGGCAGGCTCAAGGGCGAGCTATTCCCCTCGGGCCAGCTCGGCAGTGCGCCGCGCGAGATCGAAGGCGCGCAATTCGGCTCGATCCAAGGGATCGCCTTTCCGCCAGATTTCTTTGCCGGCGTCGACGAGCGCTTTGAGGTGGGAAGCGCGCCAGGCACCTTCACGAGCGTCGAGCAGGTGATGCGCGTCGTCAACGACACCCAATTCCGCAAGGCGTTCCTGTCGCTTGGCGCGAACAAAGGACTCGTCGGTCTCGCGGTCTTTGTCAACGCGCCCGTGACGATCCTGACGCGCAATCCGGTGCGGAAGCTCGCCGATTTCAAGGGCCTCAAGATCCGCATCCTGGCATCCGACTTCCAGATCGAGCAGATCAAGCGGCTCGACGCCAACCCGGTGGCGATGTCGCTCGGCGACGTGCTGCCGGCGCTGCAGCAGGGTGCGATCGACGGGGCGCTCGCCTCCGTTCCCGCTTTCACGCCGCTCCATTTCTACGAGGCGGCGAAATACATGACCGAGACGAGCCAGTACTACGTGCTGATCGTTGCCGAGTTGAGCAAGAAATGGTTCGATGCTCTGCCCGCCGACCTGCAGAAGATCGTGCTCGAGGAAGGCGACGACGCGGCGCGCGCCGCCGTCGCGTGGGAGCACGACGACCTCGCCAACCAGCGCAAGACCTGGACCGAACACGGCGGCGAGCTGATCCAGCTTCCGCCGGCCGACGAGGCCGAGCTCATGCGGCGCATGTCCACCATCGCCGACGATGTCGGAGCCAAGCGCCCGGCCATCAAGGAGATGTACGATCAGCTCAAGGCGGCGGTGCAGCGCAATCCGTAATCGTCGGAGCGCTCACCGCGACCGCACGGTGTCGAGGTCGGGCGCCGCGCCTCTGATGTCGAAGCCGCCCGACTGCCGACGCCACAGCCGCGCGTAAGTTCCCCCGCGCGCCAGCAGCTCGGCGTGAGACCCGGTTTCGACGATGTGCCCGTGATTCATCACGACGAGACGATCCATGCGCGAGATGGTCGAAAGGCGATGCGCGATGGCGACGACGGTGCGTCCCTTCATGAGATCGTCAAGCTGCTCCTGGATCGCCGCCTCGACTTCGGAATCGAGCGCCGAGGTCGCTTCGTCGAGGATCAGGATCGGCGCGTTCTTGATGATGACGCGGGCGAGCGCGATACGCTGGCGCTGACCGCCCGACAGCTTGACACCGCGCTCGCCGACATGCGCGTCCATGCCGCAGCGGCCCTGCCAATCCTCAAGCCCCTCGATGAACTCGAGCGCGTGGGCGCGCGCGGCCGCCTCGCGTATCTCCTCCTCGCTCGCCTCGGGCCGGCCGTAGCGGATGTTGTCGCGGATCGAGCGGTGCAGAAGCGAGGTATCCTGCGTCACCATGGCGATCCGGGAGCGGAGACTCTCCTGCGTGACGTGGGCGATGTCCTGGCCGTCGATCAGGATGCGCCCGCGCTCGAGCTCGTAAAAGCGCAACAGCAGATTGACGAGCGTTGACTTGCCGGCGCCGGAGGGCCCGACGAGGCCGACCCGCTCGCCCGGCTCGATCGTGAGGTCGATCCCATGCAGGACGCCGCGGACCGTGCCATAGCCGAAGCGGACGGAGTCGAAACGCACGGCGCCGCGCTCGACCCGCAGCATTGTCGCGTCCGCGCTGTCCTGCATCTGGCGCGGCACCGCGATCGAGCGCATGCCGTCCTGAACGGTGCCGACATTCTCGAAGATCGAGGTCACGTTCTGCGCCACCCAGCCGGCGATGTTGGAGATCTGCCAAGCGAGCGGCAGCGCTGTGGCGAGCGCGCCGACGCCGATCCGCCCGTCGATCCAGAGCCATACGCCGATCGTGCCGGTGCCGACGAGCAGGACGGCGTTGAAAATCGAAAGCGTCATGCCGAAGAGCGTGATGATGCGCAACTGTTGGCGGTAGGCCTCGGTGTGATCGTCGACCGAGGCGCGCACGAACGCATCCTCGTCGCGCGGCCGGGCGAAAAGCTTCACCGTCAGGATGTTGGTATAGCTGTCGACGATGCGGCCCGTGAGGTTCGAGCGCGCCTCCGACACGCGGCGGGAGCGTACGCGCACGCGTGGCACGAAATAGCGCAAGGTGAGCGCGTAGCCGCCGAACCATATCAGCACCGGCACCGCGAGCCGCACGTCGCTGGAGGCAAGAAGCGCGATCGCTGTCGTGCCGTAGATCAGGATGTACCAGACCGCGTTCGTCGCTGCGACCACGCTCTCGCGCAAGGACGGGCCCGTCTGCATGACACGGTTGGCGATGCGGCCGGCGAAATCGTTCTGGAAGAAGGTCCAGCTCTGGCGCACCACGTGCCAATGATTCTGCCAGCGGATGAGATTGCTGAAGCCGGGATTGATCGCGAGGTTCGTGACAAGCTGCTGGAACGCGTTGGCGACCGGCCGGGCGATCAGCAGCACGAACGCCATGAGGGCGAGCTGCGGCCCCGCTTCGCGCAGCAGGCTGCCGGGCTCGTGGTGTGAAACGAGCGCGACGAGACGCCCGATGAAGACCGGTACCGTCGTATCGAGCAGCGCCACGACCGAGCCGGCAATGAAGAGCACGACGACGAGATGGCGCACCTGGCGTACGTAATGCCAATAAAATGCGCCGAGCCCGCTCGGCGGCGGCGCATCGGGCGGAAGCGACGTGGGCTCGAGCAGGCTCTCGAACAGGCGGAAGAAGGACATGGGCGGCTCTGCCGCCCTTTATGGAGGATTGCGGCCCATCGCGCCATCGATGATAGGGCGTGTGGCGTTCACGTTTGCTTTGCCACATACTTGCCCCGGCAGAACGGAGGAGCGGATGGCGCGCATACCGAACAGCGTGGCAGACATTCTTAAGTCGCAAACGACGCGGGGGCTGCCGCGCCCCGTCGATTACGGGACCGCCGACGTCGCCAGCCACATCCAAGGCAACGACAATTTCCACCGCGTGTTTGCGATCCGGCCCGGCGAGCATGTCGTGATGCTGACCGATCCGCTTCTGGATCCGCGCGTCATCCAGGCGGTCTATGGGCTCGCGAAGGCGCGCGGCGCCACCTTCACATCCTATATGGGGCCTTCGACTCGGCTGATGGTGGTGCCGGACGAGGCGCGCGCGCTCGTCGAACGCGCGGATTTCGTGGTCTCGACCTGGTTCGCCTCCGTCATCGACCCGTTCTGCATCGGGCTGAGGAGCGGCAAGGGCCAGCGCTGGATCAAGATCACCTTCTTTCGCAACCTCGACCTCTTGCAGACGCCACAGGCGCGCTTCCCGCTCGATGTGCTCGGCGAGATCATCCGTGCCTCGTCGCGGGCATATCCCGACGAAGGCGCCTTCGATCTGCGCTTCCGCGACTCGCGTGGCACCGACGTGGTCGTCAATTTCACGGAGGCGATGCGCAAGAGCATGAAGGCCGACAACCGCTGGCGCGGCCACAACGTCGCCGACGAGCCCGGCTGCTATATCCATTTCCTGCCGACGCACGGGCCCAACCTTTACGAAGTGAAGATGGTGGGAGGGATCCACACGAACCCCTATATGCCGGTCAACGGCATCCTCTATCCCCAGTGGGCGGTGGGGTTCGAGCGCCCGTTCGAGGAGCGGATCGGCGTCGAGTTCAAGGACGGGCGGGTCGCGGCCATCCACGGCAACAGCGAAGAGGCGCATATCCTTCGCTTCATCATCGGCGGCGATCTCGACGAGCTCGGCTGCGGCCACAATCCCAAGGCGCCGCGCTTTGACATCTATCCCGCGGGACCCAATTCCCCGGGCGCCCTTCATTTCGGCGTCAACGCGCTCGCCCCGTCCGATTATCTGCAGCGCGTTATGCCGAACTGGGAAGAGCCGCACGTCCACATGGATCTCGTGACTTTCGACACGACGGTCACGGCCGGAAACCGCGTGGTCATCGACGAGGGATTCCTGATGGCGCTCCGCGATCCGGCGGTCGTCGAAGCGGCGCGACGCTATGGCGACCCCGCCGATCTTCTGGAGAATTTCCCGGTTTAGGGACGCGCACAAAAAAAATAGCTGCCGCTATCAATCTGGCGCTTTTGGGCGGCCCGGGTTATTTTCCGTGCCGGCGAGCGCGGGCGGGCCGCCGTCCGCGCGCCGCGAGAAGCAATGGTCGGCGAGGCAAATCGCCGCGAAGGGAGGAATAAGATGGCGGGTGCGCAGCACTTCCGGCTGAGTCGGTCCTTGGCCTTTTGCACCGTGGCCGCGGCGGGCGCGATCTTCGGCTCGCCTGCGATTGCCGCGGACCAGACCTACACGATGAAGTTGAGCCTCGCCACGATCAACGAGGCGCAGCACGAATGGTGCAAGGAGTTCGCAGCCGCGGTCGAGAAGGATTCCGGCGGCCGCATCAAAAGCGAGATCTACCCGGCGAGCCAGCTCGGCGCCATCCCACGCCAGATCGAGGGCGTGCAGTTCGGCTCGATCCAGATATATGTGGGACCGCCGGAGTTCATGACCGGCCTTGACGGCCGCTACGAGATCATGTCGGCCCCGGGTCTCGTCAAGGACATGGCGCAGGGCGTCCGTGTCGCCGAGACGCCGTCGATCGAGCGCATGACCCTCGGTCTCGGCGCCGACAAGGGGCTCCACGGAATAGCGATGTTCGTGTCGCAGCCCTCATCGGTCATCTCGCGTACCCCTATTCGCCAGATCGAGGATTTCAAGGGGAAGAAGCTGCGCGTTCTCGCCGCGCAGATGCAGCAGGAAGCGTTGCAGCGGCTCGGCGCGACACCGGTCGCCATGACTTTGGGCGATGTGCTTCCCGCGATCCAACAAGGCACGATCGACGGCGCGCTCGCCGCCGTCACCGTTTACACGACGATGCAGTATTACGACGCAGCGAAATACGTGACCGAAAGCAGCGGCCTGCCCTTCATCTTCTCGATCGCGGTCATGAGCTCGAAATGGTACGACACCTTGCCCAAGGACCTGCAGAAGGTCGTCGACGAAGACGGGCCAAAGGCGGCGAAATCGGTCGATGCTTGGGAGCAGGATTTCTTCGCCAAACAGCGTGCGCAGTGGCGCGACAAGGGCGGCGAGCTCATCAGCCTGCCGGCGGATCAGCAGACGAAGCTCATGACCTCGCTGTCGAGCGTCGGCGCCGACCTCGTGAAGCAGAAGCCGGCTTTGGCGCAGGATTACGACACCTTCGTTTCGGTCGCAAAGGCAACGCAGTGACGCCGCGGCAGGTACGGCGAAGAACACGCCCCGTGAAGGCGCGCGGCTTCGCTTGGACCCTCGGCACACCAGCACTGATGATCCTCGCGCTCGGCGCTCCGCCGGCCACGGCCGCCGATCCCGCGACAATGGAGCAAGCGCGGCTCGCCATTCCCGCCGTCAACCTCGCCTTCATCGACACCTACATTGCCGAGGACGAGGGCATCTGGAAGAAGGAAGGCCTCGAGGTATCGGTGCAGACGATCCAGGGTATCGGCGCGACCAATGCCGTCATCTCTGGCTCGATCGATTTTGCCTTCGCCTCCGGACCGACCGTCACGCGCGCCAACGCGCGCGGCCAGAAGCTCGTGGCACTTGCGACCACGATCGACCAGTCGGACGAGAGCATCCTCGTCCGTAAAGATCTCGCGTCGGCCGCGCATTTCGATCCCGCCGCGCCGCTTGCCACGCGTGGCAAGGTCCTCAAGGGCCTCACCATTGCCACGGGCGGTGCCGCGACTATCCGCGATGTCGTGTTGAAGGTGGTGGCGCAAGAGGCCGGGATCGCCGCGCATGACGTGACCACGGCGCCGATGGCGCCGACCGAGTTCCTCGCCGCGTTTCAGCAAAAGGCGATCGGCGGCTTCGTGAGCGGCCCGCCCTTTGCCCAGATCGTCGCACTCGACGGCAGCGGCGTCGTGGTCTCCGATACGACGAAGGGCGAACCCGTCGATTACTCGCCGGTCGCGTCCGCGCTTCTGCTGACGCGCGCGTCGTTCTGTCCGGAGCACCGCTCGATCTGCGCGAAATTCGTGCACGGGATCGCGGAGGCGTCGCGCTTCGTGCACGAACATCGGGACGAGACGCTCGCGGTGATGAAGCGGCATTTCGGCACCTACGGCGACAAGGTGCTGGAAGCCTCGTACGAGTCCCTGCTGCCGATGATGCCGGTGCCGCCCGTTACCACTCCCAAGGAGCTCGAGAACGCCGACCGCCTCGACATAGCGGCCGGGTTCCTGAAGCCCGAAGACAAGCTTGCCGACTATGCTGCCGTGATCGACAACGAATTCACGAAATAAACGGCCCGCGGCCGCGGGCGAAAAGAGAGGAGCGAACATGCCCAAGACGATGCCCCACAAACTGATCCTTGCCGCGGCGACTTTTGCACTCTCGACCATCGCATCCGGATCGCCCGCCCTTGCGGACACGGCGCTCACCGTCGGCAAGGCCGCGGCCAACGCCGATCCGATCATTCCGGTCAATGTCGGCGACAAGCTCGGCATCTTCAAAAAGCACGGGCTCGACCTCAAAATTGTGGACTTCACCGGCGGCAGCAAGATGACGCAAGCCATGACCGCCGGCGCTATCGACATCGGCGACGGTGCCGGCACCGAGATGGCGCTCGTTGCCAAGGGCGTGCCGATGGTGGCCGTTTGTGAATCCGCCACCACCTTTCCATTTCTCGCGGTTGGCGTGCCGGCGGATTCTCCGCTCAAATCGCTCGATGACCTCAAGGGCAAAAAGATCGGCATCTCGAGCTCGGGATCGCTCACCGATTGGCTGTCGCGGGAGCTTTCGCGTGTGAAAGGTTGGGGACCTGACGGCGTCACGGCCGTCGCAATCGGCAACGGTGCCTCGGCCATCGTTTCCGCAATGCGCGACCATCTGGTCGACGCCGACATCGGCGAGACCGGGCTCTTCCTCAACATGGAAGAGAAGAAGACCGGACGCTTGCTCGCCCCGGTCTCCGACTTCGAAGGCGCCGCTGCCTCGGGCACGCTTTATGCCTCGCGTCACCTCGTCGAGACCAATCCCGCCGCAATCCGCACCTTCATCGTCGCTTGGCTCGAGACGATGGATTATATCCGCGGGCACCGTGAGGAGACGGCAAAGATCGAATCCGAGATCACCGGCAATCCCGAGAGCGTGATGCTAAGGGACTATGACGTGACGAAGAGCATGTATACGAAGAACTGCAAGTTCGACAAGGAATCGCTTGCGACGCTGAAGCGAACCTTCGTCGATCTGAAGCTGCTCGATCATGTACCCGATATGTCGACGCTCTACACCGAGGCATACCTACCGAAGTAAGCGCGGCGGCCCCCTCACGCGACGGGCGGCGGCGCGAAGGCTCTGACCGGCGGCGCCGCCTCGGCGCGCTCGATCTCGACGAGCGTCGTCGCCGAGGTCGGGCCTTGGCCGAGACGCGAAGTGCCTTTGTCGCGCGTCAGCAGATTGGCATTGCCGTGGGCGCAGGCGGCGTCCTCGCGGTCATGCTCGGGATCGTACCAGGCCCCACACGACAGACGTACCACGCCCGGCGCCACGGCATCGGAGAGCACGGCCCCGGCATAGCAGGCGCCGCGGTCGTTGAAGACACGGACCGTATCGCCCGCGGCGATCCCGCGCACGCGCGCATCGTTGGGGTGGATCGCGATCGCCTCGCGCCCGCCGACCTTGCCAAGCGCGCTCACCGGGCCGTGGTCCATCTGGCTGTGGAGCTTGTAGCGCGGCTGGCTCGAGACGAGATGAAGGGGATAGTCCGTTGCCGCACGCGCGCCGAGCCATTCCGCGGGTTCGATCCACGCGGGATGCGGCGGACAATCGTCATAGCCGAAACCGGCGATACGCTCGGAATAAAGCTCGATGCGGCCCGATGCGGTCTTGAGACGGTGCGTCTCGGGATCGGCGCGAAATCCGGCGAAAAGGACGTGCTCTTCGCTCTCGCGCGGTATTTCGTACCAGCCCTTCTGCCAGAAACTATCGAAATCCGGTAGCTCGTTGCTCTCCGCGTTGCGGCGGAACTCATCCCAGATATGGCGAAGCCATTGGCTCTCGTCGCGCCCGCCGGTGAAGGCTGCTTCCGCGCCAAGGCGGCGCGCAAGATCGACGAATATGGCGAAATCGTCGCGCGCTTCGCCTTGCGGCGGGATCGCCCGCTTCATCGCCATGACGAAGCGGTCGCGCGCGGCGCAGCCGATGTCGTTGCGCTCGAGCGAAGTCGTCGCCGGCAGCACGATGTCCGCGTGCCGCGCGGTCGCCGTCCACCACGGCTCGTGCACGATCACGGTCTCCGGCCGCTCCCACGCGCGGCGCAGACGGTTCAGGTCCTGGTGATGATGGAACGGATTGCCGCCGGCCCAATAGACGAGCCTGATGTCGGGATATGTCGCGCTGTGGCCGTTATAGTCGTAGCGCGCTCCCGGCTGGAGCAGACAGTCGGCGATGCGCGCGGCAGGGATCGACAGTCCGGCGGGGTTGTGGCCGAGGGTCATCGCGGGCCCCGGATAGAGGATCGGCGGCTCGGCGATATTGGCGGACGAGCCATAGCCGAAGCCGACCCCTCCGCCCGGCAGGCCGATCTGGCCGAGCACCGCGGCGAGCAGCACAAGCGCCCAATAAGGCTGCTCGCCATGATCGGCGCGCTGCAACGACCACGAAGCGGTCAGCATTGTCCGCGTCTCGACCATTCCCAACGCGAGCGCACGGATCGTTTCGGTAGCGACACCGGTAATGCGCGCGGCCCAGGCTGCGTCCTTCACGACGCCGTCAGTCTCGCCCATGAGATAGGGCAGCACGCGATTGAACCCGATGCAGTGGCGGACAAGGAAATCACCGTCGTGCCGGCCCGCGGCGATGATCGTGTGCGCCAGCGCCAGGATCATGGCGGTATCAGCATTTGGACGGATCGCGATCCATTCCGACGCCGTGCCCGGCCCGTCCTCGCGCACCGGGCTTACGCTGACGATACGAACGCCGGCCTCCTCGAGCTTCTCGATCCAGCCGCTGATGGCGTGGTAGGCGGCGCCGCCCTTCGCCACTTGTGTGTTCTTGGGATTGGCGCCGCCGAACATCACAAAGAGCCTGCTGTGGCGCGCGATCGACGACCACGAGGTGAGCGGGCCAGTCACCGCTTGCGGCGTGCCTAGAATATGCGGCAGGAATGTGAGCGCCGTGCCGAAGCTGTAGTTGCTCGCCTGATCGACGAAGCCGCCGCACGCGCCGAGGAAGCGCCGCACCTGCACCCGCGCTTCGTGGAAGAGCCCGGCCGAGGACCAGCCCTGCGAGCCGCCCATGATGCCGGAGGGGCCGTGCGCGCGGCGCACGCGGTCAATCTCGCCGGCAACCAACTCGAGCGCGCGTTCCCACGATATTGGCACAAAGGGCTCGCGTCCGCGCCCCGCCCCGCTCGTTCCGCCGCCAGCGCGCCAGCCCTGCCGCACCATCGGTTGCGCGATACGGAGCGGCGAATGCACCGCGGCAGGGATCGCCTCGATGAGCTGTGACGGATCGGGGTCGAGCTCGAACGGCTTCACGCCGACGACACGGCCGCCCTCGACGATGGCGCTGAAGGCGCCCCAATGCGAATGATGCCGGACGAGTTCGGCCATGACGTTCTCCCGGATCGGGAGCCTACCACCCAGGCCAAAGCGCCGGAACAACGTCGCGCTTCCCTGCCCCACGCCAAAGCGGCATACTCCCGCCCTGAAACGATCCGGCGGGAGGCCACCATGGCAAAGAGCCGCACGGTCAACGTCTCGCACATCATCGACAGCAGCCGGTTTGGCGCGTTCCAATGGTCGATCGCCATCTGGTGCGCGCTGCTCGTGACGCTCGACGGCTTCGACAATGCCGCGATCAATTTCGTGGCGCCCACGATCATCAAGGAATGGGGCATCGCCGCACCCGCCTTCGGGCCAATCTTCGGCGCCGGACTGTTCGGACTGATGCTGGGCGCGCTCGGGTCGGGGCCGATCGCCGACCGCCGCGGCCGCAAAATCGTGATCCTCGCCTCGACCCTCATCTTCGCCGTCTTCGCGCTCGCGACCATCTTCGCGCGCTCCGTCGACCAGCTTTACGTGCTGCGCTTCCTGACTGGCGTCGGCGTCGGCGGTCTCATGCCGAACTCGATCGCGCTCACCGCCGAATACGCGCCAAAACGCATACGCGCGACCGTCGTCGCGATCATGTTCCTCGGATTTCCGTTGGGCGCAGGCGCCGGCGGCTTCATCGGCGCGGCGCTCATTCCTGCGTTCGGCTGGCAGGCGATGTTCGTGCTGGGGGGCATACTGCCCCTCGTGCTGACGCCGGTCGTCTATTTCGCGCTGCCGGAATCGATCCGCTTCCTCGTCAATCGGGAGGGCCACGCGGCCGAGGCGGCGTCACTCCTCAACCGCATCACGCGCACGCCTGCCTTCGACGGCAGCGAAACCTTCGCCACGCCCGAAAGCAAACCACTCCCCGGCTTCACTGCGAAGCATCTCCTGACCGAAGGACGCGCGCTCAACACAGCGCTGCTGTGGCTCACCTTTTTCTGCAACCTCCTGGTCATCTACTCGCTCGCGAGCTGGCTGCCGTTGCTGCTGCACGACAGGGGCGTGCCGCTCGCTGCGTCCTTGCGCCTCGGCGGCATGGTGCCGTGGGCCGGCATCGTCAGCACCGTGGTGCTCGGCCCGCTCGTCGACCGGCTCGGCGCGACCGGCGTCGTGACGGTGCTTTACAGCCTCGCATCAGCCTTCATCTTCGCTATCGGGCTCGTCGGGGCCGATATCTCGCTTCTCGCGCTGACGATCATCGGGTGCGGCATGTGCGTCATCGGCGGGCAGAGCTTCATCAATGTGCTCTCCGCCATCCTCTATCCGACGGCAGTACGCTCGACCGGCGTCGGCTGGGCTCTGGGCGTGGGCCGCGTCGGCGCGATCGTGGGACCGGTGATCGGCGGACTCCTCCTGGCGGCGCATATCAGCTCGCGCAATCTCTTCTTCACGATCGCAGTGCCATCGCTGGTGGCGGCACTCGCCATGCTGATTCTCGGGATCCGCCTGCGCGCCATGGCCCCAGCGACGGACACGAGCGCCGCGACTGCCGGCTAGGTCCGGACTCCGCCGCCGCCGTTGGCGGACGGAACCCGACCTCGCGACGCGCTGTCGCAACGCTACGAGCCGCCGACCGCGATCGGCGCCATGATCATGGCGACCGGCATCTTCATCGCGGCCTCCCTGCAGCATCTGCCGAGCGGCTCGGCCCTGACCCGTCCGATCGCGATCGTGCTGCTTTTGTCGTGGCTGGCTATGACAGCGCTGCTACTGCTCTCCGTCCGGCGCCGCGGATTTTCTTTCCATACGAGCCCAGTCGTCGCGAGCTTTGCCGTCGGCACCTGGGTCGCTGGCACCGCGATCGCCGCGCGCGTGACGATGTACGCAGCACCCGGATCGTGGTGGCTGCCGCGCGTATTCTTCTTCCTCGCACTCGTTCTGTGGCTTGGGTTCATCCCACTGTGGCTGCTGGGGCGCTCGCTTCGGTCGTTTGCGCGCACCAGCGGCACAGCTTAACGTAGCGGCAGCCGCGCCTTACGGGAGGACAGGGTGCAGGAATTTGCCGGAAAAGTCGCCTTCGTGACAGGTGCCGCGAACGGCATCGGACTCGGCATTGCGCGGGCGCTGGCCAAGAAAGGCGCGCACATCGCCATGGCCGACATCGAGCGCGATACGGTCGAGCGCGCGGCGGCCGAGGTCGCTGCCTTGGGGGTGCGCACGCTGCCGCTCCCGCTCGACGTCTCGGACCGGGACGCAGTTGAAGATGCGGCGCACCGGGTCGAGGAGCGGTTCGGCCGCGTCCATATCTGCATCAACAATGCCGGTGTCTCGCTGCAGCGCGGGCCCACGCACGAGATCGAGCCACGGCAATGGGAATGGCTCCTGGGCGTCAACGTCTTTGGCGCGGTGAATGGCGTGCGCGCGTTCCTGCCGCTTCTGCAGCGCCATGGAGAGGAGGGCCACATCGTCAACACCGCGTCGATCGCCGGCCTGCAGGTCCATCCGGTGCTGCGCAACGGCTCCTATGCCATGACGAAATACGCGGTCGTCGCATTTTCCGAGGCACTCGAGGCCGAGCTCAAGGGGAGCCCGATCGGCGTATCCGTCCTCTGCCCCGCGTTGGTCACGACGACAATTAACAATTCCTCGCATCGCCGGCCGGGTCGGTTCGGCGGCCCATTCACAGAGGGGCGCGTCGACATCGCCGCGCTGGTCGCCGCAGAGCAGGCCGCGTGGACGCCGGACGAGGTCGGTGACCGCGTTATCCATGCCATCCGCGATTCCGAGTTCTTCATCTTCACCCACGGGGTCATGCGCGACGGCTTGCAGCGCCGCCACGAGCGCATCATGGCGGCGTTCGAAGACCTCGCGCGTTACGAGGCGCAAAAGAAAGGAAGATCACGATGAGCGAACAGCCGCAACGGCCGACCATCCACTATCCGGTGGACGAGCGCTGGCTCGCGACGCTCGTCGAGGAGGCGATCGAGCCAGAGCGGCCGATCGTCGACCCGCATCATCATCTGTGGGACCGGCAGTCGCGCTATCTCTTCGACGAGTTGCTCAAGGACCTCAACACCGGCCACAACATATTGTCGACCGTCTATCTCCAGTGCGGCTCGATGTATCGGGCGGACGGCGACCCCGCCTATGCCTCCGTCGGCGAGACGGAATTCGTCAACGGCGTCGCCGCCATGTCGGCGAGCGGCTTTTATGGCAAGGCCCGGGCATGCGCCGGCATCGTCAGCCATGCCGAACTCCAGCGCCTCGGGGCCGGCGTCGAGCCGGTGCTCGAAGCGCACGTGCGCGCCGGCGGCGGGCGGCTTCGCGGCATCCGCAATTCCTCGGTCTGGGACGCCGATCCGACGATCGTCACCGTGCCGACGCCGCCACCGCGCGGACTTTTGGGCGACGCGCGTTTCCGCGAAGGCTTCGCGAAGCTCGCGAAATTCGGCCTGTCGTTCGACGCCTGGCTTTACCATACGCAGATCGGCGAGCTTGCGGCGCTCGCGCGCGCATTCCCCGATACGACGATCGTGCTCGACCATGTCGGCGGGCCGATCGGCATCGGCGTCTATAAGGGGCGGCGCGCCGAAGTGTTCGAGACGTGGCGCGACGCGATCCGCGACATCGCGCGCTGCCCCAACGTCAACGTCAAACTCGGCGGACTCGGCATGAAGGTGATGGGCTTCGGCTTCGAGGAACGGGACCGGCCGCCTGGCTCCGAAGAGCTTGCGCGCGAGTGGCGGCCCTATCTCGAGACTTGTCTCGAGGCTTTCGGCGTCGGGCGCGCCATGTTCGAAAGCAATTTTCCGGTCGACAAGCAGTCCTGCAGCTATGCAGTGCTGTGGAACGCTTTCAAGCGCTTCGCGGCGGCGTTTTCCGAGGCGGAAAAGCACGCACTCTTCGTCGCCACGGCGTGCCGCATCTACCGCATAGCACCGGGGGCGTCGGCATAAGGGATGCGAAGACCGAGCCCCGCCGCCTGGATGGGCGGCGCCTTCTGCGCAGCACTCGGCATGGGTCTTGCCGTGCTTGCCGTCCTCGGCCGCGGCGGACAGGGCGTGACCATCGCGACGGAATCCGTTGCACGGGTGGCCTTCATCTTCTTTTGGCTGGCTTATACGGGAGGTGCGCTCGCTCACCTGTTTGGCCGGCGCTTCGAAAGCCTCGCGCGGCGGCGTCGCGAATTCGGCTTGGCATTCGCGACAGCGCTCCTCGTGCATCTCGCCTTCGTGGCCTGGCTTTTTCACATCTCCTTCCGGCCGCCGGTTTCCGACGCGGTGATCTTTTACTTCGGCATCGGCGCGCTCTGGACCTATGCGCTAGTACTCATGTCGCTACCCGGCCTTCGCGAACGGATGGGAGCAACATGGTCCCTATTCAGTGCCGCGGGCATCGAATATGTCGCGCTCCTGTTCCTCCGCGATTTCGTTCTCCTGCCGCTCCAGTCCGGCACGAGACACCCGCTCTACTACCTGCCGTTTGCCGTTCTGAGCGTCGCGGGTCCAGCGCTCCGCTGGTCATCGTTGCTCCTGCGCCACGCGCTCCCGCAGAAAACCCTTTAGTCGCAGCACAGGGCTTGCCGGCGCGACCGTACCGAGCAAGCCCTTCGACTTAGGCGGGCTCGAGCCCAAATCGACGCTTCGTCTCGATGGTTTCTGGACCATTGAAATAAGCGACCGCGGCGCGGGCCTCCTCGACATGCGCCGATCGCGCTCCGATCCCGATGTAGAACGTCGTCACGGTTTGAACCGGCGGCGGCAGGATGCCGACGATGTCGATCCCGGGTTCGCCAAGGAATTCGCTCAGCTGTTGGATGCCCACCGCCGCCTCGCCGCCCGCGATCAGCTTCGCAACGGGAATGCCCGGCTTTGCCTGCACGAAGCGTCCGGGCTCGGCAGCTGGATCGAGCCCCCAGGATTTCAGAACGCCAAGAAGATGCGTGCCGCTGGGACCGGTCGAATAACCGATGGAACGCGCGCCCATCAAAGCGGCCTTGACCGCCTCCCCGCTGCCGATCTGCGGGCGGGATGCACCGGCGCGCACCGCCATTGCCATCGAAGAGCGAACGAAGGCGGCGCTGTTCCCCGCAACGAGGTGGCCTTCGCTTTCCAGCGTTTCGATCACGTCCGCGGCGAGAATGACGAGATCGATCGCATCGCCGGCCCGCACGCGCTTTACCGCATCGACACCGCCCATCGCAGCGATGGAAACCGTCTGGCCTGTCGCGGCACCATATCGAGCCGCAAGCTCGGCCAGGACTTGGCGTGTCGCCATCGAGGAGATGCCGGTAATCGTTGTGACCATCGTTCCTCCCGCCTGCTGACAAGCATGACACGTCGATTGACGTTATACCAATAACCCATCATCACACGGGCGACGGGGGGCGAATGGCGCGAGGCACCAACTCCTTTCTATTGTTCGGCTTGAGACCGCCTGGCCCATCGGCCAGGCGATTTCTGCGCACGTCCGCGCTCGGGTGCGTCGCGGGATGAGCGATACTGTGCTCTTGACCGGTATGACGCCCGCGCGGCGCCGGCTTGCCTTCTATCTCCTTCTCCTCGGCGCGTTCATACCGTCGCTCAACATGTTCGTGGTGACGATTGCCTTGCCCGCGATCCGCGAAGCCTTGGGGGCAAGTGCGTCCGAAACAAGCCTCGTTGTTTCGGGTTATTCGTCGGCCTATGCGGTGTGCCTCGTCACGGGCGGCAGGCTCGGCGATCTGTTCGGCCGCCGGCTTATGTTTCTCATCGGCATGGGCGCGTTCACCGCCGCTTCTCTGCTGTGCGGCTTCGCACCAAACGCGGAGACCCTGGTTGCCGGACGCGTGCTGCAAGGGGTGTCGGCAGCCTTAATGGCGCCGCCGGTCCTGGCCGGGATCCGCACACTTTTCTCGCCGGAAGAAATTCCCTGGGCGCTCAACGTCTACGGGACCGGCATTGGCATCGCCGTCGCCGCAGGGCAGCTGCTCGGAGGCATTCTCGTCGCGGGCGACTTCTGGCAACTCGGCTGGCGCTCCGCCTTTCTCATAAACGTACCGGTCGGCATCTTCGCGCTGCTCGCGGGGCCGCTCCTCGTGCCGGAGAGCGGCGGGCGCGACAAGCCACGGCTCGATCCCGGAGGTGTGGTGCTTCTCTCGGCCGCCCTCGCCAGCTTCATCGTGCCGTTGTCGATGGGACGCGAGCGGCATTGGGATGCTTGGATCTTGGCGGGTCTTTCCCTTTCGCCGATCCTGGCCATCGGCTTCGTCTCATTCGAGCGCTGGTACCAGCGGCACGGCGGGACGCCGCTTCTCCAGGCGCCGCTCCTGCAGATCCGCAGCTTCCGGCGCGGCTTGCTCGTCGCGTTCCTGTTCTTCTTCACGTCGCCCTTCTATCTCTTCTTTTCGCTCTACCTCCAAGCCGGGCTTCACGAGGGGCCGCTTGCTGCGGGCTTGGCCGTCCTTCCTTATGGCATTGCCAACTTCGTCGGTCCGATGCTTGCGACGCGTTTTCCCGCAGCGCTTCGGCCCTGGCTGTTCGGGATCGGCATGATGCTCGAGGTGCTGGGATATGCCGCTGCTGCGCTCTGCGCGTTCACGCTGACCGGCGGCGCAATTCTTTTCGCAATTCTTTTCATGGCGGGATTTGGCCAGGGCGTCGCCATGCCGGAGATGATCAACTCCATCATTGGCGAAATTCCCGGCGAGCACACGGGGCTCGCCGTCGGCACGATGAACTCCACGCTGCAGCTTGGCGCGGCGGTCAGCGTCGCGGCGATCGGAAGCCTTTTCTTCGCCGTCCTCGGGTCAGGCACGACCGCGCCCGATTTCGGGCAGGCTCTCGCGATCTCGATGAGCGCGCAAGTCGTGGCTCTTACGCTATCGATGCTCTTGGGCCTTCGCGCCGCCGGGCGGCGACCGTGAACGGCGACGCGATCCCAGTGCTAATTGCAGGCGGCGGCCCGATCGGGCTAGCGCTTGCCGCGGATCTTGGCCGCCGCGGAATACGCACGCTCCTCGTCGAAAAGGGACCGGATCGCGTCGGCACCGCCAAGATGCTCGAGGTGAGCGTCCGCACGATGGAGCTGTGCCGCCAGCTCGGCATTGCAAACGACGTAAGGAACTGGGGCTTTCCGCTCGATCACCAACTCGACAGCGTGTTTGTGACGACGATGCAGGGTTGGGAACTGGGCCGCGTGATCACGCCCTCGCTCGCGGCCCAGCTTGCGCTTCCTGTAAGTCCGGAGCGGGGCGTCCCGTGCCCCCAGACCTCGTTCGATCCGATCCTGCAACGGAAAGCGCGGAGCTTTAACAACGTTACGCTGCGCTACGAGACAGGTCTTGTCGACTTCGTTCAAGACGAGGATGGCGTCACCGCGACCCTCGCCGATGAGAGAACGGGCGAGCGAGAGCAAATCCGCGCGCTCTATCTCGTCGGCTGCGACGGATTCCAGAGCACGGTGCGGAGCACCCTTGGCATCGTCGTGCGCGGGAATCCACATATCGATTGGTCGATGACAATCTATGTGCGAATTCCGCAGTTCGCTGCTCTTCACGATAAGGCGCAGGCGTTCCGGTACGTGTTCGTAGGCCCGGAAGGAACGTGGTCGTTCCTCACCGCCGTCGATGGACGTGATCTCTTCCGCCTTCAGCTCGTCGGTCTCGACGAGGCCCGTCTCTCCGCGACCGACATTCCCGCGCTCATGCGCCGCGCGATGGGGCGTGAGGTGCCGTACAGCATCGAGGAAAAAAGCCTGTGGGTGAGGAAGCGAACGGTCGCCGATCGCTTCGCCGACGGACGCGTGTTTCTTGCAGGAGACGCGGCCCATGCGCATCCGCCCAACGGCGGTCTCGGCATGAATACCGGCATCCAGGACTCGTTCGATCTCGGCTGGAAGATCGCCGCGGTTCTGGACGGATGGGGCGATCCGGCCTTGCTCGAATCCTATGATTGGGAGCGCAGACCCGCAGCGGCGCGGGCGACGCAGATGTCCCTCGATAATTACTACCGCCTGACCAGCGCGGCACCGGAGCCGGCCATCGAATCACCCGGCCCTGACGGAGATGCTGTCCGGAACGCGACCGGCGCGCGGCTCGTCGCCGAGAACGAGAAATCCTGGCATCCGATCGGGATTCACTTGGGCTGCGTCTATCAACCGTCCCCAATTGTCGTGCCCGATGACACGCCGGTACCGGCAGACGACACGATCGATTATGTACCCACCACAATCCCCGGCGCGCGGGCGCCGCATTGCTGGCTCGAGCCCGGCAGGTCGACACTGGATCTATTCGGCGAGGGATTTGTGCTCCTCGATTTCACCCGAACCGACACCGCGCCGCTCGAGGAAGCCGCGGCCCGGCGGCGCGTGCCGCTTACGGTCCGCCGCATCGATCACCGCGAAGCAGCGAGGCTCTATGAGCGCACGCTCGTGCTCGTGCGGCCCGACGGTCACGTCGCATGGCGCGGCGACAGCCTCGCGGACGATCCTCTTTCGCTCGTCGATCGGATCCGGGGCGCCGGCTCCCGCATCGCGGCAAGGCGCGCCAGCTAGTCCCTGCTCTGCGGACCTGTTACACGTGGGCGCATGAGCGGCGCTGACGCATCGCCACGCGGCGACGGCAACGAGACTGCGCCTGAGCGGCGTGCCCACCTTGCCGTATCGTGGGACGCGGCGTTTTCCACATATCTGCCCGCTTTGGTACTCGCGGTCGGAAACGGCATCGCGGTGCCGGCGGTGCCGACGCTCGCAAAATCATTTGGCGTGAGCTTTGGGATCGCGAGCGGCGTCGTCACGGCGTTCCTGCTCGGCAATCTCGCCATTTCCATCCCCTCAGGCTGGCTCATCGACCGCCTCGGCCGCCGTGTCGTGCTGATCGGCGGACCGGTTCTCACTTCGGCGATCGCGCTCCTCGTCGCGCTTGCGAGCTCGTTTCCGGAGCTTCTGGTTCTCCGCTTCTTCGACGGCTGCGCGGCGCAGATGTGGCTTATGGGGCGGCTCGCCGGCATCTCCTACAGCGCGGCGCCGGCGCAGCGTGGACGCCTCGTCAGCTGGATGTTCGCGATGAACGGCGTCGGCAACCTTACGGGCCCTGTTCTCGGCGGGTTCATCGCAAGCGCGTGGGGTCCGCGCGCGCCGTTCGTGGCGTTCGCGGTGCTCGCGCTGCTCGCGCTCATTCCGACCTCCGCGCTGGCCGAGGACACGCCGCGCCGCGGCGATGCGGACAGGAAAATTGCACCGCGCGCCTTGTCGCTGCGCCAGATCGTCATGCCACGTCTCGTCTATTTCGGCGTCGCATTGTTTGCGGGGCTGACGCGGGGCCCGTCACAAGCGGGTCTGCTCCATCTCTACGCGGCCTTTGCCTACCATCTCGGCCCCAAGGCAATCGGCTATCTTGCGAGCAGCGCCGCGGTCCTCTCGCTACCGATCGGATTTGCTTCAGGCTGGATGATGGACCGCTTCGGGCGCAAGCGTACGATGGTGCCCGGCTTCGTTGGCGTATCAGCCGCCATGTGCGCGTTGGCGGCGTCCGCTTTCCTGCATCTCGCGCTGCCATGGTACGTGGCGCTCTATCTCATCGGCGTCGCCCTCCAGGCCTTGACCGGCGGCTCGATCCAGACCGTCGGGGCCGATGTCGCACCGCCAGAGGCGCGCGGCACGTTTCTCGGCATTTGGCGCTTCACTGGCCAAGGCGGAAACGCGCTGAGCCCGATCCTGTTCGCGGTCCTCGCGCAAGGGCTGAACTACGGCACGGCGTTTCTGTTCATTGCCGCATCAGCGGCAAGCGTAGCGTTCCTGCTGATCCGGCACGTGCCTGAGACCAGGACCGCGCACTGAGGCGGCGAGGACCGACACGTGCCCGCCGGCGTGACCCCAACGCGCCGTTTACAGCGCGAGCGTCCGCGGCCTACGCTTTCGAATGAAGGGAGGAAGGCCATGGAACGCAGCAAGGATCGGATCCTAACAACGCACGCCGGCAGTCTTCCACGCGGCGAGCCGCTCGGTTCGATGCTGATCGACGATGAGCTCGGCAAGCCTGTCGACAGGGCGAAAATGACCGAGGCGATCGACGCGCGTGTCGCGCACGTCCTGCAAAAGCAGGCCGAGGCGGGCATCGACGTCGCGAACGACGGCGAACAAGGCCGCGTCGGCTTCCAGACTTATGTGCCG
>DATIXQ010000116.1:0-4849 GCA_035518375.1 Allostellaceae bacterium | reverse complement strand
CAACAGGGGATTGAGCCAGATGAGCCGCCGGCAGGATTTGTGGAGCCTGTCCATCTCGACGCCGATCCCGATCCCGGCATCGCGGTCGAGCCCGTCGGTGATGAGAAGCACGATGGCGCCCTGGCCCAGAACGCGGCGCGACCATTTGCGGTTGAACTCGCCCAACGTCTCGCCGATGCGTGTACCGCCCGACCAGTCCTCGACCGCATCCGTGACCTTGTCGAGCGCGACGTCGATGTCCTTATAGCGCAGGAAGCGGGTGATGGCGGTGAGGCGCGTGCCGAACAGGAAGGTGAAGACGCGGTCGCGGTCATTCGTCACCGCGTGCATGAAATGCAGGAAGAGGCGGCTATAGCGGCTCATCGAACCGGAGATGTCGCAGATGATGACGAGCGGCGGCGGGCGGCGTTGGCGGGTCTTGCGCTTCAAGGCAATCATGCCGCCCGAGCGGAGCTGGGCACGAAAGCTCGCGCGCATGTCGGTGCGGTGCCCGCGCGGGTTGGGCTCGAAGCGTCGTGTCGGCAGGTCCGCCAAGGGTAGCACCATGCGGCGGATCGCGGCTTTCGCGGCGTTGATCTCGGCGCCCGACATTTTCTCGAAATCCATGGTGCGCAGCACTTCGCGCTCCGAGAAGGTCATCGCCGCGTCGAGCTCGACCTCGTCCTCTTGATCCTTGCCTTGACCGTCGCCGGGCTTCTTCAAGGCTTCGGCGAGACGCCGGTTCATCTCCTCGCCCTTCTGCTGATCGGGGAGCACGACCTCCGGCAGCATCATCCCGAGCATGCGTTCGAGGAGTTTTGGATTACGCCAGAAGATATGAAAGGCCTGGTCGAATAGATCCTGCTGGTCGCGGCGGTTGACGAACACGGCGTGGAGCGTCCAGTAGAAATCGTCGCGGCTTTCGAGGCCGACGGCGCGCACTGCCTCGACGGCAGACAAGACCTTGCCGGGGCCGATCGGCAGGCCTGCCGCGCGCAGCGTGCGCGCGAAATACATGATGTTCTCAAGGATGCGCCCGTCGCCGCCGGACGGGCTCGGCGCCTGCACGCCTTCCATCAGGGCGATGCGGCGAGCTCGGCCTTGACCTGGGCGAGCAGCCGCTCGGCCTCGCTGCCGTGGATCTTGGCGATGTCGTCCTGGTATTTCAGAAGAACGCCCAGCGTGTCATTGATTGCCTCGGGCGTCAGCGCCAGCACGTCGAGCTGCGTCAGCGCGTGCGCCCAGTCGATCGTCTCGGCGACGCCCGGCAGCTTGAACAGATCCTGGCGCTCGCGCAGCTTCTGCACGAAGGCCACCACTTCGCGCGAGAGCGCCGCGGCCGCGCCCGGCGCCTTGACGCGCAGGATATCGAGCTCGCGCTCAGCGCTTGGATAGTCGATCCAGTAATAGAAGCAGCGGCGCTTCAACGCGTCGTGGATTTCGCGCGTGCGGTTCGATGTGACGACGACGATCGGCGGATGCTCGGCCTTGATGGTGCCGGTCTCGGGGATCGTGATCTGGAAGTCGGACAGCACCTCGAGGAGATAGGCCTCGAACGGCTCGTCGGTGCGGTCGAGCTCGTCGATCAGCAGCACCGGTGCGCCCGCTATATCCGGCTCGAGTGCTTGGAGGAGCGGGCGCTTGATGAGAAAGCGATCAGTGAAGATCTCCTCCTCGACCGTGTCGCGGGATTCAGCGCCGGACTCCGCCAGCCGGATCTCGATCATCTGGCGCGGATAGTTCCACTCGTAGACGGCCGAAGCGACGTCGAGCCCCTCGTAGCATTGGAGGCGAATGAGGCGCCGCCCGAGCGTCTCGGACAGGACCTTGGCAAGCTCGGTCTTGCCGACCCCGGCCTCGCCCTCGAGGAAGAGCGGGCGCCCGAGCGTCAACGCAAGATAGACAGCAGTCGCGAGGCTGCGGTCGGAAACGTAGTTGCCGCGACGCAGGAGGTCGAGAGTGTCGCTGACCGAGGCGGGAAGGGGCATGGGCCTCTCGGGAAATGGTCCGCGCCCTTGTAGCGGACGGGGCTTCAGCCTCCAAGAGGGCAGCGTCCGCGATGGAATGCTCGAAAAAAGCCACGACTTCGTGCCCTTGCCTCGGCGCGGCCGAGCGGCGATCCTTGCCTCGGCGAATGAGACCGGAGGATTCGGCGTGAAAGTAGGACGTCTTTTGTGCGCGGTCGTGTTGGCGGCCGCGGGCGCGATCGGCGCGGCGCATGCCGCCGACACGGACGGCACTTGGCAGGTCGCCGGGCAGGGCCAGTCGCCTCGTTGCCCGGATTACACCATGCAACTCGTGGCCAAGGGCGATGGGGTGACGGGAACGGTTGGGACCGTCCGCGTCACCTTTAAGATGTTCGGGAAGATCGCTCCCGACGGCAGCTTCGCCGGGAAGAGCGCCGGCGGCACCGCGAAAATGGAAGGCAAGTTCAGCGGCGACACGGTCACGGCTGACTTCATCGACGACCTTTGTCCCGCGCCGCGCAAGGGCACGGGCCGCAAAGTGCAGTAGGAATGGACGCGGAAAAAACATGCCCGGCGCAAGGCCGGGCATGACGCAGGACGGGCAATGCCCGCCCGATCGGAAAGGGTTCAGACGGGCTGGCCGTTCGCCTTCATCACGGCGCGGCGGCCCATTACGCCGACGAGGTGGGCCCGGTATTCGGCGCTCGCATGGATGTCGGAGTTGAGCCCGTTCTGGCTTTGCTTCACGTCCTTGATCGCGTCAGCGGCGAAGGATTTCGCAAGCGCCGCCTCCATGTCCTTTTGGCGGAAGGCAACGGCTCCCGCGCCGGTGACGCCGACGCGCACAGTGTTGCCGGTCTTCGCCACGAACACGCCGACAATCGCATAACGCGAGGCCGGGTTCGGGAACTTCATGTAGGCAGCTTTCTCGGGCACCGGAAAGCTCACCGCCGTGATGATCTCGTCCGGCGCAAGCGCGGTCTCGAACATACCCTTGAAGAAGTCGTCGGCCGCGATCCGGCGCTTGTTGGTTATGACCGTCGCGTTGAGGGCGAGCACGGCCGCGGGATAGTCAGCCGCGGGATCATTGTTGGCGATCGAGCCGCCGCACGTGCCGCGATGCCGGACGGCCGGGTCGCCGATATGGGCCGCGAGGTCCGCGAGCGCCGGGAGCGCGCTCTTGACGTCGGCCGAGCTCGCGACGTCGAAGTGGCGGGTCATCGCGCCGACCACGATCGCGTTGCCGTCTTTCTTGATGCCCTTGAGGTCTGGGATCTTGCCGAGGTCGATGAGGTCGGTGGGCTTCGCCAGGCGCTGCTTCAAGGTGGGGATGAGCGTCATCCCGCCCGCCATCAGCTTTGCCTCGGGCTTGCCCGCGAGCACCTTCGCCGCGTCGGCAACGGTCTTCGCTTGCTGGTATTCGAAATTGTACATGGTTCGCTCCCCTTAGGATCTCATTAGGCGGCCTAAGCGCGGCCGGAGGAAATTGCTCGCCAGATTTTCTCCGGCGTTGCCGGCATGGACATGTCGGTGACGCCCAGAGGCGCCAGCGCGTCGATGACGGCGTTGATGACAGCACCCGGGGCGCCGATCGCGCCCGCCTCGCCGCAGCCTTTGACGCCGAGCGGGTTGTGGGCACAAAGTGTGCCGTGCGTGGCAACGGCGAAGGACGGAAGATTATCGGCCCGCGGCATGCAGTAATCCATGAACGAGCCGGTCAGGAGCTGGCCGCTGTCGCGGTCGTAGCGGCATTCCTCGAGCAGCGCCTGGCCAATCCCCTGCGCGAGTCCGCCATGGACCTGCCCTTCGACGATCATCGGGTTGATGATGCGGCCGAAATCATCCGCCGCGGCGAAATTGACGATGCGGACATCGCCAGTGTCGCGGTCGACCTCGACCTCACAGATATGGGCCCCCGATGGAAAGGTGAAGTTCTTGGGATCGTAGTAGGCGGTTTCGTCGAGGCCCGGCTCGAGCGTCTCGAGCGGATAGTTGTGCGGCACGTAGGCGGCAAAGGCGATCTCGCCGAACGCCTTGGCGCGATCGGTGCCGGCCACCGTGAACTTGCCGTCCTTGAACTCGATGTCGGCCTCCGACGCCTCGAGCAGGTGCGCTGCGATCTTCTTTCCTTTCGCTTCGATCTTGTCGAGCGCCTTGACCAGTGCCGAGCCGCCCACCGGCAGGGAGCGCGAGCCGTAGGTGCCCATGCCGAACGGCGTCTTGGAGCTGTCGCCGTGCACCACTTCGATGTTCTCGACGGGGATGCCGAGCCGATCGGCGACGACCTGCGCAAACGTGGTCTCGTGACCCTGGCCGTGGCTGTGGCAGCCGGTGAGCACGGTGACGCTGCCGGTCGGATTGACGCGCACCGCCGCCACCTCATAGAGGCCGGCGCGTGCGCCCAAGGCACCAGCCACCGCGGAGGGTGCGACACCGCACGCCTCGATATATGTGGCAACGCCAAGCCCGCGCAGCTTGCCTTGCCGCTGCGCGGCGGCGCGGCGCTGCTCGAACCCGGCGTAGTCGATCGCCTTCAAAGCCATGTCGAGCGTCGTGAAATAATCGCCGCTGTCATATGCCAGAGCGACCGGCGTCTGATACGGATAGCCATCGCGCGGCACGAAATTCCGGCGGCGCAACTCGGCGCGGTCGATCTTCAGTTCGCGAGCCGCCTTATCCACGATGCGCTCGACCACATAGCTTGCCTCCGGCCGTCCTGCACCACGATAGGCATCGACCGGCACGGTGTTGGAGAAGACGCCTTTCACCTCGGCATAGATCGCCGGCGTCGTGTAGGTACCGGCGAGGAGCGTTGCATAGAGGTAGGTCGGCACGGCGGCGGCGAAGGTCGAGAGATATGCGCCGAGATTGGCCAGCGTCGAGACCTTGAGGCCCACGAACTT
>DATIXQ010000115.1:0-16104 GCA_035518375.1 Allostellaceae bacterium | reverse complement strand
GATCGAGCCGTTGTTGACGATCGCAGCCGCGGCGTTGGCGGTCGGCGTGCCGAACGTGACCGGGCCGGTGCCGTTCACGAAGTTGAGGTCGCCGCCCGCGATGTCGGAGGTGGTGGCGATGAGGCCCGCGACGTTGACCGAACTGCCGCGGCCGAACATCACGCCGGCCGGATCGATGATCCACACCTGGCCATTCGAGAGGATCGATCCGTTGATGATGGCGGCGCCGCTCGTCACCCGGTTGATGGCGATCGACGCGCTCGTCGGCTCGTTGAACTGGAGAGTGTTGCCGGCCGGGAGATTGAGGCTCGGCCAGATATAGACCCCGCGCGGCGAGGTTTGGTTAATGGTGGTCGTGGAACCGGAGGTCGAGATCGTGGCAGTGCCGGCGCCGACGGTCGGGCCGCCGGCGCGTGCGCCCGGAACGAAGCCCGCGGCCAGGGCCGCCGCGAGCGCGACCTGTGCCCGGCGCCTCACGCTGCCCTCTCCATATATATAGAGAGGCGCGTGGCGCTTCCCCGCGACCTTGCCTTACCTGTCGTCATGGCCGGGCTCGTCCCGGCCATCCACGAGTTCCCGCGCCCGCAAAAACCCGTGGATGCCCGGCACAAGGCCGGGCATGACAGCGCTTTTGTCTGATGCCGCCCGGAAGAAAGCCGCTCTAGAACCGGATCCCGGCTTCCATCAGAAGCTTGGTCGATTTCTCGCCGTTGTCGCTGCCCGGCACCGCGCGCAGCGTGCGCGAGATTTCGAAGTCGGTCGAGATCGCGTGCGGCAGGAAGATGCGGACGCCAAATCCCGTCGAGGCGATCGACTGGTTGCCGCCCTGGTTTGGATGGAAGTTCCAAACCTTGCCGGTGTCGTAATAGACGTAGGGCTCCACCGTCTCGAGATAGAAGGACGGGAAGTGCTCGTCCCAGCGCAGCTCGGCCGAGCCGCCCGCGCCCTCGTCGCCCGTGACCGCACCCGGATCGTAGCCACGCCCGATCCCCGAGCCGCCGAAAGTGATCTGCTCGCCGGCGACAAGCGGCGCGAATCCGTATTGGCCTTGGCCCGAGACCGCCAAGCTCAACGGCCCGATCAAGCTGCGCACATGACGGAAGCTTGCCGTGAGCTTCGTGAATTCCGTTGCCGCGCCCGGATGCGAGAGCGTCGCCGTGCCGTCGGGTGTCGCGCCGAGGATGCCCAGCCCCTGCGCACCGTCGACCGTAGCCGACCACGAGCCGCCGAGCGCGATGCGCGAATAAGTGACGCCGAGATCCGCGACGCGCCATTGGTCGTGCGAAAACGGCAGGCCCAGAGTCTGCACGTTCGCCTGCTGCACCGTGAAGCCGCCGTCGAGCGAGAGACTCTCCGCGCGCGTGCGGATGATCGGATAGGTGAGCCGCGGACCGACCGCGAGACTCCGCGTGACCAGATCGAACGGCTTCAGGCTGCCGCCCGGCTCGCCGCGCGTTTCGGTCGCGATCAGGCTCGCCGTCAATCCGTCCGTTCCGATCGGCCGGCGATAGCGCAGTTGCGCCGTCGATTTCTCGAGCGCGTTCGGTGAGGAGGAATAGTTCACCCCAAGCTGATCGCCCGCGAACGCCAAGCTGTTCACCTCGACGTCGCCGCCCAAGGTCCACACGTCCTGGAAGCGCGAGCCGCGATTGTCGACGGCGAGACCGCCGGTCACTCTCGTCTCGGAGATGGTGACGACGAGCTCCGATGCGCCCGGCGTGTTGGGCGCCGGCCGCAGCACGCCCGACGCTGTGATGCCCGGGATGTCGTTCGCGAGCAGGAGCGCACGCTCCAACGCCGCGAGCGAGAGCGGCCGCACATTCACCACCGGCTCGACATAGGAGCGCACCAGCGCCTGCGTCGACGGGTCGCCGCCCTCGACCGTCACCGAGGCGACATAGCCCTCGACCACGTCGATCGTGAACACGCCGTTGTTGACGCGCTGCGGCGGAACGAAGGCATGCGTCAGCACATAGCCCTTGCTGCGATACTGATCCTCGATCGCGTCGGCGACGTCGAGAATGTTCGAAACGGTCACTTCCTGGCCGAGGAGATTCTGATAGAGCGGGCGAAATCCTTCCGCCGGCAAAGTTTGCGCGCCCTCGATATGAATGTCGGTGAGCGTGAAGCGCAACTCTTCCACCGCGCGCGGGATCTGCGACCGCGACGGAGATTCGATCGTGAAGTCGAAGGAGGGCTGCGTTGGCGCTTCCGGCAGCGCCCGGTCGCGGCCGGGCTGGACGGCGCCGGGAAGCTCGCCACGCGGCGGCGGTGCGGCCTGGGCATGCGCCAGCCGATCCACTCCCCCCGTGAGCCCCGCGCACAACAATCCGATGCCGACCAGCGCCCCTCTTTGCGTTGGCAATCGTGCGCTTTTCCCCAGCGAAAATTCTCCCCGCCTCCTGCCCAAGCGATCACCCGAAAGCGCCGTTCTGACGCGGGTTCGAGACCCAACTTCCGAGCAATCAATCACGAATTTCTTGTGCTTTTGAGGTAAATTATCACGACTTTGGTACCAAGGCCAAGCGCCTTGATTTTGTTTAATAATTGTTGCACCAGAACAACGAAGACTCGCGCGAAAAGCCGCGATTTTCATACACTTTCGCGCGCACCGAAGATGGCGGTCCCGACCCGGACGAGGGTCGCTCCAAAGCGTATGGCGATCTCGAAATCGGCGCTCATGCCCATGCTGAGCTCGGCCAATCCATTGCGCCGCGCGATCTCGCGCAGGAGCGCGAAATGCGGCGCCGGCTCCTCGTGCTCGGGCGGAATGCACATGAGCCCCGCGACCGGCAGCGCAAATTTGTCACGGCACAGCGCGATGAACTGATCGGCGTCCTGCGGCAGCACGCCGGCCTTTTGCGCCTCCTCGCCGGTATTGACCTCGATGAGGCAGGTGGGGCGCTTCTGCTGCCGCACCATCTCGTGCGCGAGCGCTTCGGCAAGACGCGGGCGGTCGATGGTCTCGATCGCGTCGAAGAGCGCCACCGCCTCGCGCGCCTTGTTGGTCTGGAGCGGCCCGATGAGATGAAGGCGCAAGTCCGGATAGCGCGCGCGCAACGCAGGATATTTCGCGGCCGCCTCCTGTACGCGGTTCTCGCCGAAAAGGAGGTGGCCCGCGCCCAAGGCCGCGGCCACGGCTTCGGCGGGATGCGTCTTCGCTACGGCAACGAGCCGCACGCTCGCGGGATCGCGGCCCGCGGCGCGCGCGGCCGAGGATATTCGTGCCAAGACCGACGCAAGATTGGCGCCGACCGTGCTTTCCGTCGGAGCGCTCGTCATGTGCGGATGCTACCCCCGGGCCGCGGGTTCCGTCACCTCGCCCGCGGGGCATAATATTTTGCCGCGCCCGCATGGCTGTTGTAATATCGCCACACCGCGGGGGAGTTTGCGAGGGAGTATCTCCTATGTCGGCACGTGCGTTGGTCGTCGCCTGTCTCGCCGGGACGTTCCTGGCGAGTTGCTCCATGTTCGATCCGAACAATGACAACGTGCTCGGCCGCAACGATCCCGACTACGCCAAGCGCACGAACGATCCCTATCACACCGACCCCGACTATTCCGCCAACCCCGACCAGTTCGGCACGCGCGGCGCCGACGTCGGCCAGCCCAACGCCTCGCTGCTCTCGTCGATCTTCGGCAGCGGCAAGCCCGACAGCGCGGCGGGCGCCGGCGGCGTGGGCATCGGCGTCAATTCCTATCTCTGGCGCGCGACGCTCGACACAGTGTCGTTCATGCCGCTCGCCTCGGCCGATCCGTTCGGCGGCGTCATCATCACCGACTGGTACAGCCCGCCCGACCGCACGAGCGAGCGCTTCAAGGTCAACATCTTCATTCTCGGCCGCGAGCTGCGCGCCGACGGCGTGCGCGCGAGCGTGTTCCGCCAGACGCGCGATCCTGGCGGACAATGGATCGATGCCTCGGTCGACCAGGCGACCGGCACCGATCTCGAGAACGCGATCCTGACGCGCGCGCGGCAGATGCGTCTCAGCACGGCGTCGAACGCGCAATAGCGGGACGGTTCTCGTCTCGCATGACCAGCAAGGATCCGCGACCGCAGCGTTACAACGCCAAAGAGACCGAAGCGAAATGGCGCGCGCTCTGGGCCGAGCGCGGCACGTTCGCGGTCGAGGCGGATCCGGCCCGGCCCAAATACTACGTGCTCGAGATGTTTCCCTATCCCTCGGGCAAGCTCCATGTCGGCCACGTGCGCAACTACACGATGGGTGACGTGGTCGCGCGCTACAAGCGCGCGCAAGGGATGAACGTGCTGCACCCAATGGGGTGGGATGCGTTCGGGTTGCCGGCCGAGAATGCGGCGATGCAGAGCGGCGAGCATCCGGCGCGCTGGACGCTCGAGAACATCGCCGTCATGCGCGAGCAGCTGAAGCGCATGGGGCTTTCCTATGACTGGCGGCGCGAGATCGCGACCTGCCATCCCGACTATTATCGCCACGAGCAGAAGATGTTTCTCGACTTCCTCGCCGCCGGGCTCGCCTACCGGCGCGAGTCATGGGTCAACTGGGACCCGGTCGAGAACACCGTCCTCGCCAACGAGCAGGTGATCGACGGACGCGGCTGGCGCTCGGGCGCGCTCGTCGAGAAGCGGCTCCTCGCGCAATGGTTCCTGCGCATCACGCGCTTTGCCGACGAGCTTCTGGACGGGCTTCAGAGCCTCGAGCGCTGGCCCGAGCGCGTGCGCCTCATGCAGGAGAACTGGATCGGCCGCTCGGAGGGCGCGCGCGTCTTCTTCACGCTCGAGGGCCGTACCGACCGGCTCGAAGTCTTCACGACACGGCCCGACACGCTCTTCGGCGCGGCCTTCTGCGCGATCGCGCCGAACCACCCGCTCGCCGAGGAATTGGCGCGGAGCAATCCTGCGCTTGCCACTTTCATCGCCGAGTGCAACCGCATGGGCACGAGCGAGGCCGTGCTCGAGACCGCCGAGAAGCGCGGCTTCGACACCGGCCTCAAGGCGCGCCATCCGTTCCGCGCCGGGCAAACGTTGCCGGTCTATGTCGCCAATTTCGTGCTGATGGAATACGGCACCGGCGCCATCTTCGGCTGTCCCGCGCACGATCAGCGCGATCTCGACTTCGCGCGGAAGTACGCGCTCCCCGTCATTCCCGTCGTGCTTCCGCCCGACGCCGACGCCAAGAGCTTTGCGGTCGGCGTCGAGGCTTATACCGACGAGGCGGGCACCGCCTTCAATTCCGGTTTCCTCGATGGGCTCGCCGTGCCGGCGGCAAAGCGCGCGGCGATCGCGCGGCTCGAGGAGTTGAGGTCCGGCACCGGCACGATCGCCTATCGCCTGCGCGATTGGGGCGTGTCGCGCCAGCGCTATTGGGGCTGTCCGATCCCGGTCATCCATTGCGGCAAGTGCAGCATCGTGCCGGTGCCGGAGAAGGATCTGCCGGTGCGGCTTCCTGATGATGTGAGCTTCGACAAGCCGGGCAATCCGCTGGCGCACCATCCGACGTGGAAGCATGTGACGTGCCCCGCGTGCGGCGGCGCTGCGGAGCGCGAGACCGACACGTTCGACACGTTCTTCGAATCGTCGTGGTACCAGGCGCGCTTCTGCTCGCCGCGCGCGGCAACCGCGTTCGCGCGCGCCGAGGTCGATTACTGGCTCCCGGTCGATCAGTATATCGGCGGCATCGAGCATGCGGTGCTGCACCTTCTGTACGCGCGCTTCTTCACGCGCGCGCTGGCGCAGTGCGGCTATCTCTCGGTGAAGGAACCGTTCGCCGGCCTCTTCACGCAGGGCATGGTGTGCCACGAGACCTATCGCGGCGCTGACGGCGAATGGCTCTTCCCGGAGGAGGTCGAGCGCGCGGACGGCGCGGCGCGCGATGCGAAGGGCCGGCCCGTCACAGTGGGCCGCATCGAGAAGATGTCGAAGTCGAAGAAGAACGTGGTCGGGCTCGAGACCATCGTCGACGCCTTCGGCGCCGACACGGCGCGGCTCTATCTCCTCTCCGACAGCCCGCCAGAGCGCGATCTCGAATGGACCGACGCCGGCATCGAGGGCGCGTGGCGCTATGTGAACCGGCTGTGGCGGCTCGTGATTGACCCGCCGGTCGTGCTCGCGCCCGATGGCACCGATATTCCCGCCGCGCTCGCGCCGGCGCTCGATGCTTTGCGGCGCGCCGTCAACCGTACCATCGTCACCGTCACCGACGATCTCGAGAAATTCCGCTTCAACCGCGCCGTCGCCCATATCCGCGAGCTCACCAACGCGATCGAGGAGACGCCCGCCGATGGCGCCGGGGCCGGCGCCGTGCTGCGCGAGGCGATCGAGACGGCGGTGCTGCTGTTGGGGCCGATGATGCCGCATCTGGCGGAGGAGCTGTGGCAGGAGCTGGGGCACGCGCGGCTCGTCGCCGACGAGCGCTGGCCCGCCGCCGATCCCGAGCTTGCGCGCGAGGAGCGTGTGACGCTCGCGGTCCAGGTCAACGGCAAGCTGCGCGGCACGGTCGAGCTGCCGCGCGACGCGGGCGAGGACGCTGCGAAGGACGCAGCCTTAGCGCTTCCGGGCGTGCTGCGCGCGCTCGAAGGGAAGGCGCCGCGCAAGACCATCGTCGTGCCCAACCGGATCGTCAATGTCGTCATCTGACGGCAGAGGCGCGCGCCGCGCGCTGGCACTCTTCCCGCTGGCCGCGCTCGCCGCGTGCGGCTTCCATCCGCTTTACTCGACGAGCGAGCCCTTGGGCTACGACCCTGTCCTTGCCTCGGTCGACGTCCGCCCGGCGCCCGACCGCGTCGGCCAGATCCTCGTCGAGCGGTTGCGCGAGCAGCTCAATCCCGCCGGCGCGCAGTTGAAGCCGCGCTACGTTTTGAACCTCACCCTCTCGCTCTTGCCGGCCAACCTTGGCCTGCAGCGCGACAACACCAGCACGCATGGCGAATTGACGTTGATCGCGACCATGAAGCTCTCGCGCGAGGGCAGCCAGGCCGTCGTCTACGAGCAGACGGTGCAGCGCGTCGCCTCGTTCGACTTTCCGTTCGACGCTTACGCCGCCAACGTCGCCCAAGACAACGCGCGCGACATCGCCGCCAACGATCTTGCGCGCGAGATCGCCGAGAAGCTCCAGATCTACCTGCAGCAGCATCCGCCGCCGGAGCCGACGTGAAGCTGACGGGAGCGCGGATCCAGCGCTTCATCGCCGCACCCGACGCCGCCATCCGCGCCGTCCTCGTCTTTGGCGAGGACGAAGGGCTCGTGCGCGAGCGCGCCAAGCGCATCGCGCAAAGCATCGTGCCCGATCTCGCCGATCCGTTCCGCGTCGCCGAGTTTCCCGCCGACGCGCTCAAGGCCGACCCGGTGCGGCTCGACGACGAGACGCGCGCGCTCTCGCTCGCTGGCGGGCGCCGCGTCGTCCGCGTCCGCGGCGCCGATGATGCGCAAGCCGGCCTGTTCGAGCGCTTCTTCGCAGCGCCTCCGCCAGGCGACACGCTCGTCGTCGTCGAATCCGCCGATCTCGGCGGCAAGTCGCAGCTCCGCCGCGTGTTCGAGGCGGCGAAGGATGGCGCCGCGATCCAGTGCCGGCCCGACGGCGCCGATGAGCTTGCGGCGCTCGTCGATGGCGTCATGACGGCCCACCGCGTGAAGCTCGACCGCGACGCGAAAGCCTATCTCGTCGCGCATCTTTCCGGCGACCGGCTCCTCAATCGCGGCGAGCTCGAGAAGCTCGCGCTCTATGCCGGCGACGGCGGCACGGTCTCCTATGACGAGACGCGCGCGGTCGTCGGCGACAGCGCTGAGATCACGCTCGACGATGTCGTTGCCGCCGCCGCGACCGGCAACCTCGCGGCGCTCGAGCGCAGCCTCGGCCGCGCCTTCGAGGAAGGCGAATCGCCGATCACCGTGCTGCGCGCGGGACTGCGTCATTTCCAGCGCCTCTACGCGGCGGCCGCGCGCATCGCCGCCGGCAGCACGGCCGACGACGCGCTCGCGGGCTTGCGGCCGCCAGTGTTCTTCGCCATGCGCGAGCCATTCCTGGCGCAGCTTCGCCTGTGGTCGAAAAGCCGGGCCGCCGCCGCGCTCGAAACACTCTTCGCCGCCGAGCGCAACGCCAAGCGCACCGGCATTCCGCCCGAAGCCGTGGCGTGCGAAGCTCTCACGCGCGTCGCGCGCGGCGCCCGCCGCCAGCGTTAACGCCTCGCCGCCCGCCTTTGGTGTAGACTGCCGGGTGAGGGCCGGCCGCAATCAACCCGCGCCCGAGGGAGCCGTCTTGCCCTGGCAGCGCCGCCACCGCCGTCTGACCGAGAGTACGGGTTTTTTTCTCGCCCTCGGCAGCGTCGTTCTCATTGTCGTGGTCGTGTTGACGCTTCTCTACTTGCTCCCGGACACGCCGTCGAGCAGTCCCACACAGTAACGGGCGCCGCTATTGCGGCTGCGGCGCGTCCTTGGCAGCCGCCGCGATCTTGAGCCGCGCGAGCCAGATCGAATCGAGCCGCCCGTCCTCGGCGATCACCGATTTCGGACCTTCGCCGCTCGCATCGAACTTCACGAGCGCCTGCACCGTGCGCCAGCTCATCACACCGTCGATGTCGCCGTCGTAGTAGCCGAGGCGCTTCAGATATTCCTGCGCCTCGCGCACCGACGCATCGCCCGGCGCGGCCGCGACGTCGGGCGAATGAACCTCGCGCACCGGGATGGCGGCGCCCAAGGGGTCGGACGCGGAGGCCGCAACCGCGGGCGCGACGATGGCGCCTGTCGCCGGTTTCGCGGACACGGATGCGGCCACGACGCTCGACGCCGGTTTCGCGGACATGGGTGCCGCGACGGCGCCTTTCGCCATTTTGGTGGACGGCGGCGCGGCGACAGAGCCTTTCGATGCGACGTGGGGCGCGGGCGCAAGTGCGGGCGCGGGCGGCGCGGCGCGATGGAAGGCGAGGGCCTCGTCATAAGACGCGGTGTCGGCGCTCTTGGCCGAGGCGGCCGGTGCCGACGCGCGCGCCAACGGCGCATGCGCGGGCGGCGCATAAGCGAGCGCCTCGTCATAGCCCGGCGCCGCGTGGCCACGCGGCGCGAACGCCGCACTCTCGTCGTGGCTCGTTGCCGCGAAGGCCGCGGTCTCGTCGTGGCTCGCCGCCGACCCGCGCGGCGCGAAGGCGAGGGCCTCGTCGAAATCGGCGGCAGGCGCCGGCATCGGCGCGGGCGCGGGCGCGGCAGCGACAATCGGAGTTTCGGGCGCCGGCTTTGACGGCGGCTTTGGCGCCGCCGCCGGTGCAACTGCGGCCGTTACCGCCGGCGGCGGTGCTGGCGCTGCTTCAGGAGCAGTGGCAGCGGTTTTGGGCTGTGCCGGCGATGGCGCCTCAGGCTTCGCCGCGGCCTGCGCCCGTGCGGCCGGCATCGGCGCCGCTGCTGGCGCAGGTGCGGGTGGTGGTGGTGCGGACGCCGCTTTGGGGACCGGCGCGATTTCGACCGGCGTGCTCGGCGAGGCTTGCGGCACCGCATCGGCCGCGACCGGCGGCGGTGGAGCGGGAGCAGGCGTCGCGAGTTGCGGTGGTGGTGGCGGCGGTAGCGCGGCCTGCGGCGGTGCGACTTGCGGCGGTGGTGGTGGCGGCGCCTCGGCCTGTGGCGCGGGAGCGGGCGGGGGCGCGGGCGCGGGCGGCAGGATCACCGGCGGCATCGGCGCGCGGCGCGGCGTGTAAGTCTCGGGCGTCAGCGCCACGAGCTGCGGGCGCGGGCGCTGCGCCATGAAGTGCAGCGCGTTCTGGACGAGCGGCCCGGCGATGCCGTCCTGCGGCAGGCCGGTATCGCGCTCATAATCGAGGATGGCGTGGTATGTCGACTCGTTCATGGCGCCGGTCGCGGGCCCGGCGTCGTAGCCGCGCGCGACGAGGAGGCGCTGGATGTCGCGAATGCCGACCGCCTCGAGCGCCGGCGCGAAGCTGCTCCGCGGCATTTCCTCGCTCGCGAGCGCGGCGCCCATGGGCCCGGCGAGCGCCGTCCCCGCCACAAGAGCGAACACCGCGCCTCGTCTTGCCATGTGCGTATCCTCCAATGCGAATACAGTATTCCTGTTTCGCACTACAGTCAAACGCACCCGCGGCCAAGTGAAGCCGTAGCGTTCTTTTCCAGCCAATTCAAAGCGTGCCGCGCGCGTGCCGGCGGTTGCGCGCGCGCCGGATCGCGCGTCAGGCCGGCACTTTTTCCTTGGTCGCCGCCAATTCCATCTCGATGTCGGCGACAAGCGGCAACGACAGGATGAAGAAGGTGCCGCCCGTCTCGCTGCCGATCTCCTTCACCTGCGCCCCGCCGTGCGGCAGGTACATGTAGGTGCCGCGGTCGGCGGTCTTGCCGCCAAGCCAAGTCTTGCCGTCATACGTGATCGAGCCGTCGATGAGATAGAAGATCTCGGCGTCCTCGGTCGCGTGCGCGGGAATGCGCGCGCCGGGCTCTAGCCGCAGCAGCCGCGCGGCCGAGCGGCGGTCGCCGAACGTGCCGAAATGCTTGTGCTCGACGCCCGGGAACCTGCGGTCCATGACCCAGCGCTCGTTGTCTCCTTTGACCACGATCGGCGCGCCGAAGCGCGGCGGCGGATAGCGGAACTTCATGCCGGCCGCTTCCTCCCAGCACGCCATGTGGCTGTCCTTGTTGATCTTGCGCCCGTCGGCGCGGACCACCGTATAGACGCCGTTGGCGAACGTGCCGCCGCGGGCGGACAGGCGCTCGCGCGCCGCGCGCAGCTCCGCGTGCGTTTCGTAGGGAATGCCCTCGGGCCCTTGAAACTGGAGGCCAAGGCCGGTGCTCGGCATCTTCTGCAGTTGCGGGCCATAGGGCACGCCTTCGGGATAGAAGCCGCAATCGCCGGGCTTCAGATATCCGTCCTTGATCTGGCGGTCGCCATCCAAGGCATAGCGGAACTGGTCGAAGGCGTGCTTGTGGCGCGGCGTGGCATAGCCCGTGTCGTAGGCGTTCCACGAGAATTCGAGGGAGGTGCCGGGCACGCCGGTGTCGAGCGGGAATTGTTTGTAGGTCGCGTTCCCCTCGCGCGCGCCGCCCGAGCCCATGGGCCTGATGTCGGTGATGCTCATGATGATGACGGGACGCGCCATGACGAATTCTCCTCTCGCGAAGGAAAAAGGGTGCGGCGGCGCTTGGCTCAAGTCAAGGCGGGCGGCGCTGCGCATGAACCCGCGGACAAAGGCTCCGTGCGTCCTTCGACTTCGGCCCTTCGGGCCTACGCTCAGGATGAGAAGCCTTTTATGAAGCCCAAGGAAGATTCCTCATCCTGAGCGGAGCGCGAGAGCGCGTAGTCGAAGGACGCAGGTTTCGCGGCGCCTATTCCGCGGCGGTGCGCGCCTTGAAGAAATTGCCCGACGGTACGCGCACCATCGCGTCCTTCTCGTCGAACGCGGTGCCGAGCGGGTTGCCGCCCGCCGCCACTACCTTGATCTGCTCGCGCAGCATGCGGCGCGTCATGGCGATGCCGACGTCGCTCGTGACGAGATGCTCCTCGGAATGGAGCGAGATCGCGCCTTGGCCCGCCTGCGCCTCCATGTCGCCGGGGAAATCCTGATGCTCTTCCTCGCTCATCTGATGCCAGAGCTTGCCGCCGTGATAGACGAGATTGAACGCGGGCTGGCCCGGCTTCACCTTGCCGGTGCTGTATGTCGTGAAATGCTGGTCGTCGATCGGCACGATCCACGACACGCGGGTCGAGCGCGCGTTGACGAGATTCTGCGTCGCCGGCACCGACATGAGGCTCGGCATCATGAACGAGGAGACGCGGTTATATTCGCGCCCGTCCGCCATCTGGCGGATGATCGAGTAACACACGCCCTGCTCGGCGCGGAAGAACTCGGCCTTTTCCGGCGGGAGCTGGAACTCGTTGGCGAACTGCGCGCCGCTGAAGGTCGAGTGCAGGACCCAGACGTGATAGGGGTCCATGATGTTGTCGTTGAGATGGAGCCAGCTATAGGGTGCCTCCGGCACCGTCTGGTCGCCGGTTTGCGCGCCGCCTTGCGTCGGCGCGAGCGTTTCGTCGCCGTCGAGATCCTCGAGGATGTCGTAGCGCGGCAGCACCGGCTGGCGCTCGGCCGGGCCGAGATAGGCGAAGATCAGGCCATAGCGCTCGGCCGCCGGATACCAGGGCTGGCGCGCCAGGTCGCGGCGGCGGCCGTGATCGGGCTCGCACGGCTGGTCGAGGCAGGTGCCGTCGACGCCGAAGAGCCAGCCGTGATAGCAGCAGCGCAGGCCCTCGTCCTCGACATGGCCGTAGAACAAGGTCGTGCCGCGATGCATGCAGCGTGAATAGAGCAGGCCGGGCTGACCCTTGAGATTGCGGAAGAGGACCAGGTCCTCGCCCAGCACGCGCACCTTGACCGGGCGCTTGCCCAGCTCGCTCGAGATCCCGACCGGGAGCCAGTAGCGCCGGAACAGCTCGCCCATCGGCGTGCCGGCGCCGACGCGCGCCAGCTCTTCGTCGGGATGTTGCTGCGGCCGACCATAGGCCCGGCCGTCTCGATCGCCCGCGCGAACCCCATCGGTCATCGCATTCTCCCTTGGCACACGAGAAAACGATGGAGCGGGGCGCGCGCTCCGTCAACCGCCTGGCGGAGCACCGCGCCAACCCTGGCGCACGCGACACCAGACTTGGACCGCCCCGTGGTGTGTCGTGCCTATGCAGCCGCCAGGCACGCGGGCGGCGCGAGGGGTACGATGCGCGAGGCATGGCGGCTGTTGACCGGCCGGACGTGGACCCTGCTCTGCGCGGCGCCGTTTCTCGTGTCGCTGGGCGGCTGCGCCTTCTTCTATCAGGATCCCGACACGGTGCTGGTGCGCAAGCCCGGCGCTTATTTCTACAGCCCGCCCGTCGCGGTCGAGCGCGCCGCGCGCGAATATTGGGAATACGCGACGCTCGCCGCCTTGGCCTATCCGCAGGAGACGATCGACAAGACCGAATGCGCCACCTCGAATATCGCGATCCCCGACCTCGCGGCAAAGGAGCGGGACGTCGCAAGCCTCTCGACCGGCGAAGTCGCGACTCTCGCGCAAAAAAGATTCTCCGCGATCTACACCGCGCTCGTCGCGCTCGGCTGGCGCTCGTGGCAGGATTTTCCCGCGCCCGATCTCTTCGATCGCATGAAGGCGCTCGACCTCTATGTCGATGTGTGGGAGCGCAAGACGCGCGAGCGCACCATCGTCGTCGTCGCGTTCAAGGGCACGGATTTCTGGTCATGGCAGGACTGGAACTCGAACCTGCGCTGGTTCACGCGATTGATCCCCGGCAATGTCGATCAGTATGACGAGGTGGTGGACGATTTTTCGCCCGCCTTTCTCGCGGCCTTCAAGTCGCACATCCCGCCGGACGAGCAGCAACGCACCGTGATCTTCGCCGCGGGCCATTCGCTGGGCGGGGGCCTCGCGCAGCAATTCGCTTATGCGCTGCCGCTCGATGTGCCGCCCGATCCGCCGGGCCCGCGCCTGCCGCGCCTGAGCCAGGTCTATGCGTTCGATCCGTCGCCGGTCACCGGCTACTACTCGGTTGCGGAGGATGTGCGCGACGCGAACGAGAAGGGCGCCAAGGGCGCGCCGCCGGGCCTCCCGATCGGCCGCATCCTCGAGAAGGGCGAGATCTTGTCGTACCTGCGCTATCTCGTGTCGATCGTCTATTTCCCCTCGGCCGAGGACCCGGCGATCAGGGGCGTGCGCTTCAACCTGTTCCCGTCGGTGAGCCCGATCACCTCGCACTCGATCGACGAGCTTGCGTGCAAGCTCTACGAGAAGGCGACGACGGGCGCGGCGCCCGAGCACTTCGACCGCGCTAGCGGGCGGAGACGGGGGATGCTGTAGTGCCGCTCGTCGCCATCATGTCATGCCCGGCACCAGAGCCCGCAAGAAGAAGCATGTCCTCACCGTACCTTCCCCTCGAAGCGATAGAGTTTCGTTTCCGCTACAATAGCGACCCAAACTTCACGGCGCGGAAGTGAGGGATGCTGAGTAGGCAAGGCAGAACATATCTGACGGCGACGGTATGGCTGGTCGTCGCTGGACTTTTGCGCTATTCGGGCGCAAATGGGACCGGACTTGTCGTAGAGGCAAATTTGCTACCCAATCCCGGAAGTCAGTCGATTTTTGTGTTGTAGAGAATGCGGCGGCGCATAAAGACGTACTGCTCCTTATCGCTTACGATTATCGGAGGAGTGCCCGAGACTGTTTCAAATTTTATGTGCTTGTAAAACGGAACTCGGTCCTGAATGGCCCATAATTCGACCATTTCGCAACGCGCGGAACGGCCACAGGTTTCGGCCCACCGAATCAGTGCGGTTCCCACACCTTGGCTGGCGTACGTTTTGCTAGAAACGACGAGATTGATTAAGACCTTGCGATCTCTGATTTCGAAATCGATATACCCGCATGCTTCATTCTTGTGCATGTAGAGATACACCAAGGCGTCCTTCGCAGTCGCCTCGTAGATCAAATCTCCAAATGTAACAGCGGTAATCGACGGCACGTCAGTTTCGATGGGCGGGCGGACGTAGTCGTCTTGGCGAATGGTCCGCAGGAATCCGAAGGGCTTCTTTTTCGCTATGAGACGATTGTTGGGAATTGCTTCGAGCTGGAAGTACGAACGGTCCGTATCATCGATCAAGACGCCGAAATAATTGGGGATGAAGCACGACCCGCGTTTAAGGACCAGTGCATACGTGATGAGATCGCCCACACCTATCTGAAGAAGTTTTTCCGCCACCACCAACATGCTTTTGCCGGAATGTATTGCGCTATCGAGGAGAAGAACGGGCTGCGCCTTGAGATCGAGGCCGTCAAGGCTGTCGATAAATGAGATTGAAGCGTCGTCGCGCTTGCACGCCACGCGCACCAACCGCAGTTTATCTTGAAGTTCGGTCGGCAGATGAATGCCGACTGCCTGGGCCATTTTTTGACCCGACAGGCCTAGTGCGAACCAAGTGGGCGGGAATTCGGTTGAGGCCAATCGTTCGGCTAAATCGTGAGCGTAGCCGTTGACCTCCTCGGCCCCCAAGAAATGGGTGATCAATCGTTACCCTCCGCGAACGCGGCGGGGCGTTATAATCGGATGCTTATCGATCTCGGCTCCCCACTCCTCAAAATAGCAATCACTGCACAGGTGCTGAGTCCCGTCATCAATGGGACGGCTGCCCGTGATCGATTCTTGGAGGGGGATTTTACAAGCTGCGCACTGTAGAACGCCTTCCGGTGCGTGGCGTTCCTTCAGTTTCTCTTGATCTTGACGCAGAATCGACTGAAACTCTGCGAAACTCAAGGCCATAGCTCGGTCCTTTGGTTTTAGTCGTAGAGGTTTGCGGGGACGAGTCCTCTCCGAAAGAGGACGGTTTCCGGTTCCCGCCTTTCTAAGAACGAGCCATTTCTTCGCTAGTTGGGTTTACAAAAGGGCCGCAGATTGCGGTTGTCAAGGATTTTTTCGGCACACGCACGCCGTGTTGTCGCAGATTTGATCAACGGTCTCGCGCGATCTCCCAAAGCATAAACATCCCGGGCCCCTGCCACGAGCGCACAATCTCGTTATCACGTTGGGGGCGAAGAGCGACGCCAACTCGCTTGGTCATTCGATTTAGGAGCCGCTGATCTTCCTTACTCAGCGCACGCTCTACCATCATCTGCAAAGCGATGTCTTTGGTTGTCTGCGGTTCGGACGAGCTGCGCAGGATGTTGAGCACGATCCGCGTCATCTGACCATAGTTGGCCCAATCGGAAGGCGGACGAAGCGCCTTCGGTTTGATCTGCTCGCACGCAATAGTCGGATCAATGACGGCCAGCGCGTCGCTTCGCTCAGGCGGAATAGAGTTTTTGTCGTCATGGCCGGCACAAGGCCGGGCATGACGAACAGGAATGGCATTGCGAGCGAAGCGAAGCAATCTCCCGGCCGGATGGGGATTGCTTCGTCGCTCGGCTCCTCGCAACGACAGCGTTAGAGTCGGTCCGAAGGACGCACACATGCAAACCCAGTCTTGTGTTCGGAGGACGCGCATTACCTCCGGGGTTACGGTTAGGTCGCCCTCCGGCCATATTGGGACGGCAGAAAATCGAGGTGGTCTTTGGCAACCGCGATGTCAGCTGCTATGGGTTGTCGATCACCCCTGACTAGGAAG
>DATIXQ010000114.1:0-2759 GCA_035518375.1 Allostellaceae bacterium | reverse complement strand
TCGGAATCGCCGGCGCCGGCCTCCTGTCCAGCTGGCTCGAGCGCCTCATCCGCCCGACGCCCGCCGCCGCCCCGCCCGGCGCCGTGCCGACTCACCTCGATCCGCGGGCCTTGGAGCACCCGGCCTTTGCCCTGGCCAACGCGTCGCGGGAGACCCTGCGCCTCGCCGATGAAATCCGCACCATGCTCGCCGGCTACTGGAACGCGTACCAGCAGGCCTCGGCCGAGCTCGCCCGCCAGGTGCGGAAGCGCGACGACCGGGTGGACGAACTGCACGGCGCCATCAAGCAGTATCTCAGCCAGATTCCGGCCGAGGCGCTCAACCCGCGCGACAGCGAGCTGCGCTTCGGCCTGCTCCATTTCGCCGGCCAGCTCGAGGCGGTCGGCGACATCATCGACAAGGACCTGTGCACGCAGACCTTGAAGCACTGCGAACGCCCCACGCCGCTCGCCCCGGAGGACGCCGCCGACCTGGCGGAACTGCAGCGCCGCGTGGTGCACCGCCTCGACATGGCCATCTCGGTGCTTACCGCGCGCGAGCGCAACCTCGCCCGCCAGTTCCTCCGCGAGGGCGAGACGCTCAAGAACTGGTGCATCGACGTGCAGCGGCGCCACTACCAGCGGCTCAATCCCAACGACAGCCGCGCGCTTGAGCTGAGCACGTACTTTCTCGATATGTTCAATGCGCTGCGGCGCATCAGCGGCCATCTGAATTCGATCGGCCACACCGTCGTGCTCGCCCGGAACACCTGACCCTCCCGGCGCTCGCGCCAGCGGGCGCGGGCGTTGCGGCCGGACCCGGGCCCGGGGTCATCTGCACGTCCGGGCGTTCGCCTTCGCACTGATCGATCGGGAAAACGGCCCGATGCAGACTCGCCCCTATTGGCGCATCCTGGCGTGTGACGAAGCAGCTGCCAAGACCGCGCGCGGCTGATTTCGCGGCGCCAGCCGTCGGCGCCTCCCCGCGTCCCCGGTCCAATCCAGCTGGCAGTCTTCCACCAAGAAAAAAGGCGCTCCCGCGAGGGAGCGCCCTGAATCTGAGGCAATGCAGTCTCTGCCGCGAGCGGCTCAGTAGTCCATGTCGCCGCCGCCCGGGGGCATCGGATTTTTCTCCTTCTTCTCCGGGATCTCGGTGATCATGGCCTCGGTCGTCAGGAGCAGACCGGCGATGGACGAGGCGTTCTGCAGGGCGATGCGGGTGACCTTCGTCGGGTCGACCACGCCGGCCTTGACGAGGTCCTCGTACTGGCCGGTGGCCACGTTGAAGCCGAAGTTACCCTTGCCCTCGAGCACCTTCTGCACCACCACGCCGCCGTCGACGCCCGAGTTGGCGGCGAGCTGGCGGAGCGGGCTTTCCATGGCGCGGCGCACGATCTGCGCGCCCACGGCCTCGTCGCCCTCGAGCTTGAGAGCGTCGACCGCCTTCAGGGAGCGGAGCAGCGCGACGCCACCGCCGGCGACGATGCCTTCCTCCACCGCGGCGCGGGTGGCATGGAGCGCATCCTCGACGCGGGCCTTCTTCTCCTTCATCTCGGTCTCGGTCGCGGCGCCGACACTGACAACGGCGACACCGCCGGCGAGCTTGGCCAGGCGCTCCTGCAGCTTCTCGCGGTCATAATCGGAGGTGGTCTCGTCAATCTGGCGGCGGATCTGCTTCACGCGGCCCTGGATGTCGACGGTCTTGCCCGAGCCCTCGACAATGGTGGTGTTTTCCTTGTCGATGGTGATGCGCTTGGCCTTGCCGAGGTCGCTGATCGTGACGTTCTCCAACTTGATGCCGAGGTCCTCGGTCAGGCAGCGGCCGCCGGTGAGGATGGCGATGTCCTCGAGCATGGCCTTGCGGCGGTCGCCGAAACCGGGGGCCTTGACCGCGCACACGTTGAGCACGCCGCGGATCTTGTTGACGACGAGCGCGGCGAGCGCCTCGCCCTCGACCTCCTCGGCGATGATGAGCAGCGGCTTGCCGCTTTTGGCCACGGTCTGCAGCAGCGGGAGCAGGTCGTTGAGGACGGTGATCTTCTTTTCGTGGATCAGCACGTAGGCGTCTTCGAGCACGACTTCCATGCTCTCGGCGTTGGTGACGAAGTAGGGCGAGAGGTAGCCCTTGTCGAACTGCATGCCTTCGACGACCTCGAGGGTCGTCTCGATCGACTTGGCCTCCTCAACGGTGATCGTGCCGTCCTTGCCCACCTTGTCCATGGCATCGGCGATCTTGTCGGCGATTTCGAAGTCCCAGTTGGCCGAGACGGCGGCCACCTGGCGGATCTCCTCGCGGTCGGAGACCTTCTTGGAAATCTTCGAGAGTTCGCCGACGGCGGCCTCGACGGCGCGGTCGATGCCGCGCTTCAGGTAGATCGGGTTGGATCCGGCGGTGACGTTCTTGAGGCCCTCCTTGAAGATGGCCTCCGCCAGCACGGTCGCGGTGGTGGTCCCGTCGCCCGCGGCGTCCGAGGTCTTGGAGGCAACCTCCTTCACCATCTGGGCGCCCATGTTCTCGTAGGGCTCGGGCAGCTCGACCTCCTTGGCGACCGTCACGCCGTCCTTGGTGACGGTCGGCGAGCCGAATTTCTTGTCGATGACGACATTGCGGCCCTTGGGCCCCAGCGTGGCCTTGACCGCGCGCGAGAGGATTTCCACCCCGCGCATGATTTTCTGGCGGGCGGCCTCTTCGAAAATGAGTTGTTTGGCAGGCATAGTGATTAAGATTCAGTGTTCAGGGTTCTTGGTTCAGAGACGGGCAGTTCAGACGAGGATGCCGAG
>DATIXQ010000113.1:0-48083 GCA_035518375.1 Allostellaceae bacterium | reverse complement strand
GCGGCGGCCGACATTCCGGTGCGCACGGGCACGGTGCAGGACGCCTTCTCGCGCCATCCGCTGTCCTGGATCGACACGCTGCCGTGGATTGCGGCCTTGGGGCTTTATTTCGCGTTTCCTGGCTATCTCGCGCTCGGCACGCAGGTGATGATCCAGGCCACCTTCGCCCTGGCGCTCGATCTTGCGCTCGGGTTCGGGGGGGTGGCGAGCCTCGGCCACGCCGCGTTCTTCGGCATCGGGGCCTATAGCGCGGCGCTCTATGCGCTCCACGTCTCGTCGGAGCCGATTTCCGGTCTCGCCGTCGCCGCGGTGGCGGGCGGGGTGTCGGCGCTCTTGGTGGGGCCGGTGATCCTCCGCACGCGCGGCATCACGCTCGTGATGCTGACGCTCGCGGTGGCGACCTTGCTGCAGAATCTCGCGAACTCGTTCGATGCGGTGACCGGCGGCGCGAACGGCCTCATGGGATATCCGGTGGCGCCGCTCTTCGGCACGTTCACCTTCGATCTCTTCGGCAACACCGCCTATTGGTACGCCGCCGGCGTGATGGCGGTCGTGTTCTTCCTGTCGAAGGCGCTCGTCAATTCGCCGTTCGGCCTCACCATCCGTGGCATCCGCGAGAACCAGGTCCGCATGCGCATGTTGGGCGTGCCGGTGGTGAAGCGCCTCGTGCTGCTCTACGTCATCTCCGGCGCTTTTGCGGCGGTGGCGGGCGCGGAGTCGGCGCAGGTGACGACGCTCGTCGGGCTCGACAGCCTCGCCTTTTCGTTGTCCGGCAATGTTCTCGTCATGCTGATCCTGGGCGGCATCGGCAGCCTCTATGGTGCGTTTCTCGGCTCCTTCCTGTTCGTCGTGCTCTCGGACCGCGCGGCGGCGGTCGACCCATTCAACTGGCTCTTCGCGGTCGGCATCGTGCTCGTGCTGGCGGTGCGCTATGCGCCCAATGGGATCGTTGGCCTCGTCGAGCGTGCGGCGGCCAAGCTCGGCCGGCGGCCTCTTCCGTGAGCGGCTACGCGCTCGAGATCGAACGCGTTTCGAAGAGCTTCGGCGCGCTCCGCGTCGCGCGCGAGGTGTCGCTGGCGCTTCTGCCGGGCGCGCGCCACGCGCTCATCGGCCCGAACGGCGCCGGCAAGACGACGCTCGTCAATCTCGTCACCGGCCTTTTGCAGCCGTCTTCGGGCACGATCCGGCTTGCGGGGACCGACATCACCCCCCTCACTCCCGAGCGGCGCGTGGCCTTGGGCCTCGCGCGTACCTTCCAGATCAGCTCGCTCTTCCCGAAGCTCACGGTGGCGGAGAACGTGGGCCTCGCGCTCGAGGCGAGGGGTGGCGTCGATCAGCGCATCGTCGGCCGCCTGCGCGACCGCCCCGAGATCGTCGACGGCGCCGCGCAAACGCTCGACAGCCTCGGCCTCCTCGGCATCGCGGGACGCAGGATCGCCGATCTTCCCTACGGCCAGCGCCGGCTCGTCGAGATCGCGCTGGTGCTCGCGCTCCAGCCCACGACGCTGCTGCTCGACGAGCCCGCCGCCGGGCTCGCGTCGGCCGACCGGCATGCCGTGCTCGACCTTCTGTTGCGGTTGCCGTCTTCGCTCACCGTGCTCGTGATCGAGCACGATATGAGCCTCGTCTTTCGCCTTGCCCAGCGCATCACCGTGATGGTCGAAGGCGAGGTGATGGTCGAAGGCGCGCCCGCCGAGATCCGTTCGAACGAGCAGGTGCGTGACGTCTATCTCGGGAAGCGCCACCATGGCTGAGATGCTGAGCCTCGACGGCGTCACTGCGGGATATCGCGACACGGTCGTGCTCGAAGGCGTCTCGCTCGCGATCGCGCCCGAGGAGGCGTGTGCGCTTCTGGGGCGCAACGGCGTCGGCAAGACCACGCTCCTCCTTACCGTGATGGGCTTGACCGAGCTGCGCAGCGGCCGCATTGCCTTTGCCGGCGAGGATGTGACCGCGGCCGAGCCGCATCGGCGCGCGCAACGTGGTCTCGGCCTCGTACCGCAAGAGCGCGAGATCTTTCCCTCGCTCACGGTCGACGAGAATCTCCGCGTGGCGGTCCGGCCCGGCGACTGGACGATCGAGCGCGTCTACGACCTCTTTCCGCGCCTCGCCGAGCGGCGGCGCAACTACGGCAATCAGCTTTCGGGCGGCGAGCAGCAGATGCTCGCGGTCGGCCGCGCGCTCGCCGGCAACCCCAAGCTCCTGATGCTGGACGAGCCGTTCGAGGGCCTTGCGCCCGTCGTCATCGACACGCTCGCGGCGGCGCTCGTGCGCATGCGGCGGGAGAGCCGGATCGCGACGCTGCTCGTCGAGCAGCAGGTCGACATTGCCCTCGAGCTCACCGAGCGCACCATCGTACTCGATAAGGGCCAGATCGTCTGGCGCGGCGAAAGCGCGGCACTCGCCGCCGACCGCGAGAACCTCGCCGTACTCGTGGGATTGCAGGAGGAAAAGGGATGAAGAGAAGCGAAAGGCGCATCCTCACGACCCATGCCGGCAGCCTGATCCGCCCGCCCGAGCTTCTGGGCTATCTGCGCGCGAAGCAGGGCAGGGAGAGCTACGACGAGCAGGGCTATCAGCGCTGCCTCAAGGACAGCGTCGCTTCCGTGGTGCGCCGCCAGGCCGAGGCCGGCATCGACGTCATCAGCGACGGCGAGTTCGGCAAATCGTTCTCGTGGTCGCAATATGTGATCGATCGGCTGTCGGGCTTCGAGCGCCGTCCGGCCAAGACCGATCCTTATGCGAAGGGCGCCGACCGCGAGCGCTTTGCCGAATTCTATGCCGAGCTTGACGCGGGCGACCCGCGCGCGACCGTGTTCGACACGGTCTGTGTCGGCCCCGTGGCCTATACCGGCCAGGCGGCGTTGCAGCGCGATATCGATAATTTCAAGGCGGCGCTCGCGGATGCGAAGGTCGAAGAGGGGTTCCTGCCGGTGGCGGCGCCGTCGAGCGTCATCCCGGACCGCAAGAACGAGCACTACAAGAACGACGAGGAGCTCGTCGACGCGATCGCCGCGGCAATGCGCACCGAGTACAAGACCATCGTCGATGCGGGCCTGCTGGTGCAGATCGACGACGCTCGCGCCGCCGTCACCTTCGACCGCATGGTCCCGCCCGCCAGCTTCGAGCAGTACTACGCCTGGGTGCGCCGCCACGTCGATGCGCTGAACCGGGCGCTCGAGGGCATTCCCGAGGACCGCGTGCGCTACCACGTGTGCTGGGGCAGTTGGCCGGGCCCGCACACGACCGACGTGCCGCTCCAGGCGATCGTCGATCTCGTGCTGCGCGTGCGCGCCGGCGCCTATGTCATCGAAGGCGCCAATCCGCGCCACGAGCACGAGTGGGTGGTGTGGGAGAAGGTCAAGCTGCCGCCCGGCAAGGTGCTGATCCCCGGGGTCATCTCGCACGCCACCAACATCGTCGAGCATCCCGAGCTGGTGGCCGAGCGCATCGGCCGCTATGCCCGCCTCGTCGGCCGTGAGAACGTCATCGCCGGCACCGACTGCGGCTTCGCGCAAGGACCGTTCCATCGCCGCGTCCATCCTTCGATCCAGTGGGCGAAGCTCGAGGCCATGAGCGAGGGCGCGCGCATCGCCAGCAAGGCCCTGTGGGGGCGCTGACGGATCGGCTATACTCGCGTTAACTCGTTGGAGGAATGCGATGAAGATCGTGCAGGGCGAAGAACTGCAATGGACGCGCGGGCTCGAGCACCGCGGCGGCATGTTCCATTTCCGCAACCTCATGGAAGGCGAGCAGGGCTCGATCGATAACTTCCAGCTCTCGATGGGGCGCGCCGGCGGCGACTTCTACTCGCCGCGCCATCGCCATAATTTCGAGCAGGTCCGCTTCCAGCTCGCGGGCGAGCTCGATTTCGCGCGTGACGGCAAGATGAAGACCGGCATGGTCGGCTACTTCCCCGAGGGCATGGCCTATGGCCCGCAGTCGCAAGACCCCGAGAGCCAGCCGATGACGATCGTGCTGCAGATGGGCGGGGCAAGCGGCAGCGGCTATCTCTCTCGCGCCGAGGTGAAGGCCGGCATGGACGCGCTCCAGTCCGAGGGCGAGTTCAAGGACGGCGTCTTCCGCCGCCGCGCCGAGGTTCCGGGCAAGCGTAACGTCGACGGCTACCAGGCGATCTGGGAACACGTCAACAAGCGGCCGATGACCTATCCGCAGGCGCGCTACTCGCGGCCGTTCATGATGGACCCCGCGAATTTCGAATGGATCGCGGTCGCGGGCGCGCCGGGTGTCTCAGAGAAGTTCGTCGGCACCTTCACGGAGCGGCGCACGTCGGCGCGCTTTCTGCGGCTGGATCCGGGCACGACGTTCGAGGCCGAGGGGCGGAGCCTCTATGTCGCGCTGAAGGGCCACGGCTCGGTCGCGGGCGAGACCTTGCAGCCGCTCACCACGCTCTATCTCCGGCATGGCGAGCAAGCGACGATCACCGCGCGCGAGCCGGTCGAGCTCTTGCATCTGGGCCTGCCCGATCTGCGCGGCATCGCCGCCGAAGGCCTGACGGCGGCCGCGGCCGAATAGATCCCGAAACTTAGATGGGCGCCGGTCTTATTCGGCCGGCGCCGGCGCCATGCGGCTGCGCATCGAAGCCTTGGCCGAGCCCATGCAGAGAAGGCTCGCGGCCAAGAGCACGGCGGCCATCACGAGTACGTATTCCGGATGGCCGTGGTCGATGAGGAAGCCGAACGGGACCGGCACGAGCGCGCTGCCCAAGGGCAATGACGCGCTGATATAGCCGAACACTTTGCCGATCTCGCCGGGCGGCGCGAAATCCTTCAGCATCACGTCGCGCGGTGTGCGGCTGCCGCCAAGGCAGAGGCCCGAGAAAAACATCATCGCGATGGCAACGAAACCGGTGACCGGCGTCACGCCGACGAGCAGCGTCGTCACCGACGAGATGCTCGTCAGCGCGATGACAAAGGTCGCGAGATGGCGCTTGCTCTTGGCGTGGTCGGTGGCCCAGCCGCCGCACATCACGCCCGTCGCCGAGCCGAGCAGATAGGCCGTGAGCGCCGCCGAGGCGAGCGCAATCTCGATCCCCTTCACCTCGTGCAGTACGGTGATGAGCCACGCCTGCACGCCGCTCCCCGCCATCGCGCCGAGAAGATAAAAGCCGAAGAACAGCATCATGGTGCGATTGAGAAGAAGATCACGCACCGTGAGCCGGCTCTCGCGCTTCTTATCGCGCCGCGATTCGTCCTGGAGGATCGCGCTCTGCCAGATGACGGCGGCGACGACCGGCAGGCCGAGAAGGCCGAGGATGAAGAGCGCAGGGCGCCAGCCCATGAACAACATCAATCCCGCGACCACGGGCGGCGCCACGGCGAAGCCGAGATTGCCCGTGAAGCTGTGGAGCGCGAAGGCGCGCCCGATGCGCTCCTTCGCCACCGAACCGGCGAGGATCGAATAGTCCGACGGATGGAACACGGCGTTGCCGATGCCCGAAATCGTCGCCAGCGCGACGATCTGCCAGTAGTGCGTCGCGAACGCCATGCCCGAGATGGCGAGCGACATGAGCAGCGTGCCGCCGATGAGATAGGGCCGCGCGCCATAACGGTCGACGAGGAAGCCGATCGGCGTTTGCAGGCACGCCGACATGATGCTCATCACCACGACGGCGAGGCCGAGTTCGGCGAAGCTCACGCCGAATTCGTGCTGCCACACGATGAAGAGCGGCGGCAGCACCAGCGCATAGAAATGGGACAGCGTATGTCCCATCGAGATCAAAGCATTGACCCGAAATTCGCTGCGCGGCATGGCGCCATGATGCGGGGCCGCGGTCGCGCCGGTCAAGCTCGGCCCCGGCAGGTCACCCCACCCGCGGCTGCATGGCGGGGCGGCTGCTCCCGTTATTGCGCCGCAGCAGCGGCGGCCGGATTGGTCCTGGCGGGCACGCGGTCGCGGAAATGCGGCAGGATTTCCGCCGCGATCGCCTCCTGGTTCGCCTTCACCATCTCATAAGGCAGCGTGCCGAATTGAGTCTTGGTCAAGGAAGTGTTGAAGCCGGCGAGGTCTTGATACTCGGCAAGCTTCTCGCGCACGGTGGCCGGGCTGCCGACAATGACGACGCCGAGCTTCACAAGATCTTCGGCCGTCTGGGGCTTGCCGGTGGTCTTGACCGCCCGGATGCGCTTCAGCGAGTCGTTGCTGGTATAGCCCGGCGGCAGCAGCATCTCGGTCGGCATCTTGAGGAAGCGGTTGGCGAGCGCCTCCAAATGCGGCTTTGCCTCGCGCATCGCCTTCTCGTCGGTCTCGGCAACATAGATCGAGTTGGACCAGGCGAGCTGATCCGGCGAGGCCTGGTAGCCCGCCTTCTCGGCCTCGTCGCGATAGAGCTGGAAGAAGCGCGCGACTGCGGCGATCGGGCTCAAGGTCTGGCAATAGGTGTAGCGCATCTTCGCCGCCCACTTGATCGTCGAGCTCGATCCCTGCGACGGGATCCAGATCGGCGGGTGCGGCGTCTGGTAGGGGCGCGGCCACGGATTGACGTATTCGAAGCGGTAGTGCTTGCCGGCGTAGCGGAACGGGCCTGGCTCGGTCCAGGCGCGCACGATGAGGTCGTGCGCCTCGTTGAAGCGATCCTGCGATTCGGTCGGGTTCATGCCGGTCGAATGGTATTCGGCGCCGATGCCGCGCACGAAGCCGGCGATGAGCCGTCCGCGTGATAGATTGTCGAGGATGGCGTATTCCTCGGCGACGACGAGCGGATAGTTCATGAGCGGCAGCGCCCGGCCGAGAACGGCGATCTTCGCGCGCTTGACGCTGCGCGCGAGCGCGCCCGCAAGCACACCGGGGGTGGGCATCAGGCCATAGGCCGTCTGGTGATGCTCGTTGAGGACAACGCCGTCGAAGCCGAGCTTGTCGGCATATTCGAGCTCGTCGAGATAGCGGTGGTAAAGCTCCGCCCCTTTGATCGGGTCGTAATTGCTGTTCGAGAAGGTGATCCAGGCCGAGCCGTTCCGCTCGATCGCATCGAGATCGGCGTGGGCATAGGGCATCAGGTGGAAATTGAAGATCTTCATGGGGCGCATCCTCCGCGCGCTTCCGTTGGCACCAAGCATGGCAAAAACGGTCTCCGACTTCAAACCCCTGGGGTCGCCGGGGGCGGGCCCCGGACACCCCGCGCGACTCGCGAGTCGCGGCATCGCGGTGCAATCGCCGCGCAATCCAGGCTGTTGATCGCCCAAATTTTTCTGATATATGAAAATCCATAGGCAAGTCCCGGCATCCGCTCGCGGGCAACAAACAAGAGCGGATCCCGAGGAAAGGGGAAACGCGGAATGAAGACTCCGAGCCCGAAGCCGCGCGAGTGGAGCTGGTGGTACCTGCTCTTCATCGTGCAGTTCGTCATCACGCTGTGGCCGCCTTTCTACAACAAGGTCGAGCCTGCCTGGGACGGCATCCCGTTTTTCTATTGGTATCAGCTCCTGTGGGTGCTGATCGGCGCCGTGCTGACCGCGATCGTCTACTTCGCGACCGAAGCCGGTCGACGCTGAGCAAGAGCTCGAGGAGGGACGCGTGGCACTCAACTGGACTGCACTCATCATCTTCGTTCTGTTGTTCGGCTTCATCACGTGGCTGGGCTTCGCCGCGGCACGCTGGCGCCGGGGCGATCTCGACCTGCTGCATGAGTGGGGCCTCGGCGGCCGGCGCTTCGGCACGGTCGTCACCTGGTTCCTCGTCGGCGGCGATCTCTACACCGCCTATACCTTCATCGCCGTTCCGGCCTTGGCGTTCGGCGCCGGCGCGATCGCCTTCTTCGCGGTTCCCTACACGATCGTAATTTATCCGATCCTGTTCCTCGTCTTCCCGCGCATCTGGAACGTCGCTCACAAGCACGGCTACATCACCTCGGCCGATTTCGTGCGCGGCCGCTATGGCAACCGCTGGCTTGCGCTTGCCATCGCCATCACCGGCATCGTCGCGACCATGCCTTACATCGCGCTCCAGCTCGTGGGGCTCCAAGTGGTGATCGGCGCGATGGGCATTTATGGCGAGGGCTGGATCGGCGATCTGCCGCTCATCATCGCGTTCGTCATCCTGGCCGCCTTCACCTATTCGAGCGGCCTGCGCGCGCCCGCCGCGATCGCGATCGTGAAGGATGCGCTCATCTACATCACGGCATTCGCGGCCATCATCGTCGTGCCGGTGGAGCTGGGCGGCTATGGCAAAATCTTCTCCGCCGTGCCGCAGGCGAAACTGCTTCTGGCGCATCCCCCGGCCGGAAGCTGGGGCACGTATGGCGTCTACTCGACGCTTGCCCTGGGCTCGGCCCTGGCGCTCTTTCTCTATCCGCACTCGCTGACCGGCATCCTCAGCGCGAACAGCGGCCATGCCATTCGCCGCAACGCCGCGCTCCTGCCGGGCTATTCCCTGATGCTCGGGCTTCTGGCGCTCATGGGCTTCATGGCGATCGCGGCCGGCGTCGACAAGCTGCCGCAGTTCGCGAGCGGCTTCGCCGCGTTCAAGAACAATTTCGCGGTGCCGGCGCTCATCCTCTACGCCTTCCCGTCGTGGTTCGCGGGGATCGCATTTGCCGCTGTCGGCATCGGCGCGCTTGTGCCTGCGGCGATCATGTCGATCGCGGCGTCGAGCCTTTACACGCGCAACATCCACCGCGAGTTTTTCCGCCCCGACTGCTCGCCGAGGGAAGAAGCCCAGATGGCGAAATGGGTGTCGCTGGTCGTCAAGTTCGGCGCGCTCGTCTTCATCCTGTTCGTGCCGACGCAGTACGCGATCTACCTCCAGCTCCTGGGCGGCGTGTGGATCATCCAGACTTTGCCGGCGGTGGTGCTGGGTCTCTACACGCGCTGGCTCGACAGCTGGGCGCTCCTCATCGGTTGGGCAGTCGGCACCTTGGCCGGGACGTGGATGGCGGTGGCGGTGAATTTCGCTGCGGCCTATCCGGTGACGATCGGCGGCTTTGCCATGCCGGGCTACACGGCGCTCTACACCGTCATCCTCAATCTCGTGGTGGCACTGGTGCTGACCCCGGTCTTCCGCGCGATGGCGAGCGGCGCCGCGGCCGATGAGACACAGGCAGCCGACTACCACGCCTGAGGATCACGCGTCGACGCGATAGCGCTCGGCCATTGCGTCGTATTGCGGCAGGCCGACGAGCGCGGTTAGCTCGGCAAAGGAGAGCAATTCCGGCATCTCCGCGGGATTATCGTGCGCGAGTGCCCCGAGCGCTTGCGTGACGGCGCGCGCGGCCGCGTGCATGAGCACGTTGTAGGTCACGACCTTGAAGCCCATCGCCTGGAGTTCGCGACGGTCGACGACCGGCGTCTTCGGCATCATGTTGGCCCAGGTCGCGGCGCGAAATCCGCCGGCGAAGCGCTCGAGCTCGGCGCGCGTCTCGAGCGCCTCGGCGAAGACGATGTCGGCGCCTTCCTCCTCGAACGCGTGGCAGCGCGCCATCGCCTCCTCGAACCCCAAGGACGAGCGTGCGTCGGTGCGCGCCATGATGAGGATATCGGCGCCATCGGCCGCGCGCGCCTCGACCGCGGCGCGGATCTTCATGCGCGCCTCCTCACGCGGGATCACCGGCCGGCCGCCGCCGTAGTGGCCGCACTTCTTCGGCCAAACCTGGTCCTCGATCAGGATCGCGGCCGCGCCGGCGCGCGCGAATTCCGCGACCGTGCGGCGCACGTTCATGGCATTGCCATAGCCGGTGTCGCCGTCGGCCACGACCGGAAAGCCCGGCACCGCGGCGCACGTGTTGCGCACCTGATCCAGAACCTCGGTGAAGCTGATGAGGCCCGTGTCGGGGAGCGCAAAGCGCATGGCGGCGATGCCAAAGCCGCCGAGGAGCGCCATGGGCAGGCCGGCCCGCTCGACGAGCCGGGCCTGCATTGGGTCGCCGATCACGGGGCAGACGAGAAGATCGCGTCCCTCGAGCAGCTTTCTGAGGTTCTGGGCTGCGTTCGCCATGTGATCCTCCTCGAAAAAGGGCCGAGACTTTATCCCCAGCCGTTAAGTCGCCGGTAAGGATACCGCGGCTAGGCTTCGCGGCGATGAAGCGCCGCATTTTTATCGTCGACGACGATCGCGACCACGCCGAGAGCATCGCCGACATTCTGGCGATGCATGGGCACGAGGTCGACCTCGCCTTCACGGGCGAGGACGCGGTGCGCCGCTTTGCCGAAGCCTATTTCGACTTGACGCTGATGGACGTGAAGCTTCCGGGCATGAACGGCGTCGAGGCTTTCCTCGCCCTGCGCAAGCAACGCGCCGACGCGCAAGTCATCATGATGACCGGCTTCAGCGTCGAGCAGCTGCTCTCGCGCGCAATCGAGAACGGCGCGCGCGGCGTGCTCTACAAGCCGCTCGCGATTCCCGAGCTGCTGCGCGTCGTCGGCGAGCCGGACAAGCTGGCGAAGCCAGCCTGACCCCGGGCTCAGCCGAGGCGGATTGAGACCGCCTCGGGGCCCTTCATCCCCTGCGCCACCTGCATCACGACCGCTTGGCCTTCGGCCAAGTTGCCGATGCCGCCCTGCTCGAGCACCGAGACGTGGATGAACACGTCCTTGCCGCCTTCGGGCACAACCACGAAGCCGAACCCCTTGGCGGCGTTGAACCACTTCACGGTGCCGCGCATCTCGACCGTGGCCCCCATGTCGCGCTCGCGCCGCGGTGGACGCGGCCCGCCGCCGCCGCCGCCGCCGCCGCCGAAGCTGCGCGCCGGCGCGGCCTGGGCCGTGCTTGCGTCCACCTCCATCACCTCGGCGACCTGGGCGCCTTTCTGGCCCTGGCTCACCCGCACGAGGAGCGAGGTGCCCGGCTGAACCGGGCCTTGCCCTGCCCGCTGCAGTACCGAAAGGTGCAGGAACGCATCACCCGTGCCGTCCGACAGCTCGACGAAGCCGAAGCCTTTCTCGCCGTTGAACCATTTCACTTTGGCACGGGTCGGTGGCCCACCTGGGTTCATCTCCATCGGCGGCCTTGGGCTTGGTCCCCCGAAACGAGGCGGTCCCCGCCGCGGCCCCGAATCTGCATCGAATGTGTCGTCGTCAAAGCCCCGCCGCCGTGGCGGGCGCCAGTCATGGCCTCTACCCATTAGTCTTTTTGCTCCGGAATTTCATACCGGCCCCGCCCAACCCCTTTCTTGATCCGCGGGACGCCGGCGCGACCGAAGCCTAGCAGAGGCCGCGACAGAACGGAATGAGGTCTCGGAGCCCAGCCGGAACGGCGGCGTGCCGGCCAACGACGGCCCGGGACTCGCGCTTGACTCACTCGGCCTCAATCGCGATTGTTAAGGGTTGCGCCTGCAAGGTGGGATCCGGCCAAATCTCGGTGGCGCGGGGGGAATTGGGGATCCGATGCGGAGAAGGGGTGTCGAGCATAAATGGTCCTACGCCAGGGACTATACGATCCGGCTAATGAGCATGACGCGTGCGGCGTCGGCTTCGTCGCGCACATAAGGAACCTCAAAAGCCATCGCATTCTGCTCGACGGTCTCAAGATCCTCGAAAATCTGGCGCATCGCGGCGCCGTTGCGGCCGATCCGTTGGCGGGCGACGGCGCGGGCATCCTGATACAACTCCCCGATCGCCTCTTCCGCGCCGAGGCACAGCGCTTGCGCTTCAAGCTGCCGCAGCCCGGGAGCTACGGCGTCGGCATGGTGTTCCTGCCGCGCCATGCCGAGACGCGCGCGGCGTGCGAAGAGACGATCGCGCAGTTCATCGCGGCCGAAGGTCAGACACTCCTCGGCTGGCGCGAGGTGCCGCGCGATCCGGCCGTGCTCGGCGAAAGCATCAAGCCGATCGAGCCGGTCATCCGCCAGTTCTTCGTCGCGCGCGGTGCCAACTGCGCCGATGCCGACGCGTTCGAGCGCAAGCTCTTCGTCATCCGCAAGCAGTGCCACAAGTCGATCCGCGCGCGCCGACTGCCGGAGGGCAGCGCCTTCTATATCGCGAGCCTGTCGACGCGCACGGTCATCTACAAGGGGATGATGATCGGCGACCGGCTGCAGCGCTACTACAAGGACCTTGGCGACGAGCGCGCCGAGTCTGCGCTTGCGCTCGTTCACGCGCGCTTCTCCACCAACACTTTCCCGTCATGGGAGCTGGCGCATCCGTTCCGCTATCTCGCGCACAACGGCGAGATCAACACGCTGCGCGGCAACATCAACTGGATGATGGCGCGGCGTCACAACATGACGTCGAAGCTTCTGGGCGCTGACCTCGAGAAGCTGTGGCCCCTGATCGGCGACGGCAATTCCGATTCGGCAACGCTCGACAACTGCCTCGAGCTGCTGGTCGCGGGCGGCTATTCGCTCACTCACGCGCTCATGCTGATGATTCCCGAGGCATGGGCCGACAATCCGCTGATGGAGGCGAAGCGCCGCGCCTTCTACGAATATCATGCCGCGCTGATGGAGCCGTGGGACGGGCCCGCGGCGCTGGCCTTCACCGACGGGCGCCAGATCGGCGCCACGCTCGACCGCAACGGGCTGCGCCCGGCGCGCTTTGTCGTGACGGCCGACGATCTCGTGGTGATGGCGTCCGAGGCCGGCGTCCTCGACCTGCCCGAGGAGCGCATCACGCGCAAATGGCGGCTCGAGCCCGGCAAGATGCTGCTCGTCGATCTCGAGCGCGGCCGCATCATCGATGATGACGAGCTCAAGGCAGAGATCGCAGCGGCGCATCCCTATCAGGCGTGGCTCGATCAGACGCAGATCAAGCTCGAGACGCTGCCCGACGAAGTGACGCCGATGCCGCCGCCGCGCAATGTGCTGCTCGATCGTCAGCAGGCGTTCGGCTACACGCAGGAGGATCTGCGCTTTTTCCTGAAGCCGATGGCGCTTTCGGCCGAGGACACGGTCGGCGCCATGGGCCGCGACACGCCGCTCGCGGTTCTCTCGGGGCGACCGAAACTGCTCTTCGACTATTTCCAGCAGCGTTTCGCGCAGGTGACGAACCCGCCCATCGATTCGACTCGTGAATCGCTCGTCATGTCGCTCGTGACGCTCGTGGGCCCGCGGCCGAACCTTCTCGATCTCGAGACCGGCGGCAAGCACATCCGGCTCGAGATGCACCAGCCGGTCCTGACCAACGTCGACCTCGAGAAGATCCGCCACATCGAGGACAATTCGCAGGGCAAGTTCCGCACCTTCACGCTCTCGATCTGCTATCCCGCGGACGACGGCGCCTCCGGCATGGCGGCCGCGCTCGACCGCATCTGCCGCAAGGCCGAGGAAGCGGTCCGCGCCGGCTACAACATCATCGTGCTGTCGGACCGCGCGATCGACGCCGACACGATCGCCGTGCCCTCGCTGCTCGCGGTGGCCGCGGTCCATCATCATTTGATCCGCGGCGGCCTGCGCACGGAATCGGGCCTCGTCATCGAGACGGGCGAGGCGCGCCAGCTCCACGATTTCTGTCTGCTCGCCGGCTATGGCGCCGAGGCGATCAACCCCTATCTCGCGTTCGACACGCTGGCTGCGCTCGAGCGCGAGATGCAGGGCAAGCTCTCGCCCGGGGAGGCGCAGGAGCGCTACATCAAGGCGATCGCCAAGGGCATCCTCAAAGTGATGTCCAAGATGGGCATCTGTACGTTCCAATCCTATTGCGGCGCGCAGATCTTCGACGCCGTGGGCCTGTCGAGCCTCTTCCTCGACAAGTATTTCAGCGGCACGGTCTCGCCGGTCGAGGGGATCGGGCTCGAGGAGATCGCGGAGGAGACGGCGCGGCGCCACCGGCTGGCGTTCGGCGACGCGCCCAATCTGCGCGAGGCGCTCGACGTCGGTGGCGAGCTCGCCTTCCGCGTCAATGGCGAGCAGCATGTCTGGACATCCGACACCGTGTCGCTGCTCCAGCACGCGGTGCGCGGCAACAATTACCGCAAGTTCAAGGAATATACGCGCCGCACCGGTGAGCAGGAGGAGGGGCTCGTCTCGCTGCGCGGGCTTCTCGACTTCAAGTTCGAGGCCGATCCCATCCCGCTCGAGGAGGTCGAGCCCGCGGCCGAGATCGTGAAGCGCTTCTCCACGGGCGCCATGTCGTTCGGCTCGATCTCGTGGGAAGCGCACACGACCTTGGCGGTTGCCATGAACCGCATGGGCGGCAAGTCGAACACGGGCGAGGGCGGCGAGGATCCACAGCGCTACAAGCGCCTCGCGGGCGGTGATTCGATGCGCTCGGCGATCAAGCAGGTCGCGAGCGGCCGATTCGGCGTCAACGCCGAGTATCTCGTCAACGCCGACGTGATGCAGATCAAGATGGCGCAAGGGGCGAAGCCCGGCGAGGGCGGCCAGCTCCCGGGTCACAAGGTCGACGACTGGATCGCGCGTGTGCGCCATTCGATCCCGGGCGTCGGCCTGATCTCGCCGCCGCCGCACCACGACATCTACTCGATCGAGGATCTGCAGCAGCTCATCCACGATTTGAAGAACGTCAATCCGCGCGGCGCCGTCAGCGTCAAGCTCGTCGCCGAGATCGGCGTCGGCACCATCGCCGCCGGCGTCGCCAAGGCCTATGCCGACCACGTCACGATCTCCGGCCACGAGGGCGGCACCGGCGCCTCGCCGCTCACCTCGATCCATCACGCCGGCGAGCCGTGGGAGATCGGCCTTGCCGAGACGCACCAGACGCTCGTCCTCAATGGCTTGCGCGGGCGCATCGCCGTGCAGGTCGACGGCGGTATCCGCTCGGGCCGCGACGTCATGATCGGCGCGCTCCTCGGCGCGGACGAGTTCGGCGTCGCCACGGCGGCGCTGGTCGCCGCCGGCTGTGTCATGATGCGCAAATGCCACCTCAACACCTGCCCGGTCGGGGTGGCGACGCAGAATCCCGAGCTCCGGCGCCGCTTCAACGGCCGGCCGGAGGACGTCATCACGCTCTTCCATTTCCTCGCCGAGGAGGTGCGCGAGCTGATGGCGAAATTGGGCTTCCGTACCTTCAACGAGATGATCGGCCGCTCCGACAAGCTCGTGATGCGCCGCGGCGTGAGCCAGAAGAAGGCGCAGCGCGTCGATCTCTCGCGCGTGCTCTATCGCCCCGTCGTGCCGGCCACGACCGCCACATATTGCTGCGAGAAGCAGAACCATCGGCTCGAGCGCGCGCTCGACCACAAGCTCATCACCGCGGCGAAGCCGGCGCTCGACGATGGCGAGCGCGTCTCGCTCGCGTTCCCGATCCGCAACGTCAACCGCACCGTCGGCGCCATGCTGTCAGGCGAGGTGGCGCAGCGCTATGGCGACGACGGCCTGCCCGATTCGACCATCGCCGTCAAATTCACGGGCACGGCGGGGCAGAGCTTCGGCGCCTTCCTCGCGCGCGGCGTCGCCTTCGAGCTCGAAGGCGCCACCAACGACTATTGCGGCAAGGGCCTCTCGGGCGGGCGAATCGTGGTCTATCCGCCGCGCGAGAGCCGGCTCATCCGCGAGAAGAGCATCATCGTCGGCAACACCGTGCTTTACGGCGCGGTCTCGGGCGAATGCTATTTCAGCGGTGTCGCCGGCGAGCGGTTTGCCGTGCGCAATTCCGGCGCCATCGCCGTCGTCGAGGGCGCGGGCTCGCATTGCTGCGAATACATGACCGGCGGCATCGTCGTCGTGCTGGGCGAGACGGGAAGCAATTTCGCCGCCGGCATGAGCGGCGGCATCGCCTTCGTGCTCGACGAGCACGGTCACTTCGCCGAGCGCTGCAACCAGGCGATGGTCGATCTCGAGCCGATCGCCGACGAGGATGACGCGCTGGGCGCGCTCGAAGGCCGTTCGGGCGACCTCGAAAGCCACGGCCTCGTCGATCTCGCCCACCACATGACCGAGCGCGACGCAACGCTCCTGAAGCGCCTCATCGCGCGCCACGCCGCGCTCACGGCGAGCCCGCGCGCCAAGCTCATCCTCGCTTCCTGGGACCATTTCCGGTCGCGCTTCGTCAAGGTGATGCCGATCGAGTATCGCCGCGCCCTGCAGCAGATGCAGTCTTCCGCCCGCGCCACCGAGCGGCCCGACGTGAGCGTGGCCGTGGGCGTTTGAGGCGATGGGCAACCCAAGCGGCTTCCTGGAGTTCACGCGGCGCGACCGCTCCTACAGCGCGGTCGACGAGCGCCTGAAGCATTGGCGCGAGTTCGTGAAACCGCTGCCCGAGGATGAGCTGCGGCGCCAGGGCGCGCGCTGCATGGACTGCGGCACGCCGTTCTGCCATCACGCCTGCCCCGTCAACAACCTCATTCCCGACTGGAACGATCTCGTCTACCAGGCGGACCCGCGCGGCGCGCTCGCAACGCTTCACCAGACCAACAATTTCCCGGACTTCACCGGCCGCATCTGCCCGGCGCCGTGCGAGGCTTCGTGCACGCTCAACCTCATCGAGCAGCCGGTGACGATCAAGACGATCGAGCACGCGATCGTCGAGCGCGGCTGGGCCGAGGGCTGGATCGAGCCGATCGTCGCCTCGCATCATACGGGCAAGCGCGTCGCCGTCGTGGGCTCCGGCCCCTCCGGCCTCGCCTGCGCGCAGCAGCTTGCGCGCGCCGGCCACAGCGTCGCCGTCTATGAGAAGGCGTCGCGCATCGGCGGCCTGCTGCGCTACGGCATTCCCGACTTCAAGCTGGAGAAGTTCACGATCGACCGGCGCATCGCGCAGATGCGCGCCGAGGGGGTCGAGTTCCACCCCAACAATCATGTCGGTGTGACGCTGCCGGTCGAGCGGCTGATGCGGGAGTACGATGCCGTCGTGTTCGCGATCGGTGCCGAGCATCCTCGCGATCTGCCGGTGCCGGGACGCGAGCTCGCGGGCATCCACTACGCGATGGAGTTCCTGACGCAGCAGAACCGCCGTGTCGCCGGCGACAAGCTCGATGAATCGCAGGCGATCATGGCGACCGGGCGCAACGTCCTGGTGATCGGCGGCGGCGATACCGGCTCCGACTGCATCGGCACCTCGAACCGGCACGGCGCCAAGTCGGTGACGCAGATCGAGATCCTGCCGATGCCGCCCGAGCACGAGGACAAGCTGCTCATCTGGCCCGACTGGCCGATGAAGCTCAGGACCTCGAGCTCGCACGAGGAAGGGGTCGAGCGCGATTGGGCGGTCGGGACGAAGGCGTTCACCGGGCGCGATGGCAACGTCACAGGGGTCGAGCTCGCTCGGCTCGAATGGCGCAAGAGCAACGACGGCCGCATGGAGATGCAGGAAGTCCCCGGCGGCAATTTCCAGATCAAGGCGGAGCTCGTGCTCTTTGCCATGGGCTTCGTCCATCCCGAGCACAAGGGCGCCGTCGAGCAGCTGGCGCTCGCGCTCGATCCGCGCGGCAACCTTAAGGCCAATACCGACGACTACCGCACCTCGGTCGACAAGGTGTTCGCCGTCGGCGACGCGCGGCGCGGCCAGTCGCTCGTGGTGTGGGCGATTCGCGAGGGCCGGCAATGCGCCCGCGCGGTCGACGAATATCTGATGGGACATTCCGACCTGCCGCGCTGAAGCGCGTGATCCCGAGGACGAGGAGCATCCCGTGACGCGCTCACTGAAATTCCTCGTCCCGGCCGTCCTGGCGCTGGGCTCGTGCACCGTCGGCCCCGACTTCACGCCGCCCACAGGACCGACGGAGAGCGCGCTTACGCCCGATCACGCCGCCGAATCGGGCGCCGGCGACCAGCACTTCGCCGTTGGCCAGAAGATCGCCGGCGACTGGTGGACGCTGTTTCACAATGACCCGCTCAACGCGACGCTCGAGCAGGCAATCGCCGGCAACCGCACCATCGTCGCCGCGCGGGCCACGCTTGCCGCGTCCGAGGAATCTGTCGCCCAGGCCGAGGCCGGGCTCTTCCCGCAGCTCGATCTCAGCGCCGGGCCGCTGCGTCAGCACATCAACGGCGCGCCTTTCGGCCTCAAAAAGATACCGGCGCAATTCCCGCCTTATTCGAGCATCTATCATGTCGGCGCCACGGTGAGCTACGCGCTCGACATCTGGGGCGGCACGCGGCGCTCGATCGAATCGAACGAGGCTCTGGCCCAGTTTCAGGACTACGAGCTCGATGCGGCTTATCTCACTCTCACCGGCAACGCCGTCTTGGAGGCGCTGACAATCGCGGCGCTCCATGCGGAGACGGCGACGGTCGACAGCATCATCGCCGACGACGAGACCAACCTGCGCCTCGTCAACACCGAGGTGCGCGCCGGGGTCGCGACGCAGCTCGACATCGAAACGGCGCAAAGCCAGCTCGCGACCGACCGCACGCTATTGCCGCCGCTCAGGCAGCAGAGAGACGCCGCGCGCCACGCGCTCGCGGTACTGGTGGGCCGCGCGCCTGGCGACTGGTCGCCGCCCGATTTCGATCTCGACACGCTCGCGCTTCCGGCCGAGCTGCCATTGAGCCTTCCGTCCGACCTCGCGCGCCAGCGCCCCGATATCCTCGCGTCCGAGGCGCAACTCCATTCCGCCAATGCCACGATCGGCGTCGCGACGGCGCAGCTCTACCCCAACATCACGCTCACCGGCTCGCTGACGCAGCAGGCGGTCACGATCGACACGCTCTTCCACGGGGCCAGCGACGTGTGGACGATCGGCGCCGGTCTCGCCTATCCGCTCTTCCACGGCGGCGCGCTCGAGGCGCAAAAGCGCCGGGCCGTCGACAATTTCAACGCCGCGCTCGCGACCTACGAGCAGACCGTACTGACATCGTTCCAGCAAGTGGCCGACGCGCTCGACGCGCTCGAGCACGACGCCGAGCAGCTGGCCGAGCAGCAGCGCGCACTCTCCGCGGCAGAAGCCTCGCTCGATCTCACGCGGCGCGCCTATACGCTCGGCAGCGTCGGCATCGTCCAGGTGCTCGACGCACAGCGCCAGCTCGAGCAGGCGCGATTGGGCTTCGTGCGCGCCCGCGCGCAGCGCTATCTCGACACGGCGCAGCTCTTTGTCTCGCTCGGCGGCGCGTGGTGGGACTGGCGCGCGAAGGACGCGCCACCGCCGCAATCGGCGGCGGTGATCCCCGCGGCGGCGCACTGAGCTAGGGCTGCAGCAGCAATTTCCCGAGCACCGCCCCGCTCTCCAGAAGCTCGTGCGCGCGCTGTGCCTCGCTGAGCTTGAGGCGGGCGAAGATACGCGGGCGCAGCTCGCCCTTCGCGAGCATGTCGATGAGCGCTCGCATGCCGGCGCGGCGCTCGTCGGGCATGTGGTCCCAGGCGTGGATGCTGAAGGTGCGGATCGCCGGGGAGATGCGGCCGAGCTTGCGCATCTCGGCGAGCACGTCACCCCAGTTGCGCCCGCCAAGCCCGCCATAGATCACGAGCATGCCCATCGGCGCCAGCAGCGCGAGATTGCCGGCGACCGTCGGCCCGCCGACCGGGTCGACGATGAGGTCGACGCCGCGCGCGCCCGTGATGGCCTTGACCCGTTCGCCCACGTCCTCGCTCTTGCGGTCGATCACCGCGCCTGCGCCGAGTTGGCGCGCGAACGCCGCCTTTTCCGCGCTGCTGACGACGCCGATCACCTCGAGGCCCCAGGCGCGGGCGAGATCGATGATCGCGTTGCCCATGCCGCCCGCGGCCGCATAGAGAAGCAGGCGATCGCCTTTCCTGACGCGCGCCGCGTCGCGCAGGAGGTGATAGCCCACTTGGTAGTTCGCGAGCGCGGCGGCCGCCTCGAGGTCAACTCCTTCTGGCAGGACGAACGTCGTCTCGGCCGGGGTGACGATGTATTCGGCATAGTGCCCGCCGCGATGCGGCCGCTCGCGCGCCGAGGCGACGACGTGCTGGCCCACCTTGCGGTCTCTGACGCCCGCGCCAATCCGCTCGATCACGCCCGAGAGCTCGGTGCCCGGTGTCGCCGGCAGCGGCGGCATCCAGTTGTAGGTCCCGGCGCGGATCAGGGTATCGGGAATGCCGACGCCGATCGAATGCGCCTTGACCAGCACTTCGCCCGGCGCGGGCTCCGGCACCGGCCGCTCGACGCAGCGCAGCACGCTGGGCGGTCCCGGGCTTTCGAACACGATTTGCTGCATCTTTCCCCTCCCGCGGACTTTGCGGTCCACTCTAGCGCGCTCTAGACTGGTGCGCGCCAGGGAGGCGCTATGCCACGAGACAGCGGCCGCGGACGCGGCGGCGGCGGCCAGGCGCGCAACGTGCTGGGCGCGCCCCTCGAGACCTGCTCGGTGAAGCCGATGACCGGCTTCTTCCGCAATGGCTGCTGCGACACGAGCCCGCAGGATGTCGGCAGCCACACGGTGTGCATTGTCGCCAGCGCGGAGTTCCTCGACTTCTCGAAAGCGCGCGGCAACGATCTTTCGACGCCGATCCCGGCCTACTCGTTTCCGGGCGTGAAGCCCGGCGATCGCTGGTGCCTCTGTGCGCCGCGCTGGCAGGAGGCGCTCGAGGCCGGCCAAGCGCCACGCGTGGTGCTGCGTGCGACGCATGAGGGCGCGCTGAAGCATTGCTCGCTCGCCGACTTGAAGCGCTTCGCCATCGATCTTTCCTGAGCAGCACTCAGAGCCCGCCCCACGCGCCATGCCGGCCCCAGCGCCGGCGCCAGGAGATGTAGGAGCGCAGCCAATAGCCGGCGGCGAAGACGGCGACGTAGCTCAGGACAAGCAGATATTCCATGCGCCAATCCCCCGACGTGGCGATTGAAAAACGCCTGTGCCCGCATTTCGGCTCTCGGAACCCATTCGCTGCATTGAACGCGCGACCGCCAACCGGAAATTTGGAACGAACGCGGACGCCCGCCGTTTTTCGGCGGCTGTGTCGTACGGATCTCCTTCCATGGTTTTCTTGACCGGCTATTTCGCGGTCGGGCTGGTGCTGGGCTGGGCCTGGAACCGGGTCGAGTTCACTCGCTCCGGGCTGCGCGGCACCGCCGGAAGCTGCGCCGCCTTTCTCTTCGTCTGGCCGCTTTTTGCGCTTTACGCTGCCGCGGCTACGATTATGTGGCGGCGTTTCTTCGGCATCTCCAATGGCACCGGCGCGTCCGGGCCCCTTGCCGCGCCGTCCGTCCCCAAATCCGCTGCCATCCCACCCGATCCACCCGCGTTGACAGGCCGCGCCGCGGCGCATTAGCTGGTCCGTCGACGGGGTGGGAAGGACGGGTCATGGCGGGGGCAATGTGGCCGCGCGGCAAGCGTATCGCCATTCTGGTGAGCGTCCTGCTCGAAAACTGGAGCGAGGGGCGCTCGCCGACATATTTCCCACGCACGACGCCGTTGAAGCCCGGCGCCATCGACCATGGCGGGGTGGAGTGGTCGCACTACGGCGGACGCGAAGGCGTGTGGCGGCTCCTGCGCGTGCTCGACCGCGCGCATGTGCGTGCGACGGTCTTCGCCAATGGCCGCTCGGTCGAGCTCTATCCCGAGGCGGCGCGCGCCGCGCTTGCCGCCGGGCATGATCTCGGCGGCCATTCCTACGCTCAGGACCAGTATCTCTCCGATCTCGCGCCCGACGCGCAGCAGGCCTTGATCCGCCGCATGCTCGACATTTTCGAGGGCGCCACGGGCAAGCGGCCCACCGGCTGGGTCAGCAACGTCTACAGCGCCACGCCCGAGACGCCGGGCCTTCTCGTGCGGGAGGGCGTGCGCTGGTATGCCGACGCGCTCGACTGCTCGCTGCCGCGGCTCGAGAAGACGCCCGCAGGCGAGATCGCGGCGCCCGGGCCGATGATGGCGGCGACGTTCTTGGCGAAATGCGCCGGCGTTTCCGGCGTCGCCGATTTCATCTCCTTCAAGTGCGCGTGGTAATTCATGCCGCAGGAGAGGACGAAGCCCGGATCGAGGATGGGCGCCAACAGCTTCGCCTTGTCGCGCGCCACGAGCGCGCCCTGATCGCGCAGGCGGCTGGCGAGCGCCTTGCCGCTCGACACGTCGTCGACGATGCGCCGCACCGTTGCCAAAGCTTCCTCGCCGCCGGCGAGAATGCCGCGCACCGAGTGCGGCACCGTGCGCGCCGCCGGCACAACCTCGTCGATCGCGCCGAGATCGAGGATCTCGTCGCCGACATTGACGGCGGGCGCGGCGCCATGGCGCGAGGTTTCGATCGTGTAGAGATGCATTCGTGCTCTCCTCAGCCGACGCGGCGGAAGCCGCGGGGAAATTCGTGCATGCTCTTTGCGCCGGTCTCCGTCACGAGCACGAGCTGACCCGTCTGCACGCCGGCGCGGTCGTCGCGGGTGATGACGTTGGGCTGGATCACCATCATCATGCCGGGCGCGAGCGCGAAGTCGGGAATGGGCCCCGACGAACGGCTTTTCGAGCCCAGCACCGGCGGCAGATACCCACCGCCATAGCCATGCACGATGTCGTCGTTCGTGGTGAAGCCGCGCTCTTCGATGACGCGCGAGGCGGCGACGAGATCGGCGGGCTTCGCGCCTGGGCGGACGGCGGCGAAGATCGCGTCGAACGCTGCATCGGCGCAGGCGTGGAGGTCGCGATAAAGCTGCGTCGGCTCGGCGCCCACGGCAAAACTGCGCAGCACCTGCCCTGAATGGTCCCAGAAGGCGCCGCTGATCTCGGTGGTGACGACATCGCCGAACGCGACGCGCCGCGTCGAAGGATATTGCGCCGGCACGGGAAGGTGCGGGTCGGCCATCGCGGTAACGCCAAGGAAATGGATCACGTTGGTGCCGCCGTGCGGGAGCCACGCGCCCTCGATGATCGCGCCAAGCTCGCGCTCGCTCAATCCGGGGCGCAGATTCTGTTCGAGCGCGGCGATGCCGAGGTCGCAGAAATGCGCGCCGATGCGGAACCAGAGGATCTCCTCCGGCGACTTCACCATCCGCATCTGAATATAGGGCCGGTTCAGGTCCTTGATGCGGCCGAACGCGCCCGATAGCGCCTCGTAGCCGCGAAACCCGAGCGGGCCGATGACGCCGACGCGGTCGCGCCTGGCGCCGCGGCGCTCGAGCTCGGCGATGGCGCAGCCGACCGCCGACTGGTCGCCCCATTCGATCTGCGCCTCGGCAAGCTTCCGCGCCTGATGGATGTGGTTGTAGTAGTGGATATAGAGGCAGTCGCGCTTGCCCGGCGTGTGGATGCCCGCCGCCTCGCTCAGCACCGGCCACTGCGTGAGATACTGGATGATGTTGCCGGTCCGGTTGGCACCGTAAATGAGGAGGTGATCGACCTCGGCCGCCGCCATCGCGGACGCTATGGCTTCGCGCCGGCGCGCCATCTCGGCCGCGGAGAAGCGCGGGAACTCCGCTTCGACGATGGCCCGCAATTCGGGCGTCAGCGTTGGCGGCGCGAGCGGGCGCTCCGTTTCGCTCATGATGCCTCCTTTGCCGATTAGGCTGCGTTCGCGGCGCTTTGGCAAGACGGCGGTCTTGCGGGCACGCGGCACGCCGCTAAGATCGCGCACGACCAACCCGGATATGAGGAGGGAGACAAATGGCCGTTACGATGTATTCCGCGTCCGTGCCCGTGTTCATTCAGTTGCTGGGCGGTTTGAAGGGCGTCCTTGAGAAGGGCGAGGCCGGGGTTCAGGCAAAGAAGCTCGACGCCAATGTGGTGCTCAATTTGCGCCTCTATCCCGACATGTTCACGCTCGCGCGCCAGGTGCGCCAGGCCTCGGAGCATGCGCTGGGCGCCGGCCGCGCCGCGGGCGTCGAAGTGCCGAAGCTCCCCGATCTCGACAACAGCTTCGAAGAGATGAAGTCGCGCATCGACAAGACGGTGGAGTTCCTGAAGACGCTGAAGCCGGCGCAGCTCGACGGCAAGGACGATGCGCAGATCACCGTCACGGTCGGCGGCCAGCCGCGTCAATTCAAGGCGCAGAACTATCTCTATCACCTGGCGATGCCGAATTTCTATTTCCACATCACCACGGCCTACAACATCCTGCGCGAGCTCGGCATCGAGATCGGCAAGCGCGACTTCATGGGCCAGTCGCCGTCCTAGGATTTACGCTCGGTCGGAACCCCGTCGCCCCCGCGAAAGCGGGGGCATACAGTTACGTCGTCATTGCGAGCGCGAGCCGAAGCAATCCCATCCGACACAGGGATTGCTTCGTCGCTTGCGCTCCTCGCAATGACAGCGCGATTGACGAGCGCGGATCGGGCTCAATACGGGTGGTTATCGACCTTATCGAAGGTCTGGACGCGCTTGTTGACAAGCTCGCCCGTCGCCTTGTCGCGCTCGATCTGGAAGATATAGACCGGCTGCACCACGTCGCGCGTCTCGGGATTGATCGAGATCGTACCGCGCGGCGTGTCGAACGAGAGCGTCTTGAACACCGCCATCGCCTTGTCGCCGTCGATCTTGCCGCCGAGCTTCTGGATCACAGCATAGATCGCCTCCATGCCGGAATAGGCCGACGACGACATGAAGTCGGGGTGGAGTTCGGTGCCGAAATATTTCTTGTAGTCGGCCACGTATTTCTTGTTGAGCGGGTTGTCGATCGTCCAGGAATAGTTTTGCACGATGTAGGCGCCGATCTCGCTGTCGCTCGTGCCCCGCGCGGCGGCGGGCGATTGCTGGAAGAGGTCGGTGGCGCCGAGGAGCTTCGTGCCGGCGGCCTGGAGCCCGGTCTGCACATAGAGCTTGGCGAATTCCTCCGACTGCTTGGTGCTGGCGAGGAAGAGGAAGATGGCGGCGGGCTTCTGGTCGGCGATGCGCTGCACATAGGGCGCGAAATCCAACCCCTGGAGCGGCACGCCCATCTCGCCGACGATCGTTCCGCCGGCCGCGGTGTAGGCCTTCTTGAAGCCGTCGCCCGCGGCATGGCCCGCGACATAGTCCGACACCACGACGTAGCAGTTCTTGAAGCCCTTATCTGCCACCCACTTGCCGAACACGGTCTCGAGCGCCTCGAGCGTCGAGGAGACGCGCACGAAATAGGGCGAGGTGCCGGTGATGCTCATGGTCGCCGCGTTCATGATGACGGACGGCTTCTTCGCGTCCGTGATGAGCGGTGCCATCGCGAAAGCGGTCGGGCTGAAATCGATGCCGGCGATGAAGTCGACCTTGTCGCGCACGATGAGCTCTTGAGCGAGCTGCTTCGCGCGCTCGGCGTTGGGGCCGCCTTGGTCGCGCTTCAGGATCTCGATCTTCTTGCCGTCGACCGTGTCGCCGTGCTCGCGGATGAAGGCTTCGACGCCGTTGCCGATCTGCTCGCCGAAATCGGCGAACTGGCCCGAGAACTGGTCAAGAAGGCCGATCTTGATGGTGTCTTCGGCGCGCGCGCCGGGTGCAAGCGCAAGCCCTGCGGCGAGCGCCGCCGGCAAGATCAAGGCGTCATGAAGCTTCATCGCGTTCCCCCACTCGTGTTCTTTGAAGAATGCGGCGGTTTTGCCGTTGCCGCAAGCGCCGGGCTTAGCGCCAGATCGCCGCTGCCGCTTCGAGCACGCGGCCGAGCTTCCGCTCCTCGTCCTCGCGCGTGAAGCGCGCGGTGGTGAAGGTGCTGGCGAAGCCGCATTGCGGGCAAAGCCCGATCCGATCGAGATCGACGAAGCGCGCCGCCTCGTCGACGCGGGCGCGGAGCGCATCGACCGGTTCCAAAGCCTTGAGCTTCGTGCTGACAAGGCCGAGGATCGCCATCTTCGGCTTCGGCAGAAAGCGTAATGGCGCGAAATCGCCGGCGCGCGGCGTGTCGTATTCGAGGAGATAGCCGTCGACATCGAGCCGCGCGAAGACGCGCTCGGCGATGGGCTCATAGCCGCCCGAGGCCATGCCCTGGCCGGTATTGCCGCGGCACATATGCATGGTCACGGTCATGCCGGGCGGGCGCCCTTTCAGGATCGCGTTGATGGCGTCGACATAGAAATCGACGTTCGCATCAGCAGATTCGCCGCGCGCTTCGACCCAAGCGCGGTTCCTCGGATCGCACAGCACCGGGATCGCGCATTCGTCGATCTGGAGATAGGTGCAGCCGCGCTTGGCGAGGTCGTCGAGCTCCTCGCGATAGATCGCGACGATGTCGGCCATGAATTCGTGGCGGTCGCGATAGACTGCGCGATCGAGCGCCGCGTCGCCGGCCTGATGGTGCGCCATCGAGGGCGACGGGATCGTCGCCTTGGGCACGCCCTTGGCGAGCGGCTTGAACCACGCGAACTCGTCGGCGACGAGCGGCTTCGTGCGCTTCAATCGTTCGGCGACACGCGGGACGGGGCGCGTGTCGGTGACAGTGCCGTCGTCCTGCGTGAACTTGAAGGTGCCGGGAATGGTCTCGCGCGCGAGGCCGGAGACGGATTCGCGGAAGACGAGCATCCACTGCTCGCGCCGGAACTCGCCGTCGGACGTCGTGGGGAGGCCAAGCCGGTTCTGCATCGCGACGACGTCGCGGATGCATTCGTCCTCGAGCGCCGTAAGCTCGGCGCGCGGCAGCTTTCCCGCCGTCCAGGCCTGGCGCGCGGCGCGCAATGGTTCGGGCCGGACGAAGCTGCCGACATGCTCGGCATGGAAGGGCGGGCGCGTTCGCTCGCTCATGCGGCATCTCCCAAAAGCCCGCCCGCGCGCGCCAAAGCGCGCAGGTGATGGTCGGCATCGCCGAACATGAGGTCGATCATCGCCAATCGTTTCATGTAGTGCCCGGCCTTGTACTCCATCGTCATGCCGATGCCGCCGTGGAGCTGGATCGCCTGCTGCGCGACGAAGCGGCCGGAGCGGCCGATCTGCACCTTGGCGGCGGCAAGCGCGCGGGCACGCCCGGCATCGTCCGTGTCTTCGGCCATCATGGTCGCGAAAAGCGCCATGCTGCGCGCCTGCTCCTCGGCAATCAGCATGTCGGAGGCGCGATGCTGCAACGCCTGGAAGCTGCCGATGGCCACGCCGAACTGGCGCCGCGTCTTCAGATATTCGACGGTGAGGCTCGTCAGTTCCGCCATTGCGCCGACGGCCTCGGCGGCGAGTGCGGCGATGGCATCTTCGGCGACGCGCCGCAGGATAGGAAATCCGGCGCCCGGCGCGCCGATCGCGGCATCGTCGGCCACGCGCACGCCCGCAAAAGTCACTTCCGCGGCGCGCATGGCGTCCTGCGTCGGATAGGCGCGGCGCGAAAGACCCGGCGCTTTCGCATCGACGAGGAAGAGGGCGATGCCGCTCTCATCGCTTGGGTTCCCGGAGATGCGCGCCGAGACGACGAAGCGGTCGGCCGCGTCGCCATGCAGCACGAGCGTCTTTTCGCCGTCGATGCGCCAGGCGTTCCCTTCGCGTCGCGCGGTCGCCGCAACGGAGGCGAGGTCGTAGCGCGCCTCGCGCTCGGCATGCGCCAGCGCCAGGATCGTCTTGCCCTGCGCCACGCCCGGCACGAGCGCCGCAAGCTGCTCCGCGCTCGCGCCGTGACGAAGCGCGCCGCCCGCGAGCACGACGGTCGCGAGATAAGGCTCGACCGTGAGCGCGCGGCCCATCGCCTCCATCACGATCATGGTCTCGACCGCGCCGCCGCTGAAGCCGCCCTGCGCCTCGGCGAAGGGCAGGCCGAGAATGCCGAGCTCGGCATAGCGCGCCCACATCTCGCGGCTCCAGCCATCGGCGCTCGCGATATAGGTTTTGCGCTTCTCGAAGGCGTAATGGTCGGCCATGAGGCGGCCGACGCTGTCCTTCAAGAGGCTCTGTTCGGGCGACAGGTCGAAATCCATCGCTCAGAGCCCCAGGATCGCCTTGGCGATGATGTTCTTCTGGATCTCGTTCGAGCCGCCATAGATCGAGATCTTGCGCCAGTTGAAATAGGTGGGCGCGATCGGCGCGGCCCAGTCGGGCCCGACCGGTGGCTCGTTGGCGCCCTCGCTGTCGCGCGCATAGGGAAGCGCATAGGGGCCGATGATGTCGAGCATCAGCTCCGAAACCGCCTGCTGGATCTCCGCGCCCTTGATCTTGAGGATCGAGGAATAGGGGTCGGGCTTGTTCCGATCGCGCGTGCGCTCGGCCGCGACGACGCGAAGCTGCGTCATCTCGAGCGCCTTCAGCTCGATCTCGAGCGCCGCGAGCTTCTCGCGGAAGCGCTCGTCTTCGAGGATCGGCCGGCCGCCGTCGCGGGTTACGGACGCGAGCTCGCGGATGCGGCGGATGCGCTCCTTCGAATAGCCCACGCGCGCGATGCTGGTGCGCTCGTTGCCGAGCAGGAACTTCGCATAGTCCCAGCCCTTGTTCTCGGCGCCGACGCGATTCTCGACCGGCACCTTCACGTCGTCGAAGAACACCTCGTTGACCTCGGCGCCGCCGTCGATCGTCACGATCGGGCGCACGGTGATGCCCTTCGTGCGCATGTCGATCAGGAGGAAGGTGATGCCCTCCTGCTTCTTGACCTGGGTGTCGGTGCGCACGAGGCAGAAGATCCAGTCGGCGTGCTGCGCCATCGTCGTCCAGATCTTCTGGCCGTTGACGATATAGTGGTCGCCATCGCGTTTTGCCGCGGTCTTGAGCGAGGCGAGATCGGAGCCCGCGCCTGGCTCGGAAAAGCCCTGGCACCACCAATCGTCGAGATTGGCGATGCGCGGCAGGAATTGGCGCTTCTGCGCCTCGCTGCCGAAGGCGATGATGACGGGTCCGACCATGGCGACGCCGAACGGCAACGGCGCCGGCGCGGGCGCCTGCTGCAATTCGTCCTGAAAGATGTATTGCTGCACCGGCGTCCAGCCCTGTCCGCCCCACTCGGCGGACCAATGCGGCACGGCCCAGCCTTTCGCATTGAGGATGCGCTGCCAGCGCACGATGTCGTCCTTGGCGAGATGGCGGCCCTCGACCATTTTGGCGCGGATCGACGCCGGCAACGCCGTGCGCATGAAGTTCCGCACCTCATCGCGAAAGGCGAGTTCCTCGGGAGTGAAGCGCAGGTCCATCGTTGCCTCACGCGATCTCGAAGAGACCGGCGGCGCCCTGGCCGCCGCCGATGCACATGGTGATGACGGCATAGCGCACGCCGCGGCGCTTCCCTTCGATGAGGGCGTGCCCCGTCATGCGCGCGCCGCTCATGCCATAAGGATGGCCGATCGCGATCGCGCCGCCATCGACGTTGAGCCGCTCCATCGGAATGCCGAGCCGGTCGCGGCAATAGATCACCTGGCTCGCGAACGCCTCGTTCAATTCCCAGAGGTCGATCTCCTCGACCTTGAGCCCGTGGCGCTCGAGGAGGCGCGGCACCGCGAAGACCGGCCCGATCCCCATCTCGTCCGGATCGCAGCCGGCGACGGCAAGGCCGCGGAAGATGCCCATCGGCCGTACGCCGCGCCGCGCCGCCTCCTTGTCCGACATGACGACGCAGGCCGAGGCGCCGTCCGAGAGCTGGCTCGCATTGCCGGCGGTGATGAACTGGTCGTCGCCCCGCACCGGCTTGAGCTTGGCGAGGCCGGCGATCGTCGTGTCGGGCCGGTTTCCTTCATCCTGATCGAGCGTCACCGCTTCTTCGTGCGTGGCGCCGGTGTCCTTGTCGGCGACGAGCTTCACCGACGGCAGCGGCACGATCTCGGCCTTGAGCCGTCCCTCGCGCTGTGCCGCGGCCGTGCGCTGCTGGCTCGTGAGGGCGTACTCGTCCTGGCGCTCGCGCGTGACGCCATAGCGTTTCGCGACGATGTCAGCGGTCTCGATCATCGGCATGTAGATGTGCGGCAAATGCTCGAGGAGCCACGGATCCTCGTAATTGCTCTTGTTGAGGCTCGCTTGCACGAGGCTGATCGATTCAAGCCCGCCCGCCACCGCGACCGGAACGCCGTCGACGATGACGCGCTGGGCCGCGAGCGCGATCGCCTGAAGGCCCGAGCTGCAGAAGCGGTTGACGGTCATCGCCGCGGTCGTCACCGGCAGCCCGGCCCTCAGCGCCGACTGGCGCGCGATGTTGCCGCCGGTCGCGCCCTCGGGCAGTGCGCAGCCCATGACCACGTCCTCGACATGGCCCGGCTCGATCCCGGCGCGCTGCACCGCGTGGGCGATGACGTGCCCGCCCATCTCGGCGCCATGCGTCAAATTGAAGGCGCCGCGCGCGGCGCGTCCGATGGGCGTGCGCGCGGTCGATACGATGACGGCATCGGTCATGGCTTCTCTCCTACTGTGCCGCCTCGGCGGTGGCGGCCGAGCGCCGCTCCTCCTCGACCAGCTCGCGGCGCGATACTTTCCCAACGGCCGTCTTCGGCAGGCTGTCGCGGAACTCGAGCGCCGCGGGCAGCTCGTGCCGGCCGAGCCTGTCGGCGAGGAACTCGCGCAATTCCTCGAGCGTGAAGGCGCGGGTGCCAGGCCTCAGCTTCACGAACACCTTCGCCGCCTCGCCGCGATAGCGGTCGGCGACGCCGATGACGGCCGCTTCCTCCACCGCCGGATGCTCGTAGATCGCGTCCTCGATCACGCGCGGATAGACGTTGAAGCCGCCCGAGATGATCATGTCCTTCTTGCGGTCGAGCAGATAGAAAAACCCGTCCGCGTCCATGCGGCCGATATCGCCGGTGAGGAGGAACCCGTCGGCAAAGGCGGCGGCAGTCTCCTGTGGCCGGTTCCAGTAGCCTTTGGTGACGTTCGGCCCCTTGATGCGCAACTCGCCGGTCTCGCCCGGCGGAAGCACGCGGTGCGGATCGTCGAGCGCCACCACCTCGAGCACCACCCCCGGGAGCGGCAGGCCAATCGTCGCCACGCGGTCACAGCCGGGGGGAATGCCGGTGCCGGCGGGCGAGGTCTCGGTCATGCCCCAGCCACCGGTGAGGCGCTTGCCGAAGAGGCGCTCGATGCGCTGGGCGACCTCGGGCGGCAGTGGGGCCGCGCCGCAGCTCGGCACGCGCAGCGAGCTCAGGTCGCGTCGCTCGATCCCCGTAAGCGCCGTAAGCGCAATCCACATGGTCGGCACGCCGGACAGGATGGTCGCGCGCTTCTCCTCGATGTCGCGGACCGTCGTTTCGGCGTCGAAACGCTCGCGCAGCAGGATGAGGTTGCCGGCCGCGAGGTGGCGCAGCAGCACGCTTGTCAGTCCGTAGATGTGAAAAAGCGGCAGGACGCAGATGACGCGCTCCTCGCCGGGGCGATAGGAAACGGTCTTGCTTCCCCACGCGTCATAGATCGAGACGGCGGCGGTGAGATTGCCGTGCGTCAGGAGCGCGCCCTTGGGCGTGCCGGTGGTGCCGCCCGTATATTGGACGAGCGCAACATCGTCCTCGCTTACCTGGGGGAAGGGCGGCGGCGGTGCGTCATCGTTAAGAAGCGCGGAGAACGGCGTGATGCGCCCATCCTCTTCGGGCGCGAGCGCGGCGGCGCCGAAGCGCATCTCGTCACCCAGGATGACGCGGTCGACGAGGCCGCGCTCGAGCAGCTTCCGCGCCATCAGCGCGAAAGTTCCGGCATTGATGGCGACGAGCGTGCGCGCGCCGCTGTCGTCGAGCTTCATGGCAAGCGTGCGCTCGGCATCGAGCGGCGAGAGCGGCACGATCGTGGCACCTGCCTTGGCGGCAGCGAAGAACGCCACCGGATAGTACGGCGTGTTGGGGAGGTAGAGCGCCACCCGCGCGCCTGGGCCGATGCCGCGGCGCAAGAGCGCCGCCGCCGTGCGATCCACCATGTGGCCCAACTCGGCATAGCTGATGTTGTGCCCGCGGAATTCGATCGCGGCGCACGTGCCGAGCCGGGCCGCGTCGTCGACGAGCCGGCCGAGCGTCGCGGTCGCGATCGGCGCGTCCCAGCGCAGGCCCGGCGGATAGGATTTTTCCCAGGGGCGAGGCGCGGCGGCCGTCATCCCATACCTCGCTGACACGGTCGCCCCGAGTATAGTAGTTTCACCGTCACTTAGAAGCTGGCGGTTGACCGGCACGGCCACGGAGGAACGGATGAAGACCTTGCACACGCTTGCGATCGTAACCGCGCTCGGCCTTGCCGCGGCGCCCGCATTGGCTCAGAAGCATTATGATCCCGGCGCCTCCGACACCGAGATCAAGATCGGCAACATCATGTCCTATAGCGGCCCTGCCTCCGCCTATGGCGTGATCGGCAAGACCGAGACCGCCTACTTCAACATGATCAATGCCCAGGGCGGCATCAACGGGCGCAAGATCAACTTCATCTCCTACGACGACGGCTATCAGCCGCCAAAGGCGGTGGAGCAGGCGCGCCGGCTCGTCGAGAACGACCAGGTGCTGCTCATCTTTCAGAGTCTCGGCACGCCGTCGAACTCGGCCATTCATTCCTACATGAACGAGAAGCACGTGCCGCAGCTTTTCCCCGCGACCGGCGCCACCAAGTGGGCCGATCCCGAGCACTTCCCCTGGACCATGGGCTGGCAGCCGAATTACCAGACCGAGGGGCACATCTACGCCAAGTACATCCTCGAACATCATCCGCAAGGCAAGATCGGCGTGCTCTATCAGAACGACGATTACGGCAAGGATCTCTTGAAGGGCCTGACCGACGGACTCGGCGACAAGGCCAAATCGATGATCGTCATGCAGGCCAGCTACGAGGTTACCGATCCGACGGTCGAGCCGCAGGTCGTGCAGCTGAAAGGCTCGGGCGCCGACGTGCTGGTGACGATTGCGACACCCAAGGCCGCGGCGCAGGCGATCCACAAAGTGGGTGATCTCGGGTGGAAGCCGACGCATATCATCAACAACGTCGCCAACAGCGTCGCCGCGGTGCTGAAGCCCGCTGGGCTCGACAATGCCAAGGACGCGCTCTCGACCGCCTACTACAAGGAGCCGACCGACCCGCAATGGCAGAACGGCGACGACTACAAGGCCTGGCTCGCGTTCATGGACAAGTATTATCCCGATGGCGACAAGAACAACAATTTCACGGTTTATGGCTATGTCGTGAGCCAGCTCATGACGCAGGTGCTGAAACAGTGCGGCGACGATCTGACGCGCGCCAACATCATGAAGCAGGCGGCCAATCTCCATGACGTACATCTCGCCATGCTGCTGCCCGGCATCACCGCCAACACGAGTCCGACGGATTTCCGGCCCGTGAAGCAGATGCAGATGGAGCGCTTCGACGGGACGATGTGGAAGCTCTTCGGCCCGGTCATCAGCGGCGGCGAAGGGTCGTAACGCACGGCTCCCGCTCCCCGGCGCGATGGCCGGGGAGCGGCGCGAGCTTCAATCCGCGAGCGGATCAGGCCGCAGCTGGAAGTGGAAGACGAGCGGGGTCGAGCCCTTGCCGCCTTCCTTGAGCCAGGGCACGCGGTCGCCGTTGGTGGTCCATAGGCCGCGGCCCTTCCAGCCGGCATTCGGGTCGTCAATGCGCCCGTCGAGACCCTTGGCATAGAAGCTGATGGGATAAGGCACGCGCAGGATCACCCACTTGCCGTCCTTCAAGGCGAGGAGCGCGTCGTTCTCGTTCCCGGTCGAGACCGGCACGTCGTTGCCGAGCCCCAGCGTGTTGTGCTGGTCGACCCAGGTGTAATAGCTGGCCTCGGCGCTGTTCTTGCCGATGCCGGCGAAGCCGGGACCCGGATACTGGTAGAACGACCAGCCCTCCTTGCATTGGTCGCCGGTGGCGTTGGCGCCGTCGAGCGGCTCCTTGCACTTGCGCCGGTCGAAGCTGCCAAGCTGGCCGCTGCCGAACGACACCCACACCACGCCCTTGCTGTCGATGTCGCCGCCGCGCGGCGCGAAGCCCGGCATCGGCACTTTGAAGAACTCGGTTAGGGCGGTGTGGACCGGGTCGGGGCCGGGTGCGACGCGGACGACGCCGCCCGGACCGCCGAAGACGTTGACGGTGGCCCAGACCGAGCCGTCCGCCGGGTTCGGCATGATGGCGTAGGCGCCCGAGCCGGCGATGCGCCGGTCTTTCGCGGGATCGGCCGGCTGGTTGGGCTCGACGTAGGCATCGCGCTTGCCGTTGCCGTCGGTGTCGAGCACGTAGGGTGTCCAGCCCTGTGCCGCTTCGGAAGCCTTCTCGGCATCGCCGGTCGCGGCCAGCACTTCGTCGAACTTCTTCACGTCAAGCCAACCCATGACCGGCCCGCCGCCGCTCGTCCACAGCGTGTCGTTGGCATCGAAGCCGAACTGCAGATGATGATCGTCGAAGCAGGTGTCGACGAACGTCATCTTCATCGTCTTGGGATCGAGCATCGCGAGCTGGCGGCGGCTGTCCTTGAGCGGGAAGATCGCTGCAGCCGGGTTCGAGCCGTCCTTGCAGAAGGCCGGCTCGCTCGCGGGCGCGCGCACCGCCGCGGTCATCCACAGGCGGCCCTTCTCGTCGAACATGTCGTTATGGTTGTTGATCTGCTGGCTCCAGATCTTCTCGGCGCCCCAATAGGCCGAAGGCATCATCGGCTTCGAATCGGCGGCGTGGCCGGGGCCCAGGGATTCCGGCATGTCGGCATCGCGCACCGGCGCCTTGAACGAGGAGACCGTGTTTGTCTTGGGGTCGAGGATCGGAAGGTCCTCGGTGCTGTACTCGGTCGAGCCGAAAATCGGCCCGTAGGCGTTGACCGTGGGGTTGCGCTTGTCGGTCGAGATTTCGTCGTGAAGGTACATGTGGTCGGTGCCCCATGCCCACTCCGTGATGACGACATTGCGCTCGAGGCCTTGCGGCCGCGGCGGCTTCGCGTGCGGCAGCTCGCCTTTGGCGATGCGATCGGTCCAGTCGGCGAAATATTTGAACGGCGCGCCGCCCAGATGTCCGGCGAGCGGATTAACCATGAAGGGCGCCGACTGGCCCGATTGCACGCGGCGCATCCAGGCGTCGACCGACGACATTTTGCTGAACGCGGCTGGGATGGTGCGCGTCGCCGCCTGGCCGAGCTGATGACAGCCGACGCAGTCGCGGTTCTTCATCGTGGTGAGCCACTCGGTCTGGGTGATGTCCTTCGGGATGTCGCTCGAGCCGCCGAACTGTTTCGCGTCCGGAATTTTGAGCATCGAGTACCAGTAGATCGCCGGGTAGTACTGCGCGGCGTCGGACTCGCTCGGCGCCGGCACGGCTTCGAGATCGAGGCGCCGGCCCGGCGCGCCGCGCATCTTCGGCGAATCGACGAGGCCGTAGCCTCTGACCCAGACATAGTAGTCGGCCGTCGGCAGGTCCGGCACGACATATCGGCCCTTGTCGTCGGTAACGACGATGCGCGTGAACTTGGTCGGCAGCTCCGTCGTCTCGGCGATGACCCAGACGCCGGCCTCGGGCCCGTGCGGGCTCGTCACGACACCGCCGATGTCCTGCGGCCCGATATGAATTGCCTCGGATTGCTTTTGCTGCGCGCGCGCCGCGGGTGCGGCGAAAAGGGCGAGAGAGACGGCGATGGCAGCGCCGAAAGCCAGTGGCGACACGCGCATGGTCATGCTCCCCTTTTGCAAACGACCCCGCGTCATTACGCACGCCGTGTCCGCCGGGTGTCAATGGGATGCCCTGGCACCGCGCTTGCGGCCAGCGCGGCGGTGGCTGATAGTCCCGGCGAGGAGAAGGGCATGGCAGACCCGCGACCGCTCAGCGCCGCCGATCTCGCGCGCATTCTCAAAGTCTATCTGCGCATCGTCGAGGAACTGCCGCCCGATACCGAGACCGGGTTCCTCGACGACCAGGGCCACGTCCATTTTCTGCGCGATGTCGGCCAGAAGCTGCGCGCGTCGCGCGAGGCGGCCGGCGTCTTGGAACGCATCCGCAAGGGCGACGAAAAAGATTAGGGCCGGGACCTAGTCGCGGCGATAAGGAAAACAGCGCGCGCGGTCGAGCGCGATGTGGAAATGCTGCGCCAGTGCCTTGATCGCGTCGGCATGCTCGACATAGGGATCGACGTTGCGCGGGCCGACGACGATGGGACGGAACCCGCTTTCGTCGCGTCCGCGCGGCGGCAGCATCGCCGTCACGAGCGGCGTGCCGTCATCGGCGCGCAGCGTGAGGAAGAGCGGCATCTCGCGCTGCAGGTGCGACTTCAGGCCGATCTCCTGCTCGATATAGATCGTCGAGGTCGGGCGATAGCTTTGCGTCGCGCGCTCTTTCTCCTTGCGGAAATATTTTTCCACGGCGTGCTGCATGATGTCGGATTCGTTCGCGGCCTCGGGCTCGGTCTCGATGCCGAACCAGGTCTTGTTGGCCGGCGCGTCGCACACGTATTTCATTAATCCTCCCCGAGCGGCTCACACTGTATTTCGATTCCGTCGTGCGCTCCTGTCAAGGAGCAATACATTAATTCTTACGCCGCGAGTGCGCGCCGGCACACGGCGAGGAACTCGTCCACCTCGTCCTCGCGTGTCATGAACGAGGCAACAAGACGGATCGCGGGCGCCCGGCCGCCGCTTTGGCGGTAGAATTTGGCGCCGGCCGCGTCGAGCGCCGCAAGCACCGGCTCCGGCAGCACGACGAAGACCTCGTTCGCGTCGACCTTGAACAAGAGTTGCGCGCGGGGAAGGCGCTCGAGCCCGGCCGCTAGCCGCGCCGCCATGCGGTTGGCGTGACGCGCATTCTCGAGCCACAGATCGTCCGTAACATAAACTTCAAGCTGGGCCGAGACGAAGCGCATCTTCGAGAAAAGATGCCCGCCGCGCTTGCGCCGGTAACCAAGCTCTTCGCTCTTCGCGGGATCGAACAGGATCACCGCCTCGGCCGCGAGCGCGCCATTCTTGGTCGCGCCGAAGGAGAGCGCATCGACCCCGGCGCGCCAGGTGAGATCGGCCGGCGCGCATTGGAGCGCCGCCACGGCGTTGGCGAAGCGCGCGCCGTCGACGTGGAGCCCAAGCCCTTCCTTCCGCGCGAAGGCGCCCAAGGCCGCGATCTCCTCCGGATGGTAAACAGCACCCGCCTCGGTCGTCTCGCTGATGCTGATGGCGGCGGGCTGGGCATGGTGAACGAAACCGCGCGTGCCCATGTGCGCGGCGATCGCTTCGGGCGTGATCTTGCCGGCCGCGCCGGACATGGTCACGAGCTTGGCGCCGGAGAAGAATTCGGGCGCGCCGCATTCGTCCTCCGCAACATGCGCGTTCTCGTGGCAGAAGATGGCGCCCCAGGGCGGCGCGAGCGCGGCAAGCGCAAGCGCGTTCGCCGCCGTTCCGGTCGCGACCGGGAAGACTGCGACCTCATGCTCGAAGAGCGCGGCAAAGCGGCTCTGGAGCCGCGCCGTCACCGCATCGGCGCCGTAAGGGGAATCCGTGCCGGCGTTGGCGCTCGCGAGCGCCGCGAGGATGGCGGGCGATGCCCCCGCCGTGTTGTCGCTGCGGAAATCCACGACGCGGGCGCCCTATCCGACCAGCAGCACGCTCGAGCCCGTGGTGCGCCGCGCCTCGAGGTCGCGATGCGCGTTCGCCACGTCGGCCAGGCGATAGGTCTGGTTGAGCATGATCTTGACCGCGCCGCTGCCGATCACGTCAAACACGGCGCGCGTTGCGGCACGGTAATCCTCGTCCGCGATCGTGTAGTCGAGGAGGCTCGCGCGCGTCAGGAAAAGCGAGCCCTTGTCGTGCAGCGTGTGCGGATCAACCGGCGGCGCGGCGCCGGAGCTCTCGCCGAAGCAGACGAGATAGCCGCGCTTCCTGAGCGCGTCCATCGAGCGCAGGAACGTGTCCTTGCCAACCGAATCGAACACGGCCGCGACGCCTTCGCCGCTGGTGAGCTCGCGCGCACGCTTGGCGAAATCCTCGCGCGTATAAAGCACCACATGGTCGCAGCCGTGCCGGGCGGCGAGCTCTGCCTTCGCCTCGCTGCCGACCGTGCCGATCACGGTGGCGCCGAGATGCTTCAGCCACTGGCACATGACGAGCCCGACCCCGCCCGCGGCGGCGTGGACGAGAATGGTGTCGCCGCGCTTCACCGGATATGCGCGGCGAATGAGATATTCCGTCGTCATCGCCTTGTTGAAGATGGCGGCGGCGTTGGCCGCGCTCATGCCGTCGGGAATGCGCGCGACGCGGTTCGCCTTGACGATCCGCTCCTCGCAATAGGCGCCGAACTGGCCGGAATAGACGACGCGATCGCCTTGCTTCAGGTCGCCCGCGCCAGGACCGATCTCGAGAACCGTGCCCGCCCCTTCGCCGCCGACGATGCACGGCAGCGGCGCGCGCAGCGGATAGGCGCCGCCGCGGATATAGGCGTCGAGGAAATTGACGCCGCACGCTTCGTGGCGGATGAGCGCTTCGCCCGGCCCCGGCCGCGGCGTCGGCAGATCGTCTTCCTGAAACACCTCGGGGCCGCCGGTGCGGTGAATGCGCATCGCCTTCATTTTCAGAATTCCTCGAGCAGCGGTCCGAACCCTGCGATCTTGTCCTCGATCCCCGACGCGCGAAGCGCATGCCAATAGATCGCGGTGTTGATGGCGACGACGGGCTTGCCGAGCCGCCGCTCCGAAAAAGGCGCGCTCCGCGCCATGGCGAGGTTCGTGCCAACCTGGATCACGGCGTCGATGCCGGGCCCGTCGGCCTCCGTCACGGCCGCGTCGAGCTCGCCCTCGCTCACATGCGCGATGAGCACGGGGCTGCGGCATTTGAGGCCAACGATCTTCCGCACTTCGAAGCCGGCCTCGGCGAAGAACTGCGCGACGTTCTTGTCGCCGACCGGCCAATAGGGCGTCACCACGCCAATGCGCTTGGCGCCGAGCCGCTTCAATGCGGCTTCACTCGCCTCGGCGCCGAGCGACACGGGCAAGCCCGTGTGGATTTCGAGCTCGCGCTTCAGCTTTCGCGACAGCTCATAGCCGCCCCAGAACGTCTCGACCGAGATGCCGAGCACGATGCGGGTCGGCTCGGCCGTCATGACGCTGTCCACGGCCTCGATCTGCCCCGCGGCGATGTGCTCGACCAGGCGCGAGAAATCGTCGTCGTTCTCGAGCGCCATGTTGGGGATGCGGATGCGGCTGATGTGGTTGGTGACGCCCGCGGGGCGCATCGCGTCGAACTCGGGTTGGACCGATGTGTTGGTCGACGGCACGAGCACGCCGAACTTGGCCCGGTATCCGAGCGAATCCGTCACCTCATGCCTCCTGTCTTCGCGCCATGATAACAGGATTCTCTCGACGCCACCGATGGTCTATAGCTGCCCTCGTCGGGCCCATGATGGGAAGCCGCAGGGAGGTCATGTGATGGTACGCTCATTCGTGCTCGCATTTGCGCTCGGCGCACTCGCCGCCGGGAGCGCTGCGGCGGATCCGGTGAAGCTGCGCGTGGGGTACGTCGTGCCGGGCGCGGATTCGCCGCTCCTCATGTTCAAGAAAGCCGGCATCGCCAAGCACGAAGGTCAGAGCTACACCCTCGACACGATCCGTTTCCAGGGCACGCCGCCGATGATCACGGCGCTCGCCGCGGGCGAGATCGACATCGCACCGCTCGCCTTCTCGACACTGTCGCTTGCGGTGCAGAACGCCGGCATGAGCGATCTGCGCATCATCTCCGACGTGTTCCAGGACGGCGTCACTGGCTACTACACCAACGAATACATGGTGCTGAAAGACAGCCCGATCAAAACCGTCGAGGACCTGAAAGGGAAGGTCGTCGTCTCCAACGCCGCCGGCAGCGCCGTCGACATGGCGATGCGCGCCATGCTCAAGAAGCACGGGCTCGAGGACAAGAAGAACGTCACCTTCGTCGAAGGCGCCTTCCCCAACATGAAGGCGATGCTCGAAGACCACAAGGTCGACCTGATCAGCGGCGTGCGCCCATTCACCGCCGATCCAGGCCTGCGCTCGATTGCCCGCACTCTCTTCACGCAGAAGGAGGCGATCGGCCGCTCGGAGATGATCATCGACACCGCGCGCGAGGGCTTCCTCCAGAAGAACAAGCAGGCGGTCGTCGACTATCTCGAGGATTCGCTGCGCGCGCTGCATTGGTATTCCGATCCTGCCAATCACGACGAGGTGGTGAAGATCGTTTCCGACTACACCAAGGCGCCGGCCGCGCTTTATCAGGCCTGGCTCTTCACCAAGGGCGATTTCTATCACGACCCGAATGGCAAGCCCGACCTGCCGGCGCTGCAAAGCAACATCGAGCTGCAGCGCAGCCTCGGATTCCTCAAAGGCGATCTCGACGCCAAGAAGCTCGCCGACCTCTCGTTCGTCGAGGAGGCGGCGAAGAAGGCGCGATGAGCGCCGCGCCGGCAGCGGCTGTAAGCGAGGCGGCGCGCGTCTGGGCGGATGCCGCGCCCGCCGCCGGCGGAGACCGGTCCGAGGACAGCGCGCGCTTCGGGCGCTTCTGGCGCGAGGGTCAGGCCCTCCTCGCGCCGCTGCCGCCCAAGCCGCGGCGCGGCGCCGGCGAGGCCGCGACGGCATCTTTCATCCTTGCCGCGGCGCGGGCCGCGCGCGAGCGCTACCTGCGGCGCCATGCCCGCGCGCTCTATGACGAGCTGACGGCGGGGCGGACGCGGTTCCTCCGTCTCGATGAGCTGGTGCAGGAAACGGCGCGCCTCGTTCCCGGCCTCGCGCCGGCGCGCGCCGAGCTCGCGGCCGAGAGCGCGCTCTCCCAGGGCGAGAAGGACGGGCACGAGATCGATCACGGCCTCCTCGTATCCGCATTCCTGGCGGACCCGGAAACGGGCATGCATCTCTGCCACGCCATGCTGCTGCCGCGTGCCGAATCACCCGAACATGCGCGCGAATTCGCGGTGGCGGGAAAGCTCGATCTCGGCGCGGCGCTCGTCGAGCGGCGCGGCCGCGCGGTCCACGTTACGATGGCGAACCCGCGCTTCCTCAATGCCGAGGACGACACCACGCTCGATGCGCTCGAAATCGCCGCGGATGTGGCGACGCTCGATCCCGCGAGCGACATCGTGATCCTGCGCGGCGGCGAGGTCCAGCATCCGAAATGGCGTGGGCGGCGCGTCTTCAGCGCGGGCATCAACCTGACGCATCTTTATCGCGGCAAGATTCCGTTCCTGTGGTTCCTGAAACGCGACATGGGGGTCGTCAACAAATTCTGCCGCGGCGTCGCTCTTGCGGACACAAGTCCCGACGAGCTTGCGGGCGGCACGATCGAGAAGCCGTGGGTGGCCGCGGTCGATGGCTTCGCGATCGGCGGCGGCTGCCAGATTCTTCTTGCCGTCGACCATGTGGTGGCGGCGCGCGACGCCTACATGACGCTGCCCGCACGCAAGGAGGGGATCATTCCCGGCGCCGCGAACTTGCGCCTGGCGCGCTTCACCGGCGAGCGCTTGGCGCGCCAGGCCATCCTGATGGAGCGTCGGCTCGACTGCGACAGTCCCGAGGGCCGTCTCATCTGCGACAGCGTGGTGGCGCCACAGGACATGGATGCGGAAATAGATCGGATGGTTGCGAGCTTCACGCAATCGGGCGTCGTCTCCGCCGCCGGCAACCGGCGCGCCCTGCGCGTGGCGCTTGAGCCCTTTGATCTCTTCCGCTGCTACATGGCCGTCTATGCGCGCGAGCAGGCGTACTGCCATTTCAGCCCGGCGCTCATCGCCAATCTGGAGCGCAATTGGAACGCGGCGCAGCGCAAGGAATGATCAGCCCTTTGGCCTCAGATCGATGATGCGCTTCGCCTTGCCGAGCGAGCGCTCGATCGCGCCCGGATCTTCCGCCGAGACCTCGACCGAGACGCCGATCAGCGCCTTGATCCGGTGCGCGAGGTTCGCTTCCGCCGCGGCGCGGTTGCCATGGTCGGCGGCATCGCCGCGCGCTTCGACCTTGACCTGCATGGCGTCGAGCCGGCCGTCGCGCGTCAGCTCGATGACGAAATGCGGCGCGAGCCGCCGATCCTCGAGGATCAATTCCTCGATCTGGGTCGGGAAGACATTGACGCCGCGCAGGATGATCATGTCGTCGCTGCGGCCGGCGATCTTCTCGATGCGCCGCATCGTCCGCGCCGTGCCCGGCAGGAGCCGCGTCAAGTCGCGCGTGCGGTAGCGCACGACCGGCATCGCCTCCTTGGTCAGCGACGTCAGCACAAGCTCGCCGCGCTCGCCGTCCGGTAGCGCGCGGCCCGTTGCCGGGTCGATGATCTCGGGCAGGAAATGGTCCTCCCAGACATGGAGACCGTCCTTGGTCTCGACGCATTCCTGCGCCACGCCCGGCCCGATCACCTCCGAGAGCCCGTACATGTCGATGGCGTCCATGTCGAACGCATCCTCGATCTCGGCGCGCATGGCGTTGGTCCAGGGCTCGGCGCCAAGGATGCCGATCTCGAGCGAGGACGCGCGCGGATCAAGATTTTGCGCGCGATACTCGTCGAGGATCGCGAGCAGGTAGGACGGCGTCACCATGATGATCTCGGGCGCGAAATCGGCGATCAAGCGCACCTGCCGCTCGGTCATGCCGCCCGAGACGGGAATGACGGTGCATCCAAGCCGCTCGGCACCGTAATGCGCGCCGAGCCCGCCGGTGAACAGCCCATAGCCATAGGCGACATGCACCTTCATGCCCGGGCGGCCGCCGGCGGCGCGGATGCTGCGCGCCATGAGATCGGACCAGATGTCGAGATCGCGCGCGGTGTAGCCGACCACGGTGGGCTTCCCCGTCGTGCCCGACGAGGCATGAATGCGGCTGACGCGCTCGCGCGGCACGGCGAACATCCCGAACGGGTAGTTGGCGCGCAGATCGTCCTTGGTGGTGAGCGGGAATCTGCCGATGTCGGCGAGATCGCGCAAATCGTCGGGATGCGCGCCGGCCGCATCGAACGTGCGCCGGTAATGCGGCACGTTCGCATAGGCACGGGCGAGCGTCGCCTTGAGCCGCGCCAGCTGCACGGCGGCAAGCTCGTCGCGCGAGGCGAACTCGATCGGCTCGAGCTCGTCTCGTGATGGTGCGCGGCCGAAGCGCTTGCCCATCGCCATCCTCCAGGCTGCCATGCTAATCCCGTTCGCGAACCTTGTCGTCGTTCTCGCGCGTGGCGACTAATCTGGCGCGCAGGCGGAAGAAGGGGTGTTGGGTTGGACGAGGCGCGACCCGAGCCACGGCAGGAGCCGACCTACCGCACCGAGGCGGAGCCGCGGCTCCGCCTTCTCATTCCGCTCGTGTGCGCCTGCTCGCTCTTCATGGAGAGCCTCGACCAGACCATCATCGCGACCTCGTTGCCGCAGATTGCGGCGAGCCTCGGCGAAAGCCCGCTCCGGCTCAACCTCGCCATCACTTCCTATCTGCTGAGCCTTGCGGTCTTCATTCCGATCAGCGGCTGGATCGCCGACCGCTATGGCGCGCGCACGGTGTTCTGCACGGCCGTCGCGGTCTTCACCGCGGCTTCGGCACTCTGCGGGGCCGCCAATTCGCTCGGCATGCTGGTCGCCATGCGCGTGCTTCAGGGCGTGGGCGGCGCGCTCATGAACCCCGTGGGACGCCTCGTCATGCTCAAATCGTTCCCGCGCAACCAGGTCGTCGTGGCGATGGGGTATGTGATGATGCCGGCGATGATCGGCCCGGCGCTCGGGCCCTTGGTTGGCGGCTTCCTCACCACTTACGCATCGTGGCGCTGGATCTTCTACATCAACGTGCCGGTGGGCGTGCTCGGCATTGCGCTCGCGGTGCGCTATTTCGACAATTTTCGCGAGCGCAGCCTCGCGCGCTTCGACTTCGTCGGCTTCGTTCTCATCGGCGTCGGTCTCGCCGCGACGCAGCTCGCGCTCGAATTCGTCGGCCGCGTCCACGTGTCGAACGCGATCGAGATCGCGATCGCCCTGGTCGCGGCGGGATTCCTCGCCGCTTACGGCTTCTATGCCCGGCGCACGCACGACCCGGTGATCGATCTCGACCTGTTCTCGATCCGGACCTTCCGCATCGGCAATGTCGGCGGCACGCTCTGCCGCATCGGTTATGGCTCGACGCCGTTTCTGCTGCCGCTCTTGCTGCAGCTGGCGCTCGGATTCTCGGCCTTCAAGTCGGGTCTCTTCACGTCGCTGACGGCGGTCTCCTCGGTCGGCATGCGCATTGTCACGCCGCGCATCCTGCGCGGCCACGGCTTCCGCACGGTGCTGCTCGTCAACGGCGCGATCGTGGCGGCGCTGATGATGGGCTTGGCGCTCATCACGAGCGGCACGCCCTATTGGGCGCTCTCTGGGCTGCTGGTGCTCCTCGGCTTCTTCCGCTCGCTCATGTACACGGCGCTCTCGAGCCTCGGCTATGCCGATCTCACCGGCGCGCGCATCAGCCCCGGCTCGAGCCTTTCGAGCGTGATGCAGCAGCTCTCGAACAGCTTCGGCGTCGCCATCAGCGCCACGCTCCTCGGCATCTTCGCGGGCGAGGCCGCAAATCCACCGCAAAGCGATTTCGCGGCGATTTTTCTCGTCATGGCGCTCTTTCCCATGGCGGGCATGCTGCAGTTCGTGCGCCTGAAGCGCGCGGACGGCGCGGTGATGAGCGGCCACCGCCCATCCTAGGCGCGCGAGACCGCGGGCTCAGAAGAACGGGTCGGTGGGCGGGCCGCCGAGCCGGACTTGGCCGTAGTTGAGCGCCGGCATGTCCCAGCCGCCGACGATATGCCCCTGGAGCGCCGTGAGGTCGCGCATGGCGCGCTGGACGGGCCCCTGTTCGAAGATGCCGCCGCCGCCCTGCGCGCCAAGTAAGAGCTCGGTCGCGCGCTTCGCCATCTGCACGGCATAGGTCGCGTCGCGCCGGCTGCGCAGGCGATGCTCGACCGACAGTTCCTCGCCCGCCATGGCCTTGTCGATCGTCTCCTTGAGCGAGCGCATGTAGAGGAGTTGGCCCGCGTCCGCGAGCGCCGTCGCCTCCGAGAGCCGCAGCTGCACGGTCGGCTTGCGCGAGAGCGGCGAGTGGTCGAATTTCGAGGCGCGCGCCTTCATCTCCTCGACGAAGGCCTCGCACGCGCCCTGCGCCATGCCGGGCGCGGCCGAGGAGATGCAGAACGGGAAGATCGCCCAGATCGGCGCCTTGTAGAGCGGGGCCGGGTGAACCTTAAGGGCGCCGGGCGTCGTGCCGCCGATGAAATCGGTGTTCGCCACCACCCGGTAGTCGGGCACGAACACGTCCTCGCACGTGCAGCTCTTGCTGCCGGTGCCCGAGAGCCCCATCACGTGCCAGTCGTCGATCACCTTGACGTCGGATTTCGGCAGCACCGCATAGCGGATGTCCGGGATCGGCGGATCCTGGCTCACCATCCCGGCGATCGCGGCCAAAAGCATCCACTGCGCATGATCGATGCCGCTGCAAAACGACCATTTGCCGCTGAGTTTGTAGCCGCCCGGGGCCGGCGTGATGCGGCCCGAAGGGGCGAAGCTCGAGGCGCTGAGCGTGCGGTCGTTGGCCCAGTATTCCTGCTGCGCCTTTTCGTCGTAATAGGCAATGAAGAGGTCGTGGACGCCCATCACCGTCCAGATCCAGGCGGCCGAGCCGCAGCCTCGCGACAGCACCGAGGCGATCTCGAACACGGTGTCGACGCGCACCTCGGGCCCGCCGAATTTCTTGGGCTTCAAGAGGTACCAGAGATCATTGTCCCAGAAATCCTTGATCGTCTCGGGCGCCGCCTGGCGCGCGCGGTTCGTGGCGAGCGAGCGCTCGCGGAGCCGCGGCACGAGGGATGTGGCACGCTCGGTCAGCGCCTCACGCGTGTAGTGCGCGTCATTGCCCTTGGGCATGTCGGCCTCCCCGTTGAACAATTGCTTTGCGGTGGAGTATAGCAGCACAAGATCTTTGCTCATGCCAGAACCTCTCCACAAAGTCGTCAGCCGCTATTACGGCGAGGAATGCCGCGTCGTCGAGCACCGCCGCACCCGCGCGCAGTCGCTCTTCGTCGTCGAGGCCGAGATGCGCGGCCGCAAGGTCCGGCTCCTCGGCACGGTCGGACGTACGCGCGAGGTGATGGAGCATTCCGCCATGGACCTCGCCGAGCCCGGGCGCCTCGTCTTTCCCTACGAGCGCATGATGCTTCTGGCGCTCGCGCTCGCCGAGCGGCGCCAATCCGTGCTGCTCCTGGGCCTTGGCGGCGGCGCCATGCTGCGCCATCTCGAAGCCTACCTGCCCGAGACCTCCGTCGTCGCGGTCGAGCGCGACCCCGCGGTCATCGCCATCGCGCGCGAGCACTTCCGTGTGCGCGGCAAGATCGTGCGCGCCGACGCCGAGGAGTGGGTCGTCGGCCGGCGCGGGGAATTCGACGTGGTTCTGGTCGATCTCTACGATTCCGGCGGCGGCGCCCCGGTCAGCGACGGGTTCTGGGACGATTGCTTCGCGGCGCTGCGCCCCGGCGGCTGCATGGGGGTGAACTGGGCCGGCGGCTGGACCGGCTCCGAGTTCGACGGCACGCCCTTGCAGCGCATCGCCCGCGTGATGCCGCGCCTGCCACGCTCCTTTCTCGTCGCGGAGCGCGGCCCGCGCGGCAATTTCGTGCAGCTTGTGCCGACGCTCGCGGATTTCCGCCTGCCCTCGCTCGGTGCGCGCCTTGCCGCGTTCGCGCAGGCCTACCGCCTGCCGCGCGAAGACCGCGACATCCTCCAGCGCTGCGCCGTCACCGCGCGCCACCCGCCGAAGCGGCAAAAGGCCAGGCTTCGCGCGTGACGGCCGGGCGCAGCGTCAGCGACTGACGAGCTTCTGAAGGTCCGGCACGGGCCGCGCGGTGCGCGGATCGCGCGCGAGGATCGCCTCGATCGCCTCGGCCGCGTCGAGCAGGAACTTGTCGCGGCCCGCCGCGGCCGTGATCTGCAGCGCGAAGGGCGTGCCGGTGGGCTCGAGCCCGCACGGGATCGAGATCGCGGGATGGCCGGTGAGCGAGAGGTAATAGGTGGGCGCGAGCCAGGAGTAATAGGTTCGCATCTGCTGCCCATCGACCTCGCGTGCATAGCGCTCCTCGAGCGTGAACGGCGGCACGCCGACGGTCGGGCTGATAAGAAGGTCGTGGTCCTCGAAGAATTTTTCGAGGCCGCGATAAATGCGCGTCGCCGCCACGTGGCCCGCCGCGACATCGGCCGCGCTCATGCCGAGCCCTTCCTCGTAGTTTGCGCGCACGAAGGCGCCGAGCTGATCGCGGTGCTTTTCGTAGCGCTCGCGCTGCGCCGCCAGGAGATTCTGCCCGCGCAACGCGGCGAAGGCTTCATCCGCCCCGCTCATGTCGGGATCGCGCCAGTCGCAGCTTCGGAAACTCGCAGCAATGAGGCCGATGCGCTCGCGCAACGTTGCGCGCAGCCGTCGATCGACCGGCGCGCCGCCCAGATCCTCCGAGACAGCGACGCGGAGCCGCGCCAAGTCGATTGGCTCCGTCGCCGCGAACGATGCGGCATCGTCGCGGTATCCGAACGGGTCGCGGCTGTCGCGCCCCATCTCGGCGCGAAGCAGGAGCCGCGTGTCGGCGACGGTGCGTCCCATGGGCCCGAGCACGCTGATCGGCGTCCAGCCCAGCGGCCGGCGTTCGCTCGGCACGAGGCCGGGCGAAGGCCGGAACCCGACGATGCCGCAGAACGCCGCCGGAATGCGCAAGGAGCCGCCGGTGTCGGAGCCGGTCGCGAGCGGCACCATGCCGGTCGCGAGCGCCACCGCCGAGCCGCCCGACGAGCCGCCGCAGCTCCGCTTCGGGTCGAACGGGTTGCGCGTCGGTCCATAGACCGGGTTGTCGGTGTTGGCGCCGGCGCCGAATTCCGGCGTGTTGGTCTTGCCCACGACGATCGCGCCCGCGGCGCGGACCTGCGCCACGAGACGGTTGTCCGCGGCCGGAACATAGTCGCGGTAAAGCGGCGAGCCGAAGGACGTGACGATGCCTTGGGTCTCTTCGAGGTCTTTGATGCCGATGGGCAGGCCATGCAGCAGACCGAGCTCGGCCCCCTCGCGCACCGCCTTTTCCGCCGCACGCGCCTCGGCGAGCGCGCGCTCGAACGCGGTCGCGGTGACGGCATTGAGCGCCGGGTTCACCTCGGCGATGCGCCGAAGACAATCGTCCAGGAGCTCGACCGGCGAGACGGTGCCGGCGCCGATGCGGCGGCGCAGCTCAACCGCGGTGATGTCGCAGAGCCGGTCCATCGCGCCATCTTGCGCGAAGCCGCGCGCGGCGGCAACGTGGCGGCTCGAGGAGGCCCGCCCATGCAACTCATTCCGAAGATCGCCAAGCTCAGCAACGAGTTAACGCACTGGCGGCGCGACATCCACGCGCACCCGGAGCTGGGCTTCGAGGAGGCGCGCACCGCCGCGCTCGTCGCGGAGAAGCTCGCGTCCTTCGGCTGCGAAGTCCATCGCGGCGTCGGCCGCACCGGCGTCGTGGCGCAGCTCAAATGCGGCACTGGAACGCGCACCATTGGCCTGCGCGCTGACATGGATGCGCTGCCGATCGAGGAGGCGAATTCCTTCGACTACCGCTCCCAGAATCATGGCCGCATGCACGCCTGTGGCCATGACGGGCACACGACCATGCTATTGGGCGCCGCGGCCTACCTCGCC
>DATIXQ010000112.1:0-22770 GCA_035518375.1 Allostellaceae bacterium | reverse complement strand
CCACTACGAGTCCGACAGCTTCACGCAGATCCTCAGCTACATCGAGGATCCGGTAATGCGCGCCGACGCGAAGCACATGGGGATGCGCGACGGCGGCATCACCTCGTCGCGCGGCTCGTACCAGGAGATGGCCGGCCGCGTCACGCGCTACAAGGGCCGCCAAAAGGAGAAAACGCCCGCGGGCGTCAACCGCGACATCGCGCTGACCAGGCGCTGGATGGACGCGTTCGGCGTCGATCAGACCTGCCTTTTCCCGACGCCGATGCTTTCGCTCGGCCTGACGCCGCGCGCCGAGGTCGAGGTCGCCTTGGCCCGCGCCTATAACCGCTGGCTCATCGACAACGTCACCTCGGCCGAGCCGCGCATCAAGGCGAGCCTCTATCTCCCGTTCAACGATCCGCCGGCGTGCGAGAAGATGATCGAGGAGCTGGGCGACAAGCCGGGCGTCGTGGGCTTCTGCGTCACCGCGCCGCGCTACAAGGGCGTGTGGGACAATTGCTATGCCCGCACCTACGCGATGCTGGAGGAACGCAAGCTGCCGCTCGCGTTCCATTCCGGCTTCATGTGGGGCGGCGACCGCACGATGGAGCTGTGCAACCGCTTCATCGCCGTCCATGCGCTGGGCTTCACCTGGTACAACGTCGTTCACCTCACCAACTGGATCGTGAACGCGATGCCGGAGCGCTATCCCAATCTCAAGGTCATCTGGATCGAGAGCGGGCTTGCGTGGCTCCCCTTCCTGATGCAGCGGCTCGACAACGAATACATGATGCGCTCGTCCGAGGTGCCGCTCCTGAAGAAGAAGCCGTCGGACTATATGCGCGACATGTATTACACGACGCAGCCGATGGAGATGGTCGAGAACCGCAAGGCGCTCGAGCTCACCTTCGAGCTTCTGAAGGCCGATACGCAGCTCCTCTATTCGTCCGACTATCCGCACTGGGACATGGACCTGCCGAGCACGATCTACGACCTGCCGTTCCTCAACGAGCAGCAGAAGCGCAACATCCTCGGCGGCAACGCGGTGCGGCTCTTCAATCTCCAGCCGCAGGTGTCGGACGCGAAGCTCGCCAAGCGCGCCATGCGCACGGCGGCGCAGTAAACGAAGGCTCCGTTCGCAAATCCCCCTCGCTCGATTTGGGCGAGGGGGATTTTGTTTTTGGGGCAGGGGAGCGACACATGCTGAAGAAGAAGTCACGCCGCCGCCTCGGGACGCGCAGGCTCGGTCTCGCCGCCGCGCCCGCGCGCGCGGCGCGGGCCGAGGCGCCGCTCGTCCTCAAGAAGACCGGATGGCTTTACGCCGGCGGCCATGTCGAGGAGATCGGCGGCAAGCGCTACACGGTCGGGCAGATCTATGCCGAGTACATGATCCCGGCCAAGAAGACGCACCCTTACCCGGTGGTGATGGTGCATGGCGGCACCATGTCGGGCACGAACTACACCGGCACGCCCGACGGGCGCGAAGGCTGGGCGCAGCGCTTCGTGCGCGCGGGCTATGCCGTCTATGTCGTGGACCAGGTCGGCAAGGGCCGCTCGCCGAGCTATCCCGAAATCTACGGGCCCTACGAAGCGACCGACATGGCGAACAACCAGGGGCGCTATGTCGCGCAGGAGAAATACGCGCTCTGGCCGCAGGCGCATCTCCATAGCCAATGGCCCGGCGACGGCTCGTTCGACGATCCGGCGGTGCGGCAGCTCGTCTCCTCGCAGATCCCGTCGATCAAGGACTTCCACCGCCAGCAGGAGCTGAATGTCGCGGCGCTGGTGGCGCTCGTGGACGAGATCGGGCCCGCGATCCTCATGGTTCATTCGCAGGCGGGCGCGTTCGGGTGGCCGGTTGCCGACCGGCGCCCCGACAAGGTCAAGGCCATCCTCGCGATCGAGCCGAACGGCCCGCCCTTTCATTCGGTGCAATTCACGGGTGCGCCCGGCTGGTTCAAGGATGGTGGCGTGGCGCTTGCGTGGGGCGTCACCGACGTGCCGTTGACCTATGCACCGGCGGTCAGGGACGCGTCAGAGCTGCGCTTCGTGCAGCAGGACAAGGCCGACGCTCTGGATCTCGTGCGCTGCTTCGAGCCGGCGGAACCGGCGCGGCAGCTCCCGAATTTGCAGAAGATGCCGGTGCTGGTGGTGACGGGCGAGGCGTCATATCACGCGCCTTACGATCACTGCACCGTCAAGTATCTCGAGCAGGCCGGCGTCCATCCGACCTGGCTCAAGCTCGCCGAGCATGGCATTCACGGCAACAGCCACGTGCCGATGCTGGAGAAGAACAGCGACAGGATCGCGGCCGAGATCATTGCCTGGACCGACAAGTGGGTCCGCGCCCCGCGGCCGGCCCGCGCCTCCGCGCGGCGCGCCGCCGCGCAATAAGGGGCGACGGGCGCATAGGTCTTGCGTCATGGCCGGGCTTGTCCCGGCCATCCACGGGTTTCTTTCCTGCGGCGCGTGTATGCCCGGCACGGAGGCTGGGCATGGCGGGTGATGCCAATTTCGTCTGTCATTGCGAGGAGCGCGAGCGACGAAGCAATCTCCACGGGGATTGCTTCGCTTTGCTCGCAATGACAGCTGTAAGGTGCGCTACGCCGTTGCCTTCGCCGCTGCGAATTCCGGCATGACCTCGCTGGCGAAGATGCGGAGCGCCTCGACGCTCGGGCGCGGATCGACGAGGAGCACGTGCTCGACCCCGCCCGCCTCGAGCTTCTTCAAGCGCGCGACGATCTCCTTCACCGTGCCGAGGAGCGGTGCGTCGTCAACTTCGAGCGGCGGCCCGGATTCGTCCTTCAAGTTCGAATAACGCGCGGCGCCAGGGCCCCGCGCAAGTCCGCCGATATTCTTCAGAATGTTGTAGCGCACCTCGAGCGCCTTCTCGCGCTCCCCGTCGTTCCTCAAGATCTGTAGGCCCCGCGTCGCGCCCACCATCGTCGGATGATACGGGCGGCCGATCTTCTGGCACTCGTCGCGGAACGCCTTGACGCGCGCGATCGTCAAATCGGTCGAGCCGATCTGGTCGAGCAGCAGGTTGTAGCCCTCGCGCGCGCCGCGCCGGATCGATTCCTCGCTTCCGGCGCCGAGCCAGAAGGGCGGATGCGGCTGCTGCACCGGCGCCGGCTCAACGACGACATTCTCGAAATTCCAGCGCTTGCCGTGATGCGAGAAGCGGCCGTGCTGCGCGGTCCACGCCTTGCGGATCACCTCCATCGCCTCGTCGAAGCGCTCGGTCGCCTCGGCCTGCGGCACGCAGAAGCCCGCGAACTCATAGTCGCGATAGCCTTTGCCGACGCCGAAATCGAGGCGGCCGTCCGACAGGAGATCGAGCGTTGCCGCCTGCTCGGCGACAAGCACGGGATTGTGCCACGGCAGCACGACGACCGCGGTGCCGAGCCTGATGCGCTCGGTCATGGCCGCGAGATAACTCAGGATGTTGAGCGAGGCCGAAACCTGGCCGAAGCCGGTGAAGTGATGCTCGACGATGAAGACGCTGCCGAAGCCCAATTTCTCGGCCTCGCGCACATAGGCGATATAGTCCCTGTAGCCGGTGCTGTCGCCCTGCGGCCCGCCGCCGCGCGACCGCGCTCCGCCGAAGAGACCGAACTTCATCCGCCTTCCTCCCTTTGCTTTTGCCCATGCTAGCGGCCGATTCGCGTGATGGGAACTGTACTCAAGTGGGACGTTTTGCCCCACGGCGCCGCGCCATCATCGGCGCGAGGAGCGTTTCCTGGCACACGGCGTCGGCGACCGGCTCGGCGGTCCAGCCGCTCGCGCGCTTGGCGATCCCAAGAAGCGGCGAATGGCGATCGAGGCCCATCGCCTCGAGCCAGATCATGTCGCGGCGGACGGAAGAAACGCGCCCGCGCGAGGCATTGGCCGCAGCTTCGGAAGCGCCGTCGAACGAGATGACGTGAAGCCGCTCGTCCTCCTTCACGTCGAGCGCGGCATCGATCTCCGCCGGCCCGCGATAGAGGTCGCGGCTCCAGTCGCGGATGAAGGGCGTCCACTGGGCGAAGCCCCATTGCGCGCGGTATTCCGGGGTCTCGAAGGCTTCAGGCCGCTCGACCCGCCACAGCGCCAGGTATTTCCGCCCCGTATCGAGCGCCACGGCCTCGTAGCGCTGCACCGAGATGAAATAGGGGAGGCCCAGCATCTCATCCATCTTGGGTCCGCCGTACCACGCGTTCCACGCGGGAAGCTGCGCCGGATCGGTGAAGTTGCACCGCACGGCGTAGAGGTAGGCGTCGGTCATGGCGCGCTCACAGGATGAAGCTCACCGCGCCGAGCGACCCCAGCTCCTCGGCGTCGAGAATGGCGCGGCGCTCGGCGATCTTGAGCGCGTCTCCCTCGCGCCTCAGGCGATAGCGGTACTCGCCGACGAAGACGCGCACGTCCTCGCCGCGGCGGAAGCGGTGGATCACGAAATTGGCGCGCGCCTCGCAGTCCTTGCCCGCGCCGCCCGCGGCGCTGGTGACCCGCACGTTCGCGATCATGCGCCGGGTGCGCGAGTGCGGATGCTCGGCGTGGCAGTTCCTGTCCTTGATGCGGCGCACGCGCTCTTTCAGCCGCGCGTTGTTGTCGGCGATGGTGAAGAGCGTGTCGCGATGATCGGCGTCGGGCTTGTCGTTGGGCGGCACGTAATAGGCGGCGTCGTCGGTCAGAAGCGCCATCCACTCGTCGAGCCGCCAGTCGTCGAGCAGCGCCGCCTCGCGATAGAACAGATCCTCGACCTCGGCGCGTGTCGGCAGGCTCATGGGCGCCGCTCCATCAGCTCGCTCCAGCGCCGCCAGAACACGCGCAGATGCCCTTCGTCGGTGTTGAGCTGGTCGGCCGCGTCCTTGGCCATGCCGCGCGAGAGATCGGACCACGGCGCGTCGCGCCACGCGACGCAGCCCTGCTGCACCAGCTCGAGCGCCGCCACGTCGTCGGGCGTCGCGAAACCGCCGGGGCCGTAGAACGTAAGGAACGCGTCGAGCCGGCGCGCGCGCTGCGCCTCCGTTTCCTCCGCGGGCCCCAAGGCCCAGGCGGTCACGTGCATGCGCTCGGGCGAGATCGGGAAGAACGTCCGGATCGTCACCGACGAGCCGTCATTGACGACGAGATTGGGGAAGACGACGAGGTTGCGGTTGGTATCCGCGATGCGGGCTGCGCGCGCGGGGCCGAGGCGCTGCACCAGCTCCGCGCGGATCTCGGCGATGTCCGCCTTCGCGTCCTCGCCATAGATCGAGATCCATGCTGCGACCGGCCGGCCGCGGAAATTGGGATTGTCGGTGGTGAGGTGGCCGTGCCCGAGGTCTTTGCCCGCGCCCTTCGTTGGCAGCAGCAGGCCCTGCTGCGGCCGCGTCGTGACGCCGGCCGAGCGCATGTAGTTGAGCCAGGTCGAGTGCGTCGCCGGCAGGTGGTAGTCGTCGACGCTGTTCTCGACGAGGAGCTTCCAGTTGGCGCGGATGTCGTATTCCTGCACGCCCGCGATGACCTGGAGCCGGCCGGAGGGCGATTGCTCGGTGACGAGGTCGATATATTCCTTGGCGCCGGCGAGATATTGGGCGAGCGGCTCGGCGTCGCGATCGAAATTGAGGAACCAGAAATCGCGATAGGCTTCGAGCCGCGGCGGCACGGCCAATCCGAGCGTGCCTTTGTCGAAGCCGGGCCCGTAGGCGTCGTCGCCCGGTACGCTCGTCAACGCGCCCGTGCCGTCATAGGTCCAGCCGTGATAGGGGCAGGTGAAGGAGCGCTGCGTGCCCTCGCGCTCGCTGCACACGATGGCGCCGCGGTGGCGGCACGAATTGACGAGGCAGCGGACATGGCCCGCTTGGTCGCGGCAGAAGATGACGGGCCGGCCCGCGACGCTGCGGGTGCGGAAGGCGCCCGGCTCCGCCACTTCCGAGCCATGCCCCACATAGATCCAGCAGCGTTCGAAGAGGCGCGCCCGCTCTTCTTCGAGGATGGCGGGCGAAACGAGCGTCTCGCGGCTGACCCGGAAGGTAAGCTTTTCGCGATCCTCGACGACGTAGCAGCCGGTCATGCGCGCCTATATGTCGCCCGTGGAAGGGGCGCGCAAGCCCCGGCGCCGGGGCGCCCGTTGCCGCTGCCGCGCCCCCGTGCTTCAATCGTGCTTCAATCGTGCTTCGCGTCAGGGAAAGAGGTGCGCCATGGCAGACAGCGGAACGCTCAGCAAGCCCAAGGTCAACGGCAAGCTCACGATCTCGAAGAAGAGCGAGGCGAAATATGTTCCCGGCCGCCGCGCCTTCTTCAAGTACCGCGAATTGGGCGTCACCGACGGTACTTCGGGCGCGATGCGCGCGCAGGTGACGACGGCGATCTCGGCGATGGATCGCGAAACCGGCTGGCACTACCACACTTGCGACACGCAATTCGTCTACATGCTGCGCGGCTGGGTCGATCTCGAGTTCGAGGGTGCCGGCGTCGTGCGTCTCGAGGCGGGCGATTCAGTGATGATCCCCGGCGGCCTGCCGCATCAGGAGATCCGCACCTCGGAGGATTTCGAAATCCTCGAACTCTCCGTCCCGGCCGAGATGGGCACCGTCGCCTGCGATAAGCCGGCGTGAGCGGCGCGGGTCCGGCGCCGCTCTATCGCGTCTTCGTCCGCGATCTCGTCATCGCGGTCTCGATCGGTATCCACGCGCACGAGAAGCGTCAGCGCACGCGCGTGCGCATCAATGCCGAGCTCGACGTGGCGCTGCCGCTGCCGCGGAACGACGACGTGGAAGAAGCCCTCGACTACGAGGGGATCGTCTCCGGCATCAAGCGCATCGCCGAGGCCAAGCACTTCAACCTGGTCGAGACCTTGGCCGAGCGCGTGGCGACGCTTTGCCTGTCCGACCGCCGCGTGCGCCTGACCCGCGTCACGGTCGAGAAGCTCGACATCTATCCCGAGGCGCAAAGCGTCGGCTGCGTCATCGAGCGCGCGCAGAATTAGGTTTCAGCGGCTGTCATTGCGAGGAGCGTAGCGACGAAGCAATCCCACCCGGCGCGGAGATTGCTTCGCTGCGCTCGCAATGACGGCCGGAGCGGTACTATGCGTCCTCGATCGCGGCCTGGAACGCGAGCGCGCGGCGTGTTTCCGCAACATCATGGACGCGCACGATCTGCGCGCCTTTGCTCACCGCGTCGAGCGCGCCCGCGAGCGAGCCCGCGAGCCGCGTCTCCGTGGCAGCGCCGCCGCCGCCGCCGGCAAGCCGTCCGACGAAGGATTTCCGCGACAGCCCCACCATCACCCCCGTGCCCAGCGCCTGGAAGAGCGGAAGCCCAGCGAGGATTTCGAGATTGTGCTCGGCCGTCTTGCCGAAGCCGATGCCGGGATCGATGGCGATGCGCGCGCGGGGAATGCCCGCCGCCTCGCATGCCGCGACGCGCGCCGCCAGTTCCTCGAGCACGTCGACCGGCGCGAAGCGGTAGACGGGCGCGCGCTGCATCGTCGCGGGTTCACCCTGCATGTGCATGAGCACGACGGCAGCGCCCGCGCGCGCCACCGCCGCCATGCTTCCGGGCCCGGCGAGCGCGCTCACGTCGTTGACAATGCGCGCGCCGGCCTCGAGCGCCATCGTCATCGTCGCCGCGTGGCGTGTGTCGACCGAGACGGGCGCGCCCGTCGCGACGAGCGCACGCAGCACGGGCGCGATGCGGCGCATCTCCTCCTCGGGCGAGACGGGCGTTGCGCCGGGCCGAGTCGACTCGCCGCCGACGTCGAGGATGTCGGCGCCCGCATCGAGAAGCGCGCGCCCATGCGCCGCCGCTTCGTCCGGCGCGAGGAACTTGCCGCCGTCGGAGAAGCTGTCGGGCGTGACGTTGATGATGCCCATGATGAGCGGGCGCGCGAGCGAAAGCCCGGCCCAGTCCGGGCGCGGCGCGCTCAACGCCGCGAGTCGTGCTTCGATGTGGCGAGACGTCGCCGGGCCGCGCGCGTGCGCAAACGCGCGCAGGCGCGCAATCGATGTCGGCGCCGCGAGAGTCCTACCCTCGCGCCGCGCCAGGAGCTCGACCGCGACAAATGCGCGCGTAGCGCCGGCGAGCGGCAGTGCGACTCCGCTGGCGATGGCGCGCGCCGCGGCGGCGCCGGCAACGAGCCCCGTCGGCGCCAGCCAAGCGCTCTGCGCTTCCGCCCCGATCTCTTCGAGTGTGACCGCAGTTAATCCCGAACGGGTCATGGCGGCTATTGTGACATCCCCGCGCGCCACCTGCATTTGCTGCAATGCGGCCATGTGCTCGCACGGGTTTGAGGGAGCGCTCGACTCCGCCAATATAGCGCTTGTGAACGCCGGTTCGGCGTTTCCTCCCTGAACTTGGGCCGCGCACTGCGCGGCCCATTTTTTTGCGCCGCCGCGATGGGCTCGTATTCCGGTGCGCCCTTCACCGCCCTGGTGTGTCCCCGTGTCATTTTGCGGACGATGCGGGCGGGGGTTGTGCGCAACTCCGCGGCTCGGCGCGTAGGAGGCGCGCACGCGTGAAACTTGGTTGGCCCCAGGCAGGGATTTTGCAGCTGCGAAAGGGCTTGCCATCGATCTTTCACGCTCTTAAGGTTTTGTCGGTGATTGGCCGCCGATGATGTTCCACCGGCGGTTTCCCGGAGGGCGGGTATCGCCGGACGGGACGGAACCGGTCGGGGAGAGCCGGACCGATCACCGCCATCTCCGCCCGGAGATGGCGTTGAAAGACGCCGGTGGGGTCCTCGAGCGGCCGCGCGGGTGGGGGATTGAACAACGTCGCGGGGGGATATGGCCCAGCTGTGTGTGGCGCTCGTGAAGCGCCTCTTTCCTGAGCGGCAGTTCCTGCTGCGCAGCGGCGAAAGCGTACGCTATCTGCTGCTTCCGGGGTGGCTGCAGGCCGGAGCGCTGGCCCTCTTCGTGGCGGTTGTCGGCGGCATCGCCGGGCTCGCCGGCGCCTATCATCACCTGCACAAGGCGATTCACGAGAAGGAGCTTGCGGCCGAGGCCGCGGTTGCGCGCGCCGCGGTGCTCGCGGACCTGCGCCAGTCGGTCGCCGATGCCGACACTCAGTACGGCCAGATGTCGGACCAGTTCAACGAGATGAAGGCGCAGCTCGATGGCGCCAACGCCGACAACGAAACGCTACGCACATCGATCGCCGGGGCCGAGGCGCGCGTCGCCGTGCTCGACAAGACCCGGCTCCAGCTCGAGAAGCGTTTGAAGGGCGCCGAGCAGGCGCTCGCGGGCAAGAGCGGCAACCTCGCCCAGCTGCAGAAGGAGCTGGGGCAGAGCCGCGCCGAGCTGCACCAGGCCGAGCTCGCGCGCACCCAGCTCACAAGCAAGCTGCAACAGCTCCAGGCCGATTCCGCGACATCCTCGACGCGCACGAGCCAACTCCGCGACAGCTTGGCCGCGCGCGAGCAGGCGCTGCGCCAGATGGCGAGCGAGCGCGAACGCTTGCGCACACAACTCTCGCAGCAGGACCCCGCACGCCCCGCGGCCGGCGGCTATGCAAGCTCGCTCGAGCAGCTCATCGCTTCGACCGGCATCGATATCGAGCGCTATATCGGCCGCATCTCGACAGGGCCGGCGCCGGGCGAGGGCGGTCCCTATATCGCATTCGATCCGCGCCGCCAGGCGCAAGCCGACAAGGAGCGCCAGCAGCAGCTTCAGGCGCTCGCCAAGGAGCTGCCGCTTGCGGCACCCTTGGCGCACTACCAGCTCGAAAGCCCGTTCGGTCCGCGCATCGACCCGATCAATCACCGCGAGGGCTTCCATCCCGGCCTCGATCTTGGCGCGCCCTATCGTTCGCCCGTGCTCGCGACCGCGCCGGGCACCGTGACCTTCACCGGCGTCAAGGACGAATACGGCCGCGTCGTCGAGATCACGCACGCGCACGGCATCGTCACGCGCTACGCCCATCTTCACCGCATCCTCGTGGCGCCGGGCCAGAAGGTTGCGCTGCATCAGGAAGTGGCCGAGCTCGGCTCGACCGGGCGCAGCACCGGCCCGCACGTGCACTACGAGGTGCTGGTCGACGGCAATCCCGTCGATCCGGCGAAGTTCCTCGAGGCCGGCAAGGGCGTCGTCCAGATCAGCGCGACGCACTGAGTCTCTCTGTCATTGCGAGCGTAAGCGAAGCAATCTCCTGCAGATTGCTTCGTCGCCGGCACTCCTCGCAATGACAGCCAATCGAACGAGCGTCTCACTCACGCCCGCTTGAGCGCCGCGGCAAAGAAGTCGCGGTCGACATTTCCGCCCGACAGCACGACCGCGACCGTGCGGCCCGCCACATCGAGCTTCCCCGCCAGCACCGCGGCCAAGGCCGCGGCGCCGCTCGGCTCGGCGACGAGCTTCAGCTCGTCGAACGCCACCGCCATGGCACGCTCGACCTCGGCGTCGCTCACCGCGAGGGCGCCGGCAAGATGACGCTGCGCCAGCGCGAAGGTGAGCACGCCGGTCGTCTGCGACTGGAGCGCGTCGCAGATCGAGCGCCGGCCCGGCGCGTTGGCGACGCGCGCGCCGCCCGCGAGCGAGAGGGCGAGATCGTCGAACCCCTCGGGCTCGGCGGCATAGACCTTGGTTCCGGCGCTCTTCGCGGCGAGCGCGACGGCGATGCCGCCGACGAGGCCGCCGCCGCTGCACGGCGCCACGACGATGTCGAGCGCGAGGCCCAGGTCGCGCGCCTGCGCCCAGAGCTCGAGCCCGACGGTACCTTGTCCGGCGATGACGCGCGGATCATCGAACGGCGGCAGCAGGTAGGCGCCGGTCTCGGCCACGATCTTGCGCGCGATCGCCTCGCGGTCGTCCGTCTCGCGCTCGTAGAACACGATCTCGGCGCCATGCCCGCGCGTGTTCGCGACCTTGATGTGCGGCGCGTCGCTCGGCATGACGATGGTCGCGCGCATGCCGAGCAGCGCCGCCGCGGCGGCCACGCCCTGCGCGTGGTTGCCCGAGGAAAACGCGACGACCCCGCGTTCGCGCGCGGCCGGGTCGAGCTGCGAGAGCGCGTTATAGGCGCCGCGGAACTTGAACGAGCCGGTGCGCTGCAGGCATTCGGCCTTGACGAGGAGCCGCGCGCCGAGGCGCCGGTCGAGCGTGGCCGAGGCGACGAGCGGCGTCGCATGCGCGCGCGGGCTGAGACGCTCAGCCGCGCCCTCGATGTCGGCGATGGTGGGAAGGGTTGCGTCGCTCACGGACCGTCCATTCTCACACATTGAGGCGATGCATCTGCCCGGTCGGATAGCGCGTGCCCGCGGCTGCGCCCGGCGGCGCGATGCGGTCGATCTCGGCGAGGTCGTCCGACGTGAGTGCGAGCGCGGCCGCGCCGACATTCTCCTCGAGATGCGCGCGCGACTTGGCGCCGGGGATCGGCACGATGAAGGTGCCCGCCCGCCGCCCTTGCGCCATCGGCCACGCGACCGCGAGCTGGGAGAGCGTCGCATTCTTGCGCCGCCCCAGCGCCTCGAGTGCCGCGCGGAGCGCGAGGTTCCGCGCGGCATGCTCCTTCTGAAAGCGCGGCAGGTGTGCGCGGATGTCGCCTGCCGCCATATCCTCGATCCGCGGCGCCTCAGCGCCGAACATGCCGCGCCCGACGACGCCATAGGCCATCAGCGCCATGCCGAGCTCGCGGCACGCCGCGATCTGGCCTTGCTCCTCCGCGTCGCGCGAGAAGAGCGAGTATTCCATCTGCAGCGAGACGAGCGGATGGACCGCGCTGCCGCGCCGGAGCGAGAGGGCCGCGCATTCCGAGAGCGCGATGAAGCGCGTCTTGCCTTCGCGTACGAGCTCGGCCATGCCGCCGACGCTCTCCTCGACCGGCACGTTCGGATCGACGCGCGACATGCAGAAGACGTCGAGCGTCTCGATGCCGAGATTTTTCAGGCTCTCCTCGCAGGTCCGGCGCAGATAGCGCGGATCGCCGCCGCCGCGCACGCCATCCGGGTTGCCGTCGCGCGGGCTGCCGCTCTTCGAATGGATGACGACCTCTTGCCGGCGGCCGCGGATCGCCTCGCCGATCAGGCGGTGGTTGTGGCCCTGGCCATAGCTCGCCGAGGTGTCGAGAAAATTGACGCCAAGCTCGAGCGCGCGGCGGATGGTGGCGATCGATTCCGCGTCGTCGGCCGGGCCATAGACCCCCGACATGCCGTAGCAGCCGAGGCCGATGCTCGACACCATGAGGTCGGAATTGCCGAAGCGGCGCCGTTCCATGCGCCGGACTCTAGCGCGGACCCGACGGCGGTTTGAAGGCCGGCGCTGCAGGTGAGGAACGCTATCGCCGGAGGTCGCTCACGAGCGAGAAGGCGAGGCGGCGGTCGCCGGTGCGGAAGCGGTAGACCTGGAGGTTCTCGAGCACGCGCTGCACGTAGTTGCGCGTCTCGGCGACCGGGATCGATTCGATCCAGTCGATGGCGTTGACGTTGCGCGAGCGCGGATCGCCGAAATCCTGGATCCAGTCGTGGACGCGCGCCGGGCCGGCATTGTAGGCGGCGACCGCGAGCACGTAGGAGCCGGCGAAATCGCCGAGCATCTCGCTGAGATAGGCCCGGCCGAGCGTGAGGTTGTAGTGCACGTCGCCGGTGAGGCGGCTTTGCGAGAACGGGATCTGCAGCGAGCGCGCGACGAGCTTCGCCGTCGCCGGCATGAGCTGCATCAGCCCGCGCGCGCCGGCGGTGCTGACCGCGGCGACGTCGAACGCGCTCTCCTGCCGCGTCATGGCGAGGATGAGGGGGTGCTCGACCGAGCCGCCGGGCGGCAACTCCTCGAGCGGATAGCCTTCGGCGAGGAGCGTCACGCCGGCGTAAGATGCGCGCTTCGCCGCGGCGATGGCGAGATCGAAGCGGCCGATATCGCTCGCCAGCCGCGCGATGAGGGCGTGGTCGTCCGGTGTCTGCGCGTCGTCGCTCAAGGCGCGCACGAAGAGGCGCACATAGTCGTCGGCGCCGATCGCCGCGAACGCGCGCGTCACGCGCACGATGCTGCGGCGGTTGAAGGCCGCGGCCTGGGCCGGCGTGGGGTTCGGCTCGTCGATGCGCGCGCCGTCGGCGGCGCCGATATGGGCTGCGGCGAGCTGGCCGTAATAGGTCGTGATGAATTGAGCCGCGGTGCCGTACCAGGAATTGGCGAGCGGCGCGCGCCCCATCGCCTCGGCCGCCTCGGCCGTCCAGTAAGCGCCGCGCGCGCGGCTGATCGGCAGCTTCACCGCGTCATAGAGCCGCGCGAAATGGTCGTAGGCCACTTCGGGCCGGCGCTCGAAGCGCAGCGCGATCCAGCCGGCGAGGAATTCGAGCTCGGCGAAATGCGCACCGGTGACAGGTCCGTGCCCGGCGGCGATACGATAGGCGACGCCGCGCTGGCCGGCAGCGAGCGCGAAGCGCGCCAGCACCTCGCGCTCGACCGCCCACGCCTCGGCGTGGCTCTGCTCGGGCGGCGCGCCGTCGAGAAGGGCGATCGCGTCGCCGTAGTGCTGCTTGCGCCGGCGCCAGCGGATACGCTCGTAAAGGAGGCCGGGATCGTGCTGCAGCTCTGCGGGCACACGCGACATGAGCCGCTCGGCCCCCGGCTCCTCGGCCGCGAGCGCGATCCGCGCCTCGGCGAGCGTCCTGTATTCCGGTGGTACGAGCGCTTCATCACGCCGCGCCGCAACCGTGCTGCCGTCCCACACGAGCCGGTCGAGCCGCGCGACATAGTCGGCTTCGCGCAAGAGGCCGCGGTAGCGCTTAAGAAACTCGCGCTCCTCCTGGCGGTCGAAATCGGCATTGGCCCAGACGTCGCGGACAAGGCCGAGCCCGTCGGCGCGGCGGCCATGGTCGAGCCAGAGCTGCGCCTCGCGCAGCTTGCCGGCGATGGTGATCGGCGGATGCGCCGCGAACCAGGCCAGGAGCGTCGTGTCCGAGGCCTCGTTCGTCGCGGCCTCGGCGCGCGCCTGGAGCTTTACCTGTCCGGGCCAGTCGGGATGCTTGGCGAGGAAGACGGCGATCTCGGCGAAGCCGCCGCTGCCGCGCATGAGCGACACCCATTCGACCGCGTCGGCGAGGGTCGGATCGCGCGATTGCGCCGCTTCGCGCTCGGCGGCGGCGAGATCGCCCGCCCGCGCCAGCGAAAGCGCGCTGTGGTAAAGCCGGCCGTCAGCGTCGGAAGGCTCCGCAGCAAGGGCCGCGAGCGCCGGAACGAGAAGCCCGAGGGCCAAGCCGGCGGCGCGAATGAGCGGAAACGGCAAATGTAACTCCCGGCGCGCCGGCCATGATCGGCGGGCGCAGAATTTACCACGATACCGCCATCATTCCTAACGAGACGACAACGTTTGCGCGTCGCCGCGCCATTCCTGGCATGGGTTGAAGGGAAATGGGTCCTCCGTTAAGGTTCGTTGATCGGCCCTTTCCGCCGGAGGACGCCATGTTCAAAGGCTCGCTGGTCGCGCTCATCACGCCGTTCCGCAACGGCGCGGTCGACGAGAAGCGCTTTCAGAGCTTCGTCGACTGGCAGATCAAGGAAGGGACCCATGCCGTCGTGCCGTGCGGGACGACCGGCGAATCGCCGACGCTGAGCCATGCCGAGCACAAGCGCGTGGTCGAGCTGTGCGTCGAGGTGGCGAAGGGCCGGGTTCCGGTCATCGCCGGCACCGGCTCCAACTCGACCGAGGAGGCGATCGACTTCACCCGCCATGCCGAGAAGGCGGGCGCCGACGGCGCGCTCGTCGTGTGCCCCTATTACAACAAGCCGACCCAGGAAGGGCTCTATCAGCACTTCAAGGCTTTGAACGACGCAACTGCGCTCCCGATCCTCATCTACAACATCCCCGGACGGTGCGTCATCGACATGAGCGTCGCCACCATGGCGCGCCTTGCGAAGCTGCCGCACATCGTCGGCGTCAAGGACGCGACCAACGACCTCGCGCGGCCTTTGAAGACCCGCGCCGCCTGCGGCAAGGATTTCGCCATGCTCTCGGGCGAGGACATGACCGTGCTGGCGTTCCTCGCGCAAGGGGGCGACGGCTGCATCTCGGTGACCGCGAATGTCGCGCCGCGGGCATGCGCCGACATGCACGAGGCGTGGCAGAAGGGCGAGACGCCGCGCGCCATGGCGATCAACGAGCGGCTCGCGCCCTTGCACGATGCGCTCTTCTGCGAGACGAGCCCGGCGCCGGTCAAATACGCGGCCTCGCTCCTCGACAAGTCGACGCCCGACGTGCGGCTGCCGCTCGTTCCGGCGAGCGCCGAGGCGCAGGACAAGGTGCGCGGCGCGATGCGCGCCGCCGGCGTCCTCAACTAGCGAGGAATGGCGCTCCGCGGCACCGAGCGCTCCGTCGCGCAGAACCGCCGCGCGTACCGCGACTACGAGATCGAGGACACGCTCGAGGCCGGAATCCAGCTCATGGGCTCCGAGGTGAAGGTGCTGCGCCAGGGCCTCGCCAGCATCGCCGAGGCCTATGCGACCGAGCGCGGCGGCGAGATCTTCCTCCTCAATGCGCATTTCCCGATCTATCCCCCCGCGCGCTTCAACCACGATCCGCGCCGCCCCAGGAAACTCCTGCTGCGCCGGCGCGAGATCAACCGGCTCTTGGGCGCGGTGAAGCGCGAGGGCGTCACGCTCATCCCGCTCTCGGTCTATTTCAACGAGCGCGGCATGGCGAAGCTTGCGCTCGGGCTCGCGAAGCATCGCCGCAAGGAGGATCGCCGCGAGGTCGAGAAGGCGCGCGACTGGCAGCGCGACCGCGGCCGCCTTCTGCGCGAGCGGGGATAGGACATGGCGATCACGCGGCCGCTCACGACGGGCGATGCGCCCGGGCGGCACGATCCGATGCGCCGGCTCTGGGCCGTGCTGCGTGACCAGTACACGGTGCGGCGGCTACGGCTCGCCTGCGGATGGGTGATGTTCTCCTATCTCACCCTCCATTTTCTCAATCACGCGCTCGGCAACATCTCGCTCGCGGCCATGCTCTGGGGCGCGCAAATCCACGAATGGATCTGGCATGGGCCGATCGGCGGTGCCTTGCTCTACGCGGCGTTCCTCATCCATTTCGCGCTCGCGCTCTGGGCGCTTTATCAGCGCCGCTCCTGGCGCATGGGATGGGGCGAGGGCGTGCGGCTCGTCCTCGGCTTCTCGATCGTACCGCTGCTTATCCATCACTATCTGGGCGACCGCTGGGTCTACTCCATGTATGGCATCAGCCGGCAATATGATGCGACGCTCGTCTCATATTTCTACGGCCGGCCGTTCTGGGGCGCGCGCCAGGTCTTGGTGCTTCTCGTCGCCTGGACGCACGGCTGTCTCGGCATGCATTTCTGGCTGCGCCATCGCCCGGTCTACCAGCGGGCAAAGCCGGTGCTGCTCGCGTTCGCCGTGCTGTTGCCGGCGCTGGCGCTCTTGGGCGTGGCGCAAGGCGCGCGCGAGGCGGAGAGGCTGGTGCAAGACCCGGCCTATCGCGCGGCTCTCAATGCGCGCGCCCATCTCGGCGATCCCGCGCTCATGAATTTTCTGTGGCAGGTCGAGCTCGGCATCTACTGGGCCTATGCGGCGCTGCTGGCTCTCGTCTTCGCCGCGCGCGGCGTACGCACGCTCAACGAGCGCCGCCGCGGCGTCATCCGCATCACCTATCCGAGCGGCGAGGTCGTGCGCATGCCGAGCGGGCTGGCGGTGCTCGACGCGAGCCGCCGCGCCGGCATCCCGCACGCTTCGATCTGCGGCGGGCGTGGCCGGTGCTCCACCTGCCGCATCCGCATCCTGCGCGGCTTCGATGGCCTGCCGCCGCCAAGCCTTCACGAAGCCTCCGTGCTCGCGCGCTTCAAGGCCGGGCGCAACGTGCGGCTCGCCTGCCAGCTGCGGCCGACGCGCGATCTCGCGGTGCTGCCGCTGCTGCCGCCCGATATCCGCGCCGACGACCGGTGGCGCAGCACGGAAGGGGCGGCCGACACCGAGCGTTTCGTCGCGATCATGTTCATCGACATCCGCGACTCGACAGGCATCGTCGAGCAGCGCCTGCCCTACGACGTCGTGTTTCTTCTCAATCATTTCTTCGAGGCCGTGGGCGGCGCCGTGGTGGCGGTCGGCGGCGCGCCCAACCAGTTCCTCGGCGACGGCATGATGGCGATCTTCGGGATCGAGTGCGGGCCGCGCGAAGCCTGCCGCCAGGCGCTTGCCGCCGCAGCACCGATCCATCTCCGCCTCGGCGAAATGAACCGAACGCTCGCGGTCGAGCTGCAACGGCCGATCGACATCGGCATCGGCATTCACGCCGGCAGCGTGATCCTCGGCGAGCTCGGCTATCGCGATCGCTTCGTCCTGACCGCGATCGGCGATGCCGTCCATGTCGCGGCCCGCCTGCAAGAACTGACGAAGGAATATGGCTGCAAGGTGGTGGTGTCCGATATCGTCGGCGAAACCGCGGGCGTGACGCTGGCCAGCCTTCCCTGCGACGATATTCGGGTGCGCGGGCGCGAGGGCATCGTGCCCATCCGCATCGTGAGCGACGTCGAGGCGCTGGGCGTCTAAGCGCCTACTGCGCGGGCGAAGGCACCGCGTCGGCCGGTCCCTCGCCGCCGACGGCGCCGCGCGGCACCAGAAACATCGCGGCCGCGCCGATCAGGAACACGCCGCCCATCGACAGCATCGAGGCCGTGTAGGTCCCGGTCGCGTCCTTCATGAAGCCCATGATGAGCGGCGTCACCGCCGTTCCCGCAATGCCGACGACATTGAGGAACGCGATGCCGGCCGCGCGCGCGTTCTGCGGCAGCATGAGCGAGGGCAGGGTGAAGAACACCGGCCACGCCGAGACCGTGCCGATATTGGCGATGACGAGCCCCGCGAGCTGCACCGGCGGATTGTTGACGCCGGCCGCGATGCACCAGCCGATGACGCCGAGCGCCATCGGCAGCACGCAATGCCAGAACCGCTCGCGCGTCTTGTCGGCATGGCGCGTCCAGAGCGGCATGGCGATGAGGGCCGCGATCGCCGGCACCGCGGCCAGGAGTCCGATCTGCCAATAAGGCGTGCCGGGCTTGTTGATGCTGTGCAGCAGCAGCGGCGTCCAGGTGCCGAGCGCGGCCGCATTGCCGATGTCGCAGCCATAGGCGAAGCAGACGATGAGGAAATTGCGGCTCAGGATCTCGCGCGTCGCGGCACGCCAGCCAGGCCGACCCTCCCGCGCCCGCTCTTTCTCGTCGCGCGCCAAGGCGGCGACGAGCGTTGCCTTCTCCTCCGGCGCGAGCCACGCCGCGTCCTTGGGCTTGTCGGTGAGGAACCAGAACGCGATGACGCCGAGGATGACCGACGGCAATCCCTCGATGAGGAAGAGCCAGCGCCAGCCCGAAAGCCCGAAAATCCCGTTCATGCCGAGGAGGAGGCCCGAGACGGTCGAGCCCAAGGCAATGGCGATCGGCTGCGCGATCATGTAGTTCGACTGCGCGCGGGCGCGATAGTACTGCGGGTACCAGTAGGTCATGTAGAGCACGGTGCCGGGCGCGAACCCCGCTTCGGCGATGGCGACGATGACGCGAAGCGTGACGAGGCTCCAGGTGCCCATGATGAACATGCAGGCGCACGATGCGAGCCCCCAGGTCACGGCGATGCGCGCAAGCCAATAGCGCGCGCCGACGCGCTCGAGGATGAGGTTGCTCGGTATCTCAAAGAGAAAATAAAAGATCGCCGCCAGCGACAGCGCGAGCGCGAAGCTCGAGGTCGAGATGCCGAGCTCCTTGTTCATGGTGAGCGCGGCGAAGCCGACATTGCCGCGGTCGACGAAGTTCACCATGAAGAGCAGCATGATGAACCACAGGAACCGCCGCGACACTTTCGCGAAGACGCGCGCCTCGGCCGGGCTGAAATTGCCTTCGTTCACGCTTTCCTCCCCCATCGCCTCTTTCCTTATCACGAGGGCGCGGCGCGGCCCAGCACCTTGACGAGCGCCTCAAACACGTCCTCGAACATCGCCGGCGTAAGCCGCCCCGTGTTCGTGTTGTAGCGCGAGCAGTGATAGCTGTCGGCAAGGACGAGCCCGCCTTTGAGATGATGGACCGCGCCGTGCGCGAAGCCGTGCGCCGCGCGCCGCTCGCCCAACGCGCCGAGCACGGAGCCGTGCGCGACCGCGCCGAGCGCCAGCACCGCGGCGAGATTCGTCATCGCCGCGATCTCGGCGGCGAGGAACGTGCGGCAGGTCGAGATCTCGGCGGGCGTCGGCTTGTTCTCGGGTGGCACGCAGCGCACGGCGTTGGTGATGCGGCAATCCCGGAGCGTGAGTCCGTCGTCGGGGCGCGCCGCGTAGTGCCCGCGCGCGTGCCCAAATTTGAGGAGCGTCGCATAGAGCAGGTCGCCGGCATAATCGCCGGTGAAGGGCCGGCCGGTACGGTTGGCACCTTTGAGGCCGGGTGCCAGCCCGACAATGAGGAGCCGCGCGTCGAGCGGCCCGAAGGACGGCACCGGGGCGTTGTGCCAGTCGTCATGCGCCGCGCGCTGCTCGGTACGAAATTTCGCAAGCCGCGGGCAGAGCGCGCACTCGCGCCCCGGCGCCGCCGGCGCGGCCGCCGCGCTCACGTCGCGAGCGCTTGGCTCTCGCGGTGGTGGGCGCGCATGATCTGCGGCGCGAGCTCCTGCAGCTCGATGAAGGAGTCGGCCTGGCGGCGCAACTCGTCGGCCACCATCGGCGGCACGGAGCGCGTCGTCGACACGACGGAAACGCGCACGCCCTTTCTTTGCACCGCTTCGACGAGCCGCCGGAAATCGCCGTCGCCGGAGAACAGCACGATGTGGTCGAGGTAAGGCGCCATCTCCATCACGTCGATCGCGAGCTCGATATCCATGTTGCCCTTGAGCTTCCGGCGGCCGAAAGCGTCGGTGTACTCCTTCGCCGGCTTCGTCACCATGGTATAGCCGTTATAGTCGAGCCAATCGACGAGCGGGCGGATCGGCGAATATTCCTGGTCCTCGAGCAAGGCTGTGTAATAAAAGGCGCGGATCAAGCGACCTTTGGCGCCGAAGAGCTCGAGAAGCCGTTTGTAGTCGATGTCGAATTGCAGGGCGCGGGCGGCTGCGTAAAGATTGGCGCCGTCAATGAACAAGGCGATGCGCTCACTCGCATAAAACATGACCAACGGCGCTCCATACCGGTTGTATACCAAGATCGCATTTGGCGCAAAGTGCCTGCCGCGTCAAGCACAAGGGCACCGACTCGCGCATAACTTGATCGTGATCAAAATCAGCGGGCGCACGCGATGATCCTGATCGCGCTCGGCGCCAATCTGCCGAGCCGCGCGGGTCCGCCCGCAGCGACGCTCGCGGCGGCATTGGCCGAACTCGAAACAGAGGGCGTGCGCGTCGAAAAAGTCTCGCGCCTCTACCGCACCGCGCCGGTGCCAGCCTCGGACCAGCCGGACTACATCAACGCGGTCGCGATCGTCACGACGGCGCTCGATCCGAAAGCGCTCCTGCTGCTGCTGCACCGGATCGAGGCGCGCTTCGGCCGCGTGCGCGGCGCGAGGAACGCCGCGCGCACGCTCGACCTCGACCTGCTCGACTATGACGGCAGCGTTGCGGATGGACGCGACGGGCCCGTCCTGCCGCATCTGCGTCTGCACGAGCGCGCTTTCGTGCTCGTACCGCTGGCCGAGACCGCGCCGGATTGGCGCCACCCGGTGCTGGGATTGACGGCGCTCGCGCTCGCGCAGAATTTACCGGCGGAGCACGGCGTTGCCCCATTCTGAGTATTCCGGCCGCCCGCCGCGCCGCGCATACTTCGCACGCCACAGGCGGGAAGAGATCATGGAAGACCGGTCCGTGCGTGCGCTCATCGACCAGCGCGTCATCGCTCTCTATGACGATTTCACGCACACCCATCTCGACCGCCGCCTCTTCCTCGAGCGCTTGACCGCGCTCGTGGGCTCGACGGCGCTCGCGACCGCGATGATGAATGTGCTGCGTCCCAACTACGCCAATGCGGCGCAGGTCGCGGCCGACGATCCGCGCCTCGCAACCGAGCACGTCACATATCCCGGCGCGAGCGGGCGGGTGAAGGCTTATCTCGCGCGGCCCAAGGGCAATGCGAAGGTTCCGGCCGTGATCGTCATTCACCAGAACCGCGGCCTCAATCCGCATATCGAGGATGTGGCGCGGCGGCTTGCGGTGGCGGGCTATGTCGCGCTCGCGCCCGATCTTCTCTCGCCGTTGGGCGGCACGCCGGCCGACGAGGACCAGGCGGCAAAGCTCTTCGCGAAGATGGATCAGCAGGAGGCGGCGCTCGATGCCGTGGCGGCCGTGCCCTATCTCAAGTCGCGGCCGGATGTCGGGCGGATCGGTGCAGTGGGATTTTGCTATGGCGGCGGAAACGTGAACCGCATGGCCGAGCTGTCGCCCGATCTCGCCGCTGTCGTCTCCTATTACGGCGTGGCGCCCCCGCTCGACAAGGTGCCAAACATCAAGGCGGCGCTGATGCTGCATTACGCCGGGCTCGACGAGCGCGTGGGCGCGACGCGGGCCGGGTTCGAGGACGCGCTGAAGAAGGCGGGCAAGAGCTTCCAGTCCTTCACCTACGAAGGCGCCAACCACGCCTTCAACGACGACACGACGCCGCGCTACGACGAGGCGGCGGCGAAGCTCGCCTGGAGCCGCACGCTCGAATTCTTCAAAGAGCATCTGCAGGGCTGACGCGCGCTCTGGCCGTCATTGCGAGGAGCGTCAGCGACGAAGCAATCGCCGGGGATTGCTTCGCTTCGCTCGCAATGACAAGGTGATGCCCAAGGGAGGCGCCCATGGGCATGACGATGGCGGAAAAGATCCTGGCGAAGGCCGGCGGGCTCGCGAAGGTCTCGCCCGGCGACATCGCCGTCGTGACGGTCGGCACCGCCGTCTTTCTCGACATGAATTTTCTGCCCGAGAGCTGGCGCGAGATCCTGAAGATCGACGATCCCGACAAGGTCGTCGTCGTGCTCGATCACCTGGCGCCCGCGAACGAGCCGCAGACCGCCGCCGCGCACCACCGCGCGCGCGAGTTCGTTGCCCGCTTCGGCATCAAGCGCTTCCACGACATCGGCTACGACCAGGGCATCAGCCATGTCGTCGTCGCCGACAACGCCTATGCGCTGCCGGGCACGGTGCTCGTCAATCCCGACAGCCACACGTGCGGCGGCGGCGCCTTCAACTGCGCCGCGCGCGGCGTCGGCCTGCCCGAGACGCTCTTCGCCGTCACCACGGGCCGCACCTGGTTCCGCGTCGGCGAGACGATCCGCTACGAGCTTCAGGGCAAGTTCCGCCCCGGCGTCTCGGCGAAGGACCTGTTCCTCACGATCGCCGGGACATACGGCGCCCACGTCAACCAGAACGTCGAGTATGGCGGCCCGGGCGTGGCGGGGCTCAGCGTCAACGCGCGGCGCACGCTCGCCATCATGGGCACCGAGCTTTCGGCGGAGTTCGTGATCTTCGAGCCTGACGATGCGCTCATCGAATATGTCAAGGCGCGCAACCCGAAGCCGTTCGAGCCGGCCTGGCCCGATCCCGACGCGCGCTACAAGGAGACACGAAAGATCGCGCTCGACACGGTCGAGCCGCTCGTGGCCCTTCCCGACTCTGTCATCGAGAACTCGGTGCCGGTCGGCCAAGTCGCGGGCCAGAAGATCGACCAGGCCTTCATCGGCTCCTGCGCCAACGGCACGCTCGACGATTTCGCGACTGCCGCGCGCGTGGTGAAGGGCAAGCGCGTGGCGAAGGGCGTGCGCCTTCTCGTCACGCCGGGCTCGCAGGCGATCTACCGCGCGGCCTTGAAGGCGGGCTATGTCGAGACGCTGTTGGACGCGGGCGCCGTCGTCACCTCGGCCACGTGCGGCGCGTGCTTCGGCGGCCACATGGG
>DATIXQ010000111.1:0-2239 GCA_035518375.1 Allostellaceae bacterium | reverse complement strand
GATCAGCGGCATCTTCTGGGAACCGGCGTTTTAATATACGTATAGCGTTTAGACATTCCTTATCCGCGTCAAGGCACCCAGCAGTCGTACCAGGCCTATTCGGATTTATGTTGGTTAGCTCAGGTTAGCTTCACAAATTTTGGAAGATAACCTTGAGTTGCGCGGTACGACCGGAGAAGCGCTACTACGGCACTTACAAGAACACTCGGATCAATTGATGGCTGCCTTCCCATTGTCTGAACTGAGCTTAAGCTAGCTTGTACCCGTTTCTAACTGATCTTCAACACTTGGGGCATGCGCACGGGGCCTAACCTATTGATATGATTTGGGGCGGTGGGCAGCGGGCGCGATTTTGTAGTGCCACGTCTTGCTCATATTGTTGTTGAATCTTGTGGATTGCGCGCCGATACTGTGCGCACCAAGATTGAGTCGGCGTCCGGTTTCCCGCCATGTATTTCCGCAAGAAGACCTCCGGCGGTCGCGCCTATCTGCAAATCGTCGAGAGCCGGCGCGAGGGCGCCGTGGTGCGCCAGCAGGTGATCGCGACGCTCGGGAGGATCGAGGATCTGCAGGAGAGCGGGCGGTTGGAGCGGCGTTTGCGCTCGGGGGCGCGCTTCGCCGACAAGGCGATCGTGCTCGACGCGCTCGACCGCGGCGAGGGGACGGCGATCTCGATCCGGCGCATCGGTCCGGCGCTCGCCTTCGAGCGGGTGTGGGAGGAGACGGGCTGCCGGGGCGTGATCGAGCGCCTGGCGAGCGCGCGCAAGCATGACTTCTCGCTGGAGCGCGCGGCGTTCCTGACCGTGCTGCACCGCCTGTTCTGTGGCGGCTCGGACCGCGCCGCCGACCGCTGGCGCGAGGATTATCGCATCGACGGCGTCGAGGGCATCGAGCTGCATCACCTCTATCGCGCCATGGCGTGGCTCGGCGAGGAGCTTCCCGAGGATGAGCAGGACGGCGCGACGCCATTCGCGCGGCGCTGCGTGAAGGACGTCCTGGAAGAGGAACTGTTCGCCTGCCGGCGCGACCTTCTGACCACGCTCGACATCGTGTTCATGGACACGACGAGCCTCTATTTCGAGGGCGCGGGCGGTCAGACGCTCGGACGGCGCGGCTTCTCCAAGGACCATCGGCCCGATCTCAACCAGATGATCCTGGCCGTGCTGCTTGACGGCGACGGCCGGCCGGTGTGCACGGAGATGTGGCCGGGAAACACCGCCGACGTGACGAGCCTGATCCCGGCGATCGATCGCCTGCAGCGCCGCTTCCACATCAACCGCGTCTGCGTCGTCGCCGACCGCGGCATGATCAGCGCCGAGACGATCGCCGAACTCGAAGCGCGCAAGCTCCTCTATGTGCTGGGCGTGCGCGAGCGGTCCGACAAGCTGGTGCGCGAACTCGTCCTCGACGATCCCGCGCCGTTCGTTCCCTTCGTTCTGATGAAAGAAAGGCGCGAGGTCGATTACGAGGCCAAGGCGGTGAAGCTCGCCGGGCGGCGCTATATCCTGTGCCGCAACCTCGACGAGATGAAAAAGGACGCCGCCAACCGCGCGACAATCGTCGCCGCGCTGGAAAAGCAGTTGAAGAACGGCGACAAGAGCCTGGTCGGCAACAAAGGCTATCGCCGTTTCCTCAAGGACCCGCAGGGCGAGGGCTTCGCCATCGACCGCGCCAAGGTCGAGGAAGACGCAAAATTCGACGGCGTGTTCGTGCTGCGGGCCAATGCGAACCTCTCGCCGCTGGAGGCGATGCTCGTCTACAAACAGCTCTGGACCGTGGAGCGGACGTTCCGCACGACCAAGAGTCTGCTCGAGACGCGGCCGATCTATCACCAACTCGACGAGACGATCCGCGGCCACGTCGCCTGCAGCTTCCTTGCGCTGGTTCTGAAGAAGGAGCTGGAAGACCGCCTCGCCGCCGCCCCCACGAGCGCCCGCGCCTCCTGGCCCGACGTCATCGCCGATCTCGACTCGCTCACCGAGACCGAGGTCGAACAGGACGGCAAGCGCTTCCTGCTGCGCTCGGCCCCGCGCCCCGCCGCCAGCCTCGCGCTCGCCGCCCTCGGCGTCGCCCTGCCGCCGACCCTGCGCCAGATCCCAGACGCCTGATCAACGGCAAGAACCTGTAATGTAGTGCCACGACCTCACTGCGCCGCGCTTTTTGCGTGCGATGTCAATAGCTTGGTTTTCCCGACTGTTAAAGATCAGTCAAAGTGACCATGAAGACGGTGAAGATGAAC
>DATIXQ010000110.1:0-2674 GCA_035518375.1 Allostellaceae bacterium | reverse complement strand
TTGACGAGCTGCATGACCGTGACCGCCGCGACTGTCGCCGCGGCGACGAAGTTGATCATGACTTCGGGAACGCCGATGTCGGCGTTTTCGATGTCGAAGCCCGCGGTCTTGAGCGTGCCGAAGAACTCTTCGATATCCCATTTATGATGCCGCTCATAAATTGACGCAGGCGGACGAATCGCCGAGAATCGGCGTTGAAGCGCTCCGTGTCCTGGCGCGTTGGCTCGGATCCCGCGATGAGCGATCTGCCGGCGTCGATTTGGAAGCTGCTGCCGCGCGAGCGCCAGCAACGGATCGCGACGCTGCTGGGGCAGATGGCGCTGCATCGAACGCGCGACGCTTCCAGCAGCGAGGAGACGCTCCATGACGGCAGCGGAACTCGAACCGCGTCGCGGCGCCTCGGCGAGCGACAAGATCGCCCGGCGCCATCTGGATCGTCTGGCGATCGTCTACGTCCGTCAATCCACCGTCCAGCAGGTTGAGCGCCATCAGGAGTCGACGCGGCTGCAATACGGGCTGGTCGATCGCGCACTGTGGCTTGGCTGGCTGCGCGAGCAGATCGTCGTCATCGACGACGATCTCGGGCGCTCCGGGGCAAGCGTCGCGGGTCGCCTGGGCTTTCAAAGGCTGGTCGCAGAGGTCGGTCTCGGCAATGTCGGCCTCGTGCTCGGCGTCGAGATGTCGCGACTGGCGCGCTCCTGCCGCGACTGGCATCAGCTTCTGGAGATCTGCGCGCTGTTCGACACGCTGATCGCCGACGCCGACGGGGTGTATGATCCGGCCAGCTACAACGATCGTCTGCTGCTAGGGCTCAAAGGGACGATGTCGGAGGCGGAGCTGCATATCCTCAAGGCGCGCATGCTGGCGGGCCGGAAAGCCAAGGCCGGGCGCGGCGAGCTGGGCAAGGCCGTCCCGATGGGCTATGTGCGCCGTCCTTCGGGCGAGGTGGCTTTCGACCCCGACGAGCAGGCGCAGGCGACGATCCGTCTCCTCTTCGATCTGTTCGACCGCTTTAGGACGGTCGGCAAGGTGATGGCCTATCTGGCCGAGCACGACATCCGCATGCCGGTGCGCCTCAACGGCGGTCCGGGCAAGGGCGAGCTCGAGTGGCGGCGCGTCAATCGCCCGACCTTGCTCAACCTGTTCGCCAATCCGATCTACGCCGGCGTTTACGCCTATGGCGTGCGCGCCGTCGAGAAGCGCCGACAGAAGCCCGGCCGTCCGGGAACGGGGCGTCGGTCACCGCGCGCCGGAGAAGCCGAAGTCTTTTTGCACGATAGATTGCCCGCCTACATCAGCTTCGAGCGCTACGAGCGCAATCAGGCGCAGCTGAAAGCCAACAAGGCGGCGTGCGTCGGGACGCCGCGGGCGGGAAGCGCGCTCCTCTCCGGGCTGCTGATCTGCGGTCGCTGCGGTTTGCGCATGTTGGCGCAGTACAACCACAACGGCCATGCGGCTCGCTACGTCTGCTCGCAAATGCAGAGTTGCTATGGCGGGCCGTTCTGTCAATCGCTGAAGGCCGCGCCGCTCGACGCCTTGGTCTCGGGCCTTGTTCTGGAAGCGCTGAAGCCAGCGGCGATCGAGGCGAGCCTGGCGCTCGTCGAGAACCTCGAGGTCGAGCGCGCCGCGATCGATCGGCATTGGCGCCAGAGACTGGAGCGCGCAGGCTACGCGGTCGACCGCGCGCGCCGGCAATATGCCGCCGTGGAGCCGGAGAACCGGCTGGTGGCGCGCTCGCTCGAACGCGACTGGGAGGCAGCCTTGACGGAACAGGCTCGTCTCGAGGCGGATTACGAACGCGCCAAGCGCGCGCGCAAGGAGGGTCCGTCCGCCGCCGAGCTGGCCGCGATCCGCGATCTGTCGCAGGATCTGCCGGCTCTCTGGCGCGCCGAAACCACGACGCAGCAAGAGCGCCAGACCATCGTGCGGCTGCTGCTCGAACGGGTCTTGGTCGAGGTCATTGGCGACACGGAAAAGGTTCGGGTCGAATGCCATTGGCACGGCGGCGCCCGCACGATGCACGAGCTGACGCGTCCCGTCGCGCGTCTGACCTCGCTCAGCACCTACGCGGGCTTGACGGCGCGCGCCGCCGAACTGCGCCGAGAGGGCCTCGAATGCGCGAACATCGCTGAGATCCTAAACGCCGAAGGATGGCGTCCGGCCAAGCGCCGCGACACCTTCAATGCACAAATGGTTCATCATCTGCTGCTCAAATCGGGGGCGGAGACGCTGAAGCATCGCCGGCGGCCACCGCAGATCGCGCGTCTGGAGCACGAATGGACGATCCGCGAGCTCGCGGAAGAAGTCGCGATGCCGCAGGCGACTCTCTACACCTGGGTCCAGAAGGGACGTCTATCTTGCCGCAACGTCGGCGGCGGTTCGAAACGCGCCATCCTGGTGCGCGCCGACCCCGAGACGATCGCGGCGTTGAAGGCGATCCGCACCACGCCGCCGCCCTGGCGCCGCATTCCGCCTAGGACCGCCGACGGCGCCGCCACTACAGAATCTTGAGAGTCGCCATGCTTGGTCGATATCGATGGTCCATCGTTTGGAATAGAGTTTGATGATCTGGGAAGCGGTGAGCGCGCCGTCGCTGGCGGCCAGATGCCAAGCCTCCTTCATGCCGGCGGCCTTTACGCAAACAACCGCTCCTACCTTCTGGCGGGCGGCGGAG
>DATIXQ010000109.1:0-24539 GCA_035518375.1 Allostellaceae bacterium | reverse complement strand
GGAATTTTCCGCAGGCCGCAAAAATCTATCGCGACATCCTGAAGCGGCAGCCCACCAGTCTTAAGGTACTCGGCAATTTGGCGGAAGTTCTGGTGGATTCGCGGCGTTTCGAAGAGGCGCTGCCGGTCCTGCGCAAGGCGCTCAATCAGGACCCGAATTCCGCGTTGGCGCACGTATTTCTTGCCAAGTCGCTGAATGAGCTCGAACGTCATGACGAGGCGCTGGAGCGTGCAAGGCGCGCGCTCGTCCTCGATCCGCACTCCGGCAGAGCTCACGCGGCTCTGTTGGACGTCCTTCGAGCGCTCGGGCGCTACGACGAGGCACGGCGCATTGTCGCGAAGGCGATCGAGCTCGCGCCGAATCGCCCGCTCTTTTATTACCAATGGGGTCTGATCGCGCGTTGGGCCGCCGATGATCCTCGCCTTGCCGCGCTTGAAGCGCTGGCCGAGAAGTCGAAATCCGACCCCGGCGCTGACCGGATCGGCATCTATTACGCGCTCAGCAAGGCCTATTCCGATTGCGGAGACATCGCGCGCGCCTTTCGCTGCCAGATCGCAGGAGGCGCCCTGCAACAGCCATTCCTGAAATATGATGAAACGTCAAACCTTCGTCATCTTGACGAGATATGCCGGCGGTTCGACGCGAAATGGCTGGAGCGGCACGCCGGCGCCGGCAATCCTTCGCCATTGCCCGTGTTCATTCTCGGAATGCCGCGTTCCGGGACGACGCTGGTGGAACAAATCCTCGCGAGCCATCCCCAGGTTCACGGGCTTGGCGAGCGCCCCTTCTTCAATGACGCGCTCACCGAGCTGTGCAACAAGCCGCTCGTGCCCCTGTCGCTCGCGCACATTGCCGAACATTGGTCGGACAGGGAATGGCTGGAACTCGGCAGCCTCTATCTCGAGGCCGTGCAGCGGCGTCTGCCTTTGGGCACGAAACGCATTGCCGACAAAGTCCCGGACAATTTCCAGCTCGTTGGCCTCATTCACGCCGCCCTGCCCAACGCGCGCATCATTCATACCCGCCGCGACCCGATCGATACCTGCCTTTCTATCTTCTCGATCCTGTTCACGGGTGGCTCGCAACCCTATTCCTACGATCTGGGGCAGTTGGGTCGCTATTATCGCGCTTATCAAAAGATGATGGCGCATTGGCACTCAGTGCTTCCGCCGGGTGTCATGATTGACGTGCAATACGAGGACGTGGTCGGCGATCTCGAGGGGGAGGCGCGGCGCATCATCGCCCATTGCGGTCTCGAGTGGGACGATGCGTGCCTCGAGTTCTACAAAACCGAGCGGCCGATAACGAGCGCGAGCCACGCCCAGGTGCGCCAGCCCATCTATCGCAGCGCTGTCGGGCGGCCGCGTCCGCCGCGCGAGCTCATGCTGCCGCTGCTCGAAGCGCTCGGGATCGCGGATGTCCCGGATGGAGGCGAGCCGCCTCCGTCCGGAACGACCGCACCCTAGACGTCGGACGGCGTCCACCCCGTCTCGGGAATGGCGAAGCCGGCCGGGCCCCAGCCGCCGGCGATCGTCTTCCATCCGAGTGCCTCGGCCGGGCTCGACGAGGCGACGAGATAGTCCCAGCCCGAAACATCGGGGTTCGCGTTGGTCGGGTTCGAATCGCTCGCCACGGGGCCGTTCGTCAGCATCTGCCCGCCGCCGTAGTTGTAATAGACGTTGTTGTTGATCGTGTAGCCGCTGGCGCTACCCGAATTCTCGTAGAACGCGTAGGCGCCCCCCTCTGTTGGAGAATCGGCGCCTGAGAAATCGGCCATGACGATATTGTGCGTGAACACTTCGCCCGACTGGCTCGGGCCCGTGAGCGACGTGGCCGGACTGTCGCCGTAATAACAGAACATGGCGTAGACATTCCCGGTCGTGCCGAGGTCGATGACATTGTTGGTGAAAGTGTTGTCGATGCCGTTATTGACCTCGATGGCATAGCAGCTCTGAGAGCTGTTGGGGCTGGCCGGGTTGGGCGGCCCGATCACGTTGCCGCTGACGGTCCAGTAGCTTGCGCTGTCGTCGAGATAGATCCCGGACGCGCGCGAGGACGAGGCGGAGCCGTAATCCGCCACGTAATTGTTGGTGATCGAGGTATTGCTGCCGTGATAGCCGTCGTGGTCGCTGACGTAAATCGATCCGCCGTCGGTCATGCCCTGCACCGCGCCGATCACCACGTTGCCGGTGATCGAGACATTGTCCAGAACGTTGCCGGCGTTATAGGCGTAGAGCGCGATCCCCATGCTCTGCACGTCGAAGATGTAGTTGTTGGCGATGGTGATGCCGTTGACGTTGCCGATGAAGACGGCGCCCGACTGCCACGTTCCGGTCACGGTGCTGTCGCCGATCTTGCAATTCTCGACCGTGAGGCCGGTGATCGGCGTGGCATTGGCGCCGGCGTCGTGATGGATGCCGAACTGGCCGTAATCCTCGATCGTGAGGCCGTCGATCGTGATGTTGTTGGCGCCGACCTCGATCATCGTCGTGAGTGATCCGCCGCCGGTGAGGATCGCGCTATCGACGCCATTGGCGGGGTAATAGTCCCAGCTCTCGCCATTGTCCGCGCTCGTGAGCGTGAGCGTGCTCGTGAGGTGATAGGTGCCGCCCTCGATATAGGTCGTCTTGATCGAGCTGCCTTCCATCGCCTGCTGCGCGTGGGCGAGCGTCGCGAACGGTGCCGCGAGCGTGCCGGGATTGCTGTCGCTGCCGGTCGGCGAGACGTAGAAGCCCGTGCCCGACGGCGCCGCGCCATAGCCTGTGCCGACCGTGGCCGTGCCGGTTCCGGACGTCGTGCCGGATCCGCTCCCGGCGCCGCTGCCCGTCGCCGGCGGATCGGCGGGGACGTTGAAGGTCAGCGTGCCGTCGATATCCATCACCGCCGTGTGGGGGTCGGACACGACATCCGCGGCGTTCGTCGCGGTGTTCGAGGCTGCCTGGTTTCCTTCGAGCGTGAAGCCGTTGAGCGAGATCGACTCGACATAGGCATTGACATCGTTGCCGTCGGGGCTGGCGCCCGTCGACCACCACGACACCCCGCTCCAGTTGTCGTTGGTGAACTCGACTTGCACCTGGTGCGCGACCAGCGGATTGAGATTGGCGTTGATCGAGATGGTCTGCCACTGGCCGGATGAATGATCCGCGGTGATGGTGTAGCTGCTGCTGCCGACCTGGGTTCCGTCGACGAAGACCTCGATCGTCGGATCGCCATTGTAGTTGTCGCCCGAGACTTGAAGCGTCAGCGGATTGCTTCCGCTGCCGGTGCTGCCGCTCGTGGTGCTGCCGCTGCCGCTCGTGCTGCCGTTGCCGCCTGTGGTGCCGCTGCCGCTTCCAGATCCTGCCGGCTCGGTGATGACGCTGAGTTTGTCCGTCGCCGTCGTCAGCGTATGAGAATTGTACGTCTCATAAGCCGCGACGCTAAGCGTGTTGCTCGTGGCCGTTGTTCCGGCGTAAGTGGAGGAGAGGGTGAGACCGCTGTCCGCTTCGGCGGCGGTCATGGAGACGGAGTTGCCGGTGAAGACTTTGTGATCGAGCGCGTCGGTCACGCTCTGGTTCGGGCCGAGGCCGCGGATCACCAGCTCGGTCCCACCGACGGAAAGCGACGGCGTCAGGGTGATCGGCAGCGCGACCGAACTGCCCCCGGTGATCGTCAGCGACGTTGCACCGACGGTGAGTGTCGGCGGCGAGGTCAGGGTGGCGGGATCCGTCACCTTGATGGTGTCGGTCGCCGAGGTCAGTGTGTGGTGTCCGAGCGTTTCGCTCGCCGTGATCGTGAGCGTGTTCACGGGCTGGCCGGGCCCCGTGTAATCGGAGCCAAGCGAGAGGCCGCTATTCACTTCGGCCGCGGTGAGTGTCACGGAGCCCGAGCTTGCTGTGAACACTTGGTGATCGAGCTGGTCGGTGATCGTCTCGTAGCTTGCGATCCCGCCGATCGTGACCATCGTCGTTCCATGCGCGGCCGACGGTGTGACGCTGATCGGCAGCGCCACCGATCCGCCGCCATCGACGTGGAGCGCGGTGGCGCCGACGGTGAGCGCCGGTGGCTCGTTGAGCCACAAGGTCTGCAGCACCGACGCGACCGATGTGCCGTGCTGAGCGGCGGCGGTGTGCGCCGCAAGTGCCGTCAGCTCTGGGCTCGAGGGCTCGGTGTTGAAGGGATGATGATGTGCGTGCCCGAAAAACCAGTCCGAATGTTCCACACCCGTCATAACGGCAATGTCCTTCCCCTGCGTGGCAAGGCCTCGCGCCCCCGCGCGAAGGGCCTCACCGCGCCGAAAACTGGCGGGTGCGGGCTTAAAGTGCCGTTAACTGATGGTTAAACGCGCGTTCGATTGCTTCGCGCGCGGGTTTGGCGCGCGAAGTTTGGAACGCTCAGGCGGGGCTAGCGATCGCTTGCTCGACGAGGCCGCAGATAATGTGTCCTACGACAATGTGCGCCTCCTGGATCTTCTGGGTTTCGCGCGACGGCATCTTGAGGCAGACATCACACAACTCGGCCATGTCGCCGCCGGTCGCGCCCGCAAGACCGATCGTCGCGAGACCGCGCTGCCGCGCCGCCGCCAACGCCGCGAGCACGTTCGGCGACCGGCCCGAGGTCGAGATCGCGACGAGCACGTCGTCGGCTTGGCCGTGCGCTTCGACCTGGCGGCAGAAGATCTGGTCGAAGCCGTAATCGTTGCCGAGCGCGGTCAGCACCGACGTGTCGGCGGTCAAGGCGAGCGCCGGCAGCGCCTTGCGCTCGAGCGCCAAGCGCCCGACAAGTTCGGCCGCGAGGTGCTGCGCGTCGGCGGCGCTGCCGCCGTTGCCGAGGAAGAGGATCTTGCGTCCGGCTTTCAAGGCTGCGGCAATCATCTCGGCCGCGCGCGCGATCGCCGCCACGAGCTCCCGATCGCCCGCGAGCGCCTCGAGCAGCGCAACCGTCTTGCCGATCTCGCCTTTAATGTCGAGTCGCACGCCGCTCCGCTCCCTCGCATGTCTGTTGGGTAGACGACACGATTATCACATTCGCAAGTGGGAAATTCCACGAGGAAGACGGCGGATGGTATAGTTGGCGTCGGATTTCCGCGGGGTGTTGCTTGAAAGCCCTCGTCACGGGCGGAGCGGGCTTTATCGGATCGGCGCTGATCCGCGATCTGATGGCGGCAACGGAAGCGCACGTCGTCAACGTCGACAAGCTCACCTATGCCGGCGATCTGCGCACGCTCGCCGGAATTGCCGACAACCCGCGCTATGTCTTCGAGCGGCACGACATCGCCGACAGCGCGGCGATGTCGGACGTGTTCGCGCGTCATCGCCCCGACATCGTCGTCAATCTCGCCGCCGAGACGCATGTAGACCGCTCGATCGACGGGCCGGCGCCCTTCATCGCCACGAACATCCTCGGCACTTATACGATGCTCGATGTGGCGACATCGTATTGGCGCGCGCTCGATCAGGAGCGGCGCGCGGCCTTCCGCTTCCACCAGGTCTCGACCGACGAAGTCTTCGGCGCGCTCGGCGCCGAAGGCGCCTTCGCCGAAGACTCGCCCTATCGCCCGAGTTCTCCTTATGCCGCGAGCAAGGCCGCGGCCGATCATCTCGTGCGTGCTTGGCATAAGACCTATGGCTTGCCGGCGATCGTGAGCAACTGCTCCAACAATTACGGGCCTTACCAGTTTCCGGAAAAGCTCATCCCGCTTTCTATCATTTGCTGCATCGACGAGAAGCCCATCCGCCTCTACGGCACCGGCGCCAACGTGCGCGACTGGCTCCATGTCGAGGATCACGCCCGCGCGCTCCACCTTATCGCGACGAAGGCCGAGCCCGGCGCCAGTTATAATGTCGGCGGCGGCGGCGAGCGCACCAATCTCGAGGTCGTGCAAATGATCTGCGCGATCTTTGACGCGCTCGTGCCGCGCGCGCGCCCGGCGGCGCAGCTCATCACCTTCGTCGCCGACCGGCCAGGCCACGATTTCCGCTACGCGATCGATGGCAGGCGCCTCGCGGCCGAGTTGGGCTTCGCCGCCGCGGTCGATTTCGAGGCGGGCCTCAGGCGCACGGTCGAATGGTATCTCGCGAACGAGGCGTGGTGGCGGCCGATCCTGGCCGAGCGCTATCGCGGCGAGCGGCTTGGGATGGCGTCGTGAAGGGCATCATTCTCGCCGGCGGCAGCGGCACGCGGCTCTATCCGCTGACGCGCGCCGTCAGCAAGCAGCTGCTGCCCGTCTACGACAAGCCGATGATCTATTATCCGCTGTCGGTGCTGATGCTCGCCGGCATCCGCGACATTCTCGTCATCACCACGCCTGAGGACGAGAGCCGCTACCGCGCCGTGCTCGAGGGCGGCCGGCAATGGGGCATCGAGCTCACTTACGCAATCCAGCCGCGCCCCGAGGGATTGCCGCAGGCCTTCCTCATCGGCGAGCGCTTTCTCGCGGGCGAGCCGTCATGCCTCATCCTCGGCGACAATATATTCTTCGGCAACGGGCTCCCCGAGATGCTGGCGGCCGCGTCCCAACGTGGGCACGGCGCCACCGTGTTCGGCTACTGGGTGAGCGATCCCGAGCGCTACGGCGTCCTCGCCTTCGATGCCGCCGGCAACGTCGTCGGAATCGAGGAGAAGCCCAAGCGCCCGCCCTCGAACTTCGCGGTCACGGGCCTCTATTTCTACGACGGCAACGTCGCCGAGCATGCCAAGACTTTGCGCCCCTCGGCGCGGGGCGAGCTTGAGATCACCGATTTGAACCTGATCTATCTCGCGCGCGGCGAGCTCAGCGTCGAGAAGCTCGGTCGTGGCATCGCCTGGCTCGATACCGGCACGCACGACGCGCTGATCCAAGCCTCGGAATTCGTGCGCATCGTCGAGGCGCGGCAGGGATTGAAGATCGGCTGCGTCGAGGAGGTCGCGTTCCGCATGGGCTATATCACCCGCGAGCAGCTCCTGGCCTTGGCCCATCCGCTGCGCGACAACGATTACGGCAAATATCTCCGCCGCCTCGCGGAAGACGAGCGGTAACTTGTGTTGACTGCGCTGCTCGTTACGTCATGGCCGGGCTTGTCCCGGCCATCCACGGGTTGGTTTCGTGCCGTTCAACACGTGGATGCCCGGCATGGTGGCCGGGCATGACGCGAGGCGGGTCGTCACAGAATGAGGAGCTATTTGTCCATGTCCGTCATCATCCAAGTTCGGAACGTGCCCGATAAGCTCCATCGCAAGCTCAAATCGCGCGCGGCGCTCGAGGGTATGTCACTCTCGGATTATCTGATTGCCGAGCTGCGCCGTGTGGTCGGGCGTCCGACGCTCGGCGAATTGCGCAGACGCTTGGAGCTGCGGACGGCGGTTGCGCCCCGTGTCGCGCCGGCTCAGGCCGTCCGCGCCGAACGAGGCGATCTCGTGTAACGCTTTCGTGACGGGCCGGGGAGCGCTTGGACGCCCGCCTTGACGCGCGGCGGTGCCGGTACAAAATATCCTTCTTCGGCGAGAAAGGCCGCTTTTGTACCAAGAGACCACGCGTTCCATCACCGTGACGGTTAAGCCCGTCTATCTCGAGGAGCAGTCGCGGCCCCGCGATAACCATTTCGTTTGGGCCTATCACGTGCGCATCGAGAACAAGGGGGCCGAGACGGTGCAGCTGCGCCGGCGCCATTGGCGCATCACCGATGCGATGGGGCGCCTGCACGAGGTGCGCGGCCCCGGCGTCGTCGGCGAGCAGCCGGTGCTACGCCCGGGCGAGACGTTCGAATACACGAGCGGCACGCCCTTGGCGACCCCGTCGGGCATCATGGTCGGGAGCTATGAGATGGAGACGGGCGATGGCGGCACCTTCTCGGTGGCGGTGCCCGCTTTCTCGCTCGACAGCCCGCACCAGGCGGTCCGGCTGAATTAACGAAAAGACGGAAGGACAGAACATGGCGTCGAAGCCTGCGGATATTCGTGCCCTCGGCAAGCGCGCAGCGCCAGCCGAGCGCGCGCACCCCTCGCGCGCCGAGGCCGAGGCCGCGGTGCGGACCCTCATCGAATATGCCGGCGATGACCCGACGCGCGAGGGCTTGCGCGGCACGCCGTCGCGCGTGGTGCGCGCGTTCGACGAATATTTTGCCGGCTATTCCGAGGACCCGGTCGAGCTCTTGGCGCGCACCTTCGAGGAGACCGACGGCTACGACGAGATGGTCGTCTTGCGGGACATCCGCTTCGAAAGCCATTGCGAGCATCACTTGGCGCCGATCATCGGCAAGGCGCATGTGGCCTATCTTCCGGGGACGCGCGTCGTCGGCATCTCGAAGCTCGCGCGGCTCGTCGAGCTTTACGCCAAGCGCCTTCAGATCCAGGAGAAGATGACGGCGCAAATCGCCAACACCTTGGACGAGGTGCTGCGCCCCAAGGGCGTCGCCGTGGTGATCGAGGCGGCGCACCAGTGCATGACCACGCGCGGCGTGCACAAGCCGGGCGTCGCCATGGTGACCTCGCGCATGCTCGGCGCCTTCCGCAACGACGCGACCACGCGGCGCGAGTTTCTGGCGATCATCGGCACACCCGGCGGCGGCGCGCCCATCAACGTGTAGGGGCGCGCCCGCGGCGACTTTGACTACCGCTCCAGGTAGTCGCCGAACGTGTTGCGCATCTCTGATTCCATCTGCTTGTCGAAATCCGCCATCGCCGTTTTCGTCATCTCGTACCACGCCTTGTCGCGGTCGTTGGGCGTGATGCCCTGGAGCAGGCTTTGCGAGCGCGTCGTCGTGACGTTGGCGGTGTGGACGGCGAGGCCGTTCTCCATGATGGTGAGCGCCGCCGTGATGGTGAGGTCGTAGCGCTCGGAGGCTTGCGTCGTGAACACGCCGGTGACGCCCTGATTCACCGGCAGCTCGGTCTCGACGACGCTCGCGACGCGGATCGAGAAGATGGCGGTGCCGTTGTTGCCCGTCGCCCGCAAGCGGTCGTGCGCCCAGTTCTCGAGCGCGCGTGACGGCGGCACTGGGAAGAGGTGCTCGACGTTTGGCTCCTTGAACGGCATCTGGTAGTCCTCGTGCACTTCGACCGAGGCGATCGCGAGCCGGAGCGGCGGTTCGTCCGTGAAGCGGATGTCGGGATATGTCGGCCGCGGCGGCGGGCTCGAGCATGCGGCGAGGCCAAGTGCAACGGCGAGGATGAGGGCGCGCCGGGATGGTGCTGGCATGTGCATGAGGGTCTTCCGCGGGGCAGGGCGGGCGCGAGCCTTGCAGCCGATTGCGGCCTTTTCAAGTCGCCCTTCCGGGGCTGAGCCTAGTCCGCCGCGAGCGCCGCCACCTCGTCCGCGGCGAAGGCATAGACCGCGCTGCAGAACTCGCACGTGACGAGGATCTGGCCCTCGACCGTCATGTCGCGCACGTCGTCCTTGTCGAGCGCGCGCAGCATGGTCTCGACGCGGCCCCTCGAGCAGCGGCATTCCGCCGCGAGCTTGCGCTTCCGATAGGCGCGCACGCCCTCTTCGTGGAACAGGCGATAGAGCAGGCGCTCGGGCGAAAGGGCGGGATCGACCAGCTCTTTCGACGTCGACGAGCTCATCAGGATCATGGCGCGGCGCCAGCCCTCGTCGGCGTCCTCGCTCGTGTGGCGGTCCTCCTCGGGCAGGCGCTCGATCATGAGGCAGCCCGCGCGCCAGGAGCCGGCGACGCGCGCCACCGCGACCTTGAGCCCGGCCTCGACCTGCTCGCTCTGGCGGAAGTAATGGTGCACGCACTCGACGAGGCTCGCGCCTTGGAGCTCGACGATGCCCTGATAGCGCTCCGTGTGTTCGCCCTGATCCACCGTGAGCGCGAGATAGCCCGCGCCGAGAAGCCGCGGCACCGGCCCTTGCGCCGCCGCCGCTCCCGCCGCAATTACTTGCGCAAGCCGCGCCTGATCGACCTGGGCATATCCGCGCACCGCGCCCGCCGTGGTGACGTCCGCCACCATGAGCTTGACCGGCCCGTCGCCTTTGGTCTGGAGCGTGAAGACGCCCTCGTATTTCAGGGCGCGCGCCAGCGCGACGGCGAGCACGATCGCCTCGCCCAAAAGCTCGGCCACGGGCTCCGGATAATTGTGCCGCGTGAGGATCTGGTCGACGAGCGGCCCAAGGCGCACGAGCCGGCCCCTGAGCTCGAAGGAATCGATCTGGAACGGCTGGACGAGATCGTCTTCGATGATGTCGGGCATGGGAGCCCGAGTTAGGCACTCGTGGTGCTAACTGCAACCCCCGAATTGTGAAGGTCTTGCGACGGGGCGTCCCGCTAGGCCCGCGCCAGCGCGATGACGTTGCCTGGTATCTCGAGCGGGTCCGCGACAGCGAAGGAGTGATCGACATAGGCCCAGAGGTTCGCAATCTCGGGGCCCCCGCTCCCGGGGATCTCCATGATCGTCCGTCCGTCGATCATGCTCGAGGCATAGCCGGTGCGGTGATGGACATGCATCGGCGCGAGCGTGCCGTAGCGCGCGAGCACTTCGGCAGCTTCCCGCGTGATGCGCGCTTTCGGCAGCGTGTTGTTGAGCACGAAGAGGAGCTTCTTGCCGGTGCGCCCGACGAGCTCGACCGTGGCCGCCGCTGCCTTGAGGTCGTGCGGGCTCGGCTGGACCGGCAGGATGACGAGGTCGGCGAGCCGGATCACTTGCGAGACCGTGTCGAGAATCGCCGGCGGCGTATCGACGATGACGTAGCGGATGTCCAACGCGCGCACGCGCTCGAGGTCGCTCGCAAGCTGAGTGGCGCTGCTGCGCGCCATGAGCGGCGTCTCGGCCTCGCGCGCGTTCCACCACTCGGCGAGGCTGCCTTGCGGATCGGCATCGATGAGCGCGACCGGGCCACGCCCGGCTTGTTCGGCGGCGACGGCGAGATGGCCCGCCAAGGTCGTCTTGCCGGACCCGCCTTTTTGTGAAGCAATCGCGATGACGCGCATGGCGCACCTCGGATGATACCCAGCGCAAATTATCGGCGGGCGCCACGGCCTGCCAACACGCTTCGCCAAGAATGCAAGGCAAATTCGCACGCCTCGTCGCGGATTTCCAAGGGATCGTCGCGGAATTTAGGCAATTTGGAATCGAAACATCTTTGCACACGATGCTAACGCTGCCACATTCGATCGTCGGCCGCGCTATCGCTCCTAAGACGAGGGTCGGTCCGATCGTTATGGAAGGACTAGGATTCTGTCGCCCGCTCCCCTGACCCGCCTCCGTCCGGAATCGGACCTGCGCTCGATCCCGATCCGCCCGCTCAAGGCGCATGCGTCGCTTGCCGACTGCGCCAAGCCTCCGCTCGGCCGCGGCGATCCGGACGAGATCTTTTTCGGCAAAGGCACGGCGTCGACCGACGGATTCCGCCCGTCCTACTGGAGCTATGGAGGGGTTGAGGAAAATTCCGGCGTGGTGCCAATGCGCGCATCCGACAAAGCTGCCGTAGCCACTGATCTTTCGCGCTGGGAAAACGAATTCCTGACGGAGCAGCGCCGGCTTCTCAACGAGCCGCGCAACTACCCGGTCGAAGACGACGGATCGGTCGAAGAGAAGCCGGTGATCAGCAGCGGCAAGAGCGACTTCGCGCCTGAGGCGGATTTGCGCACGGTCGTCATCCGGCCGCGGCTGCAGCTCGCGTCTTCGAAGCCGGTTTCGCTCGAAGACCTGTTCGCGAAGAAGATCGACGACGCGCCGGCCGCGGCAGCGGACGAGCCTTCGCTCGCCACGGCCGCTCCCGCCGAACTCGCAAGCGAGGATGTACCGCCGGTCGAAGAGCCCGAAGCGCCGCTTGCGCCTGCACCAGATCTCGTCATGCTCAAGCCGCCGAGCGTCGGCATCCGCATCACGTTCCTCGCATGTGCGTGCGCGGCGCTCGCCGTGATTTTCGCAGCGCGCTCGGCGCTCATGACGCTGCCTGCAACTCCCGCGGTTCCCGCAGCGCCGGTCGCTGCGGTCGGCACGGTAGCTGCGGCCGGCACGGTCGCGGCGGTCGCTGTCGCCACGCCCACGGCCCCGGCTGCTGCGCAGCCCGTCACTGTTCCGGTCGACACCGAGACACAGGCGCTCGTGACGCAGGGCAACCACTACCTCGAGCTCCACGACGTCATCTCCGCCCGGCTCTATTTCGAGCGCGCGGCCGAAAAAGGCGACGGCAAGGCGGCGCTGCTCGCCGGCATGACGTTCGACCCGCTGTTCCTTGCCACGGCTGGCGTCTATGGCCTCAAGGGCGACGAGGCCCAGGCGCAGGCCTGGTATCGCCGCGCGCGTGATCTCGGCGATCCCGAGGCGGCGAAGTTTCTGCCCGGCGGCGCCGCGCACTAAAGCCGGCATCCGGACACAGTCAGTCGTCGTTCCCGCGGAGGCGGGAACCCAGGGCAAGCGACGTGCGGCGTCCCTGGCCCGCCGCTTTCGCGGGGGCGACGAAGCGGAAATTCTGCCAGCCGACTGTCATTGCGAGCGCAAAGCAATCTCCAGCGGATTGCTTCGTCGCTTCGCTCCTCGCAATGACAGCAAGTTTTGTTGCGATGGATCAGCCCATGCACCAGGCGAGAATAGCCTTCTGCACGTGGAGGCGGTTCTCGGCCTCGTCCCACACGGCCGATTGCGGCCCGTCGATCACCTCGGCCGTCACTTCCTTGTCGCGCTTCGCCGGCAGGCAGTGCATGAAGATCGCGTCGGGCCGCGCCAGCGCCATGAGCCGGGCGTTCACCTGGTAGGGCAGGAGCAGCTCGGCGCGCGCCTTGGCGTCGGCGACCCCCATCGAGGCCCAGGTGTCGGTGACGATGCAATGCGCGCCTTTGACGGCCTCGCGCGGGTTCTCGACGATGCTGACGCGCGCGCCCTCGCTCTTGGCCCAGGCCAGCGCGCCATTGGGCGGCGCGAGCGACTTCGGGCACGCAAGGCGCAATTCGAAGCCGAAGCGCTGGGCCGCATGGATCCAGCTCGTCGCCACGTTGTTGCCGTCGCCGCACCACGCGACGATCTTGCCGGCAAGATCGCCCGTCCGTTCCTCGAGCGTCATCACGTCGGCCATGATCTGGCACGGGTGCGAGCGGTCGGTGAGCCCGTTCACCACCGGGATCGAGGCGTTGGCGGCGAGCTCCTCGATGTTGCTGGCGTCGCCCGTGCGCATCATCACGCCCTGCACATAGCGCGACAGCACGCGCGCGGTGTCGGCCATGGTCTCGCCGCGCGAGAGCTGGCTCTCGCTCGAGGTCATGCAGATGGCGTCGCCGCCCAGCTGCTTGATCGCCACCTCGAAGGAAAGCCGCGTCCGCGTCGACGGCTTCTCGAAGATCAGGGCGAGGATCTTGCCGGGCAGCCGCTCCTTCGCGGTGCCGCGCTTGAACTCGCGCCCCTTGTCGAGCAGGCGGCGCAAGGTCGCGCGATCGATGCGGTCGAGATCGAGGAAGTGGCGCGGCGGCGCCGTGGCCACTGTGTCGGTCACTGTGTCCATTGCCGCGCCACGCGCTCGATGATGCCGCACGCCTCCTCGACATGGCTTTCGTCGATGATGAGCGGCGGCAGAAGCCGCACGACATTCTCGCCCGCCGCGACGGTGAGAAGCCCCTCGCGCCGCAGGCGCTCGACGACGTCGCCGTTCGTGACGACGCAGCGCAGGCCCACGAGCAGCCCCTTGCCGCGCACTTCGGCGAAGAGCGCGGGATATGCCGCAACGATCGCTTCGAGCCGCCGCCGCAGGAGACCCGCGATGCGATTGACGCCGTCGAAGAATCCGGGCGCCAGCATGACGTCGAGCACGGCGTTGGTCGCCGCCATGGCGAGCGGGTTGCCGCCGAAGGTCGAGCCGTGCGTGCCCGGCGTCATGCCTTGCGCCGCGCGCTCGGTCGCAAGGCACGCGCCGACCGGGAAGCCGCCGCCCAAACCCTTCGCCAGGCCCATCACGTCGGGTGCGATCTTCGTCCACTGGTGCGCGAAGAGCTTGCCGGTGCGGCCCATGCCGCTCTGCACCTCGTCGAACACGAGCATGAGTCCGAACTCGTCGCACAGCGCGCGCAGGCCTTCGAGATAATCGTTGCTCGCCGTCGCGAGTCCGCCTTCGCCCTGCACCGGCTCGACCACGACACCGGCGGTCTCGGGCGTCACCGCCGCGCGCATCTCGTTGAGGTTGCCGTAGGCGACATGGTCGAAGCCGGGCGAAACGGGGCTGCCGAAGCCCTCGAGATATTTCTGGTTCCCGGCGGCGGCCAAGGTTGCGAGCGTGCGCCCGTGGAATGAGCCGGTGCAGCAGATGAGGCGCTGGCGCTCGGGGTGGCCGGTCGCGGCGTGGTATTTGCGCGCGACCTTGATCGCGCATTCCATTGCCTCGGCGCCGGAATTGCAGAAGAACGCCGTGTCGGCGAAGCTCGCTTCGACGAGCCGCTCGGCCGCGCGCTCCTGGCCGGGGATGCGATAGAGGTTCGAGCAATGCCAGAGCTTCTCGGCCTGGCTCTTGAGCGCCGCGACCAGATGGGGGTGCGCGTGGCCCAGGCAGGTCACGGCGACGCCGCTCGAGAAATCGAGGAAGCGCCGGCCGTCAGTCGCGAAGAGATAGGGTCCTTCGCCCCGCTCGAACGCCACATCGGCCCGAGCGTAAGTCGGCAAAACCGGGGAAATCACGTGAAGCTCTCCTGCGCGAAAAGGATGGGGGAAAGGCGGAAATCTCGACCTTCGGAACCCCTATCGTCGCTCGCGCATCATGGAGACTGCTCCCGAGGTGCCGCGGGGCGGCGGGAAAGCACGAAATTATGAGGAGGAGCGCCGCCCATGTCAACGTTGGGCCGGGGCGGGTAGTGTCTCAGTTTGAATTGTAACAGCGTTATGGCCGTCCCGGTGGCGGCAAATCGTTCATGCAAAAATTCACGTGCATTTCCTCCGCCATAAGCCTCTTGGCTCGCTCCAAGTGCTCGAAGGAGAGTAATCCGGCCAAATGTAATTCAGCAGCTAACGTTCCAGCGATGCGAAGGCACCAAGCCATATGTGGCGTGCTTTCGACTCTCTCCCACCAAGCATCTTTATCGAAGCCCATTGGCTCACCCCACTAGCAGGGAGCCATCCTCCAACGCTTCTGCCGCCTCGATCAAGTCCACGATATCGCCCACGGACCAAAGCTTGTCAGTCACGCCAGCTGCCATCGCGAATTGCCGCCGGCGGGACCATTGACGGTCCTTCTCGTGCTTCCCACTGTCGCACCCGCCCCGGCCCTTGGGCCGGTTGACCGAGTGCGTGCGGCGTCCCATATGTCGTCGCACGCATTTTACGGGCAACGCGGGCGCGTCCTTCGACTGCGCTCCGCCGCTTCGCGTCGTGGCTCCGCTCAGGATGAGGCACATTCTTTGTGGTTCACAACAATTCCTCATCCTGAGCGGAGGCCCGAAGGGCCGAAGTCGAAGGACGCACGGCGTTTCTGCCGAACGAACCCAATTGGCGATTATCCCGGACTTTACTATTGGCGGTTTTCTGTTCTACCCTCTGGCTCGCCTTCGGAGGGTACGCTTATTCACAGGAGTTACGGTCGGACGCGTCCATAAGTAGCCTTGGTGTGGGTTATATCGGAAACGCACGAGAAGAATTCGTGCCCGTCAACCGGGTCCGTTTTTGGGGCGTCCGAAGACCACAGACGAAACTGGACGTGGCATTTCTCCCGGAAAATATCGACGTAATCAATTGTCCCCCAAATCCAAATGCGCTTTCTGTTTTCCCGCATAGCAGTAACCAAACCGGCAATGTCTCCATGAATCGGGAGATGGCGACGCCAGACTGTGGCCGCGAGCATGACGCCTCCCTTCCCTTCGTCGTCTGGATTGAGCGGGGCTCTCCAACGTGGCGTTACTCCGTAGTCAACGACATCTGCGTCGAAATGAAATTCGACATCATGCGCTGGCGTCTTTCCTGCGTTCTTGTAGTCCACGAATATGAGAATCTGTTCGCCATCGATTTTGATCTCGGGGTATTCGACCCCAACGTACGCGCGCAGCTCAGCGTGCGCGGTCCGCGATTGTTCTTGGCCGAGGGTGACCAATCGCCATGTCACGAAGGCCAGCAACAAAGTTGTAATGCCGGTGACGCTGCCAATGTGACCATCAGCCCATTCACTAAGTTTATCAATGACCGGCTCTTGGTCTTGGAAAATGGGACTGCGCAAGCTGGTGCATTGCTTGTCTTGGTTGCGGGAGTCTTGATTATCTGTGCCCTTCGGACACGGGACCGGGATCGGCGTTGATGCTATCCATTGTCCAATTAGAAGCGCCACGCAAAATGCCGCAACCCACATGGCGATTTTGTTTAGCATCCTTTCACCGCCGCGCCGAAAATGTCCTCGTTCTCACGGTTATTGTAACGGAAGCAAAATTCCGCGACGTAAAGCGGCAGGTACTTGGGCGAAACCTTGTGGAAGGTACCGATTACGCCGCGCTTCAGCAGGCTCCAGAAACCCTCGATGGTGTTGGTATGGATCGCGCCGACGACGTACTGGCCGATTTCATGGTCAACAGAAACGCGCGTGTAGTCAGTGTCGAGCCCCTTGTATCCCATCCACATATCGGTCGCGAGAAGGCTGACCTTGCTATCAACAGTCTGACGCACGAAGCCACCGACAGCCGCCGCCGTGGCGCTGCCGATCACGCGTGCAACCACATTCTTCTTGCTGCGGGAGACTGCGCCGACAACGGCGGTCTTGCCGCCCGAGCCGCCGCCCGGCCCGCGACCTTGCCCGCGCTTGTCCTTATGCTTGTTCTGCGTCTTGCCGCCGACGAAAGTCTCATCGACCTCCACAATGCCGGTCATGGCGAGGAAGTCTTTGTCCTGCATCGCCGCGCGGAGCCTCATGCACATGTAATGCGCGGTCTTGTAGGAGCCGAAACCCATAACCCGCATGACCTGAAGGGCGCTGACGCCTTTCTTGGCCGTGACCATCATGTGCAGGACGCGAAACCAATCCCGAAGCGGCTTATTCGTGTTCTCGAACACGGTCCCGGCAATGTGGGAGAAGCGATAGTTCGTCTGCGAGGGCGAACACTCGTTGCAAAGCCAGCAATAGGGGATCGTGCCGTGCGGCTTCACTTTGAGATTGCCGCACCGAGGACAGACCACTTGCCCGTAAGGCCAACGGTGCGCGACCAGATAGGCGGCGCACGCATCTTCGGTAGGGAAGGCGGCTTCCCATTCCTTAATGGTCATCTGGCGGATCGTCTTGGCCATAGGAGGCTCCCGTGCTGACAAAAGCCAATCTAGGCCAATCCGGTCCATTAGTCAAGTCCGGGATAATCGCCACCCAATTTTATTGAAGTGAATCAGTAGCTTAATTTTTCGAGAGAGGCTTGGCACGACTCGTGAGGCTTCGGTATGTTGGCCTATGCCTTCCCGTCCGGCCACCTTGGGCCCCGCCCTGGCCCTTTTTGCGCTCGCCGCCTTTGCCGGCCCGAGCCTCGCCGCGCCCGCCGCCTCCGACAGCGGGACCCAGCAACTCGTGGCCGATCATGGCTGGACCGCGCTCGCCTACAGCGAGAAGGGCGGCAAGGTCTGCTATCTCGTGGGGACGCCCGAGAAGAGCGAACCGGCGAACCTCTCGCGCGGCCGCATCGACCTCTACATCACCCACCGGCCGGGCGAGAAAGCGCTGAACGTCGTCCATTTCGACGCGGGCTATCCTTATAAGCAGGGCTCCTCGGCCGATCTCGACGTCGACGGCAAGAAATTCTCGCTCTTCACCGACAAGGAGTCGGCTTGGGCGGCCGACAGCGCCACCGACAAGGCGGTTACCGAGGCGCTCGCCAAGGGCAAGCACGCGAGCCTCAAGGGCAGCTCCCAGCGCGGCACCGGCACGACCGACACTTACGCGCTCGTCGGCTTCGACAAGGCCCTGGCCGCGATCGACAAGGCCTGCGGCGTCAAGCGCTGAGCTTTGCGCGGGCGCGTTTCGCCCCTATATCCTCGGCGGATGGACGCGCCCAAGAATCTCGTGGGTTTGTCGCGTGCCGAGCTTGCGGCCGAGCTGGCCGAAATCGGCGCCGAGCCCTATCGCGCACGCCAGCTCTGGCACTGGATCTACCATCGCGGCGCCACGGATTTCGCGGCGATGACCTCGCTCGCGAAATCGTTCCGCGCCGATTTGGCCGCGCGCTACGTCGTGGCGCGGCCCGAGATCGCGCGCGGACAAGTCTCCGAGGATGGTACGCGCAAATGGCTCCTCCGTTTTGCCGACGGGCAAGAGGCCGAGTGCGTCCACATCCCCGAGGAAGATCGCGGCACGCTCTGCATCTCTTCGCAAGTGGGCTGCACGCTCACCTGCAAATTCTGCCACACCGGCACGCAGCGCCTCGTGCGCAATCTCGGCGCCGCCGAAATTGTCGGGCAAGTGATGACGGCGCGCGATGCCTTGGGCGAATGGCCGTCGCCCAAGGATGACCGGCTCCTCACCAACATCGTCTTCATGGGCATGGGCGAGCCGCTCTACAATTTCGACAACATCGCGGCGGCGGTGAAGATCATCCTCGACAACGAAGGCCTCTCGGTCTCGCGCCGCAAGGTCACGCTCTCGACCGCGGGCGTCGTGCCGATGATGCAGCGCTGCGGCGAGGAGCTCGGCGTCAATCTCGCGGTCTCGCTCCACGCCGTCACTGACGAGCTGCGCGACGTGCTCGTTCCGCTCAACAAGAAATACCCGCTGGCCGAATTGATGGCCGCGTGCCGCGCATATCCGGGTGCCTCGAACGCGCGCCGCATCACCTTCGAGTACGTGATGCTGAAGGACGTGAACGACAGCGCGGCCGAGGCGAACGAGCTGGTGCGTCTGATCGCCGGCATCCCGGCCAAGGTGAATCTCATTCCGTTCAACCCGTGGCCGGGCGCGCCGTTCGAATGCTCGACCTCGCGCGCCATCGCCGCCTTCGGCAACATCGTCAACGACGCGGGCTATCCCTCGCCGGTGCGGACGCCGCGCGGCCGCGACATTCTCGCCGCCTGCGGCCAGCTCAAGTCCGAGAGCGTGAAGCTCAGGCGCAGCGAAAGGAACGAAGCCGCAAACGCCTGATCAGCCGATCACGAGATACGCGCTGAAGAGAGCGACGACCACCACGATCGCCGCCGACAGGATCAGCTCGGTGCGCAAGCTATCGGCGGGATGAGTCGCCGGGTCATCGATGAGCCGGCCTGTGCGCCGGAAGCGGATCGCTGCGAGCACGATGATGGCAAGGCCGCCGACGATGAGGGCGAGCCCGTCATAGCGCCCGAGCGGCCCTTCGAGCCGCTCGATCCGCAACCGCTCCGCCACGGCCGGCGCGCCGGAGCCTGCGAGCGCCAGCAGGAACAGGTTGAAGCGCTCGATGACGAAGCCGAAGGCGATGACGGCGATGCCGGTCCTGACCCAAGCGAGGAACGTGCGCTCGTTGGCGGCGTGATCGCTGAAGGCGCGGATCATTGCGCGGCTAGAGAATCTTCAGCACGGCTTCGGGCGGGCGGCCCAACGCGGCGCGCGCGCCCTTCACCACGATCGGGCGCTCGATCGCGATCGGGTGCTTCGCCATCCCGGCGATGATCTGCGCATCAGTGAGCCCCGGCTTGTCGAGCCCTGCCTCCTTCGCCTCCTTCTTGCGCAGGAGCGCGCGCGGCGCGATCCCGAGCATCTTCACGAGATGCTTCAGCTGGGATTCGTTGGGCGGCGTCTTCAGGTATTCGACGATCGCCGGCTCGACCCCGCGTTTCCGCAGCAATTCCAGCGTCTTTCGCGAGGTGGCGCAGCGCGGATTGTGATAGATCGTGACCTCGGCCATGGCCCATGCTAAGCCCGCGCCGGCGATTTTGGAAAGACGATGCCCGAACAATTGAAGAAAGTGGTGCTCGCCTATTCCGGCGGGCTCGATACGTCGGTCATCCTGAAATGGCTGCAGGAGACCTATGGCTGCGAGGTCGTGACCTTCACCGCCGACATCGGCCAGGGCGAGGAATTGGGTCCCGCGCGGCAGAAGGCGAAGATGCTCGGCGTCAGGGAGATCTTCGTCGATGATCTGCGCGAGGAGTTCGTGCGCGATTTCGTCTTCCCGATGTTCCGCGCCAACGCGCTTTACGAGGGCCGCTATCTCCTCGGCACCTCGATCGCGCGGCCCTTGATCGCCAAGCGCCAGATCGAGATCGCGAACCAGGTGGGTGCCGACGCGGTGGCGCATGGCGCGACCGGCAAGGGCAACGACCAGGTCCGCTTCGAGCTTGCCTATTACGCGCTGAAGCCGGACATCCGCGTTATCGCGCCCTGGCGCGAATGGAATCTCAGCTCGCGCACCGCGCTCCTCGAATATGCCGAGAAGCACCAGATCCCGATCGCCGCCGACAAGCGCGGCGAGGCGCCGTTCTCGACCGACGCCAACCTTCTGCACATCTCCGCCGAAGGCAAAGTGCTCGAAGATCCGTGGGCCGAGCCCAAGGAATTCGTGTTCAGCCGCACCGTCGCGCCGGAGGAGGCGCCCGACAAGCCTGAATATGTCGAGATCGAGTTCGCCAAGGGCGACGCAACCGCCGTCAACGGCAAGCCGCTCTCTCCGGCGAGGCTCCTCGGCGCGCTCAACGAGCTTGGCGGCAAGCACGGCATCGGCCGCGTCGATCTCGTCGAGAACCGCTTCGTCGGCATGAAGTCGCGCGGCGTCTACGAGACGCCGGGCGGCACGATCCTGCACGAGGCGCATCGCGGCATCGAAAGCATCACGCTCGACCGCGGTGCCCAACATCTCAAGGACGAGCTCATGCCGCGCTATGCCGAGCTCGTCTATAACGGCTTCTGGTTCGCGCCCGAGCGCGAGATGCTCCAAGCCCTGATCGACAAGAGCCAGGAGCATGTCGAAGGCACGGTGCGGCTGAAGCTCTACAAGGGCCATGTCCGCGTCGTGGGACGCAAGTCAGCGAAGTCGCTCTACAGCCTGGCGCACGTCACGTTCGAGGCCGACCAGGTCTACGACCAGCGCGACGCCGCCGGATTCATCCGCCTCAATGCGCTGCGCCTGCGCCTTGCCAAGGCGCTGCGCGGCGGGAAATAGCGCGAGCGAAGCTCGCCGCGGTGCGTCCTTCGACTTCGGCCCTTCGGGCCTACGCTCAGGATGAGGACTTTTCTTTGAGCCTCATCCAAAGCTCCTCATCCTGAGCGGAGCGATCCTGAGCCTGGCGAAGGAGAGCGCAGTCGAAGGACGCACCGCGATTAAGCTTCGTCGCGCTCTTCCGCGATCCTGCGCGCGAGGAAGCGGCCCATGTGCACGCGCGCGACATCGCTCGGGATCGCGGTTAGCCGCTCCAGGTCATAGCCTTCGAGACGAAGCTGCTGCTGCTCGATGAGCTTCGCGTCCTCGCGGAATATGGCCGCCACTTCCAGCGTGCGGTCAGCCTCGGAGCCCGGCCCGCGGAACCCATCAACGAATGACCAGAAATAGAAGCAGCTCCGCTCGGTCTCGGGCAGGAACGTGTGGATGCCGCGCAAATGGTGATGGCCGCTGCGGATGCCCTTCTTGTAGTCGCCCGCGTCGACGGCGCCGGTGAATTGCAGCACGGTCGCCGGCGCCACGTAGTCGAACTCCTCCCAGCGGTCGATCTTGCCGGCGAAGCCGTAGCGCTTGGCGTAGCCCGGCGGCGGCACCGCATCGAGCATCAGGCGCGAGAAGTGCACGCCGTTCGGTGTGTCGTGCGTCTCCATCTGCGCGTCGGCGTGATCCTCGGGATGGCCGCCGATCGAGGTTTTGTGGACAAAAGGCAGATGCGTCAGGTCCATCAGGTTCTCGAGGAACAGCACATAGTTTGCCTTGACGTGCATCACCCCGTGCGCGCGTCGCGCCGTGCGGTCGTCGATGTCGCCGTGGCGCGGAAGAGACGGGATGAGATCCTCGTCCGCGCCGGCCGGATCGCCCATCCAGATCCAGACGAAGCCGCCCGTCTCGGACACGGGATAGGACCGGACGCGGGCGCTCTCGGGAATGCGGCCGTGACTTCCCGGCATGTCGATGCAGATGCCGCGCGCGTCGAAGACAAGGCCGTGATAGCCGCACACGAGGCCCCGATCGGTGATCTGCCCGATCGACAGGGGCGCGCCGCGATGGCAGCAACGATCTTCGAGCGCCGCGACCTTGCCGGTGCCAGCGTCGCGGAACAGCACGATCGGCTCGTTGAGCACAATGCGGGGAAAGAGCTGCCCCGCCGCCAGCTCATCGACGGTCGCCGCCGGATACCATGCGTTGCGCAGGAACATCCGCATCCTCCCGTTCCCGGAGGATTGGACGAAGAACGGGGAACGCTGTCAACCGCGAGAGCCCATCGGCTGTCATTGCGAGCGTAGCGAAGCAATCTCCAGGGGATTGCTTCGGAGCATCCGCTCCTCGCAATGACAGTTATAGTTTGAGGATCCGCTCGGCGTTCTGGTGCGCGATCTTCGCGCGGTCGATGTCGTTCAAGGACAGCTTGTTGAAGAACTCCATCCCGGTCTTGTTCGCCTCGTAAGGCCAGTCGATCGCCCAGAGGATGTTGTCGGCGCCCATCGCGAGCAAAGTGCAGACGAAGGCGGGCTCGTACCAGTTGCCGCTCGTCGTGACGTAGAGATTGTCGCGGATATAGTCGAGCGGGGTCTTCTTGAGGCCACGGTGCTTTGCCGCGCGATAGGTGTGGTCGTTCAAGCGGTGCATCGCGAACGGCAAGCCTTCGCCGAGATGACCCAAGATGATCTTGAGCTTCGGATACTCGTCGAATACGCCGGAGAAGAGAATGCGCAGGAAATGGATCGAAGTGTCGACGGCGAAGCCCCAGCCGGCACGCGCGATTTCCTCGAAGCCCTCGAAATAGGCCTTGATCGCCGCGGGCGCGGGCAAGGTCGGATGAAGATAGATCGGCACGTCGAGCTTCTCCGCGCGCGCGAAGACGGGCCAGAACTTCTTGTCGTCCAAAAACTCGCCGCGCGTGTGGCCGTGGATCATGGTGCCGCAGAATTTGAGATCCTTGATGCAGCGCTCGAGCTCGTCGGCCGCGGCCTCCGGCGCCGCGGTCGGCAGCGCCGCGAATCCGGCAAACCGCGTCGGATGCGCCCTCATCGCTTGCGCCAGCCGGTCGTTCGCGTCTTTCGCCATCGGGATCGCTTCGTCGGCCGGGAAGCCCTGCGCCCCCGGCGAGGTGAAGGAGAGCACCTGGAGGTCGACGCCGTGCGCGTCCATGTTCTTGAGGCGCGAATCCGTGAGGTCGCCAAGCTCTTTGACGATGTCGTGCCCGATCTGCTCGCCGCGCGATCTGACGTAGAAGCTGCGGAACTCGTTCGCCTTCACCTTCTCCCGGTAAAGCGGCGTCGAGTAGTGCTCCTCGATGGCGATGATCCTCATGGGGCAAGCCTCCTTCCGCCGAACGTTAGACGAAGCGCTCGGTAAGGGGCAACCATCGCATCTCAACTAAGGGTGGCGAAAGCACCTGCGTGCGATTAGACTACAACCATCTCGTGCATTCGTTCTGGGGGGAACAACATGGCACGGAGACTTTGGCGCTGGGCGCTTGGCCTCGCTCCCGCGCTTCTGGTGGGCGCCTGCACGACGACGACGGTCACTCCGTTGCAGGTTCAGCACCCGACGAAGACGTTCTCGTCTGTCGAAATCGGTGCTGTCCAAGTCTCGGACTCGGTGTGGCAACCCGAGATTCCGCATTTCCAGCACGGCTTCCTCAATCGCCTGCAAGAACAGCACGTCCTGCAGACAGTGGTGGCCTCGGCCGGAACCCAGGTACCGGCTGACGTGATCGTTCTGTCCGGGAACATCACGACTGTCGACAAAGGCAGCAAAGTCGCACGTCTACTCATCGGATTCGGTGCTGGGGCTGCCCACATCGAAGGACAGTTTCAGATTACGGACGCGAGCGGCGTGGTCCTCGCTCAGTTCGAGAATGCAAAGTCCTACGCCGGCGGCGCGGGGATCGGCGGGGCCGACTTCCTGGACATGGATGATTTGATGGAGAAGTTCGGCGCCGACACGGCAGACGCTGTGATCGCGTGGTCCAAGGGCGAAATGGAGCGCGGAGCGCAGTACGGCAAATAGCCCGTCCGGCTTGCCCACCTGTGGTAAAGCGGCTATCCCGCGCGCATGAATGACGCGCTCCACCCGGCGCTTCTCCCGCAGGGGCTTTCGGACCTGCTCGCGCCCGATGCGGCGTGGGAAGCCGAGATCGTCCACCGCCTGACGGCGGCGCTGGCGATGAACGGCTACGAGCGCGTGAAGCCGCCGATGGCCGAGTACGAGGACAATCTTCTTTCCGGCGCCGGCGCGGCCATGGCGAAGGACACGTTCCGCTTCATGGATCCGGTGTCGCAGCGCATGATTGGCTTGCGCGCCGACATGACGCCGCAAGTGGCGCGCATCGCGACGACACGCCTGAAGGACGCGCCGCGGCCGTTGCGGCTCTGCTACGCGGGGCAAGTGCTGCGCGTGCGCGGCAGCGAAATCCGGCCCGAGCGCCAGGTGGGGCAGGTGGGCGCGGAATTGATCGGCTCCGATTCCGTGGCGGCGGATCTCGAAGTCGTTGCCGTCGCGGCCGAGGCTTTGGGCTCGCTCGGCTTGAACGGGCTCTCGGTCGATCTCACGCTGCCGACGCTGGTGCCG